>NZ_JBVKAY010000002.1:622066-1032161 GCF_055657445.1 Streptomyces sp. NPDC107538 | reverse complement strand
GGTACTGCAGGGGGGACCCTGTGGGAGAGTAGGACGCCGCCGAACAAATATTGAGAAAGCCCCCGCCGGGTTCCCGGCGGGGGCTTTCTGCGTTTAGGGTCGAATTATGCGCTATGACCTCGTGATCTTCGATAATGACGGTGTTCTCGTCGATAGTGAGTCGATCTCCAACCGACTGCTTGCGGCCTTTCTTACGGAGTTGGGGTACCCGACCTCGTACGAGGACTCCATTCGGGAGTACATGGGGTCGGCGATGCACCGGGTGCACGAGCTGGTGCTGGAGCGGACGGGCCGGCCGTTGCCCAAGGACTTCGACGATGTCTTCCATGGCCGGGTCTTCGCCGCGTTCGAGCGGGAGTTGAGGCCCGTTCCGGGTGTCGTCGAGGTGCTGGAGAAGCTCGTCGCGGACGACGTGCCGTACTGCGTGGCCTCGTCCGGGAGCCATGAGCGGATCAGGGTGGGGCATCGGACGACCGGGCTGGACCGGTGGTTCGGAGCCGGGCTCGTCTTCAGCGCGCAGGACGTGGGGCGGGGGAAGCCGGAGCCCGATCTGTTCCTGCACGCGGCCGCGCGGATGGGAGTGGCTCCGGAGAGGTGCGTGGTTGTCGAGGACAGTCCCGCCGGGGTGCGGGCCGGTGTCGCGGCCGGGATGGATGTGTACGGGTTCACGACGATGACACCCGCCGACAAGCTCGTCGGAGCCAAGGGGTACTTCTCGGACATGGAGGAGCTGCTCCAACTGCTGAGTTGAGCAGTATTCAACTTCCTCTACCCATGGGTAGGTCGTGCCCCCTACTGTGCCGCCATGACAGATGTGCTGCGGCGCGGTAGGGCCGCGTTGGCGTTCAGCTTCTTCGCTCAGGGTGTCGCCTTCGCGCTGCTCGTGACGCGGATTCCGGCCATTCAGGACCGGTACGGGGTCTCCGACGGGTTGCTGCCTCTCTTCCTCGCCGCCGTGCCGGTCCTCGCCGGGGTCGGCAGTGTCTGCACCGAGCACCTCGTGAAGAAGGTGCCACCGAGTCTGGTGCTGCGGTGGTCCCAGCCCGTCGTGCTCCTGGCGCTGCTCGGCGTGGGCGCCGGTGAGCAGATGGTCGTGCTCGGTGTCTCGCTGGCGGCCTTCGGGCTGGCGGTCGGGGCGCTCGACGCGTCGATGAACATGCTCGGGGTCAGCCTGCAGCGGGCGTACGGGCGGAGCATCATGCTCGGCTTCCACGCCGTGTACAGCCTGGGCGGGATAGCCGGGGCCTCGCTGGCCTGGGTCGGGGCGCACTGGGACCTGGCGCTGGTGGTGTCGTATCTGCCGGTGGTGGTTGTGCTGCTGCCGGCGGTGCTGGTCGGGAGCCGGTGGTACGTCGACGCGGGGTCTGGAGAGGAAGAGAAGAAGGAGGACGCCGTCCTGGCGGGTGCGGGGGCGGGTGCCGCGGTCTCCTTCAAGTTGCTGCTGCCGCTCTGTCTGGTGATGTGCTTCGCCTACATCGGGGACTCGACCGTCTCCAACTGGAGCGCCAAGTACCTGCAGGACGTGCTGGGGAGCAGTGAGCAGCTGGCGACCGTGCCCTACAACGTCTATATGGTCACCACGCTGATCGGGCGGTCGCTCGGGGACTTCGGGGTGCGGAGGTTCGGGGCCGCCGCCGTCGTACGGGCCGGGGCCGTGGTGGCGGCGGTCGGGTTCGCCGTGGTCGCGGGGGCGCCGGGGGCCTGGGTGGGGATGCTCGGGTTCACGCTGCTGGGGCTCGGGCTGTGTGTGCTGGTGCCGCAGACGTTCGCGGCGGCCGGGCGGCTCTTCCCCGGGGCTTCGGACGCGGCCGTCGCTCGGCTGAATATCTTCAACTATGTCGGGTTCCTGATCGGTTCTCCGTTGGTGGGGGCGCTGGGGGACCTCTGGAGCTACCGCGGGGCGATGCTCGTACCGATGGTGTTGGTGCTGGTGACGTTGGTGTACGCCCGGTCGTTCGAGACTCAACCGGACCGATACGGTGGCGGGCATGAGCGGCCGCGCACAGCTGATGTGGGACGAGGCAGTAACGGGCTATGACTTCGGGCCGGACCATCCGATGGATCCGGTCCGGCTGGCGTTGACCCGAAGTCTGGTGACCGCCTTCGGGCTCGACCGGGAGATGGACGTCGTCTCGGCGAAGCCGGCGGGGGAGTCGACCCTGCGGCTCGTGCATCGCGAGGACTATGTGGCGGCGGTCAAGGCCGCGTCGGCCGACCCGCGGGGGGCTGACACGGCGTACGGGCTGGGGACCATGGACGATCCGGCCTTCGCCGGGATGCACGAGGTGTCCGCGCTGATCGCGGGGCAGTCGGTGGGGGCGGCCGAGGCCGTGTGGCGCGGGGACGCGCTGCACGCGGTGAACTTCGCGGGCGGGCTGCACCATGCGATGCCCGGGGGCGCCTCCGGGTTCTGTATCTACAACGACGCGTCGATCGCCATCGCCCGGCTGTTGGAGCTGGGGGCCGAGCGGGTCGCGTACGTGGATGTGGACGTGCATCACGGGGACGGGGTGCAGGCGGCGTTCTGGGAGGATCCGCGGGTGCTGACGATCTCGCTGCACGAGCATCCTCGGACGCTGTTCCCGCAGACGGGGTGGCCGGAGGAGACGGGGGCGCCGTCCGGTGCGGAGGGGTCGGCCGTGAATGTGGCGTTGCCGGCGGGGACCGGGGACGCGGGGTGGTTGCGGGCGTTCCACGCGGTGGTGCCGGAGTTGCTCGCCGAGTTCCGGCCGCAGGTGTTGGTGACGCAGCACGGGGCCGATACGCACTTCGAGGATCCGTTGGCGCATCTGGCGGTGTCGTTGGACGCGCAGCGGGCGGTGCAGGTGGCGCTGCATTCGCTGGCCCATGAGTACGCGGACGGGCGGTGGGTCGCGCTCGGTGGGGGTGGGTACGCGGTGGTGGAGGTGGTGCCGCGGTCGTGGACGCATCTGGTGGCGATCGCGGCGGGGCGGGAGATCGCGCCGGAGGCGGTGGTGCCGGAGGAGTGGCGGCAGCGGGTGTTCGCGTTGACGCGGCAGTTGGCGCCGGCGCGGATGACTGATGGGCGGTGGCCTGTGAGTTGGGCCGACTGGGAGGCGGGGTACGACCCTGCGGATCGGTTGGATCAGGCGGTGCTTGCTGCTCGTAAGGCCGTGTTTCCGTTGCGGGGGTTGTTGCCCTAGGTGGTTCTAGGGGTTCTAGGTGGTTTAGGTGGCTCCTGGGGATTTTCTCGCCCCCGCCGCCCCTACCCGTCCCATCCTGCAGGGGGCTGCGCGCCCCCTTCGGCCCCCCGTCACAGATTCGGGGCTCTGCCCCGGACCCCGTTCGCGCAGTTCCCCGCGCCCCCAAAAAGAGGCAGGTCTCCGCGCCCCGGAAAGAGAAGGGGCTAGGCCAACTGTGTGGTGGAGCAGTGGTTTTCGGGCTCTGGGGGTTGATGTGCGTCAGGCTCGGGGGGTGGTGAGTGGTGGGGTGTTGCGGGAGCAGTTGGTGGCTTTTGGGCTGGCTGGGAGGGTGGCTACCGCTCGGGAGGCGAGTCTGCGGAGTTATCGGTTGTTCGCGGCTCGGGATCCTCGGTTTTTGATCGGGATTGATCCGGACGGGGCATGGCGGCAGCGGGATGTGCTCGGATTGATGGCGGAGAAGTGTGGGGTTTCGGCCGATCCGCGGTGCGCGTCAGGGCAGGATGTGATTGATCCGGAGCTGACGCTGGGGGCGTTGGACCGGTTCGCGGATCGGGTCGGGGCCGTCGCTCACCGTGGTGGACGGGTGCTCCTCGGGACCGGGCATCCGCATCGGCTGATCGGCTTCTACGGCGCGTTGGCGGACGCCTTGTCGTCGGCGGGATGTGAGGTTCTCACCCCCGCGACGGGTAGACGTGTCGACATAACGACCCGGTTCGGTCTACGCACGTACAACCTTGACTACGTACGAGGTGTCGCTCTGGTCCGCGAAGCGACCTCCCTTCACTCCGGTTGTGCGACCGGCGTGCACACGCATTCACCGCTGCCGGTTCGGACGGTTCTGGCGGCCGCCGCGGAGGCCGGCGGGCCGCTCCCGGAACTCGTGGTGGGAGACCACGGCTGGGTCTGCGGGGCAGGTCAGCTGGGGTTCGAGGCCATCGGTCTCGCCGATACGGACGATCCCGCACTCTTCGTGGGGGAGGCGGAGGGGCGGGTGTCCGTCGTCGTTCCACTTGATGACGGTGTGCGGTCTGATTACTACCGACCGCTGACCCGCTACGTACTCAATCGGGCGTGTCTGTCACAGTAGGCCGCCGATGGCATCCCCTCTTCCCCACTCGCATCACCCGCCCCTACATTGGGGAGTGAGCACGCAACGACGAAGAGTCACCGGAAGGGGAAGCCGGTGGCCGTCGAGTCGAGTGCGGAAGGTTCAGGTGTGTCATGGCTGCAGCTGGCGAGAGGCCTCTGAACGAGGTTCAGTTCCTGACCGTGGCGGAAGTCGCCTCGGTGATGCGAGTGTCCAAGATGACCGTGTACCGCTTGGTGCACAGCGGTCATCTGCCGGCGATCCGGGTGGGCAGGTCCTTCCGGGTGCCGGAGCAAGCGGTGCACGAGTACCTCCGCGAGAGCTATGTGGGGGTGGAGACGGCCTGACGGCCACCGGGATCGAGGGGTCCCGGAGGCCCTGCGGGACTTCCGGGATACCCCCGCTCCTCCTCGATTACGACCTCAGCGCTCGGACGGGTAGGCTGGCCCCTCGTAGGTCGTATGGGCCCATGGCGCCCAAACGCCGAGTGATGAGAAGTGAGCGAGGGTAGTCGTGGGCTCTGTTATCAAGAAGCGGCGCAAGCGGATGGCTAAGAAGAAGCACCGCAAGCTGCTCAAGCGCACCCGCGTTCAGCGTCGCAACAAGAAGTAAGGCGGCCCGGCCCCGGAATTGAGGGGTCCCGGCCGGCCCCCTCGCGCAAAGGGGGTCGTACGCCTTGCTTTCTTGCGCGAGCGCTGTTGAGAGCGCGTTCCGCGACCCCCCACCGCATGCGGTGGGGGGTCGCGGTGTTTTCGCCGGCCGCCTGCGGTCGCGTGCATTCGCCGGTCATTCACGGGGTCGCGGTCACCACAGCGCAACATCCAACCGCTAACGTGGCCGCACACGGGGAACGCGGCAGAGTACGAGCAGAGTTACGCCTATGTGAGCGGACGTCGGGAAGGAAGGCGCTGATCTTGGGGAAGGTCGTGCTCGTCACCGGTGTGGCCCGTCAGCTGGGAGGCCGCTTCGTGCGGCGGATCCAGCGTGACCCGCAGGTCGACCGGGTCATCGCGGTGGACGCGGTTCCGCCCGGACACCATCTGGGCGGCGCGGACTTCGTCCAGGCCGACATCCGGCAGCCCGCCATAGCCCGACTGCTGGCCGAGTACACCGTGGACACCGTGGTGCACATGGATGTCACGGGCACCCCGCTGGGCAGCGGTGGCCGGGCCACGCTGAAGGAGACCAACGTCATCGGCACCATGCAGTTGCTCGGTGCCTGTCAGAAGTCACCTTTGATCAAACGTCTGGTGGTCAAGTCCAGCACCAACGTGTACGGGTCCGCGCCGCGCGACCCGGCCGTGTTCACGGAGACCACCCCGCCCAAGTCGCTGCCCAGCGGCGGCTTCGCCAAGGACACCGTCGAGGTCGAGGGGTACGTCCGCGGATTCGCCCGGCGGCGGCCCGATGTGGCCGTCTGTGTGCTGCGGTTCGCGAACATCCTCGGGCCGAGCGCCGATTCACCGCTCGCCTCGTACTTCTCGCTGCCGGTGCTGCCGACCGTGCTGGGTTACGACCCGCGGCTGCAGTTCGTGCACGAGGACGATGTGATCGAGGTGCTGCGGATCGCCTCGCACGAGCCGGAGCGGGGCACGCTCAACAGCGGCACGTTCAACATCGCGGGCGACGGCGTCCTGCTGCTGTCGCAGTGCGCGCGGCGCCTCGGGCGGCCGACGGTGCCGCTGCTGATGCCGGCGGTCAGCTGGGTCGGCTCGATGGTCCGTACGCTCGGCGTCACCGACTTCTCGCCGGAGCAACTGCGGCTGCTGACCCACGGGCGGGTCGTGTCGACGAACCAGATGCGCGAGACGCTGGGCTACCGGGCCCGGTACACGACCGCGGAGACGTTCGCGGACTTCGCCCGCAGCAGGGGGCCCGGCCTCCTGCCCCCCGAGGCCCTCGCTGGGGCCATCGACCGGATCGCCGCCCTGCCCGTGCCCACGCCGGGCGGCGGCCACCCCCCGACGCAGAGCGCCAATTAGCGTTAACCGAGGAGCGCATCGACGATGGCGGACGCCAAGGTCATTCCGTTCGACGACGACCGGACCCGCGGGGGCGCCGTGCAGCGCCCGCCGCGCCGCCGGAGCGCGGGGAGCCGGCGCAAGGGCGAGAACGCGGTCGTCCGGGAAGCCGGTGAGGTCCAGGCCCTCCCCGGAGTGCCGACCAGCACGGATGATGTCCCTGTGACACGGGAGAAGCCGGAGCCGCCCCAGGAGGCCGCCGAGGCACAGGACGGCGGCGCGCTGGAGCGACGGATCGCGGGCGGTCTCGCGTTCCTGCGCAAGCGGCTCACCGGGGACTACGAGGTCGACGACTTCGGCTACGACGCCGAACTCACCGACCAGGTGCTGATGTCGCTGCTGCGGCCGGTATACGAGAAGTACTTCCGGGTCGAGGTGAAGGGCATCGAGAACATCCCGACGGACGGTGGCGCGCTGATCGTCGCCAACCACTCGGGGACGCTGCCGATGGACGGCCTGATGATGCAGGTCGCCGTCCACGACAACCACCCCACCGGGCGGCATCTGCGGCTGCTCGCGGCGGATCTGGTGTTCATGCTGCCGGTGGTCAACGAGCTGGCGCGCAAGCTCGGCCACACGCTCGCGTGCGCGGAGGACGCCTCGCGGCTGCTGCAGCAGGGCGAGCTGGTCGGGGTCATGCCGGAGGGCTTCAAGGGGCTCGGCAAGCCGTTCGGGGACCGCTACAAGCTGCAGCGGTTCGGGCGGGGCGGCTTCGTCTCCACCGCGCTGCGGGCCGGGACGCCGATCATTCCGTGCTCGATCGTGGGCGCGGAGGAGATCTATCCGATGATCGGGAACTCCAAGACGCTGGCCCGGCTGCTCGGTTTCCCGTACTTCCCGATCACGCCGACGTTCCCGTGGCTCGGCCCGCTGGGCGCGGTGCCGCTGCCGACGAAGTGGACGATCCAGTTCGGCGAGCCGATCCCGACGGACGGCTACCCGCCGGAGGCCGCCGAGGACCCGATGCTGATGTTCAACCTGACGGACCAGGTACGGGAGCAGATCCAGCACACGCTGTACAAGTTGTTGGTGCAGCGGCGGTCGGTGTTCTTCTGAGGGCGGACTCGGGATGCCTGGGCCCGTCGGACGGAGTCCGGCGCAGCCGTCCGAAGCCCGCGAAGCGTCGCGAGGGCGGCAATGTAGATGGGTCCCGATGCTGATGTTCAACCTGACCGACCAGGTACGGGAACAGATCCAGCACACGCTGTCCAAGTTGCTGGTGCGGCGGCGGTCGGTGTTCTTCTGAGGGGCGGTCGTCCGGGGATCCGGCGGTCGGGCTGGGCGGGGGTGGGTCCGCTGCTCGGCGGTGACGAGGTGCCGCCTGCGCCCACCCGTGCCGCCCCAGCGGCACGATTGCCCGCAGCCGGGAAGCTGGGGCAGCCTGCGGCGCTGCGGGCAGGGCGGTTGCTGCGGCTGCGGCGGCCACGCACGAGTGGGGCGCCCTTCCCGAAGAAGGGCGCCCCACCGTCGTAGGGGACTGGCCGGTGTTGGCGTGGGCTAGTTGTTGTCGTCGCCGTTGATGCCCAGGCCCGGGAGGAGGCCCGGGAGGAGGGGGGGGAGGGTGACGTCGGGTTCTTGGGGCGGGGTTGTTTTGTCGGTGGGGGGGGAGGAGCTGGCGGTGTTGTCCTGGGGTGGGTCCAGGAGGCCGCCGGTGGTGCCGCCGACGAGGCCTTCGCCGCCGCTCTCCGAGTCGGAGGTGGACGGCTTGGGCTTGCCGGTGGTGTCCTGGCTGCCGGTGGCGGAGCCGCCCGTGGCGGTCGGGGCCGGGTGGCCGGGGGCCTTGGTGCCGGGGGTGCCGGAGCCCGTGGAGCGCTGCTTGCCGTCGCCGCCCTGGACGGGGGGCTGCGGCAGGAGCGACGAGTGCGGGGCGACCTCGTCGTCTATGGCGTCGAAGACCGACGAGACCTGCTGACTCACGTCCCCGAGCTGCACGGGCAGCCGGTCGCGGAGCGCGCCCCAGGCCTCGCGGTGGGACCGGGAGAAGGCGGAGAGGGCCTGGATGGGGCCGAGGGACTCCGGATCTCGCTCGAAGGCCTCGTGGAGCAGCCGGTGGCCCTCGGCGGCGTCGTGCCGCATCCCGCTGAGGGCGCGGCGGATCTCGCCGAGGGACTCGTGGTCGAGCTGTCCGCCCCGGTCGCGCTCCATGAGCCGGCGGGCCTCGCCGAGCCGGGTCGACGCCTGGTCCAGATAGAGCCGGCCCCGGTCGTCGCTGTCGTCGGCCAGGGTGAGCTTCACGTCCTCGATGCCGCGCTTGAGGCCGTAGAGCGAGTCACCGGGCAGGGCGTCCGAGCTGGCGGCGGCCACACCGCCGAACGCGCTCGCGGCCACGCCGACGCTGAGCCCGCCGGCGGCGAGGCCCTTCGTCAGGCGGGACCGTGGTCGCAACTTGCCCAGCGGGCTTGCCCGGTGCGCGCCTCGCCCCCGGCCCGATCGCTGCTCGGGCACCGTGGTGTCCGCCCGCCCCGGCAGTGTGCCGTCCCGCAGCATGGCCTCCATCGCGGCCACCAACTGGGCGCGATGGACGACCTTCACCTCGGGGTCGAGCACTGGCTTGGGCAGCTCGTCGAGACCGGTGGTGAGGGCCACCATGCGGCCCTGCTCGGTCTGTTCCGCTGCCGGGGCCGGTGTCGATCCCTCGGGCTGCTCGGCCGCCGTGCCCCGGTCGGACAGCTCCTCCAGGGCCTGGGCGAAGGCGTTCGCCCGCCGGTGCGCCGATACGTTCGCGATCACTGGCGGCACCTCCTCTCGTCATGACGGTCGACTCCCCAGGGGGTCCTGAGGGTTGCACGTCCCCGACCGGGTCACACGATCGAGTGATCGGTGTCGGTCAGGCGCGACCACAGGGAGCCTGTATCCCGCACAACGAGCGGCGCGGCACTTGGGTTACGGACGGCGGATGATCGGGCGAGGAAGTCAACGGACGTCGACGGAGGGTGAGTTGGGCGTCGCGGAGCGTGGATGAGCGGTGTGCTCAGCGGGCGTCGTCCGGGAGGAGGCGGGCGAGGGTGCGGACCGCGCGGTACTGGAGGGTCTTGATCGCGCCCTCGTTCTTGCCCATGACCCGGGCGGTCTCGGCGACGGAGAGGCCCTGGAGGAAGCGGAGGGTGACGCACTCCTGCTGCTGCGGGTTGAGGCGGCGTACGGCCTCCAGGAGGGCGGCGTTGGAGAGGGACTCCAGGACGGAGTCCTCCGGGGAGCGCTCGACCTCGTTGGCGTCGAGCATCTCGCCGGTGGTGACCTCCAGCCGGAAACGGCTGGACTTGAAGTGGTCGGCCACCAGGTTGCGGGCGATCGTGACCAGCCAGGCGCCGAAGTCGCGGCCCTGCCAGGTGAACGTGCCGATGCGGCGCAGGGCGCGCAGGAACGTCTCGCTGGTGAGGTCCTCGGCGGTCGCCTTGCCGCCGACGCGGTAGTAGATGTACCGGTAGACGGTGTCGCTGTACTGGTCGTACAGGCGGCCGAAGGCGTCGGCCTCGCCGGACTGGGCGCGTTCGACGAGGTCCATCATGCGGGCGCTGTCGCTGTCCGCGGCGGGACGGCGGGTGGTCGTGGCGGTGGATCCCGAACGGCCTCGTCTGCCTACCGTCGCGCTGCCGTCGGCCAGTGCGTAGCACGGGCCGACGGGCGCGGCGGAGGTGGCGAGGGCGGGGACGGCGTACGCGGTGGGGACGAAGCCGCGCAACAGTTGGTTGACCGTCGCGCGCAGCGTAGCCAGGCCCGAGGCGTCAACCCCGACGTGTGGGTACACGGGACTCCCAGAGGCAGAGCTTCCATCACGTGCAGTGCGGAACCTTTCACCCGTCGTAGCGACGGAGGGGTACCGGTTTGCGTTTGAGGAGAATAACGCTTCGTGCAGGCACTGCTACACCCAGTTGCTCAAATCATCGATTACGTCGCTTCTGTTACGTATTGGAGGCTGCTCAAGTGCGGTGTCGTGATCGGTTGTTGATCGATTCGGTTCGTGTTCCGCCTGGGTGCGGGGCGTGTTGTGGTCGGGTGCGGAGGGCGTGACTGAGGGGGGCGGAGTGGGGGTAGGACGGCTGGAATGCCGGTCAGGGGCCGGACGCGCGAACGCCGGAGGGGCTGGGAGAACCCAGCCCCTCCGGCGTTCGAGAAGCGATCGGCCGTTCAGTCGTTCAGTCGTTCAGCGGCGGCGGCGGTGCAGCGCGATCGCGGCCGCCGTGCCACCGGCCACCGCGCCCACGCCCGCCGCGGCGGGCAGGCCGACCTTGGCGGCCTTGCGGGCGGTGCGGTAGTCGCGCAGCCGCCAGTCCATCTCGCGGGCGTGCCTGCGGAGTTTGCTGTCGGGGTTGATGGCGTACGGATGGCCCACGAGCGACAGCATCGGGATGTCGTTGTGGGAATCGCTATACGCGGCGCAGCGGGAGAGGTCGAGGGCCTCGGCGGCGGCCAGGGCGCGGACGGCCTCGGCCTTCGCGGGGCCGTGCAGCGGTTCACCGACCAGCTTGCCGGTGTAGACGCCGTCGACGGACTCGGCGACCGTGCCGAGCGCGCCGGTCAGGCCGAGGCGGCGGGCGATCACCTGGGCGATCTCCACGGGCGCGGCCGTGACCAGCCAGACCTTCTGGCCGGCGTCGAGGTGGGCCTGGGCCAGCGCGCGGGTGCCCGGCCAGATGCGCTCGGCCATGTACTCGTCGTAGATCTCCTCGCCGATGATCGTCAGTTCGGCGACGCGATGGCCCTGGACGATGGAGAGCGCGGAGTTCTGGGCGTCCTGCATGTGCTCGGGGTCCTCGGAGCCCGCCAGCCTGAACCAGGCCTGCTGCCAGGCGAACCGGGCGAGGTCGCGGGTCTCGAAGAACTTCCGTTTGTACAGGCCCCTCCCGAAGTGGAAGAGCGAGGCGCCCTGCATGACGGTGTTGTCGAGGTCGAAGAACGCGGCGGCCCTGTCGTCGCCGAGGACCGGGAATTCCGGTTCCTGGACGGCGGCGCTGGGCGCGGGGGAGATGTCCTCCAGCTCCTGGGAGGACTTGCGCGCTGCCTCCGCAGAGGCCTCGCCTGCCAAAACGCTCCGCGCCGTGGCGGAGCGCCTACGGGGAGTGAGCCATCCGAGAGCGGCCATGTCGTGAGCATAGCCAGTCTGTTCGGTGGTTCCGGAGTCGAGAGGTTTGCGTGCTGTGAACTCTCCGCGACCGTGCCGTTAAAGAAGTGATGGGGACGGCGTGTCCGGGTGCGGAAGAGGGGGGAACCGGTGGGGAAAAGGGCAGGTCGTGCGCTTCATGGTGAGGAAGGGGTGTGGAGATCCGGTGCCGAGCGACAATGGCCGGCATGAGTGCCATGTTCCGGCGGACGCCGAAGAATTCCGGTGAGCGGCTCGTCACACTGATCGGAAAACCCGGATGTCATCTGTGCGACGACGCGGAGGCGGTGATCGGGAAGGTCTGCGGTGAGCTGGGCGTTCCCTGGGAGAAGAAGGACATCACCGAGGACGCGGAACTGCACCGGCAGTACTGGGAGCAGATTCCGGTCGTCCTGGTGGACGGCGCTCAGCACACCTTCTGGCGGGTGAACGAGGAGCGCCTTCGCAAAGCCCTCTCCTAGGTCACCCGAGTTGTGACCTGACCGACCAGTCCAAGTGGTCCCAAAAGTCGCTTAGGATCGATGGGCTGGTTGGTCTCGGGGGCGGGATTCGTGAGGAGAGTGTGCGGTTTTGCCCCCGTTGTGCAAGGCGTCCGGTGTGGAACGACGGTACGTGCGTGCCGGTTCCGTACATGCGCGTCGCATGTGCGTGACCCCGGTCACGTTGGCCGGGCAAATCGGACACCATCTTTGTGCACGCGTTCACAAAGACATAGCCTGCTGTCGACGGGGCGGTCTGGGGACGCATGACCGCCCGCAGCCCCGCTCTACCCGCAGGAGCACCGTGGCAACTGGCCGAACTCACCGACCGGCGACCCGTAGCCGAGGGATTCCCGAGGCCACCGTCGCCAGGCTTCCGCTGTACCTCCGTGCCCTGACCGCGCTGTCCGAGCGTTCGGTACCCACCGTTTCATCCGAGGAACTGGCGGCCGCCGCGGGGGTCAACTCCGCGAAGCTGCGCAAGGACTTCTCGTACCTGGGCTCGTACGGAACGCGCGGTGTGGGCTACGACGTCGAGTATCTCGTCTACCAGATCTCGCGTGAGCTGGGCCTGACCCAGGACTGGCCGGTCGTGATCGTCGGTATCGGTAATCTCGGCGCCGCGCTGGCCAATTACGGTGGATTCGCCTCCCGTGGATTCCGGGTGGCCGCGTTGATAGACGCCGATCCGGCGATGGCGGGGAAGCCGGTCGCGGGTATTCCGGTCCAGCACTCGGACGAGCTGGAAAAGATCATCGAGGAGAACGGCGTGTCCATCGGGGTGATCGCCACTCCCGCCGGTGCCGCGCAGCCGGTGTGCGACCGGCTGGTCGCCGCCGGGGTCACCTCGATCCTGAACTTCGCGCCGACCGTCCTGACCGTGCCGGACGGCGTCGACGTCCGGAAGGTCGACCTCTCCATCGAACTGCAGATCCTCGCCTTCCACGAGCAGCGCAAGGCCGGCGAGGAGGCCGCGGGCGAGGCCGGTGCCGTACCGCCGGCTCCCGTGGAGTCCGGGAAAGGGCCCGACGGGGATGTCCCCGCCGTGATGCCGGCATGAGTCTCCTGGTCGTCGGACTGAGCCACCGCAGCGCTCCGGTGAGCGTGCTGGAGCGGGCCGCGCTCTCCCTGGACGCGCAGATCAAGTTGCTTCAGGACACGGTCGCCGCCGAGCCGACCGCCGAGGCCGCCGTCCTCGCCACCTGCAACCGCATCGAGCTGTACGCGGACGTGGACAAGTTCCACGCGGGCGTCGCCGAGCTGTCCACGCTGCTCGCCCAGCACAGCGGGGTCGGGCTCGACGAGATCACTCCCTATCTGTACGTGCACTACGAGGACCGGGCCGTCCACCATCTGTTCTCGGTGGCCTGCGGGCTCGACTCGATGGTCGTCGGCGAGGGGCAGATCCTCGGGCAGATCAAGGACGCGCTGGCCCGCGCGCAGGAGCTGCACACGGCCGGGCGGCTGCTGAACGACCTGTTCCAGCAGAGCCTCAGGGTCGGCAAGCGGGCGCACTCCGAGACCGGGATCGACCGGGCCGGGCAGTCGCTGGTGACCTTCGGGCTGGAGCAGTTCACCGCCGGTACGGATGCGGAGGTGACGGACTGGGCCCGGGGCAAGCGGGCCGTGGTGATCGGTGCCGGGTCGATGTCCTCGCTGGCCGCCGCGACCCTCGCGCGCGCGGGCGTCGCCGAGATCGTGATCGCCAACCGGACGTCCGACCGGGCCGAGCGGCTCGCTCACCTGCTCGAAGAGCAGTATGGACAACGCCTGACCGAACAGGGTGAAACGGACGTGCTGGCCCGCGCGGTACCGATGGAATCGGTGCCGGCCGAGCTGACACGTGCCGAGGTCGTCGTCTCCTGTACGGGCGCCACGGGCCTGGTCCTGACCGCCGAGATGGTCGCGGCGGCGGTCGAGGGACGGGTGCCCGAGGGCGCGCTCCCCACGGGGGCCGAAGCTCGTACGGACGTACGACCGGTGCTGCCGCCCACCTCCATCGGCAGCGACGACGACTGCCCCCTCGACCTCCCCGCCGTCCAGGGCGGTGGCTTCTCCGTGCACGGGGAGGCCGCGGTCGCCGGGATGGACGCGGCCACGCTGGAGCAGCACGCGGCCTGGGTCGACAACGCGACCGTGGACCGGCGTACGAGCCGTCGTGCGCCGGAGCGCGAGACCGCGCGTACGCCTGCCGCCGACGCCGAGCTGATCGCCGCGCTCGTCGCGGCCGTGGCCGTCACCGGGCGGATCACCGATCTGCGTCGGCCCGAGCCCGTCGCCGAGGTGCCCCGGCCCGCGCCCGTGCTGGCGCTGCTGGACCTGGCGATGCCCCGGGACATCGACGCCGCCGCGCACCGGCTGGCCGGGGTGCGGCTGGTCGACATCGAGTCGCTCGCCGAGGTCTCCGCCGACGCGCCCATGGCGGCCGACGTCGACATGGTGCGGAGGATCGTTTCGGACGAGGTGGCGGCCTTCGGGGCCGCTCAGCGGGCCGCGCACATCACCCCCACCGTCGTGGCGCTGCGCGCCATGGCCGCCGATGTCGTCGCGAGCGAGATCGCCCGCCTGGAGGGCCGGCTGCCGGGCCTCGACGACAAGCACCGCGGCGAGATCACCCAGACCGTGCGGCGCGTCGTCGACAAGCTGCTGCACGCGCCGACCGTACGGGTGAAGCAGCTCGCGGCCGAGCCCGGCGGCGCCGGGTACGCGGACGCGCTGCGGACCCTGTTCGACCTGGACCAGGAGACGGTCGCCGCCGTGTCCCGGGCCGACGACCGCGACCGACCCGCGAGCGGCGGCGTGGACGCCGGGTCCGCGAGCGGCGACATGGACTTCGAGTCCATGAGCGGCGACATGAACTTCGTGGCGAACGCCGAGAACCGAGGGCGATCATGAGTGACCCGCAAGACAGGGCGGACAGGGCCCTGAGGCTCGGGACCAGGCGGAGCAGACTCGCCATGGCCCAGTCCGGGCAGGTGGCGGAGCAGGTCCGCCGGCTGACCGGTCGGCCCGTGGAACTCGTGGAGATCACCACGTACGGCGATGTCTCCCGCGAGGCGCTGGCGCAGATCGGCGGCACGGGCGTGTTCGTCACCGCGCTGCGCGAGGCGCTGCTGCGCGGCGAGGTCGACTTCGCCGTGCACTCGCTCAAGGACCTGCCGACCACGCACCCGGACGAGCTGGCGCTGGCCGCCGTGCCGGTGCGCGAGGACGCGCGGGACGTCCTGGTCGCCCGGGACGGACTGACCTTCGAGCAGCTGCCCGAGGGCGCCCGCGTGGGCACCGGTTCGCCGCGTCGGATGTCCCAGCTGAACGCGTACGCGCGCAGCCACGGGCTCACGATCGAGACGGTGCCGATCCGCGGGAACGTAGACACCCGGATCGGATATGTGCGGAAGGGTGAGCTGGACGGCGTCGTTCTGGCCGCCGCCGGACTGAACCGGATCGGGCGCAGTGAAGAAGTGACCGACTTCCTTTCGGTCGACACCGTTTTGCCCGCCCCCGGCCAGGGGGCACTGGCGATCGAATGTGCCGCGGACAACGCGGAACTGATCGCCTCGCTCGCCCGGCTCGACGACCCGTACACTCGGGCCGCCGTGACCGCCGAGCGGTCCCTGCTCGCCGCCCTGGAGGCCGGTTGCAGCGCACCTGTGGGTGCGTTCGCCGACCTTCTGGCCGACGGGCAGATTGTCAAGGAGATGCGCCTGCGCGGCGTCGTCGGCACGATCGACGGCTCGACGCTGGTGCAGCTGTCCACCACCGGTCCCGTGCCCGAGACGTACGACCAAGCAATGGCGCTCGGCCGTGAACTCGCCGCCGAGATGCTCGCTAAGGGCGCGGCCGGTCTGATGGGGGAGCGAGCACATTGAGCCCCACCACCCTTCCCGCCGGTCCGGACCACGGTCACGTCACCTTCCTCGGTGCCGGACCCGGGGATCCGGGACTGCTGACCTTGCGCGCCGTCGAGGCACTGGCGAACGCGGACGTTCTCATCGCCGAGCACGATGTGCTCGACGTGGTGCGTACGCACGCCCGCGCCGGCGTCGCCCTACTGGACACCGATTCGAGCCCGCCGTCGGCATCGACGGCGGCGTCCGCAGCTGCTTCCCTTGCCTCTGCCTCTTCCGCGGCTACTTCAGCGGATACGTTTTCGGGCACAGGCACGCCTCAGCTGACGGTTGTTGACGGCGCGTCAACAACCGTTGGTGCACCCGCTGTGCGGGATGCGGCACATCTTGTCATGGAGGCCGCGAGGGGCGGCAAGCGGGTCGTGCGTGCGGTGTCCGGGGACCCTGGCCTGGACACTTATGCCACCGAGGAGATGCTGGCGTGCGCCGCCGCCGGTGTGCCCTTCGAGGTGGTGCCCGGAGTGGCGGCCGCCGTGGGCGTGCCCGCGTACGCCGGTGTGCCGCTGCGGGACGCGCAGGGCGCGGACGTACGGTTCGTCGACGCGCGCACGGCGTCCGACCGGTGCTGGTCGGAGGTCGGGGCGTCCGACGGGACCGTCGTCGTCTCGGCGACGCTGGAGACCGTGGCCGCGGCGGCGGGTGAGCTGGTCGCCGCCGGCCGTAAGCCCGATACGCCGATGTCCGTGACCGTCGCCGGTACGACGACCCGGCAGCGGACCTGGACCGCGACGCTCGGCGGAATCGCGCAGACGCTGAAGCAGGCCAAGGTGCTGCCCTCGCCGGAGGGCGGCCGGCCGGTGATAGCCGTGGTCGGTGAGCGTTCCGCCGCGGCCCAGCGCGAGCAGCTGTCGTGGTTCGAGAACAAGCCGCTCTTCGGGTGGCGCGTCCTCGTGCCGCGTACGAAGGAACAGGCCGCGTCGCTCTCCGACCAACTGCGCTCGTACGGGGCCGTACCGCACGAGGTGCCGACGATCGCGGTCGAGCCGCCGCGGACGCCGCAGCAGATGGAGCGGGCGGTCAAGGGGCTGGTGACGGGCCGCTACGAGTGGATCGCCTTCACCTCGGTGAACGCGGTCAAGGCGGTCCGGGAGAAGTTCGAGGAGTACGGCCTCGACGCCCGTGCCTTCGCGGGGATCAAGGTCGCGGCGGTGGGCGAGCAGACCGCTCGGGCGCTGGTCGCGTTCGGTGTGAAGCCGGACCTGGTGCCGAGCGGCGAGCAGTCCGCGGCCGGTCTGCTGGAGGACTGGCCTCCCTACGACCCCGTCTTCGACCCGATCGACCGGGTGTTCCTGCCGCGGGCCGACATCGCCACGGAGACGCTGGTCGCCGGGCTGATCGAGCTCGGCTGGGAGGTCGACGACGTCACCGCGTACCGGACCGTGCGGGCCTCGCCGCCGCCGGCCGAGACGCGGGAGGCGATCAAGGGGGGCGGGTTCGACGCCGTTCTCTTCACCTCGTCCTCCACCGTGCGGAACCTGGTGGGCATCGCCGGGAAGCCGCACAACGTCACGGTGATCGCCTGCATCGGGCCGGCGACCGCGAAGACCGCCGAGGAACACGGGCTGCGGGTGGACGTGATGGCCCCCGAGCCGTCGGTGCACAAGCTGGCGGAGGCGCTGGCGGAGTTCGGGCTGCGGCGGCGCGCTGCCGCGGTGGAGGCGGGGGATCCCGTCACTCGGCCCAGTGAGCGGCGGCCGGGGGCGCGGCGGCGTAGGTCCACGACCTGAGGTGGTTGGGGGAGCGGCGGTCTTGTGGGATCGCCGCTCCCTACGCTTCTCGCGACTGACAGTCGTAGCTCACCGACAACGCATCAGGTGGGGAACTCGCCCAACCAGCCCCGTTGCAGCAGGAACTTGGGCAGGTATTCCGATTCGACCTCGACGGGGATGCCGCCGTCGTGGGCCAGGCAGGCCAGGGCGAGGGGGCCGAGAGCGATCCGGCCCTCCGGGTCCTTGGCCCGGTCCTCGTCGGCGGTCCAGTAGGCCTTGTGCAGCTGAAGCGCCTCGACCAGCGCCTCGTTGAAGCCCTCCGCGTCCTGGCGCACGAAGCGGTGGAACAGGTTGATCGGCGGATACAGAACACCCTGCAGAAGGTCCCGTGGGGCGACCGAGGCGACCTCCGGGTTCGATCCCTGGATCGTCGCGACGAGTTTCTCCACAAGGTCCGGACGCCTCAGCCAGTACGCCTGGAGGGTGTCGACCCAGTGGTAGATGTAAGCGTCGTAGGCTCCCTCGTCGGAACGCAGACGATCGACCGGGATCTCGGACAAGCGCGTCATGCGCTTCTGCTCGCGGCAGACCACGGCCAGCCAGAACGCCGTCAGCCAGTTACCCGCATCGGCGTACGGTCGGGGACCGATGGCCGGAATATGCCGCATCTCGCGATTGATGCGGCACTCGACCGTTCCCTCAGTCGCCCCCGTGATCTCGAAGAGCGCCGAACTGATCTGCATCGCGGAGACGGTCGCCTCCCAGGTCTCCAGCGTGGCGGCATCCGGGTCCACGGTGCACCGTGCCTGCAGATGCATCAGCGCCTCGCCGAGCGTCGCGTCCATCATCCCGGGCGAACGCTCCAGCCGCTCGACCGACATCGCCAAGCCCTCCCCCAGGGCCTCGGCGAACCTCTGGGAATTAGGGCCTGGCCCGCCATGCCTCGGTACGGTGACGGTCACGGAGCACTCCTGTCAGCGATGTCGAACTCCCTCACACGATAGCCAGCGTACGTACCGGCGTTCTTCTCCCCCTTGACGACGACGTAGTCGAGTTTTCCGTCGGCAAGAGCGGCTTTCAGTTCGTTCGCGAGCACGAGTTCCTGGGGATTGTCTTCGCCACGCTTGCGCATCTCCCTGATGATGTCCAGGAAGTAATCCCTGGTCCCCTGCGAGACCCGCTTTCCGCTCGGCAGGTTTCTGGCTCCCAGACCGGTGTCGGTGCTGCTCTTGGCCTCGATGACGACATACCGGTCGCCGTCCTTCCAGACCTGGTCGAACTGGTCGTTCCCGTTCTTGGGACCGTCCAGGGGCTGCCGTACCGCGCCCGGGTGCTCGGCGGCGATGTAGTGGTGTTCCGCCACCGACTCGCCGAATGTCTCTGCCGCGACTCCCATGTAGTTGTGCTGGTCCTTGTAGGCGCCCCTGCTCTCTCCCCACAGTCCGCGCGCCTCGTCGGTCCCGTCCCGTTTGTAGATCGACTCGGCGGCGTCCCGCAGGCGCTGCATCAAGGTGTCGCTCTTGATGGCGAGATGGCGCTCCAACGCCACCTTGTCCAAGGTCCTGAGCATCTCCGGCGTGGTCTTGTAGCCACGGCCCTGCTTGACCGCGTCGCCCAGGTAGTGCGGCTTGAGGGGCTCGGGGGCGTCCTGCACCCGGACCCACGGATGGTTCGGCGACTCCCGGGTGAGCTGGGGCGGCGTGAAGTCGCTCTCGTCGAAGCGGTCGAGGCGCACGCGGTTGCCGTTGACCTTGTAGTACTTCTCGAAGTAACCGGGCTCGTGGTTGGCCCGGTACACCTGGATCTCCGCGATCTGCTCATCGGTGAGCGAACCACGAGGGCCGTACGGGTTGTCGCCGTCCCGCATGAAGCTGGGCCGCTCGTCCGCGGCGCGCCCGCCGGCACCGGCACTGTCGCCGTCCGGCCGCGCCGTCCCGTCCGGCGTGTCCCCTGACGCGTCGTCCCCGGCCCGCCCCGCGTCACCGAGCCCGTCGTCACCGGTCCGACCGAAGTCGTCCATGCCACCGCCGCCGCCACCGCGACCCACCGGCGGGTTCTCGCCGGTACGGCCTCCGGAACCGCCGAGGTTGTCACCTCCGCGGCCACCCACCGCCACGGTGTCCCCCACCCGCGTTCCGGCCCCGGCTCCCACCAGCTCGCGCTCACCGTCGGCCCTCGATGTCCCGGTCTCTCCCGCCCGCTGCTCCGCCGTCTGCTCGTGCCGGATGTTGTCGAGGGACTCGCGTACGGTTCCGTCGGCGTTGTGCATGATCAGGGTTTTGGTGTCGAGGTAGACGACCTCGCCCTCGGGGGTGGTCATGCGGACGGAGTTGTCGGGGGTGAGGCCGGCCGGGAGGTCGTCGGCCAGGTTGGGGATGTCGGCGATGTGGTAGGTGCCTTCGCCGAGGCGGATGTGGGTGCCGTCGGTGATGCCGCGCAGGCTCGCCATGACGTCGCCGATCTTGACCGCCGTGCCGCCGATGCCCTTGGCGATGTAGGTCATCGGGTCGACGATCCGGCCCGCCTTGCCGGCGAAGGAGATGGCCTTCGCGATCGCGCCGGCCTTGCCGGTCGCCGCTGCCGCGCCTCCCGCGCCGCCGGTGAAGATGGTGGTGAGGACGTTGAAGGTGACCGCGCCGGCGGCGCGGGAGGGGTTCTTGCCCCATTCGTCGTAGGCGATGAGTGCCTTGCCGGTTTCCACGACGGCCGTGCGGGAGTCGCGGAGCCAGGAGGGGAGTTGGTCGGCGGGGGTCAGCCAGTAGGCGGCGCCCAGTGGTGTTCCCGTGATGAGGATGCCGGTGGCGAGTTTGCCCAGGCCCACCCAGGCCTGGCCGGCGGCGTCCCAGCCGTTGAAGCCGACCAGGGTGCCCAGGCCCTTGATGGTGCCCCAGACGCCGTCGACGACGAAGCCGACGGTGAAGTCCCAGGCGTGTTCGTGGATGTAGTACCAGGGGTTGGACTCCTCGACGGGGTCACCCCACGGCAGGCCGCCCGCCATGGCGAGGTCCTCGGCGCGGTAGCCGTACATGTTCTCTTTGTTCGAGCCGTCGCCGACGACGAGCGGCTCTCCGCCGACCAGCGCGACGATCTTGTTGTAGCAGGCCCGCTCGGCGGCCTGGAAGGCGGTCCAGGCGGCGTTCACCGCGTTGCGGCGGGCGGTGTTCTCGTCGATGAGGTCGCCGTCGGCGACCCAGTCCTCGTCGTCCGCGACACGCCGTTCGAACGCCGCCGCCTCCGCGCGGAGTGTGTTGAGCCGGTCCACCAGGGGCCGCACCTCGGCCGCGTAGTCCAGCAGCGCCTTCGACACCGTGCCCAGCTCGGTCTGCAGATCCTGGCCCGCCGCCGCGACCGGAGCGGTCGTCGCGAAGAGCTGGTCGGCCTCGGGCGCCTTGTAGAAGGGTTCCAGCAGCTGGAAGTTGGCGTCGATCAGCAGACCCGCCGCGCCGACCGCCATCGCGTCGAACGCGATGTCCCCGGCGTCCGTCTCCAGTTGCTCCAGATTCCCCGTGAACTCCGGTATCTCGGCCGAGATGACAGGCTGGTCCTCGCTCACGTCTACCCCCGTGGACGCCCTCGCAGATTCGTTTCACCCGGTCGATCATTTGTACCAAATCCCGTTGGGTTCGGGGCTGGGTGACGGGCAGGGGGTGGTCGGGACAATTCCTGGTTGCCCGTTCGGGGCGGGTGGGGGTTGTGGGGGAGGGGAGTACAACCCGGGTTTCGGGTGTGCTGTCTGAGTGGGTGACCGAAGCAACGATGGGCACTTGGGCACCTGAGGACTACTTCCGTATGCGTACATTCACGTCGAGGACGATCGCCGCCGCTGCCACTACCGCCGTACTCGCCCTGGGGGGTGGGCTGTTGGCCGCGTCGGGCGCGCAGGCCGCCGCGGCGGGGCCGGCCACGCTCGTGCATGACGGCGGGGAACTCTGGTACAAGGCCGCGGCGGGGCAGGAGAACCGGCTGACCGTGTCCGCGAAGGTCGAGGAGCGGGGGGAGTACGACGTGTACTTCGTGCTCACCTTCGACGACCGGGTCGAGATGAGCATCGACGCGCAGGCCGCCGAGTGGGACGAGTGCGTGTATCCCTCGGCGAAGGACCGGACCGTCGTACGGTGCGCGGTCGAGGCACCGCTGGGGTCGGACGACTCGCCCATCTACAACGTCACGGTCCGGGACGGCGCCGACACCGTGACGATCCCCGCCGGGAGCGCGAGCGCGGACGCGACGGTCTACGGCGGACCGGGCGACGACACCCTCGTCGACAACGGCCACTCGGCCGTTCTCTACGGCGAGGACGGCAACGACCGTCTTCACGGGGGTGGCGGCGGCTGGGGCATGGGCCCCTTCGGCGGCAAGGGCAACGACACGATCAGTGACTGTGCCTACGTGTGCCGCGGCGGTGCCGGCAACGACTCCCTCACCGGGGACGCCGAGAGCAACAGCCTGTACGGCGACTCCGGCAACGACGTCCTCCACGGCAAGCAGGGGCGCGACAGCCTGTTCGGGGGGACGGGCGACGACACGCTGCACGGTGGGCAGGGGGCCGACAAGCTGTACGGGGAGCAGGGGGCCGACACGCTCTGGGGCGACCAGGGGGCGGATGAGCTGTGGGGGAACAGCGGGAACGATGTGCTGTACGGGGGTGCGGGGGTGGACAAGCTGTCCGGGGGGCCCGGGCGCAACAAGGTTCAGCAGTAGCGGGGCAAGAGGGCCGACGCGGTGTTGGCAAAGGGGGTCGTGGCTCGGGCGTAGCGTAGGTGTATGTCGAAGTACGGATCGTTTCCCGGTACGCGGCCCCGCCGGCTTCGTACGACGCCTGTGATGCGGCGGATGGTGGCCGAGACGCGGCTGCATCCGGCGGACTTCATCCTGCCCGCGTTCGTGCGGGAGGGTGTGAGTGAGCCGGTGCCGATCGAGGCGATGCCGGGGGTCGTGCAGCACACCCGGGACAGCCTGAAGAAGGCCGCCGCGGAGGCCGTGGCGGCCGGGGTCTCCGGGATCATGCTCTTCGGGGTGCCGGAGGACGGGAAGAAGGACGCGCTCGGGACTCCGGGGACCGATCCGGACGGGATTCTGCAGGTCGCGCTGCGGGATGTGCGGGCCGAGGTGGGCGACGAGCTGCTCGTGATGTCTGATCTGTGCCTTGATGAGACCATCGATCACGGGCATTGCGGGGTGCTCGACGACCAAGGACGTGTCGACAACGACGCGACCCTTGAGCGGTACGCGGAGATGGCCCAGGTGCAGGCCGACGCCGGTGCGCATGTGGTCGGGCCCAGCGGGATGATGGACGGCCAGATCGGGGTCGTACGGGACGCTCTCGATCAGATCGGGCGCGAGGACGTCGCCGTGCTGGCCTACACCGCCAAGTACGCGTCCGCCTTCTACGGGCCCTTCCGGGAGGCGGTCGGCTCCTCGCTGAAGGGCGACCGGAAGACGTACCAGCAGGACCCCGCCAATGTGCGGGAGTCGCTGCGGGAGCTGGCCCTCGATCTGGAGGAGGGCGCCGACCTGGTGATGGTCAAGCCGGCCGGGCCCTACCTGGACGTCCTCGCGCGGGTCGCGGACGCCGTGGACGTGCCGGTCGCCGCGTACCAGATCTCCGGGGAGTACTCCATGGTCGAGGCCGCCGCCGAGAAGGGGTGGATCGACCGGGAGCGGGCCATCCTGGAGACGCTGACCGGGATCAAGCGGGCGGGCGCGCAGAACATCCTCACGTACTGGGCCGTCGAGGCGGCCCGTCTGCTGCGCTGAGGTCCGCTTGGCGGTGTGCTGAGATCCGCATGACGGTGCGCCGAGGGCCCCGGGGTGTGCGCCCCGGGGCCCTCGCCGCGTGTTCGCCCCGGCTCAGTACTGGAGGGCGTCCGCGGCGGTCGACTGCCAGTAGGTGACGGCCACGGAGTTGTCGACGTAGACGCCCTTGGCCGGGAGGGCGGGGGACGCGGGGGAGCCGGCGTCGCTGCCCTCCTCGGCGCCCTGGAAGTAGATGACGACCTTCTTCTCCGTGGTGCCCTTGCCGCCGCTGCCGTCGGCGGCAGAGAGCAGGACGCCCGCGTAGCCCGACGCGCCGGGGGCCAGGGTCACCACGGCCTGCGGCTGGGACTCCTCGATCACGCGCGGCGCCGACTGGGCCTCGCCGAAGCGGACCGTGGGGTTGTAGTAGAGGTCGCAGTACTTCGAGCCGGTGTTCTTGACGGTGATCAGCAGGTGGTTGATCGGGCGGGACGGCGTCGTCGTGGTGACGGTGGTGTTGGAGCCGTTGCAGGTGACGCGGTTCTCGGGGTCCCAGGGGTCGGAGGCCTTCTTGGTCCCGCCGTTCGGGGAGGTCTTGTTGGCGTCGCCGCCGGTGCCGTTGGTGCCGCTGGAGCCTCCGGTGCCTCCGGTCGTCTTCGTGGAGGACTGGTCGGTCGTGGTGCCGCCGGTCGTGGCTCCGCCCGTGCCGCCGCCCGTCGTCGAGCCCGAGGCGCCGGTGCCCGAGCCGCCCGTGGACTGCGCGGCCGAAGCGGAACCGCCCGCCGCACCCTCGTCCCGGGTGCCCGTGCCGTTGCTGCACGCGGTGAGGGCGAGGGCGGCCAGCGTCACTCCGGTCGCGGCGAGCAGCCGGACGGGGCGGGCGGTGCGAGCGGTACGGAACGTGCGCATGATGAGTCCCTTTCGGACAAAGCCAGTTGAGAAGGCCGAGAACAAGTGCTCGAAGCCGTGCCGCTCGACCGGGCTGCCGGGAGCGGCGTGCTTGGATGACTCAAGCTTGTGGGGTGATCCGTCCCGGCCGCCACAGCCGACGGACGATCAGGGACACTGGAACGCCCACACCTGCTTTGACCTGCGAGAACTTCCCTTCCCTGGAACGCGGAACGGGACGCGCGGGACATGAGAAGACGGAGGAAGACGTGTCGGGGAGCGGTACCGAGAACGGTCTGGGGGCCGATTTCGCCGAGCTGCTGCGGGAGTTGAAGGAGCGCTCCGGGCTGAGTTACGGAGTGCTCGCCAAGCGGCTGCACATGAGTACGTCGACGCTTCACCGGTACTGCAACGGGGACGCGGTACCGACGGACTACGCCCCCGTCGAGCGGCTGGCCCGGCTCTGCAAGGCGTCCCCGGAGGAGCTGGTCGAGCTCCACCGGGCGTGGGTGCTCGCGGACGCGATGCGGAGGCGCAAGGGGAGTGAGGGGAGCGGGGGGAGAGACGCAAGCGAGGACAAGAGGGCCGCTCCTGCCGGGGGGACGGCCGCCTCTGCCGGGGTGACGGTGGAGGGTTCGGTTCCGGAGGTGGGGGAGAGCACGGTTCCGGAGACGGGGGCCGTGACGGAGACAGTGGTGGAGGCCGAGGCCGAGGCCGAGACGTTGATCGGGGGCGGGGGTTCCCGGGGCGCGGAGGAGCGGGTGCCCGCTCGGCGGCGTACGCGGGTCGCGCTGGTCGCCGGGGTGGCCGTGGCCGCCGTGCTGGGTGCGGTCACGCTCGCCGTGAGTCTGCCGTCCGCGGAGAAGGGGGACGGGGCCGGGCGTACGGCCGGGGCCGCGTCCGCCGGCGGTGACCGGACGGAGGCGGCGGCCAAGGACTCCCCGTCGCCGTCAAGTGCCTCGCCCTCCGTCTCCGCGAGCGAGTCGGCGGCCAAGGGCGGCAAGGGCGGCACGGGCGAGAAGGGGGCCGGGGCCTCGGCCACGGGCACGCCCACCAGCCCCGGCGGGGCGGGCGCGGGCGGTACGGACGCCTCCCTTCCGGCGCCGCTGACCGTGAAGGTGGAGCCGTACACCTGGGAGAGCCCCTGCTCCCAGCGGTATCTGGTCGACAGCCCGAGCACGGAGGTCGGGCCTCCGCCGCCGGAGCAGGACGCGGCGGGCTGGGTGGCGTCGGAGGGGGCCGTGTCGTCGGGGCAGCAGTTCCTGACGCTCACCTTGCAGGGCACCGGGGAGGAGACCGTGGTCGTACGGAGCCTCAAGGTCCGGATGGCCGGCAAGCGGGCGCCCCTCGCCTGGAACGACTACGCCATGGGATACCCGGGTGTCGGCTGCGGGGCCGGTGTCCCGACCCGGTCCTTCACCATCGCCCTCGACGCCGCGCGCCCCGATGTGAAGCCCAAGGCGGGCAGCAAGAACTTCCCGTACTCCGTCAGCGAGTCCGACCCCGAGGTCTACTACATCACCGCCGACGCCTCGGCGTACTACGTCAGTTGGTACCTGGAACTGCAGTGGAGCAGCGGCGACCGCAGCGGCACGCTGACCGTGAACGACAGCGGGCGGCCGTTCCGTACGAGCGGCAACAACGGGCGTCCGGCGTTCGAGTATCCGCTCGGCGGGCCGAAGTGGGTGCCGGAGGGGACGACGCTGGGCGACGACGGCGAGGACGGCGAGGGGTAGGCGAGGGGTAGCAGCCGGCTTCGCAGGGTGCCCCCGGCATCGCAGGGTGCCCCCGGCACCGTCCCGGCACCATCAACTCCCGCTGGACGTTAGGTTGTTGTTCCTTCAATGATGCGACCTCCAGGGAGAGGCTTTATGGCCGGTGACGCGCTCAGTCAGGACCCCGCCGAGCTGCGGAAGAGGATCGACGCCACCAAGGCGCACCCGGCGCGGGTCTACGACGTCTTCCTCGGCGGCAAGGACAACTACCCCGTGGACCGGGAGGCGGCCGGTGCGGCGCTCGCGGCCAATCCGCGCGGCTATCTCGACGTCCGGCACAACCGGGACTTCCTGCGCCGTGCGGTGACCATGCTCGCCCGGGACGAGGGCGTCCACCAGTTCCTCGACATCGGCACCGGGCTGCCGACCGCCGAGAACGTCCACCAGATCGCCCAGGAGATCGTCCCCGACGCACGGGTCGTGTACGTCGACAACGACCCGGTGGTGCTCGCCCACGCGCGCGCGTTGCTCACCAGCGGGCCCCAGGGGGCCACGGACTACATCGACGCCGACCTCAAGGCGCCGGGGTCGATCCTCGAAGCGGCCGCGAAGACGCTCGACTTCGACCGGCCGATCGCGCTGTGCCTGGTGGCGATCCTGCACTTCGTGGAGGACGACGAGGCGTACCCCGTGGTGCGGGAGCTGGTGGAGGCGCTGCCCGCCGGGAGCCGGCTGGTCCTCAGCCATCTGACCGAGGACCTCAATCCGGCGAAGATCCGCGCGGTGCAGGAGACCTACACCAAGCGGGGGTTCACCTTCGTGCTGCGGTCCAGGGACGAGGTCGCGCGGTTCTTCGAGCAGAGCGGTCTCGTGGTGGACGAGCCCGGGGTGGTGCCGGCGCACCACTGGCGCTTCTCGGGTGGTGCGCCGGTGCCTCCGGCGGTCGAGCCGCATGTGCTGGCCGGGATGGATGACATCGAGAGGGTGCGGTACCGGGACATCAATGATGTGACCGACGCGGACATCAATGTGTATGCGGCGGTGGGGCGCAAGGGGTAGCGGGGGAGGGGCAGGGGACAGGGGGCGTTCGTGGTCGGGTGCGGGTGCGGGTGCGTGGGGCTTCTCGCGCAGTTCCCCGCGCCCCTGAAGGACGGGGGCTGCGCCCCTGTCCTTCATCCTGTTCCGAACCATGTCTCCGCCAGTGACTCGAAGTTCTGGCTGGGTGGGGCCGGGAGGCGGCTGAGGTACCAGTTCAGGTCGCTGTAGACGTGGAGGAGGGTGTAGGCCATCAGTTCGCGGGGGTCGAACGGGGGGTGGCCGTAGGCCTCGTAGAAGAGCTTGAGGAGGGTGGGGTCGGCGCGGGTGAGGTGGATGCCGACGCTGACGAAGTCGTAGGCGGGGTCGCCGACCATGGCCGGTTCGAAGTCGAAGAGGCCGGTGAGGCGCCAGTCGGCCGGGTCGACGGTCAGGTGCTCGCGCATGATCTCGGTGTGCAGCAGGACCGGGCGGCGCGGGGCGGGCAGCGGGACGGAGCGGAGGAAGTCCGGGATCTGCTCCAGCCAGGGGCCCGTGAGGCCGCTCAACTGCTGCTGCTCGACCGCCGCCAGGCGCTGGGCGGCGACGAACCTGCCCCAGTCCGGCGGCCCGGTGAGCGGGATGACCGGAGTGGCGTCCAGCGCGTGCAGGGCGGCGAGGCCCTCGGCGGCCTCGGCGACGATGCGTTCCTGGTCGGCCCGGGGGATCCGGGGCCAGACCTCGTTGAGGTCCTCGCCGGGCAGCCGGGACATCAGCACATAGCGCCAGCCGTTCTTGTACTGGTCGGCCGCGTGCAACCGCGGTGTGGGGATGGGTAGTTTGCCCCACAGGATCGACAGCAGGCGGGCTTCGCGGACGGCTTCCGCGGCTTCGAAACCCGGATAGAGCTTGAGGACGAGAGCGTCGCCGACGGCGTACACCGGCAGCGAGCCCTCGGGGAACCGCACGATTCGCGCACCTGCGAGACCGAGCGAGCCGCAGAGATCCTGGGCAGCCGGTCGCAGCAGCGCCTCGTCACCGACGACTTCTTGCAACTCGTCGTTCGTGTCCACGCTGGGCAGCATGCGCGCAGCCTAGGGGGTGCGGGGCAGGGTCCGCATGGCGGAAATGGTGGATGTAAGGGGCACGCACCTGGCTAGGGTGCGGGCAGTGGGCGGGGCCGCACCGTCCGGGAGTGCCGAAGGAGCCGTGGGATGAGTGCCGTGGATGCCGTGCACGACGCGTATGACGTGCAGTTTGTCGTGGAAGCCGGGGACGGGGGCGGTTCGGGGCGCGCGGACGAGGCGCGCGCCGGGGCGGCCGTGCCCCGTTTCGCCGAGCGGGTCACCGCAGTCGGAGGTTCCCCCGTACGGGACATCCTCGCCGTCACCTCGCGTTCCGAAGTCGTCAACTTCGCGGGGGGATTGCCCGCTCCGGAGCTGTTCGACGCGGAGGGGATAGCGGCCGCCTACCGCGATGTGTTCGCCGAGTCCGCGGGGCGCGCACTGCAGTACGCCACGACCGAGGGCGAGCCGGTCCTCCGCGCGGCGCTCGCGGCGCGGTACGGGGCGCGTGGGCTGGAGACCGGCGCGGACGAGGTGCTCGTCACCACCGGATCGCAACAGGCGCTGTCGCTGCTCGCCACCGCGCTGCTGGAGCCGGGAGACGTCGTCCTGGTCGAGGACCCCTGCTATCTGGCGGCACTCCAGGCGTTCCGGTTCGCCGGGGCGCGGGTGGTGGCCGTGCCGGGCGACGGGCAGGGGGTGGACCCGGCGGCGCTGGAGGAGCTGGTGGTACGGCACCGGCCCAAGTTCTTCTACACCGTGCCCACCTTCCAGAACCCGACCGGGCGCACGCTCCCCGCCGGGCGCCGGGCGGCCGTCGCCTCCGTGGCCGCGCGGCGCGGGCTGTGGATCGTCGAGGACGACCCGTACGGCGAACTCCGCTTCGAGGGCGACCGGGTGCCGTGGATCGCGTCGTACCCGGGTGCCGGGGACCGTACGGTGCTGCTGGGCTCCTTCTCCAAGGTGATGGCGCCCGGGATGCGGCTCGGCTGGCTGCGCGCGCCGGCGGGGCTGCGCCGGGCGTGCGCGGTCGCCAAGCAGGCGGCCGATCTGCACACCCCGACCGTCAACCAGCTCGCCGCGGCCCGCTATCTCGCCGACCGTGACCTGGACGCCCATGTCGCCCGGGTCGCCGCCGCCTACCGGGAGCGCCGCGACGCCATGCTCGACGGCCTCGCCGACGCGCTCCCGGAGGGCTCCGTCTGGAACCGTCCCGAGGGCGGCATGTTCCTCTGGGCCCGCCTCCCCTCCGCCTACGACACCACCGCCCTGCTCCCGCGCGTCGTCGAGCAGGACGTGGCGTACGTCCCCGGGGCGCCCTTCTACGCCGGTGAACCGGACCGGTCGACGCTGCGGCTGTGCTTCGTGACCCAGACGCCGGAGGAGATCCGGGAGGGGTTGCGGAGGCTGGGGGTGGGGTTGCGGGGGTGAGGGTTCCGCGTCTTGTGGTGGTGGCTCAGTCCCACCAGAAGGACCAGGTGGGAGCGTTGAGGAGGGTGCGGGCGTAGGCGGGGCGGGTGGCGTTGTCCGTGTCCTGGGAGATGTTGTCGGGGCAGAAGGCGAAGTGTTCGTCGGCGACGGCTTCGGCTTCCGCCTCGGTGGTGGGCGGGGCGGCGACCGAGAGGACGAGCTGGTCGTAGGTGAGGGCGACGACGCGTATGCCGAAGCGGTCCTCCCAGGAGCGCAGCACCGCGCAGAGCTTCGCCACGTCGTTCTCGTGGTTCAGCGGGCCGGTCCAGCCGATCGCCGCCGGGATGTCGGCGCTGCGGCGGGCGGGGACCAGGGCGAGGCGGGGGTCCTTCAGCCGGGAGGGGTCCTGCACCAGGGCGTCGGCGGTGTCGGCGGCGTGGGTGTCGGGATCAGGGGCCGGGGGCCGGATCTGGGCGGGGGCTTCGGCGAGGCCCGGCCAGTCGGGGTCGTCGGCGGAGGCGTACTCGTCCCAGAACTCGGCCAGGACCTCGTCGGCGTCGTGGTCACCGGGGTACGACATTCCGCCCGGACTCAACTCCCATTCCTCCGGCCCGCCCCGGCCGTCCCCGACGTCCAGCAGCAGCGGGAGGAGACCGGCCGTACGGCGTACGGGCTCTACGGCCGCCCAGGCACCGGGTGCGGCCGGTTCGTCCGCGCACCACAGCAGCGGCTCGTGCCACGGCCCTTCGTCGGTCGTGTCGATCAGCCTCCCCTGCGGAAGCGGGAGTTCAAGCCCGAGCACACGCCCGCTCGGGTCGGCCGCCAACTGGGGCAGCGGGTTGGGAAGTGTCGCCATGGGGGTGACTGTAGGGGCAGGCACTGACAGCGGTCCGTCCCCCGGCGGTCGGTGCGTCAGCGCTCCGCTGCGTGCGTGGTGAAGGCCGACCAAGCGGTGGGGGAGAGCCGGAGGGTGGGGCCGTCTTCCGGGTTCTTGGAGTCGCGGATGTGGATGGCGTGGGGGTGGAGGGCGACTTCGAGGCAGGCGCCGCCTTCGTCGCCGCTGTAGCTCGACTTGAACCACTTAAGCGTGGTGCTCATTTCTCTCCTAGCAGACGGTCGAGCAACCCCTTGGACTCCTGCGGAGAAAGGGCCTGAGACCGCAGCATCGCATACTTGCGCGCAAGGATGGACACCTCTTCCGGGTCGGAAACCCACTGGCTGCCGCGCTGGCTCTCGGTGTAGGCGAGATGCAAGTGGTCGGGGGTTTCTAGGAGGATGAACGGGCCATTCAGCCCAGCGTGCGAGGCGGTGGTCATCGGCAGGAACTGGAGTGCCAGGCCCGGAAGTTCGGCGCACTCGTGCAGGCGGCGGAGCTGCTCTCGCCGTACCTTTGGCCCTCCGATGCCCAGATGGAGCACCGACTCCCACACGATGAAGCTCATCGTCGGCGGGGTCTTGCGCTGGAGGATCTCCTGACGCTCCACGCGCGCTGCCGTCTTTGTCTCGATCTCGTCCTCGTCGAACGCCGGAACGCGCTCCCGAAGAACCGCACGCGCGTACTCCTCGGTCTGGAGCAGCCCCGGCAGGACCGCGTTGTCGTACCAGGACAAGGCGATCGCTTCACGCTCGTGCACCATGTACTGCTCCGCGAAGAGCGGGAACTGGTCGATCTCCGGCATGTTCCGTACGCCGGTGAGCAACATCCCTTTGGTGTCGAGGAGTTGGTCCAAGGTCTCCGCCAGGTCCGGCAGTAGTGGTCGCCTCCCTTGCTCGATCGACGCGATCGTCTCCTCGTCCGCTAGGACCGCCTCGGCGAGCGAACGCTGCGTGTACCCCGCAGTCTTGCGCGCCGCCTGCAGCTGCGCGCCGACCATGCGCATGGTGGAGATGTTTCGCTTGCGGGGCTGCTGCTTCTTGGAGTTCATGCCGGTCTAACTCCCCGTGCCCGTTGGTACCGACCCCGCGCGAACCCGTACAAAAAATCCGTACGGGTTCACGCACTGATCCACGATAGTGACGCTGAGCAACTCTCGTACCGTGAACGAGACAACCCAACTCCCGCACCTTCGCGAGAGGTTCTTCCGCCGTGAGCGCCGTTCCGTCCCGGCCGCCAGGCGGTTCGCGTACGAGACCCTGGCCGGCTGGGGGCTCGCCGAGGCCGAGCGCAGCGCTGACCTGTTGCTGTGCGTGAGCGAGCTGGCGACCAACGCGTTGGCGCACGGGGTGCCGCCGGGGCGGCAGTTCCTGGTGTGTCTGCGGTACGGCGGGGACGCGCTGCGGGTGGACGTGCATGACAGCGGAGGCGGAACCCCACGGATCGCCGACGGGGTGGGCGCGGGGCTGGGCGAGGGTGGGCGCGGGCTGCTCCTCGTCGCCGCGCTGAGCGACAAGTGGGGCGTGGGGGAGCGGGATCTCGGGAAAGTGGTGTGGTGTGAGTTCGTCCGAGGTGAGTTCGCCCGAGGCGGCTGAGCCGGACTCGGGTCTCCGGCTACGGTGTCGACAGAGTGATCGGCGACATCGATGGGGGACGGGGATGGCCGACGGGCCAGTGCTGGCGCAGCTCCACTTCGGGCGCGAGGATGCCGAACGGGACGTGACGGACGGGCTGTTGCTACGCGGCGGTTTTCTGCCCAACGCCGCCTACCGGGGTGCGCTGAGCGGCCGGAAGATGCTGATCATCGGCCGTAAGGGCTCCGGCAAGAGTGCCATCTGCATGCAGTTGATGGCGGCGGGCGACGCGGGTGGGCACAGCGGAGGGAAGGTGCTCGTCACCCCTGACGAGGCGGCGGGCGAGGAGATCCGGCGCTTCGAGTTGCAGGGGTTACCGGGGGACTCGGCCAAGGCGTTGATCTGGCGGTATGTGTTCGCCGTCCATGCGGCCCGGCATCTGGTCGACCACGCCAAGGGCGCGCACGACGGCGGCCACAGGGCCGACTCGGTGAAGGCGCTCGGGCGGTTCCTCAAGCACAACGGTGAGGCGGCGGGCGGGAACGGCCGGCTGGTGGAGCGGCTGGCGCAGGGGGCGCGGGGGCTGCAGACCTCGCTGTCGTTGGAGGCGTTCGGGGTCAAGGCCGCCGTGGATCTCGCGCAGTCACCGTCCGAAGGGGCGCGGGCCGCACGGCAGTTGGAGATCGTCGAGCGGGGAGTGGCGCGGGCCTTCGCCGATCTGGGCTGTGACGGTGACGTCCATGCGCCCCTGCTGCTCATGGTCGACCAGTTGGAGCAGGTGTAGTCCGCCGAGCCGGACAGCAACGCCATGGTGATCGGGCTGCTGCTGGCGGCCAAGCACGCCGCGAGTCTGTACGGGCGGTCAGTACGGTTCCTGCTGTTCCTGCGCGCAGACATCTACGACTCGCTGTCGTTCGGCGAGGGCGACAAGTTCCATGGCGACGAACTGCGGATCACCTGGACACAACAGGCCCTGCGGGACCTCGCCCTGGCCCGGGCACGGGCCTCCGTCGGCGCGGAGATGAGCGAGGAACTGCTGTGGAAGGAACTGTTCCCGCAGACCGTGGGCGGGGAAGAGACTGCGAGCCATCTCTTCCGCCGCTGTCTGTCGAGGCCGCGTGACGCCATCCAGTTCCTCAACCTCTGCCAGGAGAAGGCCTGGCTGGACCATCAGCGGGACCGGGTCACCGAGGAGGACGTCGAGCAGGCGGGGCGGCAGTTCTCCGAGTGGAAGCTCAAGGATCTGGCCTCGGAGTACCTGGTCGCCCATCCCTTCCTCAGGAACGTTTTCCCGCTCTTTCAGAACACCGGGTACGTCGTCACCCGCGCCGGGCTCTCCCGTCGCTTCGAGGCGGCGGCCGAGACGCTCCACCACGACTTCCCCGCGTACGCCAACGCGTTGACGCTGTCCGGAGTCATCGACGTGCTGTACGGGGTCGGCTTCCTCGGGGTGCGGCGTGGCAACGACGTGGTGTTCGCGGGCGACCACGGTCTGCCGGTCCAGCCGTACGAGGCGGAGTTCCAGGTCCACCCCTGCTTCCGGGCGGCGCTCGGCGCGACCAGCGCCTTCGACCTGCGGCGCTTCGAGCCCCAGCTCGTCGACGCGCGGGTCGCCTCGGGGAGCTACAGCCCCGTGGCGGCGGGGGCCACCTCTCTCAACCGCGACGACCGGCTGCTCGTGCAACTCGCGCGCTCCTGCCAGTCCATCCTCGCCCAGACCGGCAGGGCGGTGGGGCTGACGCGGGACGTCCGGGACGAGATCACGCTCCAGATCAACCGTGTCCTGGACGACGTCACCCGCATACCTCCGGGGGCCGCCGGGTCCGTGGGCGTCGACGTGGACGAGTATCTCCGCACCACCTCCCACTACTTCACGACGCTCGCCGCCCAACTCCTCGACAGCGGCCTCGACGAGGCCACGGGCATCGGCGATGTCGCACGCCGGATCAACGAGGAGACACGGCGGCTGGGGCGGTCGGCGGGCGGGGCGTACGGCAGTTCGGGTGACTCGTCGGGCTTCTGAGAGGGGCCATACTCGTCACTCGTAACGGAATGCCGGGCCGGGCCGTCGTACGGCGGTGGCAGTCCGCGGACGGGGGAGGGGACCGGTGCTGAACGAGGTGCTCGCCGGGCGGTTCAGGATCACCGGTCTGCTGGGGTCCGGCGGCATGGGGCAGGTCTGGGCCGCGCAGGACGAGCGGATGCGGCGGGATGTCGCGGTCAAGGTCGTGCATCCGCAGTACGGGACGGGCGAGGCGGAGACGCAGGCGCGGTTCCAGCGCGAGGTGCAGCTGGCGGGGCGGCTCTCCCACCAGAACATCGTCACCGTGCACGACTGGGGCGAGGTGTCCGTCGAGGACCGGCGCAGGACCCTCTATCTGGTCATGGAACTCGTCCGGGGTGTTCCGCTGTACAAGCGGCTGAAGGAGCTCGCGCCCGCGCCGTGGCCGCTCGCCGTCGGGTGGGCCGCGCAGATCGCCGAGGCGCTGGGTGCCGCGCACGGTCAGGGTGTCGTCCACCGTGACATCAAGCCCGCCAACGTCCTGCTCACTCCCGAGGGGACGGTGAAGGTCCTCGACTTCGGGGTCGCGAAGTTCATGGGGGACACCATCGGCGCCCGCGATCTCACGGTCACCGGCACACCGCTCGGATCCCCCATGTACATGTCCCCGGAGCAGGCCGAGGGTGTCCGGGAGATCGACCACCGCAGTGATCTCTACTCGCTGGGGTGCCTGCTCTACCACGCGGTGACGGGCGCGCCGCCGTTCAGCAGCGCCACCCAGTGGGCCGTGCTCCGCATGCAGATGGAGGACACGCCGAGAGCGCCGGCCTCTCATGTCGAAGGTCTCCCGGCCGCCTTGAACGACCTTGTTCTGAGCCTGCTCGCCAAGCGACCCGAGGACCGCCCTGCCAACGCCGCCGCCGTCCGTGAAGCCCTGAGCGCGGTGCTGGTCGACCAGGCCGTCATGCTGCCCGGCGAGGACGTTCTCGGGATCGCGCAGCTGGGGCACGCCGGGTCGGTGGCCGGGCGGATCCTCGGGAAGACGCGGGAGGCGGCGGCCGCTCTGATGCGCGAGTCGCTCGTCGAGTCCGCGTCCCGGCTGAGCCGGCTCGACGAGGAGCTGGCTGAGCGCCGCCGGACCGTTGAGTCGCGCGTCAACGAGAACGTGGCATGGGCGGAGCAACTCCGCGCCAGCGCCGAGCAGCAGGCTCGCCGCCTCCTCGAAGAGTCACGTGCGGAGGCGGAGAAGAACCTGGCGGCGGCGCGTGCGGAGGCCGAGCGGATCGTCGCGGAGGCCGAGGAGAAGGCCCGGGGTCTCGTCGCGGAGGAGGCGCGGCAGATCCGGGACGAGGAGCGGGGCGAGGCCGACGTGCCGTCGACCATGTGGGATTCCTGGAACGAGGTGCCGAACGAGGTGTCGTGGGGTGCGGTCGGCAAGTCGATCGCCGCCCTGCGCGAGGAGATCAGCCAGGCCGTCGACACGAGGCAGGGCCGGACCGGCTCCGACCGCTCCGCCGACCGCTTCGACATTGTGCGGCGGGGTTACGACCCTGAGCAGGTGGACGAGTTCATGGTGAGGCTCGCGGTCGTACGGGACAGGGCCCGGGCCAATGCCGCCGCGCTGGAACAAGTGTTCATCACGGAAAAGATCGTGGAGAAGACCACGGCAGACACCTCGCGCGAGGAACGCGACACCGTGCGGCTGGAGGCCTTGACCCAGATCGCCATCGCCTACGGTCTGGCCAGGCAGCGCCGCATCGAGAACCCGTCGGCCCGGATGGCGTCCGCTGACGCCGGCCAGGACATCGCGGTGGTGCGGGGGGGCTACCACCGTGAGCAGGTCAACCGGCGCATCGACGAGCTGAGGAGAGAACAGGTCACCGCGAACGACCGTGTCGCGGCGCTGGAGCGCCTCCTGGGAACGGACTCCCAGGAGGCACCGCGCCAGCACCAGCCCTGACCGACCGGACCAGCCCCGACGACCGGGCGCCCTCAGAGCTTCTCGGGTGTCCTGATGCCCAGGAGGCCCATGCCCCGGTGCAGGGTGCGGGCCGTCAGGTCGACCAGGAACAGGCGGTTCTCCATCTGGGCCGGGGTGTCGGCCTTCAGGACCGGGCACTGGTCGTAGAACGTGGTCAGCAGGGTCGCCAGCTTGAAGAGGTACGCGGCCAGCTTGTGCGGCTCGTACGACGCCGCGACCTCGGCCACGGTCTCCCCGAACTGGTCCAGGTGCAGGCCCAACGCGCGCTCGGCCGGGGCCAGTTCCAGCTCCGGGTGGGCGGCGGGGCTCGCCGAACCGCCCGCCTTGCGCAGGATGGACTGGATACGGGCGTACGCGTACTGGAGGTAGACGGAGGTGTCGCCGTTGAGCGAGACCATCTGGTCCAGGTCGAACTTGTAGTCCCGTACGGCCGAGGTCGACAGGTCGGCGTACTTCACCGCGCCGATGCCGACGTACCGGCCGTTCTCGACGATCTCCTCCTCCGTCAGGCCCACCTTCTCGGCCTTCTCCCGGACGACGGTCGTGGCACGCTCGATCGCCTCGTCGAGGAGGTCGACCAGGCGGATCGTCTCGCCCTCACGGGTCTTGAACGGCTTGCCGTCCTTGCCGAGGACCGTGCCGAAGGCCAGCTGGAACGCCTTGACGTCCTCGTCGTTCAGCCAGCCCGCCCGGCGCGCGGTCTCGAAGACCATCTTGAAGTGCAGGGACTGGCGGGCGTCCACGACGTAGAGGAGGGAGTTCGCCTTGAGGTGGAAGACGCGGTCCCGGATCGCGGAGAGGTCGGTGGCCGCGTAGCCGTAGCCGCCGTCCGACTTCTTGACGATCAGGGGGACCGGGTTGCCCTCGGGGCCCTTGATGTCGTCGAAGAAGACACAGAGGGCACCCTCCGAGCGGACCGCGACTCCCGACTCCTCCAGGAGGCGGCACGTCTCGTCCAGCATGTCGTTGTAGCCCGACTCGCCGACGATGTCCGGGTCCCGGATCTCCATGTCCAGCTTCTCGAAGACGGAGAAGAAGTAGATCTTCGACTCGTCGACGAACTTCTGCCAGGTGGCGAGGGTGTGCGGGTCGCCGGCCTGGAGGTCGACCACCCTGCGGCGGGCCCGCGTCTTGAACTCCTCGTCGGAGTCGAACAGTTTCCGGGCGGACTTGTAGAGGCGGTCGAGGTTCGACATCGCCTCCTCGCCGCTCACCTCGGTGTCCTTGTGGTCCAGCTCGTGCGGGTGCTCGTCCAGATACTGGATGAGCATGCCGAACTGGGTGCCCCAGTCGCCGATGTGGTGCCTGCGGACCACGTTCTCGCCGGTGAACTCCAGGATCTGGACGACCGCGTCACCGATCACGGCGGAGCGGAGGTGGCCGACGTGCATCTCCTTCGCCACGTTCGGCTGGGCGTAGTCGATGACCGTCGTGCCGGGGCGCTCCGCTGTGGGGACGCCGAGGCGGTCCTCCGCGTCCGTGTACCGGGCCGCGAGGTTCTCGGTGATCGCGCGGTCGGTGAGGGTGATGTTCAGGAAGCCGGGGCCGGAGACCTCGATCTCCTTGATCAGCTCGCCGGACTCCACCCGGGCGACGACCTGGGTCGCCAGCTCCCTCGGGTTGGCCTTCGCCTTCTTCGCGAGGGCGAGGATCCCGTTCGCCTGGTAGTCCGCCCGGTCGCTGCGGCGCAGCAGGGGGTCGACTCCGTCGGCTTCCGGGAGGGTGGAAGCGAGGGCGTCGGCGAGGCGCGCGTCGACGGAGGCGGTGAGGGACGTGACCGGGGCCATCAGGGGGAGCCGTTCTCCTCGGGGTACGGGTGGATGTCGTTCAGTATCCCACGGGGGTAAAGGGGTTTTTCTGGGCGCCTCGGGGGGTGGGGGGTTCGGGTGCGTGGGCGGGTGCGGGTTCGGTGGGGCTTCTCGCGCAGTTCCCCGCGCCCCTAAAAGACCCAGGCCCTGCGGGCCTGAAAAGCATGGGGCGCAGCCCCGGCTTTTCAGGGGCGCGGGGAACTGCGCGGGAAGCCCCACCGGGCCCGCAGACGCAAGACGACCCGTACCCCCGAGTTATTGGGCGCCCGGTTCGACCCACGGAGTGAAAGGCTGGGAGAATGGGGCCGTCGGCCGGGGACCGTACCGGCGGCCATGGACAACCTTCAGAAAAAGAGGACGTGCCGATCGTGGCTCAGAGCACCGAGACCACCGACTGGGTCTCCCGTTTCGCGGATGAGGTCATCGAGGAGTCGGAGCGTCGGGCCGCGGACAAACCGACATCACTCGCCACCGCTCCGGTCGTCGTCGTCGCGTCCGGGCTCTCCCCGTCCGGCCCGATCCACCTCGGCAATCTCCGCGAGGTCATGACTCCGCACCTCGTCGCCGACGAGATCCGCCGCCGAGGGCACCAGGTCCGGCATCTGATCTCCTGGGACGACTACGACCGGTACCGCAAGGTCCCGGCCGGCGTCGACGGCGTCGACGGCTCCTGGGCGGAGCACATCGGCAAGCCGCTGACCTCCGTCCCCGCCCCGGCCGGCTCCGCCCACCCCAACTGGGCCGAGCACTTCAAGGCGGCGATGATCGACGCGCTCGCCGAGATGGGCGTCGAGTTCGACGGGATCAGCCAGACCGCGCAGTACACCTCCGGCGTGTACCGCGAGCAGATCCTGCACGCGATGAAGCACCGCGGTGACATCGACGCGATCCTCGACCAGTACCGCACCAAGAAGGCACCGGCGGGCTCGGCGAAGAAGCAGTCGCAGAAGCCGGTGGACGAGGCCGAGCTGGAGGCCGCCGAGGGCTCCGGTGCCGCCGGGGAGGACGACGGCAGCTCCGGCACCGCCGGGTACTTCCCGTACAAGCCCTACTGCGGGGGGTGCGGCAAGGACCTCACCACCGTCACCGCCTACGACGACGACACCACCGAGCTGACCTACACCTGCACGGCCTGCGGCTTCTCCGAGACCGTCGCGCTGAACGAGTTCAACCGCGGCAAGCTCGTCTGGAAGGTCGACTGGCCGATGCGGTGGGCGTACGAGGGTGTCGTCTTCGAGCCCAGCGGTGTCGACCACTCGTCGCCGGGGTCCTCCTTCCAGGTCGGTGGGCAGATCGTCGGGATCTTCGGGGGCAAGCAGCCCATCGGGCCGATGTACGCCTTCGTCGGGATCAGCGGCATGGCCAAGATGTCGTCGTCCAAGGGCGGTGTGCCGACGCCCGCCGACGCACTGAAGATCATGGAGCCGCAGCTGCTGCGCTGGCTCTACGCGCGCCGCCGGCCCAACCAGTCCTTCAAGATCGCCTTCGACCAGGAGATCCAGCGGCTCTACGACGAGTGGGACAAGCTCGACGCCAAGGTCGCGGACGGGTCCGCCCTGCCCGCCGACATCGCCGCCCACTCGCGTGCCGTGCGGACCGCCGCCGGTGAGCTGCCGCGCACTCCCCGGCCGATGCCGTACCGGACCCTCGCGTCCGTCGCCGACATCACCGCAGGCGCCGAGGACCAGACCCTGCGCATCCTCAGCGAACTCGACCCCACCGACCCGCTGTCCGGCCTCGACGAGGTACGGCCGCGGCTCGACAGGGCCGAGGCGTGGATCAACACCCAGGTCCCCGCCGACCAGCGGACCATCGTGCGCGAGGAGGCCGACGCCGAGCTGCTGAAGTCCCTCGACGAGGCGTCCCAGCAGTCGCTGCGGCTGCTGCTCGACGGGCTCGCGGAGCACTGGTCGCTCGACGGGCTGACGCATCTCGTCTACGGCGTGCCCAAGGTGCAGGCCGGGTTCTCGGCGGACGCCACGCCCAAGGAGCTGCCGCCGGAGATCAAGACGGCCCAGCGGTCGTTCTTCGCGCTGCTGTACCACCTGCTGGTCGGGCGGGACACGGGGCCGCGGCTGCCCACGCTGTTGCTGGCGGTGGGGCAGGAGCGGGTGCGGGTCCTGCTCGGGGGGTAAGGCCGCGTCGTGAACACGAGGAGGGGCGCCCGGTGATCATCACCGGGCGCCCCTCCTCGTATGCACGGGTGTTGGTTATGCGATGTGTTCGTCCGTCAGTTCCGCGTTGAGGCGGTTGGAGAAGCGGTTCACCATGCGCTTGGCCTCGGCCTCGTCGAGGGTGATGCTGTACGTCGCCTCTATGTCGGCGATGAGTGCGCGGGGGGTGGGGGCTCCGTTGCCGCCCTTGGTGTTCTCGCGGAAGACCTGGTAGTAGTCCTCCTCCGTGGGCTCCGGGGAGCCGCCGCCGTCGCCCAGTTCGCGGGTGCGGTTCGGGCCCGCCGGGATGGGGAAGCTGCCGGTCTCCTCCGAGGAGGGTTCCTGGGGCTGGGGCTGGGGCTGGAGCTCGGGGGCCTCGAACTGCTGCTGCTGGAAGCGGGGGTCGCGGGGGTCCGGCTCGAAGCGGCGGTACTGGTCCTCGTACCACTCCTCGTACTCCTCCTCCGGGTTGTACGAGGGGTCGTAGCCGCCCTGGTAGGGGACCTCCATGGGGTGGCGGGCGTGGAGCCAGGGGCTTTCGACCGGGGGTTCGTTTTCCAGTCGCTCGGGGAGTTGGTTGGCCTCGGGGAGAGCGCGCTGCTCGCTGGGAGGTGCCGCTCTCTGTGGGACGGGAGCCGCCCCAGCGGCACGATTGCCCGCAGCTACGGCGGCGGCGTCGGCGGCAGCCGCAGGGAGGGCGGCGTTCGCTCCGGCACGATTGCCCGCAGCTGTGTCGGCCGGTGCCGCGGCGGCCGCCGCAGGGAGGGCGCTGCCCCCGGCGTCGGCCATCGGCGTCAGCTCCTGCATCGGCGCCGGTGGCAGTACCGCCGGTTCGATGCCCGCCGCTGCGAGGCCCGCTGGGGCCGTTTCCGCGAGGGGGACGCCGTAGCGGGCCAGGCGGAGGGGCATGAGGGATTCGACCGGGGCCTTGCGGCGCCAGGCGCGGCCGTAGCGGGAGCGGAGGCGGGCCTGGTAGACGAGACGTTCCTGCTCCAGCTTGATGACCTGCTCGTAGGAGCGCAGTTCCCAGAGCTTCATCCGGCGCCAGAGGAGGAAGGTGGGGAGGGGGGAGAGGAGCCAGCGGGTGAGGCGGACGCCCTCCATGTGCTTGTCGGCGGTGATGTCGGCGATCCGGCCGATCGCGTGCCGGGCCGCCTCGACGGAGACGACGAACAGGATCGGGATCACGCCGTGCATGCCGACACCCAGCGGATCCGGCCAGGCCGCCGCGCCGTTGAACGCGATCGTCGCCGCCGTCAGCAGCCACGCCGTCTGGCGCAGCATCGGGAAGGGGATGCGCATCCAGGTCAGGAGGAGGTCCAGGGCCAGCAGGACGCAGATGCCCGCGTCGATGCCGATCGGGAAGACGTAGGAGAAGTTCCCGAAGCCCTTCTGGACGGCGAGCGCCCGTACCGCCGCGTACGAACCAGCGAAGCCGATCCCGGCGATGATGACGGCGCCGAACACGACCACGCCGATGAGAACGCGGTGCATTCGAGTCAGCTGCATTGGCGCGGCCACCCGTACTCCCCTCCCCTTGCGTGTTGTTGCGCGCAACAGAGTGGCACATGTGTGCGGCGGACGGATGGCCGGATGACGTCGAGCCCGGCCCCCGCGGGGACCGGGCTCCGGGAAAACGCCAGGTGAAGAAGGGGAAGCGGAACTACGACTTCGTCTTCCGGCTGCCGGAGGTGGACGAACCCGAGTCCGAATCGGAATCCGAGTCGCCGCCCGAGTCGGAACTCACGTCCGCGCCCGAACCCCCGGAGGACGAGGCCTTGGTCGGGTCCGCGGACGGTGTCTTGGAGGCGCCCTTCGAGGGGCTCTTCGAGGCGCTCTTCGAGGGGCTCTTCGAGGGGCTCTTCGACGGGGAAGCCGAGGCGTCCGTACCGTCGTTGGCGTCCTCGATGGCCTCCACCGCCTCCTTGGCGGCGGACTTCGCGGACTTCAGCAGCGCCGCCGCGTCCGGTGTCTTCTCGCCGGCCAGACCGGCGCCGTTGTAGTCGAGCGTGATGACCACGTTCTCCGTGCGCACCACGATCGTCTGCTGCTTGAAGGTGTCGTCGTCCTTCTTCAGGTCGTACGTGATCACCGTCGCCTGGTCACCGGTGCCCGTCAGCGGCTCCGTCTTGACCTTCTTCGCCCCGTCCACGGCCTTCGCCGCGGTCACCTTCGCCTCGTACGCCTTGGCCGCGCGGTCCTCGCCGGGGCCGTTCGCCTCGTTCGAGGCCAACAGGTGCAGGGACACGCTCAGCCAGCGGTACTGGGAGCCGTCGACCCCGTTGTTGTCGAGGCTGATCCAGCGGCAGTCGCCGGTCACGTTCTGCTCGGCGGCGTTGATGGCCTTCCCGGACTTCACGCCCTCCGGCACCACCGACTTCAGCGTCTTGTCGGAGAACACCTCGCACGCGTCCGGCAGCGTCGCGTACTTGGCCGCGACCACCTTCGGCGCCTGGCTCTGCGACGCCGACCGGTCGAGCCCCGCCGGGGTCTCGTCACCGGAGGCGCTGTCCGAGCCGGAGTCCGACGAACAGCCGACCGCCAGCAGCATCACCGGGACGACCGCCGCGCCCACGAGGACCCGGGAGCGGCCCGAGCGTCCGCGCCGCCCGACGGGCGCCGCCTGTGGCGAACGCTCGCTGCGCGGTGACTGATGCTGGTCTGACTCTGCGGCTCGTCGCATGGTTCCTTCGCAATCGGACACAAACGGACACATTCTGGCAAACGGATAACTGGCTAACGGATAAGCGGATCGTGTTCCGAGAGGCCACCGTACGCGGTGATGCAGAAGCCCGGCCCTGATTCAGGTGGTTCGCGCGCCCGCCCCAACCACCCCCGAACGACCCTCAGTCGTCGAACGCCTCGGCCAGCCGCTCCGCCAGATTCCGGGCCCTGTCCTGCATTTCCTCACTGTCCGGCACCACCGTCGTGGTCGCCGGCTGCTCCTCGTACTCGACGGTCACGATCACGTTGGACGTGCGGAACACCACAGTCACGGTCCGCTGCTTGCTGGTGCCGAGCGCGTCGTCGAGGAACGCCTCGTCGCCGAGACCGTCGAGGACGCGGGGGAGGAGGGAGGCGGGGGTGCCGGACGGGCTCGGGGAGGCGGTGGAGGAAGAGGACGAGCCGGAGGATGCGGAGGGCGCGGAGGAGGGGGAGGTGGCGGCGTCCGTCGACGGGGTGTCGTCGGCGGTGGCGGCGTCGCCGGTCGTCTCCGTCCCTCCGGGCTCGTCCGTCCCCTCGCTCTCCTCCTCGGACTCCTCGGCTGCCTCGGAGGTGGTCGGCGTGGGTTCGGGGAGGTCGGCCGCCTCGACCTTGCCGCCGTACACCTCCTGCGCCTTGCTGTCGTCGCTGACCGCGTTGTCGTACGACACGACCCGCTCGAAGTCGACGAACAGATAGTGGGTGGCGTCCGCGGACTCCACCTTCCAGCGGCAGCCGGCCTTGCGGTCCGTGTCGTACGTCTGCGTGGCCTCGCCCTCGTACGCCTGCTCGCGCTGGGCCGCGTCGGGGAGCTGCTTGATGCCGGGGAGGAGGGTGTCGAGGGTGCCCTGTTCGACCGAGCCGCAGGGTTCGGGGAGCGTGTCGTAGCGGCCGGGCTGGGCGACGGTGGCCGAGGTGGTGGCCTCGCCCGGGCGGGGGTCGTCGGGGGAGCCGTCGTCGCTCGATCCCGTGCACGCGGCCAGCAGTGCCGCGAGGAGCACGGCGACGCCGGGTACGTACGCCTTCCGCTGCACGGTGGGGCTCCTCTCGACGGGGTCCCTCGGGACGCCTGCGCTGTCCTGTCCTGTGGCCTGTGGTTATTCACTTGCCGCCCGGGGGTGGCCCCCGGGCACCATGTGTATCGCACGCACTGCCGTGGACGCCGGTCCGGCATCCCTTTTCGTGGACCTTGGCGCCGCTTTTGCGTTCTGAGACTTTGATCTGAATTTCGGGGGAATGAGGGCGTTTTGTCGTACGTCGAGATACCGGGCGCGAAGGTGCCGATACGGATGTGGACCGACCCCGCGTCGGTCGAGGAGGGCGCGCTGCAGCAGCTCCGCAATGTCGCGACCCTCCCCTGGATCAAGGGCCTGGCCGTGATGCCGGACGTGCATTACGGGAAGGGCGCGACGGTCGGCTCCGTCATCGCCATGCGGGGAGCCGTCTGTCCCGCGGCGGTCGGCGTCGACATCGGCTGCGGAATGTCCGCGGTGAAGACGTCCCTGACCGCCAACGACCTCCCCGGGGACCTCTCCCGGCTCCGGTCGAAGATCGAACAGGCGATCCCGGTGGGCCGGGGCCTGCACGCCGAGCCTGTCGACCCCGGGCAGCTGCACGGCTTCGCCATCGGGGGGTGGGACGGGTTCTGGGGGCGGTTCGACGGGGTCGCGGAGGCGGTCAAGTTCCGTCACGACCGGGCGGGGAAGCAGATGGGAACGCTCGGCGGCGGAAATCATTTTGTTGAGGTCTGCACGGATTCGACCGGTTCTGTCTGGCTGATGCTGCACTCCGGCTCCCGGAACATCGGCAAGGAGCTGGCGGAGCATCACATCGGCATCGCCCAGAAGCTCCCGCACAACCAGGGCCTGGTCGACCGCGACCTCGCCGTCTTCGTCGCGGACACCCCGCAGATGGCGGCGTACCGCAACGATCTGTTCTGGGCGCAGGAGTACGCGAAGTACAACCGCTCGATCATGATGGCGCTTCTCAAGGGCGTCGTCCGCAGGGAGTTCAAGAAGGCGAAGCCGGCCTTCGAGCCCGAGATCAGCGCCCACCACAACTATGTGGCCGAGGAGCGCTACGACGGCATGGACCTTCTGGTGACCCGCAAGGGCGCGATCCGCGCGGGCTCCGGCGAGTACGGGATCATCCCGGGCTCGATGGGCACCGGTTCGTACATCGTGAAGGGTCTCGGCAACGAGAAGGCCTTCAACTCGGCCTCCCACGGCGCCGGTCGGCGGATGAGCCGGACGGCGGCGAAGCGGCGCTTCTCGACGAAGGACCTGGAGGAGCAGACACGGGGCGTGGAGTGCCGCAAGGACTCCGGTGTCGTGGACGAGATCCCGGGCGCCTACAAGCCGATCGAGCAGGTCATCGACCAGCAGCGGGACCTGGTGCAGGTGGTGGCGAAGCTGAAGCAGGTGGTGTGCGTGAAGGGCTGAGCCGGCGGAGGGGATCCGCGCGAAAGCGCCGTGGGAAGGTGGGCGGCATGGTCGTCGCCCGCTCCGCCGCTCTGTTCCTGCTTGCCGCCCTGTTCGAGATCGGTGGGGCCTGGCTGGTGTGGCAGGGGGTGCGGGAGCATCGGGGGTGGGTGTGGGTCGGGGCGGGGGTCGTGGCGCTGGGGGCGTACGGGTTCGTGGCGACGTTCCAGCCGGACGCGCACTTCGGGCGGATCCTCGCCGCGTACGGCGGGATCTTCGTCGCCGGGTCGATCGCCTGGGGGATGGTCGCGGACGGCTACCGGCCCGACCGCTGGGACGTGACGGGCGCGCTGATCTGCCTCGCGGGCATGGCGGTGATCATGTACGCGCCGCGCGGGGGGTGACAGTGGTCGACGCCCCGGGGTGACCGTGGTCGACGCCGTGGGTGGCCGTGGCCGGCGCCCCGGTTGACCGGGGTCGCCGTTACGACGGCTGTGCCAACTCCTCCGGCAGCAGGCCCAGTTGGTTCAGGAACTCCAGCTGGTCGAAGTAGAGCCGGTAGCTGGTGATCCGGCCGTCGCGGACCGTGGCGAAGTCCACGCCGCGGATCCGGATCTCCCGCTGGGTGGCCGGGATGGACGTACCGTCGGGGAAGGCCAGCGGGCCCGTGTTCCGGCCGCTGTAGACGCCCTCGTCGACGGCGGTGTCGCCGACCTCGAACGAGGAGAGGGACTCGTAGGTCGCGTCGGGCACGGCGTCCGTCATCTGCCGCCAGTACTCGGCGATGTCGTCCCGGCCGTGCAGCTCGCCGCCGTCGGGGGTGTGCGCGACCGCGTCCTCCGCGAAGAGGTTCGCGACGGTCTTGGGGTCCTGGTGTGTGGTCAGTGCCTCGGTGAGCTGGTCCATCAGCTCGCGTGCCTGTCCCATGATCCACCTCCTGTGCAGGGGATCACCCGTCTCATTGTCCCACCGTCCGCCTATCCTGGCCGGGCGGAAGCCGTTCGATTCCGTACCGCTCGTTACGTACCGCCTCAGGAGCAGCTCATGGCCACCGCCGTACCGTCCGCCGCCTCCCGCATCGCCGTCGTCACCGGTGCGAGCAGCGGGATCGGCGCCGCCACGGCCCGGCAGCTCGCCGCGGCCGGGTACCGGGTCGTGCTCACCGCGCGGCGCAAGGACCGGATCGAGGCGCTGGCCGAGGAGATCAACGGCGGCGGCGGCCAGGCCACCGCGTACGTGCTGGACGTCACGGACCGTGCGGCGGTCGACGAGTTCGCGACCGCCTTCAAGACGATCGGTGTGCTGGTCAACAACGCGGGCGGCGCGCTCGGCGCCGACCCGGTGGCCACCGGCGATCCCGCCGACTGGCGCACCATGTACGAGACGAACGTCATCGGCACGCTCCACATCACCCAGGCCCTGCTGCCCGCGCTGACCGCGAGCGGCGACGGCACGGTGGTCGTGGTGTCGTCGACCGCCGGGCACGGGACGTACGAGGGGGGCGCGGGCTATGTCGCCGCCAAGCACGGCGCGCACGTCCTCGCCGAGACGCTGCGGCTGGAGATCGTGGGCACGCCGGTCCGGGTCATCGAGGTCGCGCCCGGCATGGTGAAGACCGACGAGTTCGCGCTGACCCGCTTCGGCGGCGACGCGGCGAAGGCGGCGAGCGTCTACGAGGGCGTCGCCGAGCCCCTGACCGCGGACGACGTCGCCGACACGATCACCTGGGCGGTCACCCGGCCCAGCCATGTCAACGTCGACCTGCTCGTCCTGCGCCCCCGCGCCCAGGCCTCCAACACCAAGGTCCACCGGGAGCTGTGAGCGCGGAGGAAGGGCTGACGCCCGAGAAGCGCCGGCTGGCCGAGGAGAAGAAGAACGAGCGGTACGTGTGGTGGTACCTCGCGTACTTCCTCTTCGGCATCCACATCGTCGCCTTCGTGATGATCTACGCGGTCCTGCACGCGAAGTAGCCGCCGGGTGCTGCCGGGCGGCTCCCTCTCAGACCGGGGACACCGCCTGCGCGTACGCCGTCGGCGGCACCCCGACCGTGGCCGTGAAGTCGCGGACGAGGTGGGCCTGGTCGGCGTAGCCGAGGTCGGCGGCGAGGGCGGCCCAGTCGACGGCGCGGTCGGTCTCGGCGCGTTCCAGGGCCTCGTGGATGCGGTAGCGCAGGATGACCCACTTCGGGCCGACGCCGACGTAGGCGGAGAACAGGCGCTGCAGGAGCCGTACCGAGAGGCCCTCCGCGCGGGCGAAATCGGTGACCCGGCGGATGGCGCGGTCGGTGCGGACACGGTCGACGAGGGCCATGGCGAGGTCGGCCTGCGGGTCGGGGCGGGGGCCGAGCCCGGTCAGGAACGTGTCGAGGGCGGTGACGCGGGCGTCCTCGTCGTCCGGGTCGAGGATCGCGGCCGGGGCCGTGTCGGAGAAGGCCTTGGGGAGGGCCTCCAGGAATGCCCCGGGATCGCGCACGCGCCGCCCGGTCCAGTGGGTCGCCGGGTGGGCCGGGGCGAAGGGGCGGAAACCGCCGGGACGGAACTGCACGCCGCAGACCCGGCCCCTGCCCTCCAGCCGCTGGGTGAAGAGGCCGAGGCCGACGCCCGCGACCTCGACGAAGGGGGCCTCGCCCGTGAACCGCTGGAAGACGATGTTCACCGAGGGGTGCGGGACGACCTGGGAGACGTACGGCTCGGGCAGGTCCCAGTCGATCAGCCAGTAGTGCTCCAGATACGGGCGCAGCGCCTCGGCGGGTTCGCGCCGGCGGAAGCGGACCCGGGCGAAGAGCTCTGCGGCGTCGACGATGCCTCGGGTGTCACGGCGTGGGGCGGGCATGCCCCGATCGTAGGGACGACCACTGACAAGGGCGGCGAGGAATAGTGGAGAGGGGGCCCTCGTTCATGGGTATAGTTGAATCGTAAACAACCTGGAGAGGGTGGCAGCGATGATGCAGTTCGGGATCTTCAGCGTCGGTGATGTGACGCCGGACCCCACCACGGGCCGGACGCCGACCGAGCGCGAGCGCATCAAGGCGATGGTCGCGATCGCGCTGAAGGCGGAGGAGGTCGGCCTCGACGTCTTCGCCACCGGTGAGCACCACAACCCGCCGTTCGTGCCGTCCTCGCCGACCACGATGCTCGGCTATGTCGCCGCGCGCACGGAGAAGCTGATCCTCTCCACCTCCACCACCCTCATCACCACCAACGACCCGGTGAAGATCGCCGAGGACTTCGCGATGCTCCAGCACCTGGCCGACGGCCGGGTGGACCTGATGATGGGGCGCGGCAACACCGGACCCGTCTACCCCTGGTTCGGGCAGGACATCCGGCAGGGCATCAACCTCGCCGTCGAGAACTACGCGCTGCTGCGCCGCCTGTGGCGCGAGGACGTCGTCACCTGGGAGGGCAAGTTCCGTACGCCGCTCCAGGGGTTCACCTCCACGCCCCGCCCGCTGGACGACGTACCGCCGTTCGTCTGGCACGGCTCCATCCGCTCGCCCGAGATCGCCGAGCAGGCCGCGTACTACGGCGACGGCTTCTTCCACAACAACATCTTCTGGCCGGCCGAGCACACCCAGCGGATGGTCGAGCTGTACCGGCAGCGGTACGCGCACTACGGGCACGGCACGCCCGAGCAGGCGATCGTCGGCCTCGGCGGACATGTCTTCATGCGGAAGAACTCGCAGGACGCGGTACGGGAGTTCCGCCCGTACTTCGACGTCGCGCCGGTCTACGGCAACGGGCCCTCGCTGGAGGACTTCGCCGACCAGACCCCGCTGACCGTCGGTTCGCCGCAGCAGGTGATCGAGAAGACGCTTGCGTTCCGCGAGTACGCCGGTGACTACCAGCGGCAGCTGTTCCTGATCGACCACGCGGGGCTGCCCCTGAAGACCGTCCTGGAGCAGCTCGACCTGCTCGGCGAGGAGGTCGTGCCGGTGCTGCGCGAGGAGTTCGCGAAGGGGCGGCCGGCGGAGGTGCCGGACGCGCCGACGCACGGGTCGCTGCGGGCGGCGGCGGAGAAGAGCGCGGCGGAAGGCTCGGCGGAGAAGAAGGAGAGTGTGTCGTGAAGCTCGTCGTCGTCTCGGCGGGGCTGAGTGTGCCGTCGTCCACGCGGCTGTTGGGGGACCGGATCGCCGCCGCCGTGGTCGGGCGGGACGCGTCGGTCGAGGTTCAGGTCGTCGAACTGCGGGACCTCGCGGTCGAGATAGCGCACCACCTCACCAACGGGTTCCCGGCCCGGAGGCTCGCCGCCGCGCTGGACGCGGTGGCGGGGGCCGATGGGCTGGTCGTGGTGACGCCGGTGTTCTCCGCGTCGTACAGCGGGCTGTTCAAGTCGTTCTTCGATGTGCTCGACCGGGACGCGCTGGGTGGGAAGCCGGTGCTGGTCGCCGCGACCGGGGGGTCGGCTCGGCATTCGCTGGTGCTGGAGCATGCGATGCGGCCGCTGTTCGCTTATCTGCGGGCCGTGGTGGTGCCGACGGGGGTGTACGCGGCGTCCGAGGACTGGGGGGCGGAGGGGCTCGCGGGGCGGATCGAGCGGGCGGGGTCGGAGTTGGCCGGGCTTATGGGTGGGCTCTCCTCCGGGAAGGCGGCGGTGCCTTCCGCCGAGCCCGAGAGGTTGGTTGTCGTGCCGTTCGCCGAGCGGTTGGCGGCGTTGGAGGGCTGAGGAGCGCCGTGGGGGCGCGGATGTCGTCAGGCCGCGGGTTGTTTGTGGTTGCTCGCGCCCGCGCGGCGGAGCCGCATATGTGACAGCCCCGCGCCCCTGAGGAGCGACCGCGCGCCCTTTGCCCCCACGCGCGCCCTTCGCCGCAGCCAAGTCCTCGCCCTCGTCGAACCCCGTTCCCAGGTGCGCTGGATTCTCGTCTCGTGCAGGTCGGCGAAGAGGTGTTCGTAGCGGGCGATGATCGGGGCCGGGTCGTAGCGGCGGGCGCTCTCCAGGGCGGCGCGGCCCATGGCGCGGCGCTGGGCGGGGTCGGCGGTGAGGTCGAGGAGGGCGTCGGCGAGGGCGTCGGGGTCGTCGACGGGGACGAGGCGGCCGTCGGTGCCGTCGGTGATGATCTCGGCGGGGCCGAGCGGGCAGTCGGTGCTGACGACCGGGACACCGCAGCGCATGGCCTCGACGAGGGTCATCCCGAAGGACTCGGCCTCGGAGGCGCTGACGACGATCGAGGCCCGCGCGAACTCCTCCTCGATGGGGGTGTGCGCGCCCATCAGATGGGCCTGTTCGGTGAGGCGGAGATCCTGGATCAGGGTCTCCAGGCGGTCGTGCTGCTTGCCGCCGCCGTAGATCCGCAGCTGCCACTCCGGTTCCTTCGCGGCGACCTTCGCGAACGCCTCCAGCAGGACGTCGAAGCGTTTGCCCCGGGAGAGACGGCCGGCGGCGGCGATGACGGGGGCCGTGCCGTCGGACGGGGCGACCCGGGCCGGCGGGACGATGTTGGGCACCGACATCACCCGTACGCCCGGCAGGTTCATCCGCGCGCGGTACACCGCCGCGTCCGCCGCCGTGGTCGTGACGACCGCGTCCAGGGTGCGGTAGTGGCGGGCGAGGACCTTGCGCAGCTGTTTGGAGTGGGCGTCGTGGCGCAGGTGTTCCTGGGCGATGCGCAGGGCGCGGCGGGGGGCGAAGCGGGAGACGTAGACGTTGATGCCGGGGCGGGTGCCGATGACGACGTCCGCGTCGCAGCGGGCCAGATAGGCGCGGACCCGCAGGTCGGTGAGGTGGCTGTACTGGCGGTGCCGCCGGTCCTCGGCCGGGAAGTCCTCGGCGGGCCGCAGTTGGGCCGGATCGCGCAGATCGGGGCTGTAGGGGCGGATGTCGACGAGGGGGACGAGCGCGACCCGGGGATCGACCGCGAAGCGGGGTTCGTCCAGGTGACGGGCCATCGAGGCGATCTCCACGTCGTGGTGGTCCGCGAGCGCCGCCGCCAGGTTCAGCGTCGTCCGCACGGTTCCGCCGATGGCGTACGCGTTGTGCAGCAGGAACACGATCTTCATGCGGCGGCTCAAGGTCCTGCCTTCCCGACGATGCGACGGCGTACGCGATGCGGTCGCGGTGGTGTGGGGGTGTGGGGGTGACTTGCTTGTCCGATGGTGTACATGGTGGTGGTTTGGATGGTTGCGACCCTTTGTACTCCATCTGATCGCTCTGCCCGGGTTCCCGTGCGGGCGGGTGTCACACGGACACGCTGCTCCGGAGGGGTAAGCCCGATGCGCGGCCGGGGTGAGAGGCCGGTAAGAAGGGCCGCCCGGTGCTCCCGACGAGGTGGTGCGCGCCCGTGACCTTGGCAGACTGGTGGGGTGCCCCAGAACCTGCTGCTCGCCGAGGACGACCGCGCCATCCGCCATGCCCTGGAACGCGCGCTGACCCTGGAGGGGTACGAGGTCACGGCGGTCGCCGACGGCGTCGAGGCGCTCGCCCAGGCCCATCGCAACCGGCCCGACGTCCTCGTCCTCGATGTGATGATGCCCGGCATAGACGGCCTCCAGGTCTGCCGGGTGCTGCGCGCGGAGGGTGACCGGACGCCGATCCTGATGCTCACCGCGCTCGTGGAGACCGCCGACCGGATCGCCGGTCTCGACGCCGGCGCGGACGACTACGTCGTCAAACCGTTCGACGTGGAGGAGGTGTTCGCGCGGCTGCGCGCGCTGCTGCGCCGCACGGGCGGGGCGGACGGCTTCGCGAGCGCCCCGCCCCCGTCGTCGGGCGCCGCGCCCTCGGCCGTCTCCGCATCCCCGGAGGCCGGCGGGCTGCTCACGGCCGCCGGGCTGCGGATGGACGTCCAGGCGCGCCGGGCGTGGCGTGGCGCGCGGGAACTGGAGCTGACCCGGACCGAGTTCGACCTGCTCGAACTGCTCGTCCGCAACGCGGGCATCGTCCTGGACCACGCGACGATCTACGACCGCATCTGGGGCTACGACTTCGGGCCGGGCTCCAAGAACCTCGCCGTCTACGTCGGTTATCTGCGCCGCAAGCTCGACGAGCCCGGGGCGCCGGCGATGATCCACACCGTCCGGGGTGTGGGATACGCGCTGCGGGAAGACTGAGGGCGGCGCGATGCCGCCGTCCCGTCCCGTCCGCGCCCTGCCCCGGCTGCTGTCCCGGCTCAAGCCGGTGCCCTCGCTGCGGGCGACCTTCACCGTGTCGTTCGTGGCGGTGGCGTGTGTCGTCACCGTCCTCGTCGGCATCCTCAGTTACAGCGCGGCGGCGCGGCTCGTGCGGGTCGACGAGCAGACCGTGTTCGCCGAAGTCGTGCGCGACCTGCGGGAACTCGTCGAACAGGACCCGCTGACGCCGGAGGACTTCGCGACCGGCGACAGCGGCGGCCCGCGCGACGACCTGATCCGCTCCGGCCGTACGGACGTCCAGGTCCTCGGCCCGGACGGGGAGATCCTCGACAAGGGCGCCCCCGGCCTGCCCGTCCGCGACGCGGACCGCCGTACGGCCGGCGCGGCGCTGGCCGGGGTGACGGTCGAGCACGGTGAGGTCGAGGTGGGCAGCGACCGCTACCGGGTGGTGACCGTCGCGCTCGGCGGCGGCCGGGGCGCGGTGCAGGTCGCACAGGAGTTCAGTGACACGGAGGACCTGCTGCGGGAGCTGCAGCAGCGGACCCTGCTGTTCGTGTCCGGGATCGTCATCTCGGCCGGGCTGTTCGGCTGGTGGCTGGCCCGGCGGCAGACGCGGCGGCTGGTGCAGCTGGCGGGGGCGGCGGAGGACGTGGCCCGGACCGGGCATCTCGGGATCCAGGTGCCGGTCGCGGGCCGGGACGAGGTGGGGCGGCTCGGCCGTTCGTTCGACCGGATGCTGGTGCGGCTCGCCCAGTCGGAGGAGGACCAGCGGCGGTTGGTGCAGGACGCGGGCCATGAGCTGCGCACCCCGCTCACCTCCCTGCGCACCAACATCTCGCTGTTGCGGCGCATCGACGAGCTGCCGCCCCGGATACGGGAGGAACTCGTCGACGACCTCTCCCAGGAGGCCCTCGAACTGACCGATCTGGTCAATGAGTTGGTGGATCTCGCGGCCGGGCAGTCCAGCACCGAGCCGGTGCAGCGGGTGCAGTTGGCCGACCTCGCGGAGGAGGTGGCGGGGACCGCGCGCCGGCGTACCGGGCGGGAGGTCGTGGTCCGGGTGGCCGGGGACACGACCGTCGAGGGACGGGCGGGCGCGCTCCAGCGGGCCATCTCCAACCTGGTGGAGAACGCGGCGAAGTTCGACCGGGCCGGTTCGGGGGCGATCGAGGTCGTCGTGGCGCGGGGGGCGCTGGGCGCCGCCGGTGAGCGGGGCGGACCCGGTGAACCGGGGGAGCGCGGGGAGTTCGGCGGCTACGGGGACTTCGGTGAACCGGGGGGCGCGCGGGAGCCGGGGGCCGGCGGGGACGTCGTCCGCGTCGAGGTCCTCGACCGGGGGCCCGGTGTCCCCGACTGCGACCTCGAACGCATCTTCGACCGCTTCTATCGTGCCCCGGACGCCCGCAGCCTGCCCGGCTCCGGCCTCGGCCTGTCCATCGTCCGCGCGGTGGCCGCGGCACATGGCGGGGCCCCCTTCGCCTTCCGTCGGACGGGCGGCGGGCTGGTCACCGGCTTCACGGTCCGAGGCGCGGACGCGCGGGCGGAGTGAGCGGGGCGGGGCCGGGCGACGGCCCGGGTGGTGGTGGTCGGGAGAGCCGGGACTCTCCGTCGGGCGGCCGGGCGGCCGGGCGGGTCAGGCGGGCGGGCGGGTCGCGCCCGCGCTCCAGCGGCCGAGGACCGGTTCGGTGAGGGTGCGGGCCGTGCGGCAGAGGGTCTGGCCGTGGCGGGCGAAGAGTTCGTCGCGGTCGTCGAAGTGACCGAGGTCGGCGACGACCTGGGCCGAGAGGTCGCAGGCGGCGGCCGACGTCGTACCGCAGGTGTCCCAGCGCACCCCGATACGGGCGACCGCGTCGAAGAGGGTCTCGCCGCCCTTGTTGGTGAAGCCGTCACCGCCGTCACCGCTGCCGCCGGACGCGGACGCGGCGTCGAAGAGTTCGCCGATCGGCACCCACGCGCCGCTGATCCTGAACTCCGGCCAGGCCAGCAGGACCTGCTCCGGCACGAACGGCTTCAGCCGGGGGAAGCGCGGATACCAGTAGGTCCCGTCCACGAGCAGCCCGCGCACCCGCGTGCGTACGCGCACGGCGCGCGCGACCGCCTCCAGCGCCGCCATCCGCTGGCTGCACGAGCCGCGCCCGAGCCGCAGCGTCCGCGACACCCGGCGGACGTCCTCGACCGAGTACACCGGGCGGACGTGCCGCCCGATGATCCGGTGCGCGACGCGCAGCGCGTCCCGCGGGGTCGCCTCGCTCTCCACCCGGCGCGCGAGCGCCCCGACCCGCGGGTCGTCGTGGTCCAGGATCGCCGTGGCCCGCGTGGACCCGGCCACGCGGTCCGGCTCCCTCGCGGGCACCCCGGCCCGTTTGGCCTGTGTGTTGTACGACATGAGCAGCCGACTGGTCATGGCGGTTCCGTCCCCGTGCCCGTTGTGGTCTTCCACCCGTTCCCGCTCCCCGGGGGAACGCCGCCCGTTCCCCGCGGGCGTCCTCGGCCCATCATCACACGGCGCCCGGCCGGGGCCGGAGCGCCGTCGACGACGCGCTTTCGTAGTACTTCCACCGACCCCATTGCGGCGGCGCGAACACGCCGACTACGGTCGTTCCTGCGCTCACGGAGAGTGCTCGTCTGGTCACTCAAACGCATGTCGCCTGCGTCCTGCCCGCATCCCCGTCTGCCCGAGGAGGAGCCACCGACGCGGTAGGGACCCGAGCAATCCCTTCTCGTCGCAACGGAGTTGATCACTTATGACCGAGACTGCCCGTAGCCTCCCGGCCCCCGTCGCCGCGCCCCTCCCCGCCGCGATCCCCGTCGCCACCCCTTGGCTCTCGCCCGCGGCGACGACGTACACACTCTTCTGCCCGCCCCTCGACAGTTCACCGCACATCGCCCGGGACTTCGTCACCAGCGTCCTGCGGGCGCTCGGCCTGGACGCCCTCGTCGACGCCGCCGCCCTGTGCACCTCCGAACTGGTCACGAACGCCTGTGTGCACGCCAAAGGAGGAGGATCGGTTCTCTGGCTCGCGGTGGAGGCCTGGCGGGTCAGAGTGATCGTCTACGACGGTGACGAGAGCCCGCCGGTCATAAGGGAGTTGACCCCCGGCGGCTGGGAGGAGGGCGGGCGCGGCCTCTACCTCGTGGACGCCCTCACCGAGGGCCACTGGGGCACCGTGACCGCGCTCCCGAACGGCGGCGGCCTCGTCCACCCCGACGGCAAGGCGGTCTGGTTCGACCTGGCGGCCCCGAGCGCGTCCCTGGCCAGGTGAGACCGTCACGCGAGCACAAATCCGTTTGTGGCAGGTCGCGTTCGCGTATTACATGCCGGGGGCGAGCGAAAGGCGGCGGCATGCGGAGCAGGGCCGGGTTCATAGCGGATGCGTACGAACTGGAGGGCGGGGCCTGGGAGATGGTGCCCGTCGCCCGGGGTGCCCTGGGGCAGATCTGGCGGTTGTCCGGGGGCGACCAGGTGTGGGCGGTCAAGGAGTTGCTGTTCGGGTGTGACGAGGAGCAGGTCGGGCGGGAGGCCCGGCTGCGGAACGCGGCGGAGGGGCTGGGGATCTCGGCGCCACGGTTCCTCGCGGACCGGCACGGGGCGTATGTGTCACGGCTCCCGGAGACGATGGGCGGCGGGTATGTGAAGGTGTACGGCTGGGCGGACGGCAGCGAGGCGGACCCCCGCGACCCGGAGCTGCTCACCTGGTGCGGGCGCACCCTCGCGCTGCTGCACCGGGCCGGTCAGGGCACCGGGGAGACACCGAACGGCTGGTACGAGCGGTGCCCCGAAGCGGCGGAGTGGGCTCAGCTGTGCGAGGCGGTACGGCGGGCCGGGGTGCCGTGGGCGGCGGAGCTGGAACGGTTCGCGGCCACGGAGGCGGTGGAGCTGGCGGCGTACGTCACTCCGTCCGGCGGCGGCGACACCGTGACCTCGCATCTCGACATGCGGCCGCAGAACGTGCTGGTGGGGCCGGCCGGGCCCGCCCTCCTCGACTGGGACAACGCCGGGCCCGTCTCGGCGGAGCGGGAACTCGCCCGCGCCGTCCATGTGTGGGCCGGCGGGAACGACTTCCGCGCCGCGTCCGCCCGGCGGCTGGTGCGCGGCTACGCGGAGGCCGGAGGGCCCGGGGTGATCAAGGGGGTGGAGTCGTTCTCCATGCTCTTCGCGACCGAGCTGAACTATGTGCGGGTGCAGGCCGAATGCGCGATCGACCCGGAAGTGACCGAAGCGCAGCGGGAGTTCGCGAGCGGGCAGGTCGTGGAGCTGCTGGCGAAGGGCAGGCTGCCGGATCCCGCGGCCGTCGCCCGGCTGGTGGCGGCCCTCGCCCCGTAGAACCCCTGGAAGGGGACGGGTTCCCGGACGGCCGGGCGCCGCTCACGTCCGGTCGATGTGGACGTTCGTGGACTTCACCCGGGCCGTGGCCTCCATGCCGACCTCCAGGCCCAGTTCCTCCACGGCCTCCCGGGTGAGCAGCGAGACCAGGCGGTGCGGGCCCGCCTGGATCTCGACCTGGGCCGCCACATCACCGAGCTTCACGGCGGTGACGATGCCGGGGAAGGCGTTGCGGGCCGAGGTGTACGGGGCGTCGGCCTCCTCGGCGGTGTCCGAGGCCAGCTCCACCGAGAAGGCCGCGAGGTCCTTCCCGTCGACGAGCCGGCGCCCGTTCTCGTCGCGCCGCGTCGCCACCCGGCCCGCGTCCGCCCATCGCCGCGCGGTGTCGGGGCTCACCCCGAGCAGCCGCGCGGCCTGACCGATCGTGTAGGACTGCATGGGCGCCAAGATATGCGGGCCGGCCCCGCCCCGCGTCGGCGCGCCCCCGCGTTGGCGCGCCCCCGCGCCGCCCCGCGTCAGCGCGCCCCGGCGCCGCCCGCGACCGGTGTCGTACGCCGTCGGCCCGACCGGCCGATGAACACCGCGCCCACGGCCATCAGCAGCCCGACCGCCGCCGCGCCGCCCCCGATCGTCACCAGCTCCATGTCCAGCTCGGGGTGCGTGGTCTTCGAGGTGCCGTCCGGGGTGCCGAGGTGCTCCGCGCCCTTGTACGCCACCGGCCCGGTGCGGTCCGCCGGCGGCTTCCCGGCGGCCTCGACGGCGGCGGGCGCGTCGATGATGCCGTAACCGTCGAGCGGGCTGTGGCCCTGGTCGGCGTGCCCGGCGGTCGTGGTCAGGATCGTCCGGACCTGGGCCGGGGTCACCTTGTCGTTGTGGGAGAGCATCAGGGCGACCACCCCGGAGGCGAGGGCCGTCGCGGGCGAGGTGCCGTCGATCGTCGCGTAGCCGCCGCCGTCGCTCGCGCTCATGATGTCGACGCCGGGTGCCGCGACCGCGTTGTACGTCCGCACGGTGGAGAACGCGGCCCGGGTGCCGTCCTGCTGGAGCGCGGCGACCGCGATCACGCCCGGGTAACCCGCCGGGTACTGGGCGTCGTTGAAGAGGTCGCCGTTGTTGCCCGCCGAGGCGAGGACCGGGACGCCCGCCAGGGCCGCGCGGCTCAGGGCGTCGGTCTCGTCCTCGTCGTAGCTGTTGCCGAGCATCTGGTCGCCGATCGACATGGAGATCACGTCGGCGCCGTGCTCGATCGCGTAGTCGATGCCCTGCGCGATGGGGTTGCCGCCCTTGCTGTACCCCGGCTCGCCGCTCCCGTCGGTCACCCGCAGCGAGAGGATCTTCGCCTTCGGGGCGACCTTGAGGATGTCCGAGGCCATCGCCGTGCCGTGCCGGCCCTCGTTGTCCGCCTCCTCGGAGTCCGAGCCCTCCCCGATGTAGTCGGGGCCCGTGGTCACCTTCCCCTTGAGCGCGGGATGGTCGGCGTCGACGCCGGTGTCCAGGACCGCGACGGTGATGCCCTCGCCCTGCGCGAGCCGCTGTGCCGCGTCCAGCTTCAGCGCCTGGTACTCCCAGGACCGCGGGGTCGTCTCGGCCGCGCTCGCCGTGCCCGTGGCCGCCGTGGCGAGCAGCAGCGCCGCCGTGGAGGTGAGGACGCCGGTCCGCCGTAGGGTCGGGCCGCTCATGAGGTCTCCAACAGGTCGCCGAGGTGGTAGCTGACGTCTTCGCACAGGGCCTTCGCCGAGCCCCGCCACGCGGCGCGGTCGTCGCCCGCGTCCCAGTTGTGGCTGCCGTACTCGCCCGGCAGATGGCCCGCCTCACGGCCGTCGACCGCGCCGGTGGAGGCCACGACGACATACGGCAGCGACGATCCCGGAACGGCGATCCCCGCCCCGCCGTTGCTGTGCGCGTCGCTCCACTTCGCCGCGATGGTGCCGGGCACGGTGAACGCCTTCACCCCGACCTCGGGGTCCAGCTTGTCCTCGTCCTTCTCGAAGAACGCGGTCATCTCCGCCTTCGCGGACTCCCCGGCGGGCAGCACGATCAGCGCGACCGTGCCGATGGTGTTCCCCGTCGGATCCACGTACGTGGCGCGCAGCACCGCCTCGCAGTCGAGCTTCGCGACGGCGGCCGAGGTGATTTTGTTCAGGCCCTTCGCGCAGTCGGTGTCCTCGGATATGCCGATGCGGTGCCAGGTGGCCCGCGAGCTGTCCGGCGTGGTGGTCGTCGCGCTCAGCCGGGGGGCCAGGGCGTCCGGGAAGAGCTGGTCCGCCGGCTCGTTCCGCCACACGGTCGGGCCATAGCCGTCACGGTTGGGAATGTTCTGGCTGGCGTTCGAGTACGCGTGTCCGACGAGCAGGCCGCCGCCCAGCAGACCGAGCAGACCGACGAATCCGAGGGCACCGGCGAGACAGCCGCGGACCGCGCCGCCCTTGGCCGGGGGAGGCACCGGGACCGGGGCGGGATGGGGCGGCCGGCCCTGGTGGGGCGGATACGGCTGCTGGGGCGGATACGGCTGGTACGGCTGCTGGGGTGGGTACGGCTGGTGGGGCTGCTGGGGTTGGCCGTAGGGACCGGGCGGTTGTCCGTAGCCTCCGGGCGGGCCGGGCGGGCCGGGCTGCTGGGGCGGCGTCGGATAGGACATGGCCCCTCTCCTCGTCGTCGGTGTCATCGAAAGGACCTGCGACGTACGGGGAGTGGGCGGAGCCGGTCACGCGAAAACGGCAACGCGTGGCGAAAACGGCAGAGTTGCACCCGCACATGCCCCCGTACATGCGGACGCCGATCATATAGAGCCATGGTGACGAGGAGTCGACCGCGGTCTCGGCCGACCCCGGGGAAGGGGCTCGACCGGCCCGCGGCTCAGCGCAGCGTGGTCAGGAACTTCCCCAACCGGGCGATGCCCTCGCGCAGTTCGTCCGCCGAGGCCGCGTAGGAGAGACGGACATGGGTGTCGGCGGTGTGGGTGCCGAAGTCCCGGCCGGGGGTGAGGGCGACGTGCGCCTCCCGCAGGGCCCGCTCGCAGAACTCCCAGGAGGTGAGACCGGTCCCGGCGACGTCGAAGTAGACGTAGAACGCCCCGTCCGGCGGCACCGGCACCGGCAGCCCGATCCGCGCCAGCCCGTCCAGGACGAGCGCCCGCCGCGCGCCGAACTCCACCCGGCGCGCCTCGCAGACCGCGAGGGACTCCGGGGTGAAGCAGGCGAGGGCCGCGTGCTGGGCGGGGGCGGAGGCGCAGAGGAAGTAGTTCTGGGCGAGGCGTTCCAGGGCCGGTACGAGGGGTTGGGGGACGACGCACCAGCCGAGCCGCCAGCCGGTCATCCCGAAGTACTTGGAGAAGCTGTTGATCACGACCGCGCCCGGGTCGTGCGCCAGCGCGCTGCGCGGCGGGCGGACCCGCTCGTCGTGGTCGCCGAGGTCGAGGTAGATCTCGTCGACCAGGCGCCAGGCGTCGCGCTCCCGGGCGAGGTCGCAGAGCGCGGCCAGCTCGCCGGCGGGGACGGAGGTGCCAGTCGGGTTGGAGGGGGTGGCGACCATCACGCCGCGCGTACGGTCCGTCCAGTGCGCCCGCACCGCCGCGGCGTCCAGCTGGAACCTGGTCGCGGCGGTGGTGGGGACGAGGGTGACGTCCGCGCCGAAGCTCTCCATGATCTGCCGGTTGCAGGGGTAGGAGGGGTCGCCGATGAGCACCTCGTCGCCGGGGTCGACGAGTGCGGCGGCGGCCAGCACCAGCGCGGCCGAGGCGCCGGCCGTGACGACGACCCGGCCCGGATCGACCTCGACGCCGTGCCGGTCGCCGTAGAACCCGGCGACGGCCTCCCGCAGGGCCGGCAGTCCGAGCGCCGCCGTGTACGTCATCGGCCGCCCGTCCATCACCTCCCGCATCGCCTCCACGACGGCCGGGGGAGCGCCGAAGTCCGGCTCCCCGAGGCTGAGCCTGACGACGTCCCATCCCTCGGCCACCAGCGCGGCGGCCTGCTTGGCGAACTCCATGGCGTAGAAGGGCGCGACGGCCTGCGCGCGGCGTGAGATCCGCGGCCCGGCCGCGCTGCTGCTCGTGTTGCTCATACGGCCCATGCTGCGGCCCCGGGGGGCCCGGAGGCCAGCGAGGGCCCTCCGGGCGGACGGGGAGCGTCTCATGGCTCGGGGGGTGCGGGTCGCTTGGGCGGGTGCGGCTCCGGTGGGGGTTCTCGCGCAGTTCCCCGCGCCCCTGAAAGACGCAGGCCCCCGCGGCCCTGAAAGGCGACCGGGGCCAGAGGGAAAAGCACCGGGCGCAGCCCGTGCTTTTCAGGGGCGCCGGGAACTGCGCGACCAGGGCGGAGCCCGGAAGCTCCGCCCGCGCAGCATGGGTTACCGGGTCAGGGCCAGACCAGGCAGTACGGCTGATGCCCCGCCTCGTGCAGGCGGTGGCTGAAGTCCTGCCACTCGTGGAGCAGTTGGTAGACGTTGAACGCGTCGCGGGGGCCGCCGCGGTCCGGGACCGTCGACCAGATGAAGGCCGCCGCGCCGACCGCTTCCTCGCCGATGCCCCTGAGCGGGTCGACGACGGTCATCGGGAGCTTCACGACGGCGTAGTCGGGGTGGAGGACGACCAGTTCGAGCGGGGGCACCTTGTGCAGGGGGACGCCTTCGATGCCGGTCAGCACCATCGCGGCCATGGTCTCCGGCTTGATCTTGGTGAACATGCCGTTCATGCCCAGCTCGTCACCGCCGAGTTCCTCGGGGCGCATCGAGATCGGGACACGGGCCGCGGTCGCGCCGTCGGGCGCGCCGAAGTATTTGTACGTCACCCCCACCCGACCACCATTCCTGCTCCCCGCCCGGAGCCGGTTGACCACGTGGTCCAGGCCGTCCACCCGGTCCGTGCGGTCCGCGCTCTCCACGCGGTCCGTACGGTCCTTGCGGTCCGCACGGCTCCTGCGTTCCGCGCGACTCCTGCGATCCACCAGGTCAGGCCGGTCCATCCGGTCCGTCTGATCCATTCCGTCCACACGATTGACACGATCCACATGATCGGCACGATCCATACGGTCCATACCGTCCATACGGCTGCGCCGCCCGATCCGCTCAGGCCCACCGCTCTGGATCCGGTCGGAACCAGTGGACGGGACCCGGTCGGAACCGCTCGCGAGGCGGTCACCACCGGTCTCGGTCCGGCCGTCACCCGCTCCCGTACGGTCGTTCCGCCCCGCGCGATCGGCTCGGTCCGTGGGGTCGGCGCGGTCGCCGTCGCCCCGCGCGCCATCACCGCGCGTGCCGTGTGATTCGTGTGTGCCGTGTGCACCCTGCGGACCGTACACGCCCGGCTGACCCTGCGGGGGGTACGGGGGCTGTGACCCGGGCGACCCCACGGTGGGGGGCGCGGCCGGAGCCGGTGGCACGGGGGGTACGGACGGCGCGGGCGGTCCCGGCGGTGGCACCGGCAGCGACCCCTGCGGACCCGGCGACGAGGAACCCGCCCCCGGCCCCGCCGATCCGCTCAGCTCACCCGGCGCGCTCCGCTCGGTGGGCGCACCGCGGTCCGGGGACTTGCCCCGGTCGGTCGAGCCGCGCTCCTGCCGTGTCTCCGCCGCCTCCTCCGCCTCGCGCCGGTGCCTGCCCCGCCGGGCACGACGAGGACCGAGGTCACCGGTCCCCTCGCCCAGTCCGCCACCGCGATGCATATCTCCACCCGAACGCATTTCTGGGCCGCGTGACCCCCGCCGCGCAACCCGATCATCGTGTCAGTGACCTCCCCCGCGACCGCCCGCCGAAACGTGCGCGGAAACACCAGTCCGCAGGATCTTCGGAGCCTCTGACACCATGGCCTGTGTGAGCTATCCGTACGAAGCCCCAGTTTCGCAGACTCTTTTCGAGCGCGCGGCGGCCGTCACGCCCGGCGGCGTGAACTCTCCCGTGCGCGCCTTCCGCGCCGTGGGCGGTACGCCCCGGTTCATGGTGTCCGGTACCGGTCCCTATCTCACCGACGCCGATGGCCGTGAGTATGTGGATCTTGTGTGTTCGTGGGGTCCGATGATCCTCGGGCACTCCCGTCCCGAGGTCGTCGCCGCCGTCCAGGAGGCCGTCTTGCGCGGCACCTCCTTCGGTACGCCCGGTGAGGGCGAGGTCGCGCTCGCCGAGGAGATGGTGGACCGCGTCGGGCCGCTGGAGCAGGTGCGGCTCGTGTCCAGCGGGACCGAGGCCACCATGTCCGCGATCCGGCTCGCCCGCGGTTTCACCGGCCGCACCAAGGTGGTGAAGTTCGCCGGGTGTTACCACGGTCACGTCGACTCGCTGCTCGCCGCCGCCGGGTCCGGGGTCGCCACCTTCGCCCTCCCCGACACCCCGGGCGTCACCGGCGCCCAGGCCGCCGACACCATCGTGCTGCCCTACAACGACCTCGACGCCGTACGCGCCGCCTTCGCCGCGCACCCCGGCGAGATCGCCTGTGTGATCACCGAGGCCTCCCCGGGCAACATGGGCGTCGTCCCGCCGCTGCCGGGCTTCAACCAGGGCCTCAAGGACGCCTGCGCGGAGCACGGCGCCCTCTACATCTCCGACGAGGTCATGACCGGCTTCCGGACCAGCCGGGCCGGATGGTTCGGGATCGACGGGGTCGAGCCGGACCTGATGACCTTCGGCAAGGTGATGGGCGGCGGCTTCCCCGCCGCGGCCTTCGGCGGTCGCGCCGACGTCATGGCCCGCCTCGCGCCCGCCGGGCCCGTCTACCAGGCCGGCACGCTCTCCGGGAACCCGGTCGCGACGGCCGCCGGACTCGCGCAGCTGCGGCTGCTGGACGAGGCGGCGTACGACGTCGTCGACGCGGTGTCGCTGCGGATCCAGGGGCTCGTCAGCGACGCGCTCACCAAGGAGGGCGTCGCGCACACGGTGCAGCACGCCTCCAACATGTTCTCCGTGTTCTTCACGGACACGCCCGTGCGGAACTACGAGGAGGCCAAGGCGCAGGAGTCGTTCCGCTTCAACGCGTTCTTCCACTCGATGCTGTCGCAGGGCGTCTACTTGCCGCCGTCGTCGTTCGAGTCGTGGTTCGTGTCGACCGCGCACGACGAGCGGGCGGTTCAGCGGATCGCCGACGCCCTTCCGGCGGCGGCGCGGGCAGCAGCGGAGGCTTCGGCAGCATGAGTGACATCACGGTCGTCCACCTGATGCGGCACGGCGAGGTCGCCAACCCGGACGGGATCCTCTACGGGCGGCTCGGCGGGTACCACCTGTCCGACCTGGGGCGGCGGATGGCCGACCGGGTCGCCGAGCATCTGACGTCCCGGGATGTGACGCATGTCGTCGCCTCCCCGCTGGAGCGGGCCCAGGAGACGGCGACTCCGATCGCCAAGGCGCACGGCCTCGACCTCGCCACCGACGGGCGGCTCATCGAGGCGGACAACGTCTTCCAGGGCAAGACCTTCGGCGTCGGCGACGGCGCGCTGAAGCGGCCGGAGAACTGGAAGCATCTGGTCAACCCCTTCAAGCCGTCCTGGGGCGAGCCGTACGTCGACCAGGTCGTCCGGATGATGGGCGCGCTGGACGCGGCGAAGGACGCGGCGCGCGGGCACGAGGCGGTGCTCGTCTCGCACCAGTTGCCGATCTGGATCGTGCGGTCGTACGTCGAGAAGCGGCGGCTCTGGCACGATCCGCGGCGGCGGCAGTGCACGCTCGCCTCGCTGACGACGTTCACGTACCAGGGGGACAGGATCGTTTCCGTGGGGTACAGCGAGCCGGCGCGGGATCTGGTGCCGCCGCATTTGCTGGCGGGCGCCAAGCGGGTAAAGGGTGCGGACAAGGCTTTCGGGGCCTGAGGTGGTTGGGGAGCTGCGGGTCCGTCGTGGCCGGTCGCGCAGTTCCCCGCGCCCCTGAAAACGATCTGGGTTCTCCCGAGATCAAAAGGAACCGTTGCCTCCCCTCATCCCTCTCAATCGGTGTGCTGCACGTGAACCGATGCGTGAGCTGACCAAGGGGGACGCAATGCCCGGAATATCGCGAAGGGGAATGCTCGGGCTCGGCGCGGGCGCGGCGGCGGTCGCGGGGCTGGGGCTGACGGGATGCGGTACGGGACTCGGCGGTGAGCCGAGCGAGGCCGGTGGGTCCGGCGGGGCCGGGGGCGGCAAGAACCCAGGGAAGAAGAAGCCGGGGAAGAAGAAGCCGGGGAAGACCGCGAAGCCGCTGGGTGACGGGTCGACCTCGTACACGGGGAAGCAGCCCCACCAGCCGGAGAAGCCGCGGGCGCTGGCGCCCGGCGAGACGCCGCCGCAGTTCGTGGTGTTCTCCTGGGACGGGGCCGGGGATGTCGGCAACGGTCTTTTCGAGCGCTTCCTGAAGGCCGGGCGGGATCATGACGCCCATATGACGTTCTTCCTCTCCGGTATCTATCTCCTGCCGGAGTCGAAAAAGCGCGTGTACCTTCCGCCGAACAATGCGCCGGGCGCGTCCGACATCGGTTATCTGACGGACGAACACATCAAGTCGACACTGGGGCATGTGCGCACGGCGTGGCTCGACGGTCACGAGATAGGCACACATTTCAACGGCCATTTCTGCGGCGGCAGCGGCTCGGTCGGCAATTGGACGCCGAAGCAGTGGCGCAGCGAGATCGACCAGGCGAAGTCGTTCGTGAAGGAGTGGAAGACCAACAGCGGGTGGACCGACGTCGAACCGCTGCCGTTCGACTACGACAAGGAGCTGATCGGCGGCCGTACGCCGTGTCTGCTGGGGCAGGAAAACCTGCTGCCCACCGCGCGCGAGCTGGGCTGGCGCTACGACTCCTCCTCGCCCGGCGGCCTCCAGGTCTGGCCCAAGAAGAAGGAGGGCATCTGGGATCTGCCGCTGCAGTCCGTGCCGTTCCCGGGCCGGAGCTTCGAGGTCCTGTCGATGGACTACAACATCATGTTCAACCAGTCGCAGAACTCCACCCAGGCCCCGCCCGCCAACTACCCGGCGTACCGCACCCAGGCGACCGGCGCGTACGTCGCCGGGTTCCAGCGCGCGTACGAGACGAACCGGGCGCCCCTGTTCATAGGCAACCACTTCGAGGAGTGGAACGGCGGGGTCTACATGGACGCCGTCGAGGAGGCGCTGAAGCACATCGCGCGGGCCAAGGAGAAGGCCAAGGACGGGGAGATACGGATCGTGTCCTTCCGGCAGTTCGTGGACTGGATGGACGCCCAGACGCCGGACGTCCTCGCCAAGCTCCAGACCCTCGGTGTGGGGCAGCGGCCGACGGGGAGCTGGAAGGAGTTCCTGGGCGCCGGAACAGCCGCCTGACCTGCTCGTCCAGGGGGCGGCGACCCCGCCGTAAGCCCCCGAAACGGGCATGCGAAACTTTTCACATGAGTGTCCGTACGAGCCGCAGTCGTGCCGCTTTGCTCTCCGCCGGGGCCGCCGCCCTGGCGCTGACGCTGTCCGCCTGTGCGGGCGGGGGCATCGAGGGCGGTGGCGGTCAGACCGGGTTCATCACCGGCTCCGACGGCATCGCGACGGTGAAGAAGGGCGACCGGGACACCGCGCCCGACCTCTCCGGGAAGACCATCGACGGCGAGCAGCTCGACCTCTCCTCCTACAAAGGCAAGATCATCGTCCTGAACGTGTGGGGCTCCTGGTGCGCGCCCTGCCGCGCCGAGGCCCCCAACCTGGCGAAGGTCTCCGAGGACCTCGCCGGCCAGGGCGTGCAGTTCGTGGGCATCAACACCCGGGACACCAGCACCCGGCCCGCGGTCGCCTTCGAGGAGCAGTACAAGGTGAAGTACCCGAGCCTGTACGACCCCACGGGCAAGCTGCTGCTGCGCTTCGAGAAGGGCTCGCTCAATCCGCAGCTGATCCCCTCCACACTGGTCGTCGACCGGGAGGGGAAGCTCGCGGCGCGCACCCAGCAGGCGCTGAGCGAGGAGAAGCTGCGCAAGATGCTCGAACCGATCCTCGCGGAGAAGTGACGTGACGGTGTCGGGAATGTCCGCGCTCACCACGACCGCGGCCGAGCTGAACGAGACCGTCGCCGACGGGGCCCTGCTGCTGGCCCTGCCGATCGCCGTACTCGGCGGCCTCGTCTCCTTCTTCTCGCCCTGTGTCCTGCCGCTCGTGCCCGGCTATCTGTCGTACGTCACCGGCGTCGGCGGCACCGATCTGGCCGACGCCCGCAGAGGGCGGATGGCGGCCGGGGCCGGGCTGTTCGTGCTCGGGTTCACCTTTGTGTTCGTGTCCAGCGGCGCTCTCTTCGGGTACTTCGGGCAGACCCTGCTGGAGTATCAGAGCGTCCTGACCAAGGTGCTCGGCGGGCTCATGATCGCCATGGGTCTGTTCTTCATGGGCCTGATGCCCTGGTTCACCCAGCGCGAGTTCCGCTTCCACACCAAGCCCGCCACCGGGCTCGTGGGCGCCCCGATACTGGGCGCGCTCTTCGGTATCGGCTGGGTGCCCTGCATCGGCCCTACCCTCGCCTCGGTCAACGCTCTCGCCCTCGACCAGGCCAGCGCCGGTCGCGGGGCCCTGTTGATGGTGGCGTACTGTCTGGGGCTGGGCCTGCCCTTCGTGCTCGCCGCGGTGGCCTTCCGCAAGGCGCTCGGCGCCTTCGCCTGGGTCAAGCGGCACTACGCGTGGGTGCTGCGCATCGGCGGCGGGATGATGATCACGATCGGACTGCTCATGCTGACCGGCGCCTGGGACCGCATCATTCAGGAGATGCAGGTCTGGTCCGCCGGCTTCACCCCTGGGATCTGAGCGATGACGACGACCGACTCCGGCCGCGAGGCCTCCGGCGAGCGAGAGAACACCGCCGAGCGCACCGGCGACGGCACGGGCCGCCCGGCCGACGACGGCGACCTCGGCGCCGCCGGATCGCAGCTGTCCACCGCCCCGCAGGAAGACGCCCCCAACCTGCCCTCGCTGGGTGTGATCGGGTGGGCCCGCTGGTTCTGGCGGCAGCTGACCTCCATGCGGATCGCGCTGCTCCTGCTCTTCATGCTGTCGCTCGCGGCGATCCCCGGCTCCCTGATCCCGCAGTCCGGGCAGGACGAGACCAAGGTCGCCGACTTCATGGAGCGGCACGACACCCTCGGGCCGGTCTACGAGAAGCTCGGGCTGTTCCACGTCTACAGCTCGGTGTGGTTCTCGGCGATCTACATCCTGCTCTTCGTCTCCCTCATCGGCTGCATCGTGCCCCGCACCTGGCAGTTCGTCGGCCAGCTGCGCGGCCGTCCGCCGGGCGCGCCCAAGCGGCTGACCCGGCTGCCCGCGTACACGACCTGGCGTACGGAGGCCACGCCGGAGCAGGTGCGTGAGGTCGCGCTGACGACGCTGAAGAAGCGGCGGTTCCGCTCGCACCTCGTCGGGGACGCGGTCGCCGCCGAGAAGGGCTACCTCCGGGAGGCGGGCAACCTCGCCTTCCACATCGCCCTGATCGTGATGCTCATCGCCTTCGCCTGGGGCCAGCTCTACCGCTCCGAGGGCAACAAGCTGATCGTCGAGGGCGACGGTTTCGCCAACACCCTCACGCAGTACGACGACTTCAAGTCCGGCAACCTCTTCACCGCCGAGGACCTCAACCCCTTCAGCTTCGACCTCGAGAACTTCCGCGGCACGTACGAGGTCAGCGGGCCGAACAAGGGCACCCCGCGGATCTACGAGGCGTCCATCGACTACGCGGTCGGCGCCGACGGCAAGGAGCGGTCGACCAAGATCGAGGTCAACAAGCCGCTGGAGATCGGCGACTCGAAGGTCTATCTCGTCAGCCACGGCTACGCGCCCGTGATCACCGTGCGGGACGCCAAGGGCAAGGTCGTCTTCAACGACGCGGCGCCGCTGCTGCCGCTGGACTCCAACGTCACCTCGTCCGGCGCGATCAAGGTCATGGACGGCTACACCAACGCCAAGGGGGAGCGGGAGCAGCTCGGCTTCCAGGCCTTCTTCCTCCCTTCGTACGGCGGTAAGAACACGGCGGTGGTCTCGCAGTTCCCCGCGCTGCTGAACCCCGTGCTCAACCTGGAGCCGTACCACGGGGACCTCGGGGTCGACTCGGGTGTGCCGCAGAGCGTGTACCGGCTGGAGAAGCGGAAGCTGAAGGCGTACAAGGACTCCGAGGGCGCGCAGGTACGGGAGAACCTGAAGCCGGGGGAGACGATGACGCTGCCCGGGGGGAACGGGACGGTCACCTTCGACGGGGTGAAGGAGTGGGCCGGGTTCCAGGTCACGCAGCAGCCCGGGAGCGGGTGGGCGCTCGGGGGGGCGATCACCGCGATCCTCGGTCTTGCCGGGTCGCTGTTCATCCAGCGGCGGCGGGTGTGGGTGCGGGCCGTGGCCGGGGCGGACGGGGTGACCGTCGTGGAGATGGCGGGGCTTGGGCGCAGTGAGTCGGCGAAGGTGCCGGAGGAACTGGGTGACTTGGCCGCGCTGGTGCATGAACGGGCTCCGAGTGTTGGTGAGCTTGCTTCCGATGGTGAGCCGGCTGCTGCCGCTGAGGTCGACGGCGGTGACGCTGACCGGCGCTTGCAGGGTGCCGCCGCGCCCACCCTCCCCCACTCTCGGCTTCGCTCGAGCGGGGGGACCCCCATCGCCCCAGCGGCACGATTGCCCGCAGACAGCGCAGACTCCGAGACCGAAGGGACTGAGAAGCCGTGACTCTCGCCGCCGCGACGAACGAGAACCTCGCGAATATCAGCAACACGCTGATCTACTCCGCGATGGCCGTGTACACCCTGGCCTTCTTCGCGTACATCGCCGAATGGCTCTTCGGGAGCCGGAGCAAGGTGGGCCGTACGGCTGCCGCGCTGACCGCCGACACCAAGGACGCGAAGGACGCCAAGAAGGCGGACGCGCCCGCGGTGACGGTGAAGTCGGCCGGTGGGACGAGCGTGCTGGAGCGGCCGAAGGTGGTCGTGCGGGCCGCCGCCGGTGCCCGGGACGTGCCGGACGGGCCCGGCGCCCACGGCGGGGACGAGCAGGGGGACCTCTACGGCCGTATCGCCGTGTCCCTGACCGTGCTGGCCTTCCTCGTGGAGTTCGGCGGGGTGCTCACCCGGGCGCTCTCGGTGCAGCGGGCGCCGTGGGGCAACATGTACGAGTTCAACATCACCTTCTCCACCGTGGCCGTGGGCGTGTACCTCTCGCTGCTCGCGCTGAAGAAGAACATCCGCTGGCTCGGGCTTCCCCTCATCACGACGGTCCTCCTCGATCTCGGTCTTGCCGTCACTGTCTTGTACACCGCCAGCGACCAGTTGGTTCCCGCCCTCCACTCGTACTGGCTGTACATCCACGTCTCCACCGCGATCTTCTGCGGCGCGGTCTTCTACGTGGGCGCGGTCGGCACGATCCTGTACCTGTTCAAGGACTCCTACGAGAGCAAGCTCGCGAGCGGCGGCCGGCCCGGCCGGTTCGCGACGTCCGTGATGGAGCGGCTGCCCGCGTCGGCGTCCCTCGACAAGTTCTCGTACCGGGTCAACGCCGCCGTCTTCCCGCTGTGGACGTTCACGATCATCGCGGGCGCGATCTGGGCGGGCGACGCGTGGGGACGGTACTGGGGCTGGGACCCCAAGGAGACCTGGTCGTTCATCACCTGGGTCTGCTACGCCGCGTATCTGCACGCGCGGGCCACGGCCGGCTGGAAGGGCCGGAAGGCCGCGTACATCGCGATCGCCGCGTTCGCCTGCTGGCTGTTCAACTACTACGGCGTCAACATCTTCGTCAGCGGCAAGCACTCCTACGCGGACGTGGGCCTGGCGGCGCTCCGGTCCGTAGGAGCCTGACCGCCCGAAGTACGCGGCGGTCGCCTAAGGCGTGTGAGCGGGCTCGGCCCCACCGGTCGAGTCCTCCTCAGCCGCCCCTCCGCCAGTGGCCGTGCCGTCCGCGGGCTGCGCGCGGCCGTCCTCCGGTGCGGCTGTGGTCGGGCCGGGCGTCGCGGGGGGAGTGGCGGCCGGGGCGACGGGCCGCGGACCGCGTCCGGCGTCCGACCCGGACAGGGTGGTGGCCACGGCGACCGTGCAGGCCACGACCGTGAGGGTGCTCGCCGCGGCGAGCACCACGCGACGGCGCCGGATGCGGCGGCCACCGGTCACGGCCGCGTCGACGACGCTGGGCAGAGGCGGTTCCGGCCGCGCGCCGAGGAGTTCCTGGAAGGCGGCGTGCAGGGCGTCGTCGTCGCGCTCGTCCATGTCCGGCCTCACCTGACCGTCCCTTCCGTGTTCATGTTCTCGACGATGACACGCAGTCGGGCGAGCCCCCGGGCGCTCTGGCTCTTCACCGTCCCCGGACTCACCCGTAACGCGTGTGCCGTCTGTTCGACGGTCCAGTCCTCCCAGAATCGCAGGACCAGCACGGCCCGATAGCGGGGCGACAGCTCCATGAGCGCCTCTCGCATCATCATGTGCAACTCCGGTGCGACCGGCACGGTAGCGGAACGATGGGGCGGCTCGCTCATCGGCTCCTCGCGCCAGCCTCCCTTGCGCTGCTGGTCGATGAAGGTGCGGGTGAGGATGGTGCGCGAGTAGGCGTCCACGTTGCCGTCCCGGCGGACCCGTCCCCAGGCCGCGTAGAGCTTCATCAGGACGGTCTGGGTCAGGTCCTGCGCCTGGTACCAGTCCCCGCACAGCAGGTAGGCGCTGCGCCGGAGTTGTGCCTGCCGTGCCTCGGCGAACTCCCGGAACTCCCGTTCCCGGACTGCTTCCCTCACTCTTGCTGACCTCCGCTTGCGCGTCATCCTGCCGGTCGTACATACGGGGATCCGGCCTGCGGGGTTGCATGGCGCGGCCAGAAGATTTCTTTCGCCGCCGCGTGCAACCTGTTTCTTCCCACGCCCGTACTTCTGTCTCACGAGGGCTTCCGCGTTGCCATGCGGCGGCCCGCGACCGAGACAACTGGCCCCCGAACAGAGGAAGTTCGTTGAAGCACCGCAAGATCTCGAAGAACCGCCGTCGGCTGTACAGCATCGCCGCCGGAACCGTCCTGGCCGCCGCGGGCACGGCCGGCATCGCCTCGGCCTCGGCCCACGACACCGTCGCGGTGACCCCGGATTCCCACTCCGCCACCCCAGTCGGCAGCGGCGCGGAAGAGGCCCACGGGGCGGAGGAAGCCCACGGGGCGGAGGAAGCCCACGGGGCGGAAGAGGCGTACGGCGCGGAGGAGGCCCACGGAGCCGAGGAGGCGTACGGCGCGGAAGAGGCCCATGGCGCTGAGAAGGCGTACGGCGCGGAAGAGGCCGGTGGTGCGGAAGTGGCCTACGGCGCGGAGGAGGCCGGAGGGCCGGCGGAGCCGGCTACGCCCAATGCCAGGGACAGCCGGCCCCTCTCGGAGTTGACCCCGGAGGAGCTGGCGAGCGCGGCGGGCTGATCCGCCGAGGATCACCCACACCTCCCGGGGCCGGGCACGTGACCGGCCCCGGGAGGCGTACTCGCTCAGCCCGCCTTCGCGATCCCCGTGCAGGCCGCACCGATCGCACGCGGAGTGGCGTCGGAGGACAAGTGAGGCAACGCGAGCAGCAGCGCATGGGACGACGGTGTCCTCCCCGGCGTCCAACCGCTCTCTTCCGTCACCTCCGGCAGCGTCCGGCGCGCCGCGTCGCGCAGCGCCGGGTGATCCGGCCCACGGAGCGCCGCGAAGAACACCACCGGGTCCGCGACCCCCTCGGCCCGCTCCCGCAACACCGACTCCATCAGCCGCCGCCCGGCCGTTTCCTGGACGTTGTCGATCAACACCACCGGCCGTCCCACCCGGGGCGCGTCCAGGTCCGCCAGCAGTGCCCGCACGAGATACCGCTCGGCGTGCGTACGAGGGGCTCCGCCCGCCCTGAAGTGACGCGACAGCAGGACCAGACCGAGTTTCGGGTTGCCGCCGGCCTTCGGGTAGTCGCGGTACCAGACCGCGCCCTTCTTCAGCCGCCGACGCGAGGGAGACAGACCCTCCGAGACCGTTTCCAGCGCCGCCTCGATGATCGCCTCGACCACCGGGCTCCGATCCGACATCGAGGCGACCAGCTTCACGGTCACCTTGGCTCCGGTGCCGCTCAGCAGCAGTATCCGTTCCGCCACTTCCCTGATCCGAGGCAGATCCCGGTCGCCCCAGCCCCCGGCCGCGACCGCCAGCAGCCCCGACGTCAGCCGGGGGAACGTGATCCGTCCCGTCCGCGTCACCGGCTCCGCCAGTTGCTCCGCGATCGCCAGCAGCGCCTGGTATGCGGGCGACCACGACTCCGCCGGCTGGTCCGGGGGCGGTCGGTCGAACTGGGTCTCCTCCCCGTCGATCAGGGCGACGGGGTTACGGCCCCGGTACGTCTCCCGCAGCTCCCGCAACGCCGTGCTCTTGCCGAGCCCTCGGGCGCCCGCGAGCACGACGAAGGGGAGTTGCTTTGGTGTTGCCGTTGTCATAGCTGCTGTGATTATCAACAGCTGTGGAGGGAGGGGCAGTTGTTTCGGAGTACGGCGAGGACTGCCCGTTCGCTTACGACTCCGACCGTACGGCGCCTATGAAAGAGAGCCAGGCGGTTCGGTTGATGACCAGTACGGGGCCGTGGGGGTTCTTGCTGTCACGGACGGGGAGGGGTCCGGGGAAACCGGGGGCGATTTCGATGCAGTCGCCGCCGTCCTCGCCACTGTGGCTGCTCTTGATCCAGATCGCCGCGCTCAGCTCGAACCTGTCCATGCTGCTCGTACCCCTCCATCACGTTGCTGATCAGGGCAGCAGACTCACGGGCTGACGGAACGTCCGCCCTGAGCACATCATAAATCCGGCTGCCGACGGCGTAGAGCGCCGGATCGTTGATGAAGTGGCCACGGCCCTGCGACTCCGAGTAGATCCACCGCTCATCGGGCAGTTCGATCAGGGACATGGAGACCCTGGGGCGAACGAGCCCGTAGATACCTGCGGGGGCCACCTGGATACGGATGTTGGGGCGCTGCCCGACACTGAGCAGATGCGCGCACTGCTCACGCATGATTTCCGGGCTCCCGACCGGGTTGCGGAGACAACTCTCGTCCAGGATCGCGATGTACAACGGGCCGTTGTCGGCCAGGAAGCGCGGCTGGCGGCTCATCCTCGCCCGGACGCGTTCGTCCAACTCGTCGCCGGTCGAGACTCGGGAGAACAACGCGTGTGCGTAGCCCGGAGTTTGTAGCAAGCCGGGGATGAGCTGCTCCTGGTAGGCCCGCAGGGCAACCGCCTGCTCATCCAACTCGACCCTGCGTGCGAACCAGTCCGGATGCTGAACCTCCGGATACCAGTCGACCTTGGCCCACATCCGGGCCAACACCCCACCCGTGTCCAGTACTTCATCGCACCGCTTCGCGAACTGATCGCTCGGCACCCTCGTGCCCGCCTCGATCTTCGCCACCTGCGACCGGTCGCACGGGATCTTCCTCGCCAGCGCCTCCTGCGTCAGGAGCGCCGCCTCGCGGTAGTGCCGCAGCACCTCGCCGAACAGCACCGAACTCCCGGTCCCACCGGCACCTTCCGCGTTCCGCCTGGTCATGACGTCCCTCTCGTGCTGTTCGTGGCAAAGGCCCATTGCCACACGTCGCGCGTTGATTGCGACCGTTCCCATCGGCGACGCTATGTACACCCAGAGTGACGAACAGGGCTGTGGAGTGCGCGTGGAACCAGAAGGGCAGCTTGTCTACGATCCGCGGACGCGGCGCGTGGGGGAGTACCGGGACAGAGTCGGGCCGTACGCGCTGCTGCGTCCCGTCGGTGGTGGCCGGGAGTGGGAGGCCGACCCGGCGACGCTGCGGCCGGCGACTCCGGCGGAGCGGATCGGGGCGCAGCTGAGAGCGGCCAACCGTCGTACGAAGAGGAGGGTGTGACGTTGCGTCAACGTGAGCCCCAGGGGCCGCCACCCGTTCCGGTGACCGGTTGCATCGCGTGTGCCGAGTTGGCCGTACGGCGGGACGAGGCGCGGGCGCGCTACGACTGGAGCGCGGAGACCGACGCGAACGTGCTGCTCCGGCAGCATCAGCGACGGGAGCACACGGCGGCCGGCGCGGTCCGCCCGCGCCGCGTGTTCCGGTACGTGCCGTACGTCATCACGCAGGACGCGACGGCCGAACCGGAGTACGAGGCGCGGTGCGTCTCGGGCGACGAGGCGGAGTGCGGCGCGGAGTCGGGCGTACGGAGCGATCCGGCGGCCGTGGAGGAGTGGCAGCGCCAACACACCCAGCAGACCCGGCACCTGCGCTACCGGCGGAGCTTCGGGGACTACGCCGTGCTGGAGCCGCTGGAGGAGGTCCCGTCGTGAGGGCGACGGGGCGTCGTCCCTCGGTGTCGGGCTGGCCGTGGGCATGCTGATCGGTGTCGCCGTCGGGGTCGCTCTGGGAGTGGCCGTCTTCGGCAACCTGGCGTGGGGAATGGCGTTCGGCAGCGGCGTGAGTGGGGTCCTCGGAGTCACCTTCCGGAGAGGGCGGCTCTAGGGCCGGTCCGGGCCCAGTGCGTCGCGGACGGCGGTCAGGATCGCTTCGGTGTCGGCGCCCAGCGCGCGGGCCGAGGCGGTGAAGTCGCGGGCGAGGGTGGCGAGTTGGGCGGTGTACGAGCGGGCGGGGCCCGTTCGGGGCGCCGCCACCCGGGTGCCGGCGCCCCGGCGGGTGCGGACCAGTTCGCCGGCCTCCAGCTCGCGGTAGGCGCGGGCGACCGTGCCCGGTGCGAGGCCGAGGTCCGTGGCCAGCTGACGTACCGTCGGCAGCCGTTCGCCCTCGGCCAGCCGGCCGGTGACGATCAGCGCGGCGAGCTGCGCGCGGATCTGCTCGTACGGCGGGACCTGGCTGGTGGTGTCGACGCGTACGGCGGCCTCAGTCATCGTCGGACGACCCCTCTGCCGCCGCCTCGTTCTCGACCGCGCGGGGGGCCACGACCGTGACCAGGGACCAGGCGACGGTGAACACGTTCAGCAGGGCCAGCGGGTAGAACACCCAGAAGGTGAGCGCGCCCAGCACCCCGGCGCAGCCCGTCTCCGTCAGCGAGACGGAGATCATCAGCACCGCGTACAGGTGCTGGCTGGACACCAGCAGGCCCCAGGCCCCGGTGACCGCCCACGCGCGGTCGTGGCGCTGCTGTTCCCCGCCCGGCCCGTGCGCGATGCGGCGCAGCGCCCAGACGCAGGTCGGGGTCGCTATGGCGAGCGCGCCGAACATCGGGAGGCTGTAGTACAGGCCGGGCCAGGGGCCGAGGGTGGCGCGCATCCCGTTGCAGGTGATGTCGACGACCTTGCCGGTGATGAACATCCGGTCGGGGTCGACGGACGCGGTGGCGGCCGTGATCACCAGCAGGACGACGAGGGACAGTCCCTGGAGGACGATCAACGGGCCCATGTGCGGTGGCACATGGTCTCTGACCAGGCGCGGGGCGAGACTCGCGGTGCGCACCGCCTCCTGCGGGCGCAGGGTGAGCGCGTCGGCGAGCAGGACGCCGGCCACCGCGCACAGGCCGAAGGCCGTCAGGCAGAACACGACCCGCTGTTCGAACTCGATGTGCCCCAGCGTGGACAGCGCCTGCGCGAGGACGAGACCGATGGCCAGCCCGGACCAGCGGGCGTAGTGGTCGGCGTGGTCGAGCAATCGTTGCTGGAGCGGGGCGGTGTCGAGCATGCGGAGATCCCCCCGGATCATCTTGTATCAAGCAGTGAGTACAAGATGCCGTGGCCGGGATCTTGTGTCAAACACTCGATACAAGATGACGCGAGGGGGAAGACGGGTTTCGGGGCGAGGGGGTTCCCTGGTGGGGAGGGGTGGGGCGGCCGCCCTGCCGACTATCCCCGGGCTGTCGCGGCGCCGGAGCGGGTGGGCTGCGGCGCGGGTGCCGTCGCCGACTGGCTGGGCTGGGGGGTCCGGGCGTCGGGACGGCTCGGGGCCTTGCCCTGCGGGGCCAGCAGGTCGCTGTTCTGGGTGCTGACCTGCTGGAGGTTGCGGCCCCGGCGCAGTTCGTTGATCTCGTCCTGCATGGCCTTGAGCGCGTTGCGCGTCTCCGACCTCTCGTCGTCGAACTGCTTCTGGACCTGGGCGAGCGCACTCATGTGGAACGCGTTCCACCCGTTGAAGGCGTTGTTGAACTGGTGCCGTATCGCCGCGTCGCGGATGTTCACCTGCTGGGCCCGGTACTCCTGGAAGGCCTGGAAGCCGGCCGTGGCCACACCGACCATGACGGCGATGACCGCTCCGACGGCCGCCGCGGGCGCGGTGGCGAGGAGGCCACCGGTGACGACGCCCGTGAGCACCGCTCCGACGGCCATCAGCGAGATGTTGCGCAGGAAGTGGGACGTCACGCTCAGGCACCGGCCCCGGCACTTGTTCACCTTCTGCAGCTCGGTGGTGACGGCTTGCACCTTGTCCAGGGCGTTCCGGGTGCGGGACAGGTTCACGCCCCTGGCCTTGAGTTCGCTGAGGGAGTCCTCAAGTCGCGTGATCTCCCGCGCGACCATGTCCCGGTCCCCCTGTCTCCTGATGTCCCAGCCCGTCAGGTTCTTGATCTGGGTGACGGACTGGTTGAGCTTGTTGTTGATGTCGTTGAGGGACACCGGAGCGTTGGGGTTCACCTTCATGCCCGGGAAGTCGACGGTGAAGCTGGTCGACTCCCCGAAGGGGCCCCGGTAGCCGATATGGGCGTACTGGTTCTTCTCCAGGACGAGTGAGAGCCGGCCGGCCTGGGTCTTCGTCTCGGCGGAGGCCGGGAGGGTCGAGAGGTAGGTGGCTCCCGTCACGAGGACGGCGACCGCCGTACCCAGTGCCACGCCGTTCCGCTTCCTGCCGTGCCGCCGCTTGCCGGGTGTCAGAGCGTGTGTCATGTCGACCTCACTGTCGAAGGTGTGGGAGCGCTCCCGTCGAGCGCCGGGCAGCAGAGTCGACGTGGGGGTCCGGGCGGGGCCATACGTACTTTTGCGGGGTCCTTACCTGGTGAACCCCCTTGACCTGCGGTCGCTTCGAGGCCGTGCGAGATGCCTCACACAGGAAACACACTGTTTTCGTCCCGATTCGTGTGTTTCGCTGTCCGTCAGCCGAATCCGTCAGCCGAATCCGTCAGCCGATTCCGTCTCCGGTTCCGATTTCGGTTCCGATGTCGGTTCCGGTCCTGGTTCACGAGAGGAGCGGAATGGCCGTTCTCAGCTCCCGGGCGGGGAACCTGCTCGCGGTTCCTGTTCTCACCTCGTTCGTGGGTCGCTGTGACGACCTGGCCGAGATCCGCCGCCGCCTCGGTACGGCGAGGCTGCTGACGCTCACCGGCGCGGGCGGTGTGGGAAAGACCCGGCTGGCGCTGGAGGCCGCGTGCGCGTCCCGTACGACGTTCCCGGACGGGGTGTGGCTGATGGACCTGGCCCCGCTGCGGGACCCGGCGGCCGTGGCCGGACTGGTCGCGAACGTCCTGGGCGTCCCCGACCCCGGGACCAGCCGGGTCCTCGACCGGCTGGCCCGGCGGCTGGCCGAACGCCGCGCGCTGCTGGTACTGGACAACTGCGAACATCTGGCCGACGCCTGCGCGGAACTGGCCCAGGCCCTGCTGCCGGGCAACCAGGATCTCCGCATGCTGGCGACCAGCCGCCACTGCCTGGGCGTGCCGGGCGAGCACGTCTTCACCGTCATGCCGCTGCCGCCCGACGACGCCGTCACCCTGCTGTGGGACCGGGCCGCGGCCGTCCGCACGGAGACGACGCCCACCGACACCGACCAGGCCCTGGTCACCCGGCTGTGCACCGACCTCGACGGGCTGCCCCTCGCCATCGAGCTGGCCGCGTCACGGCTGCGCATCCTCAGCGTCGAACAGGTGGCCGACCGTCTGAACGACCGGTTCGCCCTCCTGACGACCGCCTCCCGTACCGGCCTGCCACGGCAGCGCACCCTGCGCGAGGCGATCGGCTACAGCTACGACCTCTGCGGTCCGGCCGAGCGGCTGCTGTGGCGGCGGCTGTCGGTCTTCGCGGGAGGGTTCGGCCTGGAGGCGGCCGAGGAGGTGTGCCCCGGCGACGGCATCGCCCGCGCGGACGTCCTGGACCTGCTGGACCGGCTCGTCGCCCAGTCCGTCGTCCTGACCTGTGCGCACGAGGGCCGCCGCCGCTACCGCCTGCTGGCGAGCATCCGCGAGTTCGGGCGGGAACGGCTGGCCGAGTCCGGCGAGGAGCAGGCCCTGCTGGGGCGCCACCGGGACCACTTCCACCGCCTCGCGCAACGGATCGCCGACACCTGGTGCGGCCCCGGACAGGAGGAGGGCCTGGCCCGGCTCCGCGCGGAACACGGCAATCTCCAGGCCGCGCTGGACCACGACGACGATCCGCAGGCCACCCTGGCGCTGGCCGCCGCGCTGCGCTTCCACTGGTGCGCCGGCGGGTTCCTCGGCGAGGGCCGCCGCCGGCTGACCCGCGCCCTGGCCGCCGCGCCCGAGCCCACGCCGGCGCGGGCCCAGGCCCTGTGGGTCGCCGCCTGGGTGGCCCTGTCGCAGTGCGACCTCGACACCTGCGACGCGTGGCTGGCCGAGGCCGGCCGACTGGCGGACGAGCTGGACCTCCCGGGGGTCCGCGCCTACGTCCGCACCCATCGCGGCAGAGCCGCGGCCCGCCGGGGGCGGCTGCCGGAGGCCCTGGAGCTGGCCGAGGCCGCGGTGACCGCTCACGCGGCCGCCGGTGACACCAGCGGACAGCTCCTGTCGCTGTTCCAGCTCGCCCTGGTCCAGAACGAGGCGGGTGACCCGCGCGCGACCGCGACCGGCCGGAAGGCCGCCGCGCTGGCGGAGGCGCACGGTGAACGATGGGGCCGCGGGCACGCTCTGTGGGCCCTGGCCCGCGCGGCGTGGGACCGCGGGGACCGCGACGCGTGTCTGGCGCTCACCCGGGACTCGATCGCCCTCCAGCAGGGCTTCGACGACCTCTTCGGCGCCTGTATGAAACTCGAACTGCTCGCCTGGGCCACCGCGGCCGACGGCGGCCACCGCCGGGCGGCACGGCTCCTGGGTGCCGTGGCGGCGCTCGCCCGCTGCGTCGGCACCGACATCACCGCGCACGGCCCGCGCATCGCCGAGCCGCACGCGCGGTGCGAGGAGGTGCTCGTCGGCGCGCTGGGCCAGGACGTCTACCGGGCGGCACACGCCGAGGGCGCCCGGCTCGACACCCCGGCCCAGGCCATCGCCTACGCCCTGGACGCCGATGCGGAGCTTCCGGTGGTTGTCGATGCTGGGGCTGGGGCTGGGGCTGGGGCTGGGGCCAGGGCTGGTGCAGGGCCCGCTGCCGATTCCGCCCGCGATGCCGGGCCCGATGCTGAGGCCGGCACCAGCACGGATGCCGGCCCCGGGACCGTGCCGGAGGCCCCGGCCCTCCCCGGCGTCCCGGTCGCCGACCCGTGTCCGTTGACCCCTCGGGAGCGGGAAGTGGCCGCGCTGGTGGCCGAGGGCCTGAGCAACCGGCAGATCGCCTCCCGGCTCGCGGTCTCCCGGCGCACGGTCGACGGTCACGTCCAGAACATCCTGAACAAGCTCGCCTTCTCCGGCCGCGCCCAGGTCGTCGCCTGGTGGATCACGCGGCACCGCGATCCGCAGGCCCCCGGGGTCAGTCGACGGTGATCGAGTCCAGCTGCGCCCGCAGGTACACGTGCGAGTCCACCGGCGGGTGCGCCACACGGCCGACCGGCGCCGGTACGGACTCGACGATCGTGCCGGGGGTGCACTCGCCGAAGTAGACCAGCGACATCAGCTCCTCGGCGGGCTCGTCGGCCGGCGGCGGCAGCACCCGGTGCCGGCCGGAACGCCAGCGGTCGCCGGTCCAACGGGCCATCAGGTCACCGATGTTGATGGTGAAGGCGTCCGGGTCGTACGGGGCGTCCTCCCAGCCGCCCTCGTCCGTGTACACCTGGAGCCCGCCCTTCCCGGCCTGCCGGTCCAGGATCGTGACCGTCCCGAAGTCGGTGTGCGGGCCGATCCGGAACTGGCCCGGCACCGGGTCGCCGATGATCTCCGTCCCCGGGTACCAGTTGATGTTGAAGCCGTAGGTGGGGTGGCTCATGTGCCGGGAGAAGAAGTCCGGTTCGAGGCCGAGCGCCTCACCGAGGAGGGCGAGCAGCAGGTTCTCCAGCTCGCCCATGCGGGCGAGGTACTCCTCGCAGAGGGGCCGGAGGTCCGGGACTTCGGCCGGCCAGACGTTCGGTCGGTACCACTCCGCGTTCACCACCGGGTCGTCGAACGGCTCGTGCGTCGCGAACGTCAGCGACTCCTTCAGGTCCGGCGGGGTCTCCGTCCCCTCCGCGTACCCGTTCGCCTCGGCCCCCGGCCCGAGCCACCCGCGCCCGCCGACCTTCACCTCGTACGCCTGCTTGGCCTCCACGGGCAGCACGAAGAAGGCGCGCGCGGCCTCCCGGATGCGCGTCCGGAGCGCCGGATCGACCCCATGGCCGGTGACCAGCAGGAACCCGGCGGTCTGGAGCGCCTCGTCGACGGTCCGGGCGATCCGGGCGCGGTCCTCGGGGCCGCCGTCGACCCAGGGACGCAGATCGACGGTGGGGATACGGGGCCTACTGCCTGGTGTCACTGGTGTCACTGGAGTCTCCGATGTCACTGGCGTCCTCGATGTCACGTGCGTCTCCGATGTCCTCGTGCCACAGAGCCGGGTGGTGCTCGACGAAGTCGCGCATCAGGGCCACGCACTCCGGGTCGTCCAGCACCAGGACCTCCACACCGTGTTCGGCGAGCCAGTCGTGCCCGCCGTGGAAGGTCGTGGCCTCCCCGACCACCACCCGTGAGATCCCGAACTGCCGCACCAGCCCGGAGCAGTACCAACACGGCGAGAGCGTCGTCACCATCGTCGTCCCGCGATACGTCCGCTGCCGTCCCGCCGCGCGGAACGCCGCCGTCTCCGCGTGCGCGGACGGATCGCCGTCCTGCACACGGCGGTTGCGCCCGCGCCCGAGCAGGGTTCCGTCCGGCCCGTAGAGCGCCGCCCCGATCGGGACACCGCCCTCCGCGAGCCCGGCCCGTGCCTCCTCGACCGCGGTGACGAGCCATGCCCGTGCCTGTGCCCGATCCATGACGACACTCTGCCCGAGAAGCGCCGGGATCACGTGCGCGGCGCCGGATCGGTCGGGAGGAGGGTGCCCAGGGGGCCGAGGTCGAGGTTGAGGTCGTCGAGGGTGAGGCCGTAGCGGTCGCAGAGTTCGTTCATCCGGTCGTGCAGGACCATCAGGGTCATACCGAGACGCTCCTCCTGGTCCTCGGTCAGGCCGCCCTGGTCGACGCGGTGCAGGGCCTGGCGTTCCATCAGCTGGCGGAGCAGCTCGACGATGGTGAGGACGAGCCGGACGAGGTCCCGCTCGACCGTGTCGGGGTCCGTGCGCAGCCGGCGGGCCACGTTCCCGGTACCGGCCCGGCCGGGGGCGGGCGGCGGGGGGATGTCCTCCGGCCGGGCGGGCAGCAGGGAGAACGCGCGGGTCGCGGCCTCACTGACCTCGCGGAGGCGGTCGGTGTGGGGGCCACCGTCAGAGCGGGGGGTCCGGGGGGTCCGGGGGGACCGGGGGGTCGTCATGGGCGTCGCCTCCTTCCGAGGGGGGCCGGGTGGGGTCGGGGCCGGGGTCGGGGCCTGCGTCGGGCGGCAGGGCCAGCGCCCACTGCTCGTCCATCTGTTCGCGTACGGCGACGATCACCGCGCGCAGCGACACCCGCACCAGGTCGATGTCCGCGACGCTCAGGACGAGGTCCCCGGTGAGCACGACACCGCCGCTCAGCAGCCGGTCGAGCAGGTCGATCAGCGCGACCTGACGGCCGGCGAGGGGGCGGTCGAAGTCGTCGTAGGCGGAGGCGGCGTCGTGGTCGCCGTACGCGGTCATCGTCGGCGAGCCCTCCTCAGCCCTCGTCCTCGTCCTCGTCGTCCACCACGTCGGCCTCGACGACCTCGGGTTCCTCGTCCTCCACCGGCCTGCGGCGCTTGCGGCGTGGCTCCGCCGGCCGGGCCCGCGGACGGCCCTCCTTGCGGCGCTCGGGCGCACGGCGCTCCGGCTCACGGCGCTCCGGCTCACGGCGTGGGGACTCGCGGCGCGGGGGCAGCTCCGACCGGGACTCGTCGACGCGCTCGCGCAGCTCTCTCACCTCGGCGCGCAGCCGCTCGTTCTCGTCGGCGAGGGAGCGGCGGCCGTCGGAGCGGGTCGCGCGGGAGGAGAGGGCGGGGTCGTGCTCCCACCAGTCGATGCCGATCTCCTTGGCCTTGTCGACGGAGGCCACCAGGAGGCGCAGCTTGATGGTGAGCAGTTCGATGTCGAGCAGGTTGATCTTGATGTCACCGACGATGACGATGCCCTTGTCGAGCACCCGTTCGAGGATGTCGGCGAGGTTGGCGCTGGAGCCCTGACCGCCGCCGTACGGGTACGGGCTCCGCGTCGGCGAGGTGGAGGAGGAGGGGACGGGGGAGTCGGACGGGGTGGGGGTCACGGCTCACTCGACCTCGCCTTCCCCCGCCCTTCGTCGTCCTCGTCCTCGTACTCCCCCTCCTCTTCTTCCTCGTACTCGTCTTCGGGTTCCTCGTCTTCGGGTTCCTCGTCCTCGGCGTACTCGTCGTCGGCGTCGTCGCGGTCGTCCTCGTACTCGTCCGTGGGCTCCCCTTCGTCCTCCTCCCACTCGCCTTCCTCGGCGTCGGCGTCGGCGTCGGCCTCCGCCTCGGGTGCGTCCTCGTCGGTTTCGGAGTCCTCCGCGTCCTCGTCGGTGTCGGCGTTCTCGTCGTCGTCCTCCTCCGGTTCCTGGACCTCTCCGTCGTGGATCTCGCCGCGCCAGCCGCCGGTGGCCTCGCCGCGCATCATCACGAACGTGCGGTAGAGCTTCAGGTCGAGGCGGGCGCGGCGGCCCTGGGCGCGGAACAGACCGCCGACCTTCTCGAAGAGCCCCTTGGGGAAGTACTCCAGGACGAGCAGCACCTTGGTGAGGTTCTCGCCGAGCGGGTGGAAGGTGACGACGCCCCTGGTGGTCGCCTTCTCGCCCTCGGACGTCCAGGCGATGCGCTCGTCGGGCACCTGTTCGGTGATGTTGCCGCGCCAGTGCCGGTTGGACTTGGCGACCTTGACGTGCCACTGGGTGGTGGTCTCGTCCTTCTGCTCGACGCCGACCACGCCCTTGGCGAACCGTTCGAACTCCTGGAACTGCGTCCACTGGTCGTACGCCTCGCGCACCGGCACGCCCACATCGATGTCCTCGATGATCGTGTGGCCCTTGCCGCTGCCGCCCGAGGGGTCCTTGCCGTGGCCCTTGCCGACGGCGTCCTTCACCGTCTCCTTGACCTCCCCGGCCTTGTCGCCGACGGCGTCCTTCGCCTTGCCCGTGACGCTCTTAGCTTTGTCGGCCAGCGCGTCCTTGGCGTGGGACGCGGTCGACGTCAGGGCCCCCGTGCTCATGTCGCCGAGCTTGCGCGCGCCCTCGCCCAGCCCGTGGCCCATGCCCTGGAGCATCAGCGACAGCCGGGCCTGGATGTAGTCCTCCAGCTCCTCCTTCAGCCGGGACGTGCCCGACTCCGCGCTGCCGTCGGCCTCGTCGCGCGTCCTGCTGAGGGTGCCCGCCGAGCCGCCTTTCGCCCTTCCGCCCTCAGCCATCGTCCTGCCTCCTCGACCGGGTGCCGCCGCCACGGCTGCTGGTGCTGCCACCCCTGCTGCCGCTGCCGCTGCTGCTCTTGGTGCGGCTCGTGGCGGCGGTCTTCTTCTTCGGGCGCGCGGTGGTCTTCGACTGGGGTGCGCTCTTCGACTGCGATGCGCTCTTCCGGGCCGAGCCTGAGCCCGTGCCCGAGCCCGAGCGCGTGCCCGAACCGCCGCGCCGCGCCGTCGAGCGTCCGCCGCTCCGGCGCGCCGAGCCCTTGTCGCTGCCTTCGTCGCCCTCGTCGCCGCCGTCGCCTTCGGGTTCGACCTCGTCCTGAGCCTCTGCGTCGGCCTCGGTCTCTGCCTCGGCCTCCGCCTCGGGCTCGTCCTCACCTTCGGCCTCGTCCTGCTCGCCGTTCCCCTCGGCCCGCTCCCGCAGCCCGGCGGTGCGGTCGTGCAGGGTTCCGGCCAGGCTGTCGGCCTTGGACGACAGCACGGAAGTCGCGGCGGCCTTGCCCGCCTCGGTCAGTTCGGTGCGTATCTGTTTGGTGAGGTCACCGAGGAACGGCGCGTCGAGTGCCTTGCCCAGCTGCCCGGGTCGGGCCCGGGAACCGGCCAGCAGCGCGCCGAGGCCGAGGGCGATCTTGGCCTTCTTCGTCCGCCCCAGCAGATAACCGCCGAGAACGGCCGCGCCGATCGTGGCGTTGTTCATGACTCTGTCTCCCTCTGCTGCTGGAGCCGGTAGGCGCTGATCTCCTCCAGCCGGTGCAGCAACTCCTCCTCGCGCCGTGCGGACTCCTCCTCGCCGATCTCGCCCTCGGTCCGCGCCCGCTCCAGCCGCACCAGCTCCTCCTGGACGGGTGCCGGGTCGTAGTACTCGTCCTCGGCGGCCTGTCGCACCTTGTCGACCACCCACCCGACGCCCCGCACGGGGGCGACCGGCAACGTCAGAATGGTCCCGATCAGTCCCACCACATCGCCTCCTCGGCCGGTTGTCGGCGCCGGCTGTCGGCCTGATGACGTCACACGAAGCTGTACGGCGGCAGCGGGCCGCGCAGCCGCAGTTCGATCCCCTCTCCCAGGGCCTCGGCCAGCTCCCCGCCGGCCTCGGCGAACTCCTCGGTCCTCTCGCCGTCGACCAGGAAGGAGGCGTTCACGAAGTACTGCTCGGAGGCCGGGGAGAGCTGCTCGGCCAGGGCGTACGGCCGCAGCGCGGCGAGGGCCTCCGCGCCCAGCGCCTCCTGCCGGTCGTGCACCTCCTGGGCCACGAGTTCACCGAGGGCGAGACGGTCGTCGTACGTCCCGCCGCCCTCGCGGATCGCCTCGTTCAGCTCCCGGGCCTGCGGGGACTCCGTCAGGATGGCGCGCAGGAGGGTGTCCTCGCCCGCCACGCCCTTCACGTTGAACTCCGCGCGCCCCGTCAGCTCGTCCAGACGCTGCGAGAACGCGTCGGCCCGCTCCTGGAGCAGCGCTTCCACGGAGGCCTCGTCCTCGGCGACGAACCCGAAGCTCATCGGCAGGATGGTGCCCTCGGCCCACAGCTGTTCCTGGACCTCGTGGTGGGCCTCCACGTCCCGGCGGCTGACCGTCAGCACCTCGGGGGCCTCGCTGACGACGGCGCTCAGACCGCCGCCGCTGACGGCGCGCAGTGCGGCGGGTTCCTCGCCGACGCCCTTGACGTCGTCCAGGCCCAGCGGATGCGCCGCCTTGGTGATCGCGTAGACGTACACCGACATGGGTTCGCTCACTCCTCACGGTCCCCGTCGTCCCGGTCGCCGTCGTCGCGCTGCCGTGAGGCACGGCGGCTCGTGCCGCTGCGCGCCCCGGAGCGCACGCGTTGCTTCTCGCGCCCGGACTCGCGCTCGTCGTCGCCCCCGCGTCCCTTCAGTGAATCGGTGACGGCCTCCACCGCGCCCGTGAGCGCCCCCTTGCTCTTGCCCTTGGCACCCGACTCGGTGGTGTCCCCGACGATGTCCGTCAGCTGGGAGGGCGCCTTGCGCCCCGACTCCAGGTCCAGCCGGTTGCACGCCTCCGCGAAACGCAGATACGTGTCCACGCTGGCCACCACGACCCGGGCGTCGATCTTGAGGATCTCGATGCCCACCAAGGAGACCCGTACGAACGCGTCGATGACCAGTCCCCGGTCGAGGACCAGTTCCAGCACGTCGTAGAGGTTTCCCGAGCCACCGCCACGGGCGGCCACGGCGCCGCCCTCGCCCTGCGGCACCACAGTCACGATCTCTTCCCTTCCGATGAGGGAAGCCGTACGGCGGGGGGCCGTGAGCCGCTTCTACGGCAGCGGTCGCCGGGCCTCTCGGCGACGGCCGCGGCCTCGGCGGCTCAGCGGGTGCCCCGGTCGACCTGCGCGCGCGTGTACCGGCGACCGCGCTCGTACGCCAGCAGCTTGCCCGCGGGATCCAGAACGACCCGGTAGCCGGCCATCACACTGGTCGTCTGCGGGACGCGCTCCAGCTCCAGGACCTCGACCTGGGCCTCCCAGCCCTCGTCGGTCGGCTTCAGCGCGGAAACGGACTCGGGAGCGCGGCCCAGCAACTCGGTGAGCTGCTCCAGCGCGCTCCGCATGGCCTCGGGCGCGGAGACCCGTTCCTCGTCGGCGGTGCCGTCATCGGTGTGCCGCCGCGACGAGGAACGGCGCTTCTCGGACTCGCGACCGTTCGTCATCATCACCTTCTTACCCTTTGTCCATCATCGTCCTGATGTGCGATTTGCGCCACTCCCTGGGGTGGCCGCAGGTAGGTGTGCAGGCGACCCGCCCCCTCCGGCATCGCCGCCGTGCGGGCGGTCAGCGCGGTGTGGCGGCTGGGGGTGCGTCGTCGTCTGCGGGCCCGGTGGGGGTTGATCGCGCAGTTCCCCGCGCCCCTTAAGGGCCTACGGCCCTTTCGGGCCGAAAAGCACGGGGCGCAGCCCCTGCTTTTTCAGGGGCGTGGGGGTGGGGTGTTGTCCGGGTGGGCGCATCGGGTTGAAGGTAGGGCGGTTCGGTGGGCGGAGGGAGGCGGCCTCCTGTGTGACCGGGGACACAGGGACGGGCGGTGTCGGGCGGACAGGGGAGGGCGTGGAACTTTCATTGCGGGCACGCGTACGGGACGGCGATCCGGAAGCGTTCAGCCGGCTCTTCCGGGAGCATGCGCAGGCCGTGTACGGCCATGCCGCGCGGCTGACGGCCGACCGGAATACTGCGGAGGACGTCGTCTCCCTGACCTTCCTGGAAGCCTGGCGGCTGCGCGAGAAGCTGCTGTCGGACACCGAACTGGCCGAGAACGCCAGTGGCAGTCCCGAGGGCGGCGCCGACGGTGACATCGGATCCGGTGACAGCAGTCTGCGGGCCTGGCTGTTCGGGATCGCCACCAACGTGCTGCGCAACACGCGCCGCGCCGCCCGCCGGCACAGCGCCGCCCTCGCCCGGCTCCCGGAACGCCATGCCGACCGCGAGACCGTGCCCGACTTCTCCGACGCGCTGGTCGGCCGCATGGAGGACGCCGACCGGCTCGCCGCCGCGCACGCGGCCCTCGCCAGGCTCCGCCGCCGCGAGCGCGAGGTGTTCGCGCTGTGCGTGTGGTCGGGGCTGAGCTACGCGGCCGCCGCCGAGGCCCTGGACGTGCCCGTCAGCACCGTACGGTCGCGGCTGGCCCGCGCCCGGCAACGCCTGCGCGGCCTCGCGGAGGCGGAACTCGCGCGGCGCCCCGGCCGCCGCGAGGAAACGAGACCCCTCCCCGGCGGCGGACAGATACCGGGTGGCCGCACCGAGGCGGCCAGGTCGGCGCAGACGCAGGCACAGGCACAGGAGAGGGCCCGATGAACCCCGTGGAACGAGAAGAACTGGCCCGGTTGCTGCCCAGCCCGGGTGACCCGCTGCTGCCGGACGACCGGCTGGCCCGGCTGGGGGACCACCTCCGGCAGGAGATCACCGGCGAGGCCACCGTACGGATCACCGGACCGCGCGCCGCCGCGACCGGGACCCCGGGAACCCGCTGGCCCCGGCTCTCCCGCCCGTGGCGCCGGATCGCCCTGGTCGCGCTGCCGCTCGGCGTGGCCGCCGCGGTCCTCGCGACGGTGATCACGACCGATGTGGTCGGACGCGGACCCGCCGCCGTCGACGAGGACGCGGCCGGACTGCTCAAGCGCATCGCGACGGTCGCGACGGACGGGGAGCCCACACCCGTGGGCAAGGACCAGTACCTCTACATCAGGACCCAGGGGACGGCGAAGCCCAGCGTCGCGGCCGGCAAGGCCTTCGAGGGCGGGCAGTACGCCGAGGACGGGAAGAACCAGCAGAACGCGCAGAGCACGCAGAGCACGCAGAGCACGCAGGATCCGGAGAAGGAGTACCCGTTCCGGCGGACCGACTGGATCTCCGCCGACGGCGGGCGGGACGGACTCGCCCGGACCACCTGGCCGGAGGGCCAGCCGCCGATCCCGGAGGAGATCGAGAGCGAGGCCCTCAGGAAGCGGATGGAGGCGAAGGAGGAGCAGATGACGCTCTCCGCCGACCCGGACCACAGCTTCTACGGTGAACTGCGGGCGCTGCCCACGGACCCCGACAAGCTCTACGACAAGGTGTGGGCCGCGACCAGCGGCCAGGGCCCGACCCATGAGGCGGCCGCGCTGGAGTACATCACCACGTTGCTCGACGGCGCCCAGCTGCTGCCCGAACTGAACGGCGCGCTCTACCGGGTCGCCGCCCGGATCCCGGGTGTACGGGTCGTCGAGGCGGCGGAGGACGCCGTCGGCCGCGAGGGCGTGGGCCTGGCGTTCGGCGAGGGCGACGACCGCGCCGTGTGGATCTTCGACCGGAAGACCCTGAAGTACCTGGGCTCGGACCGCCTCGCCCTGCTGGAGGTCGGCGTCGTCGACAAGGTGGGGGAGATCCCGGCCGGCTGAGCACCGTTGTCACCGCTCGTCGGGGGCCACCCGCAGCAGCAGCTTGCCCGTGCTCTTGCGGGTGCCCATCAGCCGGTGGGCCTCGGCCGCCTCCGCCAGGCCGAACTCGGCGGTCACCGGCAGCGACACCGTCCCGTCGGCGACCGTGGCGAAGGCCCGCTCGGCGAGGGCGCGCAGCTCGGAGGGGGCGGACCTGGCGAGTGCGAGGACCGAGAAGCCGGACACGGTCAGCCCGAGGGAGTACAGCTCGGGCTGGCCCACGGCCCACGGCGCCTCCCCGCCCGCGTTGCCGAAGGAGACCAGGCGGCCGAACGGGGCGAGGGAGGCCAGCCCGGCGCGGAGCGTGGCCCCGCCCACGGGGTCGAGGACCAGGTCGACGCCACGGCCACCGGTCGCGGCCCGCACCTCGTCCGTGAAGAACCCGGTGGCCGAGTCGCCGGCGAAGACCTCGTCGTAGCCATGGCCCAGCGCGTGCTTCGCCTTGGCCGCGTCCGACACCACCCCGTACACCGCCGCCGCGCCCGCCGCCTTCGCCAACTGCCCGGCCACGGTGCCGATTCCGCCCGCCGCGCCCTGCACGAGCACGGTCTCACCGGCCCGCAGCCGCCCCACCGTGCGCACGAGCGCGTACGCCGTCGGCAGCACGGTCGGGAGGGTGGCGCCCGTGCGCGGGCCGAGGCCCTCGGGCAGCGGGAAGACGGTCACCGCGTCGGCGACCACGACCTCCGCGTACGCGCCCGCGTCCGTCAGCGCGGTGACCTGCTGTCCGACGCTCAGCCCCGTGACGCCCTCACCGAGCGCGCGGACCCGTCCGGAGACCTCCAGGCCGGGGCGGTAGGGGAGCGCCGGGACGCGGTAGCCGTCGGCGCGGGCCTTCAGATCGGCGAAGTTCACCCCCGCGTACGCCACGTCGACGCTCACCTGCCCGGGTCCGGGCTCGGGGACCGCCGCCTCCACCACCTTCAGGACCTCGGGGCCGCCGTACTCCTGGAACTCGATCGCGCGCATGCCGGACTCCCGCTCGACTGGTCGACAGCCTGCCTCGGCTGTTCAATGAAAAGCGAACACTCGGGAGTGTATGGTTCTCACCGAACACTCTGCAAGGAGCGCACCAGGGAAAGGGAGGGGCGGACATGACGGAACGCGCCGGCCACCGGGCGGCTCCCGAGCACACCCACCCCGACGACGTCGCGGTCCCGACTGCCCTCGCGGCCCTCTCCGATCCCGTACGCATCACGCTCGTACGGGAGTTGGCGGGCTCCCCGGTCTGGACCCGCAGTTGCGGCAGCTTCGACGTCCCGGTCGGCAAGGCGGCCCTCAGCCACCACTTCTCGGTGCTGCGCGGCGCCGGCCTCGTCGAACAGCGCGACGAGGGCGCCAGGCGCGTCAACCGCCTGCGCCGCGAGGAGTTCGACGCCCGCTTCCCGGGGCTGCTGGCCCTCGTACTGCGCGAGGACTGAGGAGTGAGGACTGGGGGCTGAGGACGGGCGCCCGAAGCCCGCGGGTTACTCCTCGCCGTCCTTCTTGTCCCGCTTCTCGCCCTGCTCTTCCTGCCGCTTCAGCTCCTCCTCGCGGCGGCGCAGGTCGGCCTCCCAGCTCTTGAGGAGGGACTCGTCCTTCTCCTCCTTGGAGGACGCGGCGTCCTCGGCGAGGGACTTCAGGAACTCGGGGTTGTCGTCGGGGGCGACGTACTGCGTGCGGCGGTTGCGGTGCCACTCGGAGGGCGTGCGTCCGTCGGCGGGGGCCTTCCGGAGTTTGCCGGCGGCGAGCCAGGCGACCGGACCGACGATCCAGAACAGCAGGATGATGAAGACCCAGGCGATCTTCGGCAGGTGCTTCGCCTCGTCCTCGGGGGTGTTGAGGCAGTCGATGAACGCGTAGATGGTCAGCGCCAGCGGCACGAGGTACATCAACACCCTGAGCATTGCAGCGGCCCCCTGGAAGCGGTGGAAGTGACATCGGGGCCGTGCTCGGGGCCCCGTGACGGGGTCAGGGTAGCCCCTCGGGGATACTTGACCCCATGGCTTACGACGATCTTCGCTCCCTGCTCCGCGCACTGGAGCGCGAGGGCGATCTCAAGCGCATCAAGGCCGAAGTCGACCCCTACCTGGAGGTCGGGGAGATCGTCGACCGGGTCAACAAGACCGGCGGCCCCGCCCTGCTCTTCGAGAACGTGAAGGGCTCCTCGATGCCCCTCGCGATGAACGTCTTCGGCACCGACCGCCGCCTGCTGAAGGCCCTCGGCCTCAAGTCGTACGGCGAGATCAGCGAGAAGATCGGCGGCCTGCTCAAGCCCGAGCTGCCGCAGGGCTTCGTGGGTGTGCGCGAGGCGTTCGGGAAGCTCGGCGCGATGACGCACGTCCCGCCGAAGAAGGTGAAGGCGGACAGCGCGCCCGTGCAGGAGGTGGTCCTCCAGGGCGACGACGTGGACCTGGACCTGCTCCCGGCCCTCTTCACCTGGCCCAAGGACGGCGGCTCCTTCTTCAACCTCGGCCTCACCCACACCAAGCACCCCGAGACCGGCGTCCGCAACCTCGGCCTCTACCGCCTCCAGCGCCACGACAAGCGCACCATCGGGATGCACTGGCAGATCCACAAGGACAGCCGCAACCACTACCAGGTGGCCGCCAAGCGCGGTGAACGCCTGCCGGTCGCCATCGCCTTCGGCTGCCCACCCGCCGTGACGTACGCCTCCACCGCGCCGCTCCCCGGTGACATCGACGAGTACCTGTTCGCCGGGTTCGTCTCGGGCAAGCGGATCGAGATGGTCGACTGCAAGACGGTGCCGCTGCAGGTGCCGGCGCAGGCGGAGGTCGTGATCGAGGGCTGGCTGGAGCCCGGCGAGATGCTCCCCGAGGGCCCGTTCGGCGACCACACCGGCTTCTACACCCCGCAGGAACCGTTCCCCGCACTGAAGATCGACTGTGTGACGATGCGGAAGCGACCGCTGCTGCAGTCGATCGTGGTCGGCCGCCCGCCGACGGAGGACGGTCCGCTGGGCCGGGCCACGGAGCGTTTCTTCCTGCCGTTGTTGAAGATCATCGTTCCGGACATCGTGGACTACCACCTCCCCGAGGCGGGCGGCTTCCACAACTGCGCGATCATCTCGATCGACAAGAAGTACCCCAAGCACGCGCAGAAGGTCATGCACGCGATCTGGGGCGCCCACATGATGTCCCTGACCAAGCTGATCGTGGTCGTCGACTCCGACTGCGACGTCCACGACCTCCACGAGGTCGCCTGGCGGGCCCTGGGCAACACGGACTACGCCCGCGACCTCTCCATCGTCGAGGGCCCGGTGGACCATCTCGACCATGCCTCCTACCAGCAGTTCTGGGGCGGCAAGGCGGGCATCGACGCCACGAAGAAGTGGATCGAGGAGGGGTACACCCGGGACGGCGGCTGGCCGGACATGGTCGAGTCGGACCCCGCGACGGCGGCGCTCGTCGACCGCCGCTGGAAGGAGTACGGGCTGTGACCTCGGCTTCCGCGGCGCTTCCCCAGCCGGGCAGGACCCGCGCCTTTCTCCGCCTGGTGATGATCGAGCACTCGATCTTCGCGCTGCCCTTCGCGTACATCGCCGCGCTCACCGCCATGTTCCAGCTGGACGGGAACGTCCACTGGGTGCGGCTGCTGCTGGTCACCATCTGCATGGTGGGGCTGCGGACGTTCGCGATGGCGGTGAACCGGATCATCGACCGTGAGATCGACGCCCGTAATCCGCGGACGGCGCAGCGTGAGCTGGTGACCGGTGCGATGTCGGTGCGGCACGCCTGGACGGGCGCGCTGATCGCGGTCGTCGTCTTCCTCGGCTCGGCGGCGCTGTTGAACCCGCTCTGCCTGGCGCTCGCCCCCGTCGCCGTGATCCCGATGGTGGTCTACCCCTACGGCAAACGCTTCACGAACTACCCCCAGGCCATCCTGGGCCTCGCCCAGGCCATGGGGCCGGTGGGCGGATGGCTCGCGATCACGGGTTCCTGGTCCTGGGACGCGGTCGTCCTCGGGCTGGCCGTCGGCATCTGGATCGGCGGCTTCGACCTCATCTACGCCTGCCAGGACGTCGACTCCGACCGCGAGTCCGGCGTCCTGTCGGTCCCGGCGCGCTTCGGCATCCCGGCGGCGGTGTGGGCGGCGCGGGTGTGTCACGCCGTGACGACCGTGTTGTTCGTCTGGTACGCGGCGATGACGGACGCGGGCGCGTTCCTGTGGCTGGGCCTGGCGATCGTCGCGGGCGCGTTCGTGTACGAGCACACGATCGTCCGGCCGCACGACCTGTCCCGCCTGAACCGGGCGTTCTTCAGCGTCAACGGGTTCATCGGCATTGCCCTGTTCGTGTGCGCGCTGCTGGATCTTCTGGTTCGGGGTCTGACCTTCTGAGTACGGTGCGGCCTACCATCGAGGGCAGGACCCCAGGGAGGCCAGCGTGACCGTCTCGGGCATTGACCGCCTGCACTCGCAGCTCAGCAGGCTGGAGGACATGTTCCCCGGCTATCTGACGGAGATTGTCGAGGGCAGCATCGTGATGAACCCGGTCAGGCCGTTCCACGGGAAGACGATCCTCAGGGTGTCGACGGACCTGGAGGAGCAGCTTCCGCCGGACTGGGGGCTGGTGAGCGATGTGGCGTTCCCGTTCGACGACGCCAATGAGTTCTGCCCTGACATCGCGGTCATCCCGGCGGCGGCGGAGGCGGAGAACCGCAGCTGGTATCCCGCCGATCTGATCGAGTTCGTGGCCGAAGTGGTGTCGCCGGAAAGCGTCCGCCGCGACTATGAGATCAAGCCTCGCTGGTATGCCTCCCGAGGTATCGCCCACTACGTGATTCTGGATCCGCTCAAGGGCCACGCCGTCATGATGTGGAATCCGGGCCCGGACGGCTACCAGGGCCGCGACACCATCCCCTACGGTCCCGACCTGACCATCGACTCTCCGCTCGGCAAGCTCACCATCGCCACCGCCCGGCTCCCCGTGGACCCCAAGGCACGCCCTACGAGCTGAGCGCCCCGCGAGGCTCGCGCCGTCGGAACAGGAACGCCGCCAGCACCCCCGTCACCAGCCCGATCAGATGGCCCTGCCAGCTGATGCCGGTCTCGGTGGGGGCGATGCCCCCGAGGATCGCGCCGCCCCAGACCGCGGCGACCAGCACCCCCACCGCGACCCCGAGCAGCCGCCGCTCGACGAAGCCGGTGACGACGAGGAAGCCGAAGAGGCCGAAGACGACGCCGGACGCACCCGCCGTGTTCGTGTTGTCCGGGGATATCAGCCAGACCCCCAGCCCGTCGGCGACGATGATCAGCGCACAGACGGCGGCGAACCGCCGCAGCCCGCCCAGCGCCGCGAGAAAGCCCAGCACCAGCAGCGGCACGCTGTTCGCCGCGACATGACCGAACCCGAAGTGGATGAACGAGGCCGGCACGACATCGACCAGCTCCGGCACCGAACGCGGCACGATCCCGAACTCGTCCAGCGCGTGCCCCGTCGCGACGTCGATCACTTCGAGCAGCCACAGCAACGCCACCCAGCCCACCATCAGCTTGGCCGCGGCCCGCGCCCGGTCCCCGCGCGACCACTCCCGCTCCGGTCTCAGCGCCCCACGTACTCCACCAGCCATGCCGAACCCCCGTCTCGACCTCATGCGTCCCTCCGGGAAACGGCCGGGCCCCCTTGACCGGTTCCCGCCCCGCGCCGCCGGATAGGCTCGGTGTCGTGAACCCAGTCAAGCCAGGAGAGACGCCGCGTACGCCTTGGATCGTAGGGGTGTCCGGCGCATCCGGCACCCCATACGCCGCGGCGGTGCTCCGCGCGCTCCTCGCCGCCGGTGAGAGCGTCGACCTCGTGGTGTCCCGGGCCTCGCGGCTGACCCTGCTGGACGAGACGGGTATCTCCTTCCGGGACGCCCACTGGCGCGACGACCTGCGCGAATGGCTGACCCGCGGCGCCGACGGCAAGCCCGGTACGTTCGCCGTGGACATGGAGGGCGACCGAGGCGACCGCGTACGGCACTGGAGCGCGGGCGATCTGGCCGCCGGACCGTCCTCGGGCTCGTACCCCGTCAAGGGGATGCTGATCGTCCCCGCGTCGACGGCGTGTGTCGCGGGCGTGGCCCTGGGGCTGAGCAAGGACCTGCTCCAGCGGGCGGCGAGCGTGACCCTCAAGGAGGGACGGCGCCTGGTGGTCGCCGTACGCGAGACGCCGTTGAACGGCCAGACCCTGCGCCATCTGGTCACCCTGGACGAGGCGGGCGCGACCGTACTGCCCGCGTCCCCGGCGTTCTACGCGGGCGCCACGCACATCCAGGACCTGGTGGACTTCGTCGCCGGACGGGCGCTGGACGCGGCGGGCGTCCGGCACACCCTGTACCGGCGCTGGGAGGGCGACGTGGGCGGCGCCCGCGCCTCCCAACGGACCGACTGAGCCCCGTACGTACCCCTCCGGTGCCCCACACACCGGCTCACCCTGCACTTACAACGCAACTCTCAGCGCAACTCTTCAGCGGAAGGCAACCGATCGCATGGACGCGGTGGACAGGCAGCTCATCCAGGCCCTGAGGGAGAACGGCCGGGCCTCCTACGCGGAGCTGGGGCGCCTCGTCGGTCTGTCGGGACCCAGTGTCACCGACCGCATCAACCGGCTGGAGGCGGCCGGTGTCATCACCGGCTATCGCGCCACCGTCAACGCGGCCTCGCTCGGCCTCGGTGTGACCGCGCTCATCGGTATCTCCCTCTCCGACGCCGCCGACCACGAGGACGTGGCGAGCCGGCTGCGGGAGCTGGCGGAGATCGAGGACTGCTGGTTCATCGCGGGCGACGACTCGTACATGCTCAAGGTGCGCGCCCCGGACGTCGACGGCCTGGAGAAGACCATCCGCCGGCTCTCCGGCACCAAGGGCGTCTCCCGGACCCGTACGACGATCATCCTCTCCACGAAGTGGGAGAACCGGGTGGGTGAGCTGCCGGAGGAGGAGTAGGGCGGTAGGCGTACGGTGGGTGCGGTCGTAGAGGCGGTTGATCGGTGAAGGGTGTGGGCATGGACGTCGGGCTCAAGCGCGAGCTGGAGGAGAAGGTCCGCTCCGGTGAGCGGCTGACCCGTGAGGACGGCATCGCGCTGTACGAGTCGGACGACCTGGCCTGGCTGGGCGGTCTGGCGCACGAGGTGCGGACGCGGAAGAACGGCGACGTCGTCCACTTCAACGTCAACCGCCACCTCAACATGACGAACGTGTGCACGGCGTCGTGCGCGTACTGCTCCTTCCAGCGCAAGCCGGGGGAGAAGGACGCGTACACGATGCGGATCGAGGAGGCGGTGAAGCTCGCCAAGGCGATGGAGGGCGAGAACCTCACCGAGCTGCACATCGTCAACGGCCTGCACCCGAACCTCCCTTGGCGCTACTACCCGCGCTCCCTGAAGGAGCTGAAGGCCGCCCTCCCGAACGTCTCGATGAAGGCCTTCACGGCCACGGAGATCCACCACTTCGAGACGATCAGCGGCCTGTCGGCGTCGGAGATCCTGGACGAACTGATCGACGCGGGGCTGGAGTCGCTGACGGGCGGCGGCGCGGAGATCTTCGACTGGGAGGTCCGGCAGCACATCGTCGACCACCGCACCCACTGGGAGGACTGGTCGCGGATCCACCGCCTGGCGCACGAGAAGGGGCTCAAGACCCCCTGCACCATGCTCTACGGCCACATCGAGGAGCCGCGCCACCGGGTCGACCACGTCCTGCGGCTGCGTGAACTCCAGGACGAGACCGGCGGATTCCAGGTCTTCATCCCGCTGCGCTACCAGCACGACTTCGTCGACATGCAGGACGGCAAGGTGCGCAACCGCCTCCAGTCCCGCACCCAGATGGCGACGGGCGCGGAGGCGCTGAAGACCTTCGCGGTGTCCCGTCTCCTGTTCGACAACGTCCCCCACGTCAAGGTCTTCTGGGTCATGCACGGCGTCCAGACCGCCCAACTCGCCCTCCAGCACGGCGCCGACGACATGGACGGCTCGGTCGTCGAATACAAGATCACCCACGACGCGGACAACTACGGCACGCCGAACAAACTCACCCGCGAGGACCTCCTCGACCTCATCCGCGACGCCGGTTTCCGCCCGGTGGAACGGAACACGCGGTACGAGATCATCCGCGAGTACGACGGCCCGGACCCGGCCCGCAGGGAGTCCCCGCAGCCGATGCGGGTCTGATCGGGCCGGTGCGCTGTCGGATGAGGGTGCGTTGTCGGGTGCGGGTGCGTGGGGGCTGGTCGCGCAGTTCCCCGCGCCCCTGAAAAGCACGGGCTGCGCCCGGTGCTTTTCCCTCTGGCGCCGGTCGCCTTTCGGGGCCGCGGGGGCCTGCGTCTTTCAGGGGCGCGGGGAACTGCGCGAGAACCCCACCGGACCCGCGCGTACCCACCCACCCCCGCGCGGGGCGAAACCCTCTTGAGGCGAGCCGCGTGTAATGGCTACCGTCACCTCATGCCCCTTACGTTCCACCTGGACCCACCCCTCACCCCCGCCCTCCACGACGGCATCCTCACCCTCTGGGCGGACGTCTCCAACGCCGGCGGCGCGGTGGGGTTCGTTCCCCCGGTCACGCCGGAGGAGATCCGCCCGGAGCTTCTCAAGCACCTGACGGCGATGGCGGAGGGCAGACACCGGCTGCTCCTCGGCCTGGACGACACCGGCACCCCCGCCGCCACCGCCTTCTTCAGCTTCAACACCCACGGGCTGATGACCCACTGGGTCTGGCTCTACACGGTCATGGTCCACCCCGCCCACCAGGGCAAGGGCTACGGCCGCGCCCTCCTGGCCGCCGCCGAGGACGCGGCCCGCGGCTTCGACGGCATAGACGCCATCCGCCTGGGCTGCCGAGGCGGCCACGGCCTCGAACACTTCTACGCCTCCTGCGGCTACAAGGAGGTCGGCCGCGTCCCCGGCGCGATACGCGTCGCCCCCGGCGACCACCGCGACGACATCACGATGCTCCTGCCCCTGATCTGAGGCCCGTGCTGTTCTGAGGCCCCGCACCCCCGTGCAAGATCGCCCGCCGACCGTGCTTCACTGGACGATGCCCTGCGAATAACGGGGGCACGGTTCGGAACGGATACGGAAGAGTGGATTGAGATGCTCCGCTACACACTGATGCGCCTCGGTATCTTCGTGGGCTGCTTCGTGGTCGTCTGGGCCCTCGTCTACTCCGGCGTCGCCCCGCGCGGCCTCGGCGCCTCCAACGGCATGTGGATGGTCGTCCTCGCCCTCCTGGTCTCCGCGCCGATCAGTTTCGTGGCCCTCCGCAAGGAGCGCGACCGGGCCTCCGCCCGGATCGCCCCCCGCCTCGACCGCTCCATCGACCGCGTCAAGTCCAACCTCGCGGCCAACCGCAGCCAGGAGGACGAGGCCGACGACGAGGCCCGGACGGGGAGCCCGGAGCGGGCCGGGGCCGACGAGGCGGACGCGGCCAAGGCCTCCTAGGACACGGGCCGGCCCCCTGCGCGGCTCGGCGCGGACCTCCGTCCCCGGCGCCGGAACCGTACGCTTGCCCGCATGGGTGCTGTGAAGAGCAAACGGATGCCCCGCGCGGTGCGGGAACAGCAGATGCTGGACGCGGCGGTGCGGACGTTCGGGCAGCGCGGGTACCGGGCCGCGTCGATGGACGAGATCGCCGAACTGGCGGGTGTGTCCAAGCCGTTGGTGTACCTGTACCTGAACTCCAAGGAAGACCTCTTCACGGCCTGCATCCGGCGCGAGGCCAAGGCGCTCACCACCGCCGTACGCGCGGGTGTCGACCCCGAGCTGCCCGCCGACCGTCAACTCTGGGAAGGGCTGCGGGCGTTCTTCACGCACACCGCGCGCAATCCGGACGCGTGGGCGGTGCTGCATCTGCAGGCGCGGACGCACGGGGAGCCGTTCGCCGCCGAAGTGGCCGCGATGCGGGAGGAGATGGTCGCGTTCGTGACGGGGCTGATCCTGGTCGGGGCGCGGCAGGCCCGCCGTGACCCGTCGCTGCCGGAGCGCGAGGTCGCCGGGCTCGCCGAGGCGCTCGTCGGAGCCGCCGAGTCGCTGGCCGCGTGGGCCAATGCGACGCCCGGCCTCACGGCCCGCCAGGCCGCCGCGACCCTGATGAACTTCGCCTGGGCGGGCCTCGGTGACCTCATGGAGGGCCGTCCCTGGACACCGCCGGCCCCCTGATGACTCCGGGCGCGGGCGTCGCCGGGCGCGTGAGAGCTCGGGGGTGCGGGTGCGTTTGCGTCTGCGGGCCCGGTGGTGCTTCTCGCGCAGTTCCCCGCGCCCCTGAAAAGCAGGGGCTGCGCCCCGTGCTTTTCGGCCCGAAAGGGCCGTAGGCCCTTAAGGGGCGCCTCCCTGGCCCTCCGCACCACGGTCGACGTGTCGGGGCCCGGTCCAACCGGTGATGAGGCGCGTGGTCATGGGCCGATGCCCAGGTGGGTGTGCAGTGCGCGGCGGCCGGTATCGGTGAGGCGGATGGCCCGGGTGGGGGTGCGGCGTACCCAGTCGGCGTCCAGGGCGTGGTTCAGCAGGGCCGCGCCGAGGCGTCCGGCCAGGTGGTGCTGCTGTTCGCTCCAGTCGACACAGTAACGGATGAGGGGTCGTCGTCCCGGGGGGATGGCGACTCCCAGGCCGGTGAGGAAGTCCACTCCGGTGTCGGTGAGCCGGTAGTCGGCGTCGGTGCCCGGGGCGGAGAGCCGGTCGTGGCCCGGCTGGGCGGGATCGAACATTCCGTCGTCGCCACGTACCACGTCGCGGTCCAGGAGGGCTTGCATGAGGGCGACGCCCAAGCGTCCGGCGAGATGGTCGTAGCAGGTCCGGGCGGCGCGCATGGCCTGGGCGCGGTTGCCCTCGCGCAGGGAACGCACCGGCGCGCTCGGGGACAGGGCGGCGATGGCTTCGAGGGCGGTGGCGACGTGGGGGCCGGCGAGGCGGTAGTAGCGGTGCCGGCCGTGGCGTTCGACCTGGAGCAGGCGGCCGTCGACGAGTTTGGCCAGGTGCGCGCTCGCGGTAGAGGCGGACACCCCGGCCTCGGCGGCCAGCACACCGGCAGGCAGGGCCCGTCCGTCGGCGAGCGCGGCGAGCACCCGGGCGCGGCCCGGATCCCCCAGCAGTGCGCCGACCGGCGCGAAGTCGATGTCTCCGTCCATGACACCCACGGTAAGCGAGGGATATTTCGCCCGGGAACGAAGTATGACGAACCTACGGTGGCTGGTATGTCCCAGCGTACGGTTCCCTTCCCTGCCCCCTCCGTCCCACCGCTCCGTCGGAGCGTCGTCCTGGTGACGATGTGCGTCGGGCTGTTCCTGGTCCAGCTGGACGTCACGGTGGTCAACGTCGCCCTGCCGACCATCGGCATGGACCTGCGCACCTCGGTGAGCGGACTGCAGTGGGTGGTGGACGGCTACGCGGTGCCGTTCGCGGCCCTGCTCCTGGCCGGCGGCACCCTGGGCGACCGCTACGGGCACCGGCGCATGGTCATCGCCGGGCTGCTGGTCTTCGCCGCCGGGTCGGCCGCGTGCGGTCTGGCGCCGGGCATCGGTGCGCTCGTCGCCGCCAGGGCTGTGCAGGGCGTCGGCGCGGCGGCCCTGCTGCCCGCCACACTGGCCGTGATCACTCACACCTTTCCGCGGGAGCATGAACGGGCGAAGGCGATCGGGATCTGGTCCGCGGTCGCCGGACTCGCCCTTCCCCTGGGTCCGCTGATCGGCGGCCTGCTCATGGGCGGCCCTGGCTGGCGCTGGGTGTTCTGGCTCAACCTGCCCCTCATCGCCGCCGCCCTGGTCCCGGTCCTCATCCATGTCCCGGCCGGCCGGCAACAGGCCGCCGCCCGCCTGGACGTGCCGGGCACGGTGCTCGGCGCCCTGAGCCTGACCGGGTGCACCCTGGTCCTGATCGAGGGCGGGCAGGTCGGCTGGGCCTCCGCCACCACAGTGCTCACCATCGTGGCGACCCTGGCGCTGGCCCTCGCGTTCTGGCGCACCGAACGGCGTCACCGGGCCCCGGCACTCCCGCCGGCCCTCTTCCACGACCGCCGCTTCGTCACCGCGAACGCCGTAGCGGTGGCGATGAACCTGGTCGGCATCGGCACCGTCTTCCTCGCCACCCTGTACCTGCAGGACATCCAGCACAGGCCGCCGCCGGTAGTCGGCGCCGCGCTCCTGCCGATGTTCATCCCCCTGATCGCCCTGGCTCCGCTGGCCGGCCGGATCACCGCCCGCTACGGCCCCCGTCCACCCGCCGCCGCCGGACTGCTCCTGGGCGCCACCGGCATGGCCCTGCTCTTCACGGCGGGCACCGACAGCCCCTACATCCGGCTTCTGCCCACCCTGATCCTGCTCGGCACCTGCCTGGGATTGCTGACCACCCCGCTGGTCGCCACCGCCGTCGCCGCCGTCCCGCATGACCGGGCCGGACTCGCCGGCGGCATCAACAACACCGCCCGCCAGACCGGCGGCGCCATCGGCATCGCCCTCTTCGGCACGCTCACCGGCAGCACCGCCGACCCCAGCGCCTTCGTGACCGGTCTCCACCGGGTCGGCGTGGTCGCCGTCGTGCTGTACCTCCTTGCCGCCACCGCCACCCTCGTCCACCTCCCCGCGCGCCCCACCAAGGTCGACTGACGGGCAGGCACCGGAGCCGACCCGGTCGGCCTCGACACGGCGAAGGTGAGCGTGAACGGCCGCTGCCCGGCATCGGCGGCACCTACGAGTCGCCTCCGAGGAACGGCAACGCGCACTCCACGACCGTTCCGGGAAGTACGCGTCGAGCGCGTGCCCGGGTGCGAGCTGCTGAGCACTGCCGGGTGTCTGTGATGTTCACATGTGCTCAGGCGGGGAGCGGGTACACGTGGCCCTTCACATGCACCCTCGTACTCCCCGTCGCACGGGCACCCGATCCGGCCCCCGGAGACTTCGGTTCGCCGCCCGGCCCGGCGGTCTCGCCGCTCCGCAGTTCGAAGCCGCCCCACGCCTGCCCGTCCGCCGCGTACGTGACCGCGCCCGGCAGCGGTACCGGCGCCCGGAACTCCGCGCGGACGAGGGTCGCCTGGGGTGTGCCGTGCTCGGCCAGGCAGCGGGCCACGGTCCACATGCCGTGCGCGATCGGCCGGGGGAAGCCGAACAGGCGGGCGCCGAGCGGATGCAGATGGATCGGATTGCGGTCCCCGGACACCGCCCCGTACCGCCGCCCGACATCCCCACCCAGCCGCCACTCGGCGACGACGGGCAACGGTGCCGGTTCCTCCCGTACCCCCCTTTTGTCCCGCTGCGCCTGGGCCTCTCGCTCGTTCCCGGCGCCCCCACCCCGCCGGTGCCGGGCGAGATACGTACTTCGCGACTCCCACGCGACCCCACCCCCACCCCGGCCCGCATCCGCGCCCTCGCGCTCGCCCTCCTTTCCATCCCGTACTTCGGTCACCACCGTCGCCTCCGTGCCCCGCCGATGGGGCGCCAACTCGGCGACGTACACGGTGATCTCGTACGTCCCGGTGGCCGGCAGCCGTCGCCGCCGGGTGATCTCGATCGAGGTGTGGACGAGCCCGAGGAGCGGCAGCGGGAAGTCCCGGCCGGACATGAGCCGCATGGCGAGCGGAAAGCCGAGGACGTGCGGATACGTCAGCGGTACGGCGTCCTCCCCGGTGGGGAACCCGCAGACGCGCTCGTACGCGGCGAGCCGGGCGAGGTCGATCCGGACGCCGGGGAGCACGAGCCGGGGGAGGCGGAGGGGAGCCGGCGGCCGGGAGGTCGCGCCGGGGCCGTACCGGGCCGCCGCGCGGGGGAGCCTGCGGCTCTTGCCCGGTGAGCCGAGGGCGCCCCGGGCGAGGAGGGGCGTGAGGGCGGGCGCGTCGGTGAGGGTGAGCGTGCGCATCGTTCCTCTTCCTCTTCGGCTCTTTCTCCGCTTTCTTACTCGGAAGTCAGGTTACCCAAGGTAAGTCGCTGTCAGGCCTCCCGAGGAACCCCGGAGCTGAACGACCCTCAGGTAACTTGGCACGCCTTTGACCTGCGCATGAGCCGTGCGCGAGCGGCCGGCGACACTGCACATCCCCGGCCCCGTTCCATCTCCGGACCATCGCCACACTCACACGAACCTCACACACCAACCCCGTACGATCCGGACACGCCGAACGCCCAGGAGCCGCCCGTGTCCAGCCTCGACCACACCCAACCCGCCCTGGTGGAACCCGAGTTGAAGCGGCTGGACGGCACCGTGCGAGAGGCGTTCGTGCCCGCGCTCGCCTCGCCCGCGGCGTACGGCTCGCTCGCGGACATCCCGTTCGACAACGCGACCCACGCGCCCGACTCGGTCGTCCTCAGCCGTAAGCACGGCGCTCCCGGCGAGGAGGGCGACGGCGACGGCCGGTGGCGGGACGTGACCGCGGCCGAGTTCGCCGCCGAGGTGCTCGCGCTGGCGAAGGGGCTGATCGCCGAGGGTCTGCTGCCGGGCGACCGGATCGCGATCATGGCGCGGACGACGTACGCGTGGACGCTCCTGGACTTCGCGGCCTGGGCGGCGGGTCTGGTGACGGTCCCCGTCTACCCGACCTCCTCCGTCTTCCAGACCCGCTGGATCCTCCAGGACTCGGGCGCGGTGGCGCTCGCCGTGGAGACGGCGGGCCAGGCCGCCACCCTCGGCCCCGAACTCGACCGCATCCCCGACCTACGCCATATGTGGGTCTTCGAGAAGGGGCATCTGGACCGGCTGGCCGAGCGGGGCCGGGACGTGTCGGACCAGGAAGTGGCCGTACGCCGTGGGGTGTTGGGACCCGACACCCTCGCCACCCTGATCTACACCTCGGGCACGACCGGCCGCCCCAAGGGCTGCGCCCTCACCCACGGCAACTTCTGCGCCGAGATCGACAACGCGATCGATCTCCTCTACCCCATCTTCCGCGCGAAGACCGACGAGGAGGCCTCCACCCTCCTCTTCCTCCCGCTCGCCCATGTCTTCGGCCGTATGGTGGCGATCGCCTGTATGCGGGCGCGGATCCGGGTCGGCCACTCGCCGAGCTTCCGCACGGAGGATCTGCTCGCCGACCTCAAGTCCTTCCGTCCGACGTTCCTGCTGCTGATCCCCTACGTCCTGGAGAAGGTCTTCAACACGGCCCGCGCCTCCGCCGAACGCATGGGCCGCGCCGCCTCGTACGACCGCGCCGCCGCCGTCGCCCGCCGCTACGGCGAGGCCCTGGAGGCCGAACAGCACGGCACCGGCCCCGGCCCCTCCACCTTCCTCAAGACGGCCCGCACCTTCTACGACCCGCTGGTCTACCGCCGTATCCGCAAGGCGCTCGGCGGCCGGGTCCGTTACGTCATCTGCGGCGGCAGCCCGCTCGGCCGCCGGCTCGCCGCCTTCTACGCGGGCGCGGGCATCGACGTCTTCGAGGGCTACGGCATGACGGAGACGACCGCGGCCGTGACGGTCACCCCGCCCAACCGGCCCCGCCTCGGGACGGTCGGCCGGCCCCTTCCGGGCACCCGCGTCCGGATCGCCGCCGACGGCGAGATCCTGCTCCACGGCGGCCAGATCTTCCGCGGCTACTGGGATCCCCAGGCGGGCGGGGTCGTCCCGGCGGGGCCCGACGGCTGGTTCGCGACCGGGGACATCGGGCGGCTCGACGACGAGGGCTACCTCACGATCACCGGCCGCAAGAAGGAGATCCTGGTCACCGACAGCGGCAAGAACGTGGCCCCCGCGCCGCTGGAGAACTGGCTGCGCTCCCACCCCCTGATCGCCCACGCCATGGTGATCGGCGACCGCCGCCCCTATGTGACCGCCCTCCTCACCCTGGACCCCGAGGGCATCACCCACTGGACCCTGATGAACGCCAAGCAGGGCACACCCCTCGCCCGGCTCGCCACGGACCCCGACCTCCGGGCCGTCCTCCAACGCGCGATCGACGAGGCCAACCGCCTCGTCTCCCGCCCCGAATCCATCCGCGCCTTCACGATCCTCCCCGGCGGCTTCACGGAGGAGGAGGGCCACCTGACCCCGTCGATGAAGCTCCGCCGGGAGGTCGTGGAGAGATCCTTCACAACGGAGATCGAGGAGCTGTACGGGGCCTAGCGGAACCAGTTCCCCCACACGGCCGCGCCCAGGCCGAGAACGGCCACCGACCCACCGCAGCACAGCAGTACGCGCCGCTTGCAATTTGGCGTGACGCCGCTTCCCGGTGGGTGCCGAAAAGGCCGCGGGGAAAATGGTCCGGAGTCCGTCGTCGCCGTGGTGTCCGCAGGATTTCCATATTCCGTGCGCCGATTCTCTGCCTCGACTCCGTCTCGCTTCTCTTCCGCCCCTGGTGGAACACCGGCCCCCGTACGTAAATGCGAGCAAGCCGAAATTACGTCAAGAGAAGCGATCAATGCTTTTAGGACTTTGCCAGCGGCAGGGTCCACGAAATCGATTCTGCATATCTACGATTTCGAACCATGACCGACACCCCACGGGACAACTCCGCCACCCGTGCGCGCTGGCAGACATGTCTCAGGCTCGCCCGCGAACTCCTGCTCGTCGGACCGGACGGGGAGGACCTCAAGCTCGGCTATCTGCACACCCTGATCGACACGGGCCGCCTCGGCCCCACGCACCACCCGCGCAAGAAGATCCTCGTCATCGGCGCGGGCATCACCGGTCTCGTCGCGGCCCGTCTCCTCAAGGACGCCGGCCACGACGTCACCGTCATCGAGGCCAACGAGAGCCGCGTCGGCGGACGCATCAAGACCTTCCACACCACGAAACACCACCAGCCCTTCGACGACCCGGCCCAGTACGCGGAGGCCGGCGCCATGCGGCTGCCCGACTTCCACCCGCTCGTCCTCGCCCTCGTCGACAAACTCGGCCTCGGCCGCCGCCAGTTCTACAACGTGGACGTGGACCCCACCACCGGCAGCGGCCCCGAGACCCCCGTGCCCCCGGTGACGTACACCTCCTTCACCGGCCAGGCCTGGTCCTACGGCGACGACAGCCACGACTTCCGCGAACCCGACAAGCGCGGCAACTCCTGGATCCGCACCAACCGCGTCCAGGTCCGGCGCTCCGACTACGCCACCACCCCCGAGCGGATCAACGAGGGCTTCCACCTCACCGGCGACGAGGTCCGCGCCCCCGCCGTACGGATGGTCGACGACGCGCTGGAGAGCGTCCGCGACCACTACTCGGACGTGGTCGACGGCAAACGGGTCAACAAGCCGTTCGACGAGTGGGTGGAGGGCTGGGCCCGGGTCATCCGCGACTTCGACGGCTACTCCATGGGCGGCTTCCTGCGCGACCACGCCGGCCTCAGCGACGAGGCGATCGAGGCCGTAGGAACCCTGGAGAACATGTCCTCTCGGCTCCATCTCTCCTTCTTCCACAGCTTCCTGAGCCGCAGCGACATCAACCCCGCCGTCCGCTACTGGGAGATACCCGGCGGCAGCCGGCGCCTGCCGGAAGCCCTCCACCAGGGCCTGCGCGACGAGGTACGGCTCGGCCACCGCATGATCCGCCTCGAATACCACGACCCCGGCCGCGACACCGACCCCGAGGGCACCGGCGCGGTCGGACCCGACGGGTGGGGCGTGGCCGTGCAGACCGTCGCCGAGAACGACCCGGGGGCCCCGCCGCGCCTGTGGACCGCCGACCTGGCGATCGTCACGATCCCGTTCTCCGCGCTGCGCTTCGTCGAGATCGTCCCGTCGATGTCGTACAAGAAGCGCCGCGCCGTCATCGAGACCCACTACGACTCGGCCACCAAGGTGCTGCTGGAGTTCAGCCACCGGTGGTGGGAGTTCACCGAGGACGACTGGCGGGAGGGACTGGAGAACATCTCGCCGGGACTGCACGAGTACTACCGGATGGGTGGCGAGGACGGCACCGGTACGACCCTGTCGGTCGTCAGGGAGGGGATCGGCGCAGCGCCCTCCGGTCTCCTCGGCGTCGCCGTCAAGGACAGCGGGGTCACCGAGGAGATGCGGCGGCTGGACAGCGCCCTGCCGCTGCGCGGCCCCGCCGTGCGCCCCGCCACCCACTGCTTCGGCGGGGGCTCCGCCGCCGACAACCCCAACCGGTTCATGTACTACCCGTCGCACCGGGTCGAGGGCAGCGACGGCGGCGTGGTGCTCGCCTCGTACTCCTGGTCCGACGACGCCGCCCGCTGGGACTCCATGCGCCCCGCCGAGCGGTACGTCTACGCCCTGCGCAACCTCCAGGCCCTGCACGGCCGCCGTATCGAGGTGTTCTTCACCGGCCGGGGCGCCACCAAGAGCTGGGCCCGCGACCCGTACGCCTTCGGTGAGGCCGCCCTCTACACCGCGCACCAGATGACCAGCTTCCACCTGGACGTCTCCCGGCCCGAGGGCCCCGTGCACTTCGCCGGGGAGCACACCTCCCTCAAGCACGCCTGGATCGAGGGCGCCCTGGAGAGCGCCGTGCGCGCCGCGCTCGCCGTCCACCAGGCGGCGCCGGTCACCACGCCGGGCGCGGACCGGGGCCGGCACGGGAGTCCGTACGGGAGTCCGGGTGGGAGTCCGGGTGGGGAGCAGTCCCGGGGGGTGGACGTCTCATGACCGCCCTCACCTACGACGGGTCCGGATGCACGGTCGCCCGCTATCTCGCCCGGCGGCTGGCCGAACTGGGTATCACCCACCTCTTCGGCGTCCCCGGCAACCACCTCGGCCCGTTCCTGACCACCCTGCGGGACGAGGGCGCCGTCGAGTGGGTCGGCACCCCCACCGAGGGCGGCGCGGGCCAGGCCGCCGACGCCTACGCGCGCGTCCACGGCGTCGGCGCGGCGGCGGTGACGTACAGCGTCGGCGCGTTCAATCTGCTCAACGCCTGCGGCGGCGCGTACGTCGAACAGGTCCCGCTCATCGCCGTCAACGCCTCGCCGCCCTACGAGCAGTGGCAGAACTACCGCGCCCTCGGGCTGCTCACCTCCCATATGAGCCCCCGCCCGGAGAGCAACCTCGACGTCTACCGGCAGGTCACCGTGGACGCCCAGGTCATCTCCCACCCCGGCCTCGCGCCCGCGCAGATCGACGCCGCGCTCACCGCGTGCCTGTCCGAGCGCAGGCCGGTCTATCTGGAGGTCATGGAGGACCTGTGGGACGAGGCCTGCGCCGAGCCGGGGGAGCCGATCCGGCGCCGCGAACGGCCGTTCGGCGCGCGCGGCCGGCTCATGCTCGACCACGCCGTGCAGGCGGTCCTCGCCCTGGTCGAGGGGCACCCCGGCCCGGACGGCATGCCCCGGCCGATCGTCTGGGCCGGCGAGGAGCTCGACCGGTTCGGCCTCGGCGGGCAGCTGACCGACCTGGTGGAGGCGACCGGGGTGCCGTTCTGCACCACCGTCGGCGCCAAGGCCGTCGTCGACGAGGACCTGCCGCAGTTCCACGGCGTCTACAACGGCCGGGCCAGCCACCCGGACGTGCACGCGGTCTTCCGGGACTGGGCCACCTGCCGGATCGGCCTCGGCGCCTGGTCCACGTCGAAGAACCTCGGCGGCGAACAGTGCGTCGGCGGCGACTGGGTGATGGCCGCGAACGGCGGCGTCAGCGTCGGCACCTCCTACTTCCCCGACGTCCGGCTCGAACACCTGCTCCCCGCCCTCCAGGACGCGCTGGTCAAGCGCTACGGCTCCGGCGGCCTCACCGCCGACTACTACGCCGAGGCCCACGCCCACCACCGGGCAGGCGGGGCAGGCGGGGCAGGCGGGGACCGCCCCGCCGACCTGGAGCGGCACCGCGCGTCACTCCGCACGCGCGCTTCACGCTCACGGCACGGCGAACGCCTCACCTACGACGGCGTGTTCGACCGGATCAACCACTTCCTGGCCGAGGAGACCCGGCGCGAGGACTGGACGGTCGTCTCCGACGCCGCGTTCTCCCTCATCGGCTCGATGAACCTGTCGCTGCCCGCGGGCGGCTTCCTGTCGCAGGTCAGCTGGCTGTCCATCGGCTGGTCGGTGGGCGCGGCGACCGGCGCCGCGCTCGCCCCCGGACGCGGGCACACCCGCCCGATGGTGTTCGTCGGCGACGGCGCCTTCCAGGAGACCTGCCAGGAGATCTCCACCCACACCAGGCTCGGCCTGCGCTCGGTCGTCTTCGTCATGGACAACGGCCACTTCTACGGCATCGAACAGATGCTGGTGCACCCGTCCTACTACGCCGATGCCCCCGACTCCCGGGACCCGGACTTCTACAACGTCCTCCACCCCTGGCACCACGACCGCCTCGCGGCCGTGTTCGCCACCGACGAGACCCCGGCGAACGGGCTCGTCATCACCCGCACCTCCGACCTGGACGACCTGCTGTCCCGCCTCACCGACCCGACCGACCCGGTCAACGCCGGACCGCTGCTGGTCCGCGTCCGTCTGCACCGCCACGACTACCCACGGGCGATGGCCTACAAGGTGAATCAGAAAGGAAAAGGAGAAGGAAATGGCTGATCTCAATGTGCTGATCGCGTTCGACGCGGCCACGATCGTCGAACGGAACCCCAACGCGTCGAGGAATCCGGAAGCGCCGACCTACGCCGACGAGAGCCTCATCTACATGACGACGCGCCACGACCACATCGTCGGCACGTCGGGCGCGGAACTGAATCTCCGCGCCGAACCCGGGGACACCATCCGCTGGCGGGAGACGACGCTGTCACTCGGCAGCGACTACAAGGCGTTACTTTACAAGTACGTGAGCAACGACCCCGGCCACCAGCTCATCAGGACACCGGAGATCGAGGTCATCGACGGCGTCTACCCGATGCCGAAGGAAGGCTCCGAAGGGCGACCGGAATTCGTGACCCAGACCTACGAGGACCACTACTGGCGCACGACCGTCAAAAGGCCCGGAAAGGTCGTCTACCACTTCTCCTTCCAGATCCTCGACCGCCACCGCCAGTTGAAGGGCTACTTCCAGTGGGACCCTTTCATCACCATCGAGAACCCCTGAGGGCATCTCGGCGGCGGGCGGGTGACGAGGTGCTCCCTCAGTCCACCAGGTCCGCCGCCGTCAGCAACCGGGTCAGGTCCGTGCGGGAGCGGACGTGCAACTTGCGGTAGATCCGGGTGAGATGGGCCTCCACGGTCTTGCGGGAGACGAACAGGGAGGCCGCCGCCTCCGTGTTGTTGAGGCCGCGGGCGACGGCGCGGGAGACCTGGAACTCCTGGGGGGTCAGCTGGTTCAGGGCCGCGCCGCCCAGGCCGCCCGCGGTGGACCGGTCGGTGCCCGATATGCCCCCCGCCGCGGCGAGTTCGCTCGCCGCGCGGCGGGCCCAGGGGACCGCGCCGAGCCGTTCGAAGCAGGCCAGGGCGGAGGCGAGCGGTGCGCGCGCGGCCGCCGGGCGGCGGTGGCGGCGCACCACCTCCGCCTCGCACAGCAGCGTCCGGGCCCAGTCGAACGGCCCCGTCGTCCGCTGGTGGGCCTTCAGCGCCGCCCCGAAGTACGCCTCCGCCTCCTCCGGCGTCCCCGCCAGCAGCCCCCGCACCCGCGCCGCCGCGGCCTCCGCCGACGCGAGCCCCGTCTCCCGCGCCCGCTCCTCCAGCCAGGCCACCACCTCACCGGCCCGCGCCGCGTTCCCCGCGCGGACATGCGCCTCGGCCAGGTCCGCCGCGAAGGGGACCACCTCCGGATTGCCGATGCCCTGCTCCACGGCCAGTGACAACGTTTGCTCCAACTGGTCGGCGGCCGCGTCGTGATCACCGTGGGCGAGCGCCGACAGCCCCAGCACCGCCGTCATATGGAACTCCTGGCAGCCGATCCCGTACGCCCCGCACTCCCGCCGCGCCCGCGCCACATGCTCCTCGCACTCGACCCGCTCGCCGCGCAGCGCTTCGAGCCGGGCCAGGCAGTACAGGGCGTAACTCACGCAGGTCAGCTGCCCCAGCTCCTCCGCCCACCGCAACGCCTCCGTCAAGTCACCGCGCGCGGACGCCCATTGCCCGATCCGGGTCTCCAACTCGCCCCGTACGGCGAGGGTGAAGCCCAGGACCCCCACCGCACTGTGCCGCCGGGCCGACTCCACGGCCGTGTTGAGCAGCCGGCGCCCGTGCGCGAACTCTTCCACCCGGCTCCACGCCTGCCCGGCGATCGCGTAGACCTGCTGGTCACGGACGGGGTCGCCGCCGGCGCCGTGCCGGTCGGCCGCCTCCAGCATCGCGCGCCCCTCGGCCGTACGGCCGGACATCACGAGGGCGCCGCCGAGGAGGGTGAGGCTGTACCAGCGTTCCGGGCCGGACTCCGTGGCCAGGGCGAGGGACTCCTCGGCGACCTTGACCGCCGCCGGGACATGGCCGTCGAGCCGCGCCGCGGCCGTCGCCTCCGCGAGCAGCAGACAGGCCCGGGTGCGGTCGGTGTCGCGTACGGCCTCGGCGGCGTTCACCAGCAGCCCGTACGCCTGCGCGGTCTCGCCCTTCCACGTGTACATCCGGCCCAACAGGCCCTGGATCGCGGCGCGTACGGCCGGATCGGGGGTGATCCGCAGCGCCTCCTCGCACCACTGCGGGCCCGCCGGGGAACCGCTGAGCAGGGCGTCGGACGCGGCCTGGTGGAGACGGTCGGCGCGGGGCGCGGGGTCGGGGGTGAGTTCGGCGGCGCGCCGCCAGGCGAGGGCCGACTCGCCGAAGGCGCTGCGCCGCCGGGCCTCCCGCGCGGCCTCGGCGAGCGCCGCCGCGGCCTCCTCGTCGGGGCCGGGGGTCGCCGACGCCCGGTACCAGGCGTGCAGCGGGCCCGTGCTCACCTCGGCCAGCGCCTGGAACGCGGCGTAACGATGCGCCAGGGGAGCCCGGCCCAGCACCAGCGCCCGCAGCACCGGGTGGTGGAAGTCCAGCCCGTCCGCCGTGGCCGTGATCAGGCCGTCCTGCTCGGCGGGGGAGAGCGCGTCGAGGGACAGCCCGGCCGCCTCCAGCGCCTTGCGCAGCGGACCGGCCGCCCGCGAACGGCTGGCCGCCAGCACCACCAGCGCCCGGCGGGCGGGGTCCGGCAGCCCGTCGATCCGGGTCGCCCAGGCCCGCTCCAGATGGCTGCCGAGGGACGGCGGATCCAGCAACGGCCGCTCCCCGCGCGCCTGTTCGTCGGTGAGCCCGCCGGCGATCTCCCGCAGGGCGAGCGGATTGCCGCCGCTGATGCGGACGAGATCGGCGAGCACGTTGGGGGTGACCCGGCCGGCCGGCAGCGCGGGGTCGTCGAGCAGGGCGGCGCACTCCTCCGGCGTCAGCCCGCCCACCTGCACCGCCGGGATGCTGCGGCGGTCGCCCGACTCACCGTGGTCCTCGCGCGAGCCCAGGGCCAGCGCGACCCGCTCACTGGAGAGCCGGCGGGCGACGAAGAGCAGGACGCGCTGGGAGGAGGGGTCCACCCAGTGCAGATCGTCGACGAGGACGACCACCGGACGCTCGTCGCCGAGCGCCGCGAGGACATTGAGGGCGCCCATGCAGGCCGCGTACGGATTGCCCGGCGGGTCCGCCGGGTCCCCGCTCAGGGCGAGACACGACTCCAGGGCCGAACGCTGGACGCCGGGGAGTTCCCTGAAAAGGGACGAATGGGGCATCAGCAGGTCGCCCAGGGTGGCGAAGGGGAGCACGGTCTCGGTCTCGATGCCCCGGGCGCGCAGAACCGTGGCCGGGGCCGCGCCGGAGCGTCCGGCCGCCGCGCGCTCCGCCGCGTAGTCCAGCAGGGCGGTCTTCCCGATGCCGGGTTCGCCCCACAGCAACAACGCCGCCCCACCCGCCCCACCTGCCACGAGCAGGTCGTCCATCAGTCGGCGTTCCCGCTCCCGACCGACGAGTCCCCGTAACAATGCGCCACCCCCTGGTGCCCGCCTGTGCCCGGCCCCGCGCGTCCATCATGCCCCTAGGGGGTGTGCCCCGGGGAGATGTAGGGACTTCCCGGAAGCGACGGGGATCGCCCCCGGCCTTCAATGGTCTCGGAACAGCACGACGGGCACGACAGCACGAAGGGCACGACAGTACGACGGGGGATCGCACCACCGGCACGGGGGAATCGCACCATCAGGGAAAACCAAGGGGTACAGAGCACATGAACCAGGTCGCGGAACTAGGGGGACGGCCCATGCCGGCATCCGTGGGACGCGGGGATCTCGCCTCGGGATCCGACCGGCTGGACTCGGTCGAGATCAAGGTGACGTTCTCGGGTGCGGGCGCGGCCGCCGCGACTTGGGCGCTGGCGCCGGACACCGGGGGAGCCCGGCGCCGCGTCTACTTCTGTGAGGACCTCGCCCGCTCCACGGCGCCAGGACGACTGCCGCTTCTGGATGCGGGGCTGATCCTGCGCCTACGGGCGGGGAGCGGGCGAGGTGGGGCCGCGACAGCGGAACTGCGGCCCTGCCGCCGGTCCCGGCTCTCGGAACGTTGGCTGCGCTTCCGGGAGCAGGGACCGGACTCCTTCCACCTGGCGGGCGCCTGGTCGGGCGACCGCCGGGTGCTCTCCGCGACCCTGGTCTCCGACTGCGGGCGTACGGCCGTGGAGGCCGCCGCGACCGGTACCGAGCCGCTGGACCTGGTCTTCTCCGACAGCCAGCGCGCCTTTCTCGCCGACTGCGCCGACATCGACGTCGGCTTCGGTTCGCTCGACGTCCTCGGTCCCGTCGACACGGTCCGCTGGCGTGGCGTACGCCTCGACCATCACGAAGTGACCCTGGAGCACTGCACGTTGGCCGCCGACCGGCCCCTGGAGTGGCTGGAGGTCTCCAAACGGGTCGCCCCCGAGGGCGCGGAGGTCGTCCAGGCCTCCCTGACCGCGCTCCTCCGCGCGAAGGGGCTCGAACCGGACCTGGGGCGGGGGATCCGGTTGCGGCGGGTACTGGAGGAACTGGCGGCGAAGAGGACCTGAGACCGGCGGGTTCGGCCGCGGCCGCTGCCCGCTACCGGGACATCATTCGCAGTGCTCCGGCCTTCAGGCCGGGGGTGAAGCGAATCATGGCTGCGACGTGGAGCGTCGCGGTCTCCTTCCGGCTGAGCCGGACTCTGCTCGTGATGGTGACGGACCGTTCACATGTTCCCGGCGACGACGTGGGTTCGACGTGCCTAGTGTGATCGTCATGCAGCTCAGGTACGCCTACCGGTTGTACCCCGACGCCGCACAGCGGGCCGCGCTGGCTCGGGCGTTCGGGTGCGCACGCGTCGTGTTCAACGACGCCGTGCGTGCCCGCGAGGACGCCAGGAAGGCCGGGCAGCCGTTCCCGACTGCCGGGCACCTGTCCCGGCGGTTGATCACGGAGGCGAAACGGACGCGGGAGCGTTCCTGGCTGGGTGAGGTCTCCGCTGTCGTCCTCCAGCAGTCCCTGCGCGACGCCGAGACCGCGTACCGCAACTTCTTCGCCTCCCTCAAGGGCACCCGAAAGGGACCGAAGGCGGGCCTACCCCGGTTCAAGTCCCGCAAGGACGCCCGGCAGTCGATCCGGTTCACCGCCAACGCCCGCTGGAGCATCACTGACCACGGCCGGTTGAACCTGCCGAAGATCGGCGCGGTGAAGGTGAAATGGTCCCGCACTCTGCCCGCAGTCCCCACCTCCGTCACCGTCGTCAAGGACGCGGCGGGCAGATTCTTCGCCTCCTTCGTCATCGACACCGACCTGGCCGCCGACGCGGCACGGATGCCCGACACCGACCGCACCATCGGCATCGACCTCGGCCTGACCCACTTCGCTGTCCTCTCAGACGGCACGAAGATCGACTCCCCGCGCTTCCTGCGGCGCGCGGAGAAGAAACTCAGGAAGGCCCAGCGGGAGCTGTCGCGCAAGGAGAAGGGATCGAAGAACCGGGCCAAGGCCCGCTTGAAGGTCGCCCGCGCCCACGCCGAGGTTGCTGACGCGCGCCGTGAGTTCCACCACCAGCTCTCCACCAAGCTGATCTCCGAGAACCAAGTGATCGCCGTGGAGGACCTGTCGGTGAAGGCTCTGGCCCGCACGCGCCTGGCCAAGTCCGTGCACGACGCCGGATGGTCCTCGTTCCTCAGCATGCTGGCGTACAAAGCGGAACGGTACGGCCGTACCCTGGTGAAGATCGGCCGGTTCGAGCCGACCACCCAGACCTGCTCCGCCTGTGGCGTCAAGGACGGACCCAAACCCCTCGACGTCCGGGAATGGACATGTGGCGCCTGCGCCACGGTCCACGACCGGGACACCAACGCCGCACTCAACATCAAGACGGCCGCCGGACTGGCGGTATCGGCCTGCGGAGCGCCGGTAAGACCGGGAGCAGTCCCGGCACAGCGCGAAGAAACAGGAAGCCACGGATTCCCGACCGGAAGCCGTGCCGCGTAACGGCACAGCAACCAGTCGAGGAAGGCCAGAATCCACGCCCTTCAGGGCGAGGAGCATGTCAAACGGCGGTTCTGCTCTCCGCGAGCCCGCCGGGCGCGCGCCGCGACATCTACCGGACCCGGCTCGAACCGGGGTCCGTGCGGGAATCGGAGCCGCACATGGCGTTCCGGGGCGACGTACCGCACTCGTACGAGGCGCTGGCGCCCGGCACGACGTTCGTTCTGGTGATGCAGCACATCTGAACGCGGAGGATGTGGGTAGGGGCAGCGGCCGGGAGTGCGGGAAAAGGCAGGAGCCCCCGCGCCGCGAACGGCTGGGGGCTCCTTGGGTACTGCTCTCAGACGTCGTCAGAGGGGCATCCCTCGGATCGAACGGATCAGACGGGGGTGACGTTCTCCGCCTGCGGACCCTTCGGGCCCTGCGTCACGTCGAAGGAGACCTGCTGGTTCTCCTCCAGCGAACGGAAACCGCTCGCGTTGATGGCGGAGTAGTGGACGAAGACGTCCGGGCCGCCACCCTCCTGGGCGATGAAGCCAAAGCCCTTTTCGGCGTTGAACCACTTCACGGTTCCGGTAGCCATAAGCCCTCCTTGGGCCCAAAGGGTTGCCCTGCTCCAGAACCCTGCAAGTGTGAAAACAAGATGCCGCACAACTGCATACGTCTGAAAACGACGAGAGCCCGCGGTCACATGCTCCGCAGGCTCTGTACTGCAAGGGAAACCAAACTGCAACTTGCGGGCGAGCCTAGCACGCGGGCAGGGGAATGCAATAGAGGGCAAGATCACGTCACCCGGATGTTTGAGCGGCCCGGTTCGAGGGTTGACGTATCGCCTCTTCTGCACCACCGGCCCCACCGACGACACGCCGTGGAAAGCATTGACACGTGGTGCTCTTCTGGTTCGGCGGGCCGCACCCGGCCCCCGGAGCCCGCACCGTACCCCATGAGGGCTAGCCTCGCGATGTGGACAATTCTCGCAACCGGCCGCGCGTCGGCCACATCCAGTTCCTGAACTGCCTGCCTCTGTACTGGGGGCTCGCGAGAACGGGCACGCTCCTCGACTTCGAGCTGACCAAGGACACCCCGGAGAAGCTCAGCGAGCAGCTGGTGCGAGGGGATCTCGACATCGGGCCCATCACGCTCGTCGAGTTCCTGCGCAACGCGGACGACCTGGTCGCCTTCCCCGACATCGCGGTCGGCTGCGACGGGCCGGTGATGTCCTGCGTCATCGTCTCCCAGGTGCCCCTGGAACGCCTGGACGGCGCACGCGTCGCACTGGGCTCCACCTCGCGCACCTCCGTGCGCCTGGCGCAACTGCTCCTGGCGGAGAGCGTCGGCGTCCAGCCGTCGTACTACACCTGCCCGCCCGACCTCTCGCTGATGATGCAGGAGGCGGAGGCGGCGGTGCTCATCGGCGACGCGGCGCTGCGGGCCAACCTCCTCGACGGCCCGGCCTTCGGCCTGGAGGTCCATGACCTGGGCGCCATGTGGAAGGCGTGGACGGGGCTGCCGTTCGTCTTCGCGGTGTGGGCGGCGCGGCGGGACTACCTGGAGCGGGAGCCGGAGGTCACCCGCAAGGTGCACGAGGCGTTCCTCGCCTCCCGCGACCTGTCGCTGACCGAGGTGGACAAGGTCGCCGAGCAGGCGGCCCGCTGGGAGGCCTTCGACGAACGGGTCCTGGAGCGGTACTTCACCACCCTGGACTTCCGCTTCGGCGGCCCCCAGCTGAGCGCGGTCGCCGAGTTCGCCCGCCGGGTCGGCCCGACCACCGGATTTCCGGCGGACGTGAAGGTCGACCTGCTTTCCTGAACATTTCCCCGGGGAGCCGCGTCGAACTTCCCGGAATTTCATTTGACGCATTAGGCGTTCTGTGGGATTGGCTCAGGGTGACCCGCCGCGGACCGGCCGCCGACGTTCGCATTCCCATTCGGGCGTACGGCACTACGGCGTACGGCACTACGCTGCTGGGGAGTCGTGCGTCGGGGAGAGTTCGTGCGGTTGAGTCCGCACGGTTGAGTCCGCACGGGTGAGTTCGTTCGGGGGAGGTGTCGGCCATGCAACCGCTCGATGTCGGCGAGCCCACGGTCGTGGGGCCCTACCGGCTGCTCGGCCGGCTCGGGTCCGGCGGGATGGGCCGCGTCTATCTGGGGCGCAGCGCGGGCGGCCGGACCGTCGCCGTCAAGGTCGTGCACCCGCACTTCGCCCTGGACGAGGAGTTCCGCGCCCGCTTCCGGCGTGAGGTCGACGCGGCCCGCCGCGTGGGCGGTTCCTGGACGGCCCCCGTCCTGGACGCGGACCCGGAGGCGCCCGTCCCCTGGGTGGCGACGGGCTACGCGGCCGGTCCCTCGCTCGCCGCGGCGATCGCGGACGGCGGCCGGCTGCCTCCCCACTCGGTACGGGTCCTCGGCGCGGGACTCGCGGAAGCCCTCTCGGCGGTGCACGCGCTGGGCCTGGTCCACCGGGACGTGAAACCGTCGAACGTGCTGCTCACGGTCGACGGCCCCCTCCTCATCGACTTCGGCATCGCCCGCGCCACGGACGGCACGGCCTCCCTCACCTCGACCGGCGTCTCCATCGGCTCGCCCGGTTACATGTCCCCCGAGCAGATCCTCGGCAAGGGCATCACGGGCGCGGCGGACGTCTTCTCCCTCGGCGCGGTCCTCGCGTACGCCGCGACGGGGCGGTCCCCGTTCCCCGGCGACTCCTCCGCCTCCCTCCTCTACAAGGTCGTCCACGAACAGCCCGAGCTGGACGGCCTGGAGGGCGACCTCCGCGACCTGGCCGAGCACTGCCTCACCAAGGACCCCGCCGCGCGCCCGGCCCCCGACGAGATCGCCCGCACCCTGGCCCCCCAGGGCGCGGCCCGGCTGGTGGCGGCGGGCTGGCTGCCGGGTCCCCTGGTCGAACAGGTCGGCCGCAGCGCGGTGCAGCTGCTCAACCTGGAGGCGGCGGAGCAGGTCCCGTCCGGGCCGGTGGGGTTCAGCAGCCCGTCGGTGGGGGCGGGGGAGCCCGTGGTGGCCGCCGAAGTCCCGGCCGCGAGCGGGGTGTTCGGACCGCCCCCGGTGATGCCACCGCAGGCGGGGCCCATGACGCACGTACCGGAGCAGCGGGCCGAGGCGGCGCTGGCGGACACGGCACCACCGACGCCGGACTCCCCGGCGGGCAAGCTGTCCGTGAGCGTGGCCGCCAGCTCCACGACCGCCCCGAACGGACGCGGCCGACGCGTGAGTTGCTCGATCGCCCTGGCGGTCGCGGGAGCGTGCGCCATGGTGGGCGTCGGGCTCCTGTTCGGACTCGACACACTCCGGAGCGACAACGCCGACGGCGGCGAAGCGACCGGCAAGGCCCCGTCGGCGAGCAGCAGCGCGAGCGACGGGGTCCAGGACGCGGAGCCGGAGGACGGGGCGGGTGAACTCCCCGACAGATACCTCGGCACCTGGAAGGGCGACGGCTACGCCCTCGACGGCAACCTGCCCGCCGGCACCTTCACGGTCACCCTCGAACAGGGCGCCGTGGGCGACCGGTTGGGCACCTTCCGCTCCGTCGACCTCCTCGGCGGCGCCTGCGACGACACGTTCGTCCTCAAGGAGGTCACCGAGGACCACATCCTCGTCACCAGCATCGCCGACACGAAGAACAACCCCAAGACCTGCACCAGCAACACCCACGAGGTCACCCTCACCCCCGTCGGCTCCGAACTCCGATACACCGCCGACAACGCGGACGCGGGCGACCCGACGGCCCGCCTCGCCAAGGTGAAGTAGGGGACGGCGTCGTTCGTCCGCGGGTCCGGTGGGGCTTACCGAAAAGGCAGAAGCGCAGCCCCGCTTTTTCAGGGGAGCGGGGAACTGCGCGAGAAGCCCCGCCGGCGCGCAGTCGACAACCGACCGCAGGGGGTCGAAGGGGCGCAGCCCCTGGTCCTACTCTGACCACGTGGCCCCCGACCCCTGGCTGACCGCCCTCACCCTCGCCGCAGCCCTCTGGGGCGCAGCGATGGGCACCCTCCTCCCCCGCCCCGCCTACCGCTTCGCCGTATCCGAGGACCACCCCTGGCACCACACCTGCCCCGCAGGCCACCCCATCACCGGCACAGCCAACGGCTGGCTGGGCCCGGCCCGCTGCCGGAAAACCCCCACCTGCTCCTACGGCCCCCACACCCCGACCGTCGCCACCACCACCGCTCTCGTCTGCGCGGCCCTCGCCCTCGCCACCGGCACCCGCCCCGAACTCGCCGTCTGGCTGCTCCTCGCCCCCCTCGGCGTCCTCCTCACCCTGGTCGACCTCAGGGCACAACGCCTCCCCGACCCCCTGACCCTCCCCTTCGCCGGCCTGGCCCTCACCCTCCTGGGCGCGGTCGCGTTCGTACCCGAGCACGCGGGCCAGTGGCGCACCGCCCTGTACGGCGCACTCGCCCTCGGCGGCCTCTACTTCCTCTTCTTCCTGATCAGGCCCGTGGCCCTAGGCTTCGGCGACGTGAAACTGGCCCTCGGCCTCGGCGCCGTCCTCGGCTGGTACGGCTGGGGCGCCCTGTACCTCGGCACGTTCGCCGGCGCGCTCATCGGCAGCGCGTACACCCTGGTTCTGGCGGCCCGGGGCCGCGCCGTCCGCGGACAGCTGATCGCCCTGGGCCCGTTCATGATCGCCGGAGCCTTCACCGGACTGCTGCTGGAGGCGTACGCGGCCTGAGCCGGACCCCTGCCGACGGAGTTATCCACAGGCGGACGGGCTGACGTCGGGTGATCCGGGGTGCTGGCGTAGGCTGGGCTGGTCCGTTCAACCCTTACGAAAGGGACGCTCCCGGTGACCGAGAAGGCCGAGCTCACGTCTTTTGATGTCACAGCCGTTCTCGACCGTGCCGCAGAGGGTGGGCGGATCACTCCGGAGGAGGCGCTCGACCTCTACCGCGACGCCCCGCTGCACGCGCTCGGCTCCGCCGCCGACGCCGTCCGCAGGCGGCGGTACGCGGGCACGGAGCACATCGCGACGTACATCATCGAGCGGAACATCAACTACACGAACGTCTGCGTCACGGCGTGCAAGTTCTGCGCGTTCTACGCCCCGCCGAAGGCCAAGGACAAGGGCTGGACGCGCGACCTCGACGACATCCTGCGCCGCTGCGCGGAGACCGTCGAGCTGGGCGGTACGCAGATCATGTTCCAGGGCGGCCACCACCCGGACTTCGGCGTGGAGTACTACGAGACGCACTTCGCCGCCATCAAGAAGGCCTTCCCGCAGCTGGTCATCCACTCCCTCGGCGCGTCCGAGGTCGAGCACATGGCCCGGATCTCCAAGGTGGGCGTGGAGGAGGCGATCACCCGGATCCACGCGGCCGGCCTCGACTCCTTCGCCGGCGCCGGCGCGGAGCTGCTCCCCGCGCGCCCCCGCAAGGCCATCGCCCCGCTGAAGGAGAGCGGCGAGCGCTGGCTGGAGATCATGGAGATCGCGCACGGGCTGGGCGTCGAGTCCACCTCCACGATGCTCATGGGCACCGGCGAGACCAACGCCGAGCGCATCGAGCACCTGCGGATGATCCGTGACGTACAGGACCGGACGGGCGGCTTCCGGGCCTTCATCCCGTACACCTACCAGCCCGAGAACAACCACCTCAAGGGCCGTACGCAGGCCACGCTCTTCGAGTACCTGCGCATGATCGCCATCGCCCGGCTCTTCATGGACAACATCGCCCACATCCAGGGCTCCTGGCTCACCACCGGCAAGGAAGTCGGCCAACTCTCCCTGCACTACGGCGCGGACGACCTCGGCTCGATCATGCTGGAGGAGAACGTCGTCTCCAGCGCCGGCGCCAAGCACCGCTCCAACCGCCTGGAGATCATCGACCTGATCCGCAAGGCGGGCCGCGTCCCCGCCCAGCGGGCCACCACCTACGAGCACCTCGTCGTCCACGACGACCCGGCGAACGACCCCGTCGACGAGCGCGTCATGTCCCACATCTCGTCCACGGCCATCGAGGGCGGCACGGCCCACCCCGAACTGAAGCTGCTGAACGCCAACTAGGGCTTCTGTGCTGACGATTCACGCCGCCGACGAGCTGCGGTACGGCTGGGGCGACGACGCGGAGCGGCTGAAGGACGGCGCCGTCGCGGTGGACGGCGCCCGCGTGGTGGGCCTGGGGACGCTGGCCGAGGTCCGGGAGCGCTTCCCGAACGCCCGGGTGCGGCACTGGCCCGGAGTCCTGGGCCCCGGCCGCGTGCACGACGCCCCCCTCCCGGACGCCCCCTCACCCCGCGAACGCGTCCACGCCGTACTGAAGTCGGGTGCGGTCGCGATCCTGGAGCAGCACGCGAACACCCCGGAACTCCGCTCGGCAGCGGAGCGGAATCATGTGGCGGTACTGCCACACCCCCGGCCCACAGCGATCACCGAGCAGGGCCGCGCGGACCTGGCCGCCTTCGACGACTCCGGCACCTGCGTCGCCACAGTGTGCGCCGGGCGCCTGGTCCACCGCCGCCGTTGACTAGGGGCGCGGGGAACTGCGCGATCAGCCACACACAACCCGCAGTCCGCCGCCGACAGAACCACCCCCTCTCATCCCGAGAACGCCTCCCCGAACGCCCCGTCCTCCTGATCGACCCCACTGCAGTCGACCAACTCGTCACTCGCCCCGTCCCCACACTCCTGATCCCGGAACGTCGCCCACATGGACACCCACCCCACCCCCTTCTCCTCGGCGAACTCCCGCACCTGCGCCGCGTCCTGAAGCGTGAACGTCTCGTTGTCCACGTCGTTGACACCCAGCATCGAGGTCAACGCCAACGCCCCCCACGCCGTCGACTCACTCGTGCCGAAGACGTCCATCAGCTGCTCGTGCGTCGCCTCGGCCGCCTCCTCCGCGTAGTCGCCCATGTCACCGTCGTACGAACTGGCGTAGTTCATGGTCATGATGTTGACCGTGGTGACCTGGACGGCCTTGTCGTTGGCCGAGTCGAGGAGGGCCACGCCGTCGTCGTCGAGGCCGGACGGCATGACGGGGAGGGTGAAGGAGACGGAGAGGTCGGGGCGGTCCTTCTGGAGGAGTGCGATCGCCTCGGAGCGCAGGGCGACGGAGTCGGAGTCCTTGAGCGCGTCGCCCTCGACGTCGAAGTCGGCCGCGGTCGAGCCGGCCGCGTCGAGCGCCGCTCCGTACGCCTCGGCGAGTGCGGACGCGCTGTCGCAGGCCTGGGCCAGCTCCGTGCCCGAGGCGCCGCCGAAGGAGACCCGTACCGACGCCCCCGAGTCGGTGAGCGCCGAGATCCGGGACTTCACCGCCGAGTCGTCGATCGCCTCCGTGCCGTTCCACGCGGGTGTGCACGCGTCGCCGTCACCCTCGGCGATCACGAACGCCAGGTTGTACGCGGCGGCCGACCCGGCGGCGTCTAGGTCGGAGGCGTCGGTGGCGTTGACGTACGGCGCGTAGACCGTGGTTGTCTTCGCCTCCTCCGCCGGCGACTCCTCGGCGGCCGACGGCGCTCCGGCCGAACTCGCCGAACTCGCAGAACTGCCGGGCGTGGACGCGGACTCATCGCTCTTCGTGGTGCAGCCCGCGCAGGCCAGGGCCACCAGACATATCAGTCCGACGGCCGGTTTCAGGGAATTCCTCACGGTACTCACGATGGAAATGAATCACACCTGGCTGTGCTTCATGTGTGCTTCTTCAAGATTGCAGATCCGAAGGACGGCCGAGGGCGGGCACAGAACGGCGACCGGCAAAGGGTTCGCAAGTCGGGCAAACGCTCCCTTCCGGGTGGGGTGTATCCCCACAAAGGCAAAGAGTCGCGGATTCGCAGTCGTTCATGGATTCTCTAAGGAAACGGACAGGTTAAGGAGTTTCTCATGGGAGTCTCACAAGAGAAGCTGGGAATTGGCCCAATAAAGCCCGCCTAATATCCGGGGATATGCAATCCGAGTCCGCCAACGAAAACTTCACCCCCGAGGCCGTGTACGAGATCACCTCGGCACCGGCCCGCGGCAGCCGCCGTAAGAAGGGCAAGCAGGGCAAGGGGCCGGCCGAGGACGGCCCCGTCTTCGTCGACAACTCCGGGCGCCGCGCCAGACTGCTGCGCCGCTGCGGCATGCTGCTGGGGGTCGTCTGTCTCGGTTACGCCGTCGTACTCGGCATGGCGTTCATGGGCTGGGGCATCTCCGCGTCCCCGACCGAACTGTTCCCCTTCGGCGGAGGCGGCGGCCAGGCCGGCGCACCCGGCCAGGGCCGCGGTGGCAACGGCCCGCAGCCCCAGGGCGGAGTCGCCCCCGAGGGCATCCCCTCGGGCGCCCCCAGCGGCGCCCCCGGCGGCGGCGCGCCCTCCGGCGCCCCCACCGCCGTACCGTCCCCGTCCGCGTCCGCCAACTGACGGGAGCGCACCACCCCATGAGCACCACGACTCCCGCGCGCCGCGGCCGCCGACGCGCCCCCTCCAAGCTGCAACGCGCCACCGGCAAGGCCGCCGCCCTGCAGAAACCCCGGGTCATCCTCGCCCTGCTGCTACTGCTCGGGCTGACCAGCGTGATGCTGCTCGACGGCTATCTGCGCGCCGAGGTCGGCGGCGATCAGCGTGTCCGTACCGGGGCCAGCTCCAGCGACGTACCCGACGACATCCTCGACGGCGGGCCCATCCTGACCTTCCGCGGCGGTGAGGCGCAGACGCAGTCCGTGCCGGACAAGACCATCGCGCTCACCTTCGACGACGGCCCGAACCCGACCTGGACCCCGGAGATCCTCGACGTCCTCAAGGAGTACGACGTCCCCGCGACCTTCTTCGTGGTCGGCTCGATGGTGTCGCGCTACCCGGCCATCGTCGAGGACATGGTCGAGGACGGGCACGAGATCGGCATCCACACCTTCACGCACGTCGACCTGTCGTACCAGAGCGACGCCCGGATCACCCGGGAGATGACCCAGACGCAGCTCGCCCTCGCGGGCGCGGCCGGCATCACGACCACACTCTTCCGCGCCCCGTACTCCTCCGAGACGGACGCCATCGACAACTACAGCTGGCCCGTCTACCAGAAGCTCGGCGAGGAGGGCTACACCAGCGTCTTCGTCGACACCGACAGCGACGACTGGAAGCGGCCCGGCGTCAAGAAGATCATCAAGTGGGCCACGCCGGAGGACGGCGAGGGTGCCTCCGTGCTCATGCACGACTCGGGCGGCGACCGCTCCCAGACGGTCAAGGCGCTCGGCACGTACATCGAGAAGATGAAGGCCAAGGGCTACACCTTCACCACCGTCAGCGGCGCGCTGCAGAAGGACGACGCCGGGAGCGGCCAGAGTGGCCAGAGCGGCCAGGGCGAGCAGCAGAACGGCCAGCAGGCCGGTCAGCAGGCGGGGGGTGCCCCCGGTGGTCCCGAGGCCAACGGGCAGGGCACGCCCGGTACTTCGAACGCGCAGGCCGCCCACCGCACCGCCACCGGGGCCACCCTCTACGAGGGTAAGGCGCTCGTCGCGGCCGTGTACGTCGCCGAGTACGCCGTACCGACCCTCTCGGTCGGCCTGATGGTCGTCGGTGTCGCGGTCATGGGCCGCTTCGGGATGATGCTGCTCCTCGCCCGGCGCCACTTCCGTGAGCGAAACAAACGCCGGTTCAGCTGGGGGCCACCGGTCACCGGCCCGGTGAGCGTGATCGTCCCGGCGTACAACGAGAAGGAGTGCATCGCCAACACCCTCGAATCGCTGGCGAGGAGCACCCATCCGATCGAGGTCATCGTCGTGGACGACGGCTCGACGGACGGCACCTCGGAGATCGCGCGCGCGGCGGCCGACCAGCTCGGCATGCGCAACGTCCGGGTCATCCGCCAGGAGAACGCCGGCAAGCCCGCCGCCCTCAACAACGGTGTGCGCAGCGCCAGTTACGACATCGTCGTGATGATGGACGGCGACACGGTCTTCGAACCGGACACCGTCGGCAAGCTCGTCCAGCCCTTCGCCGACCCGAGCGTCGGCGCGGTCGCGGGCAACGCCAAGGTCGGCAACCGCGACACCGTGATCGGCGCCTGGCAGCACATCGAGTACGTGATGGGCTTCAACCTCGACCGCCGGATGTACGACCTGCTGCGCTGCATGCCCACCATCCCGGGCGCGATCGGCGCGTTCCGCCGGGACGCCGTGCTGGAGGTGGGCGGCATGAGCGAGGACACGCTCGCCGAGGACACCGATATCACCATCGCCATGCACCGCGCGGGCTGGCGGGTCGTCTACCAGGAGCACGCCCGCGCCTGGACCGAGGCGCCGGGCTCGCTGAAGCAGCTGTGGTCGCAGCGTTACCGCTGGTCGTACGGGACCATGCAGGCGCTCTGGAAGCACCGCAAGTCCCTGACGGACAGCGGCCCGTCCGGTCGCTTCGGCCGTGTCGGCATGCCGCTGGTCGTGATCTTCCAGATCGTCACGCCGGTCTTCGCCCCGCTGATCGACGTCTTCACCGTCTACGCGATGATCTTCGTCGACTTCCAGGCGTCCCTGCTGGCCTGGCTGGCCGTCCTCGGCGTCCAACTCGTCTGCGCGGCCTACGCCTTCAAGCTGGACAAGGAGAAGTACCGCTATCTGCTGATGCTCCCGCTCCAGCAGCTCGCCTACCGCCAGATGATGTACCTGGTCCTGATCCACTCCTGCGTCACCGCCCTGACCGGCGGCCGCCTGCGCTGGCAGAAGCTGAAGCGCACGGGCGAGGTCGGCACCCCGGCGGGGGCGAGCTGATGGGCTCGCACCGGAGAGGAGGTGCCCCCGCGATCGCTGTCGTGGCCGAGCCCGCCGTGGCACAGGTGCACGAAGACCCCGCCCCGCAGCCCCGCGGCACCGGGCGCGACCGCTACTTCGACACCCTCCGCGCCCTCGCTCTCGTCCGCGTCGTCACCTACCACACCTTCGGCTGGCCCTGGGCCGGCATGGTGTTCCCCTCCATGGGCATCATGTTCGCCCTCGCCGGCACCCTGATGGCGAAGTCCCTGGAACGCCCCGCCCCCAAGGTGATCAGGAGCCGCGTCCGCCGGCTCCTGCCCCCCTTCTGGTTCTGGGGCCTCTTCGTGGTCGTCGCCATGCTGATCCACGGCTGGATGCCCGGCTGGCAGATCGTCTTCTGGGTCGTCCCGCTGGGCGACCCCCCGGGCAACGCCTGGGGCGAACAGGCCTGGGAGATCCTCTGGTACCTGCGCACCTACCTCTGGTTCGTGCTTCTCTCCCCACCCCTGCTGAAGTTGTTCCGGCTGGCCCCGGTCCCGGTTCTCCTCCTGTCCCTCTCACCCATCGTGGTGTTCCACTTCCTCTGGGAGCCCCCGGACGACCGCTTCGGCAACGCCCTGACCGACCTGGCCACCTTCCTCTTCTGCTGGATCCTGGGCTTCGCCCACCGCGAGGGCGTCCTCGCCCGGCTGAAGCCGTTCGCGGTCACCGCCCTCTCCCTCGCGGCCCTCGGCCTCGGCGCCTGGTACGCCTTCACCCACCAGGAGGAGACCGGCTCGTACGACCTCGACGACATCCCCCTCGCCCAGGCGTTCTTCTCCGCCGGCTTCGTGACGCTGCTGCTCTACGCGAAGGCGTACTTCAAGGTCGACTTCGCCGGGCTGACCCGCTTCCGGCGGCTGGACCGGACCGTCACGATCTTCAACTCCCGCGCGGTGACGATCTACCTGTGGCACGAGATCGCCCTGATCCTCGCCGTCCCGCTGATCGACCGGTTCTGGAACGTCCCCGCGTTCGAGAAGTACCTCCCACTGGAGAGCCAGTGGTTCATGTTCGGCATCGGCTGGCTGCTGATCGGCGTCTTCGTGCTGCTCTGCGGCTGGGTGGAGGACGTGGCGGCGAAGAAGAAGCCGAGGCTGTTGCCGTGAGGCCTACGGGCCGGGCGCCGCGTGGGCGTCCGGCCCGTACTGCCACAATGGGCCCGTGACCCGCGCATCCCTGGACAAGCAGCCGCACGAAGTCGCCTCGATGTTCGACCGAGTGGCGAAACGGTACGACCTGACCAACGACGTGCTGTCCCTCGGACAGGACCGCCGCTGGCGCAAGGACGTCGCGAAGGCGGTGGACGCCCGGCCCGCGCAGAAGATCCTGGACCTCGCGGCCGGTACGGGCACCTCCTCGCTGCCCTTCGCGCAGACCGGCGCCTACGTCGTCCCCTGCGACTTCTCCCTCGGCATGCTCCGGGTCGGCAAGGACCGCCACTCCTGGCTGCCGTTCACCGCGGGCGACGCCACGAAGCTGCCGTTCAAGGACGACACCTTCGACGCGGTGACCATCTCCTTCGGCCTGCGGAACGTGCAGGACACCGACACCGCGCTGCGTGAGCTGTACCGGGTGACCAAGCCCGGCGGACGCGTCGTGATCTGCGAGTTCTCGCACCCGACGTGGGCGCCGTTCCGGACCGTCTACACCGAGTACCTGATGCGCGCGCTGCCGCCGGTCGCCCGCGCGGTGTCGTCCAACCCGGACGCGTACGTCTATCTCGCCGAGTCCATCCGCGCCTGGCCCGACCAGGCCGGCCTCGCCGAGCGCCTCCGGAAGGCCGGCTGGGACCAGGTCGCCTGGCGGAACCTCTCGGGCGGGATCGCCGCGCTGCACCGGGGGTTCAAGGCCCAGCCGTAGGCCCCAACTCGGCCCGCGGGGCGCTGATTTCACCCGTACGAAGGACGCCCGTCGGGTAATGGTGTTGACGGGAACCGGTCAACAGAAACTACCGTCCGTTGATACATCGGTACGCGCCGGTGATGTCATACGACGGGGGATCCATGACGGCCTACTGCCCGCACTGCGGAACACCAGGACCCGACGAGGCGCGCTTCTGCATGAAGTGCGGACGGGAACGCCCACCCGTCCCGCCGATCCCCTCGGCGGCTCCGCCGTCAGCTCCGCCCCAGCCGCCGCCCCCGTCCACGTCACCGGCCGCAGCAGCCTCATCGGTCCCGCCGGGCGCCCCGCCCCTCGGCCCGCCTCCGCCTCCTCCCGAATACGCCCCCGTCCCGGCCCGTCCCTCACCCGTCGGCGCCTTCCTCGGCCGGGCCTTCCGGGGTGACTGGGGCGGCTCCGCCCTGGCCGCGCTGTGGCCGGTCGGGCTGCTCTTCGTCTCCGCCCTCGCCCTCGCCCTCCCGTCGTACGGCCAGGGCGCCCAGGACGACGAGGACTTCGTGGGCTTCGCCGACCGGCTGGGCCTCGCCCTCGCCGGCCTCCTCCAAGGCCTCGGCGGCGGCTTCACCGTCTCCGAGGCCGGTGACGGCGACTACACGAGCGAGTACCAGTCCGCCGAGGGCGCCGCCACCCTCACCCTGGTCCCGCTCACGGTGACCCTGCTGTTCATCGGGGCGCTCTGGATCGGCGTACGGCAGCTCCGGACGCGCCTGGTGGCACGGGGGGCGTATGGCGGTGGTGCGTACGGCGGGGGTACGTATTCCGGGGGCGCGTACGCCGGGGTGCCGGGCGGCACGTACGCCGGTACCGGGGGGTGGCCGGGCGCGGGCCCCGGCGGGAGCCGTACTGCCGGGCTCGAAGCGGCCGTGCGGGTCACGCTGCTGGTGACGGCCGCCGTACTGCTGCTCGGGCTGTTCGCCCAGCCCGAGATCGCGCTCGCGGAGGCCTCGACCTCCCCTTGGCGCGCGGGCCTCGGCGCACTGCTGCTCACCGCCGCCGTCTCGGTCGGTCTGCTGCAGCGCGACGACCTGGCCGCCTGGCTGGCCGTCCGCACTGGGCCCCGGGCCCTGTTCCGGGCGACCGGAACAGCCGTACGGGCCATGGCGATCGTCCTCGCCCTCTGCTCGCTCGTCACCTTCGTCGTCCTCGCCGCGAACGACGACTGGCAGTCCGAGTGGGAGGAGGACCTCAACCCGCTCCTCCTCGTGCTGCTCGTCCTGCCCAATCTCGCCGTCCACCTCCTCGGCCTCTCCTGGGGCGCGTCCATCACCGGCGAGGCGGGCCGCACCCGGTACGGCGACGACACGTCGTTCGGCAGCGACTCGTCCGGCGACTACGGGCTCGTCGAGTCCGCCCCGTACGGCGGCTACGAGCGCGAGTCGTTCGGGCTCTCGGAGCTGGGCGACGCCGTCAACTCCTGGGCCGTCGTGGGCGCGTTGGCGCTCGGCGCGGTCTGCGCCCTGATCCTCGGTGTCCTCGCGGCCCGCCGCTCCTCGGGCCGTGGCGAGCAACTCCTCGCCGCCGGTGTCTTCTTCGGCCTCTTCCTCCTCCTCGCCGGCGTCAGCGGCTTCGGCATGGAGGTCTCCGGCTCCGCCACGACCGACTTCAGCAGCGAGTTCTCGGCCGCGGGCCAGGTGGACGCCGGCCTCGACCTCCCCGAGGTGCTCCTCTTCGGTCTCCTGTGGATCTTCGGCGCGGCCTTCCTCGCGCCCTACCTGATCCAGCTGACCGGAGGACGTACGACGGTGATCGCCCCGCCGGTTCCCCCGACCCCGACGCCGACGCCGACGCCGACGCCGACGCCGACGCCGACGCCGACGCCGACGCCGACGCCGACGCCGATGCCGACGCCGATGTCGATGCCCACGCCGACGTCGGCCCCGGCCCCAGCCCCGGTCCAGCCCCCGGCCCCGTACGAGCCTCCGCTCGTGCAACTGGGCCACCATCAGGCGCCGTTCGCCGAACCCGCTCAGCCCCGCAGCCGCACCCTCGTCTGGACCCTCACCATCGTGGCGGCCTTCGTGATCGGCGGGGGAGGGGCGGCGGCGATCCTGCTCTGGCAGAAGTAGCCGGACCCGGACAGGGTTCGCGTCACCGGAGCACCGCGAACGGATCGCCCGGCTCGTCCAGTGCCCTCCGCAGCCCGGGCGGAGGGCCACCGTGGCGGGGCTCCCGCACGCCCCCGCCGTCGTCACCCGACTCGAACCACACGGTGACGGCGGCCCCGCGCGGCACCTTCACCCCTGGTGGCGGGTACTGCCGTACGACGTAGTCCACCACGGCCAGTTGGAGGTCGGGCCGGTCGGGTGCGACGAGGGTGACCCCGTCCGCCTCGGCCGTCTCGCGCGCGTCCACGGCCATCAGGCCGACGAACCGCGGCACACGCACTTCGAATGACTTGGGTGTTATGCGCACAGATGTTCACCCCCAGCGGTACCGGCAGGGTAACCGCCGAGCGCCCCCGGCCGGAAGCTCTGCGTGGCAATCTGCGCCAAATCGCTACTGTGGGTGACGAGTTGCCGAAATCTCGAACATCCAACCCCCTACAGGGTCAGCCGGTAGCAGTGCCCGAGCTGTTGCGTGGCGGGTGTCGTGTACGTCTCCGCCAGTTCCATGCCCAGCCGTCGGGTCACGGCGATGGACCGTTCGTTGCGGGCGTTGACCATCGCGACGACGCTGCCGACGCCCGCCTTCCGGACCCGCTCCAGGGTCTGGGTCGCGGCGGCGGTCACATATCCCTTGCCCCAGTGGGTCCGTGAGAGCCGCCAGCCGATCTCGATCTCGCCGGTCGGCCCCCATTCCCGGGGCCACGGCTGGGCGCCGGTGAAACCGATGGCCCGGCCCTCCTCGTCGAGCATGGTCCACAGACAGAAGCCGTGCTCGGCGTCGTGGCGGCGCTGGCGCGCGGTGAGCTCCTCGTAGACGGACAGCTCGGCGGGGCGGCCGCCATGGAACTCCATGACGTCGGGATCGTCGAAGATCCGGTGCCAGGCGAAGGCGTCCTCGTCGGTGGGGACACGCAGCCGTACGTCGGGCAGAGCTCTGTTCACAGGGGCAGCCCTTCAGCCGATGATCGGTACCGCTGAATAGACTGCCCATGTCCGACGCCTGTCGGCACATGTTTTCTGGCCGTCCGGCTCGCCGGACCGCCAGCAGGCTTTGCTCCGAACCCTCTACTTCTTGGGGAGAACCCGTCGTGACCGAGCCCCAGCCCCTTACCGAACACACCGCCGATGTGATCGTCGTCGGGGCCGGACCAGCCGGTTCCACCACCGCGTACTACCTGGCCAAGGCCGGACTGGACGTCCTGCTCCTGGAGAAGACCAGCTTCCCGAGGGAGAAGGTCTGCGGCGACGGCCTCACGCCCCGCGCCACCAAACAGCTGGTCGCGATGGGCATCGACATCTCCGAGGAGGCCGGCTGGCTCCGCAACAAGGGGCTGCGGATCATCGGCGGCGGCGTCCGCCTCCAGCTCGACTGGCCGGATCTCGCCGCCTATCCGAACTACGGACTCGTCCGCAAGCGCGACGACTTCGACGAGCAGCTCGCCCGCCAGGCCCAGAAGGCGGGCGCCCGGCTGTACGAGCGCTGCAACGTGGGCGCGCCGATCATCGACGACCGCACCGGCCGGATCACCGGCGTGCACGCCAAGCTCGGCGAGGAGAAGCGGGAAGTCACCTTCCACGCCCCGCTGGTGGTGGCGGCCGACGGCAACTCCACCCGGCTCTCCCTCGCGATGGGCCTGCACCGCCGCGAGGACCGCCCGATGGGCGTCGCGGTCCGTACGTACTTCACCTCCCCGCGCCACGACGACGACTACCTGGAGTCCTGGCTGGAACTGTGGGACAAGCGCGGCCCCGGCGAGGACCGTCTGCTCCCCGGCTACGGCTGGATCTTCGGCATGGGCGACGGCACGTCCAACGTCGGTCTGGGCGTCCTCAACACCTCCGCCTCCTTCAAGGAGCTGGACTGGCGCGACGTCCTGAAGGCCTGGTGCGCGTCCATGCCGGAGGAGTGGGGCTACACCCCCGAGAACATGACCGGGCCGATCCGCGGCGCCGCCCTCCCGATGGCGTTCAACCGCCAACCCCACTACACCAAGGGCCTGCTGCTGGTCGGCGACGCCGGCGGCATGGTGAACCCCTTCAACGGCGAGGGCATCGCCTACGCCATGGAGTCCGGGCAGATCGCCGCCGACGTCATCGTCCAGGCCCACGCCCGCGCCACCCCCGGGCAGCGCGAACTCGCCCTCCAGCGCTACCCGCAGGTCCTCAAGGACACCTTCGGCGGCTACTACACGATGGGCCGCGCCTTCGTGAAGCTCATCGGCAACCCGAAGATCATGAAGCTGGCGACGCAGCGGGGTCTGACCCACCCGATGCTGATGAAGTTCACGCTGAAGATGCTGGCCAACCTCACCGACCCGACCGGCGGCGACGCGATGGACCGGATCATCAACGGCCTGAGCAAGGTGGCACCGAAGGCGTGACGCCCGGGGGCGTATGACCCTTATGGCGGCGTTCGGCCGGCCACGGAGCGCTCCGTGGCCGGCCGAACCGCTGTACGCCCCTGAGAGCCCCGCCGCCGTCCCGGAGTGCGGAACACCTTGGGTGCGGGACGACAGGCGCTCTGTGGGGCGCCTGTGGCCTTTCCGCGGGCAGCCCGAGGGCCGCTGTCCCCCTACGGGGAGAGCGGCCCTTCGGAAACGCCCTGGGCGACCGCGTGGGTCAGAGCACGCGCACCGCACCCGTCGCCGGGTAGCCGGAGAGGTCCTGGATCACGACGCCCTTGGAGGGGTTCGCCGCGTCGAGGTACTGGCCACCGCCGATGTAGACACCCACGTGGTAGGCGGAGCCCTTCGAGCCCCAGTACAGGATGTCGCCGACCTGCAGGTTGGACAGCGAGACCTCGGTGCCCTGCATCGACTGGTCCTGCGAGACCCGGGGAAGGTCCACGCCGACCTGCTTGAACGCGGCCTGCACGAGCGAGGAGCAGTCCCACGCGTTGGGGCCGGTGGCACCCATGACGTAGGCGTCGCCGAGCTGCGCCTTCAGGAAGCTGATCACCGTGCCGACGCTGCCGGTGGCGGGCGCCGTCGTGGTCGTCGTCGTCGACGCCGACGAGTTGGTCGTGAGGGTGGTCCGCTCACTGTCGCGCGAGGCGCGCTCGGCGGCGGCCTTGCGCTCGGCCTCCTCGGCGGCCTTCTTGCGGGCCTCTTCCTTCTTCGCCTTGGCGAGGTCCTTGTCGGCCTGCTTGGCCGCCTCTTCGGCGGCCGCGTCACGCTCGGCCTGCAGCTGGTAGTCGGCCGCCATCGCCTGCGTGGCGTCCGCCGACTGCGCGGCCTGCGTGGCCAGATCGGCCGTGAGGGTGGGCAGTTCGAGCGTCTGCGTCACCGGCTCCGCGGCGAACGCGGCCGTCGACGCGCCGGCCACGGCCACGGTGCTGAGAACGCCACCGGCGACTCCGGCGCGCATCGCGATCGAGGACGCGTTGCGGCGGGGCTTCCGGTGGCTGCGTATGTGAGCGGTGTGGGACATGGGTACAAGCGGTACCAGCGACTCCTCCATACCTTCAAGAAACGTGTGCTGCGCCACAGTTGTTCAACGCAGGCGCCAAATTTCCTGTGCGTCACTCTTTATTGACGCCGTAACGGGCATAGCGGACACGGTCGAACAAGCCTTTGATCATGCGCTTTCGTGATTACGCCCGAATTGCCCTGCGCTTACCACCGATCGCAGCGAGTGGCCAAGGCCGGTTGATTTGATCTCGCTCCGATGTGGCGCAGGTCACGGAACGGTCACCCGCGACGCTCGTGAACGCGTGCACGCGTCCACATCGGTCGCCGGACCTCCCTCCGGGGTGTGAACGCCGCGCTCTATCAAGCACCCCCGTCCAGCACCAATTTGCATGCGTCGGAACTCTCTTGATATAGAGACGCCCTGCGTGACCAGCGGTAACGCTCGAAAATGTCACTTCTGGTGATCAGTCTGGCGCTTCATGTATGAAGATCGCCGCTCATCCGACTTCATGATCCTTCGTCAGGTGGTGGAGATCACAAACTCGGTCCCGTATCCCGTGTCGCAGATCACAGACCGGCAGGCATAGGATGCGGGGCAGTTGGGCTTGTGACCTGCTTCACATGTTCGCGATCTTCGTCGGGACGGGCGGAGTTCGTGGAACCGGTGGGGCGGGGAGCGGGGCCCACGCCATCCGCCAGCAGTCAGTGCCGACTGAGAGGAGCGAGGAGCGGTGAACGCTTATGCGCCCATCCTCGTACTGGGAGCCCTCGGGGCAGGCTTTGCGATCTTCTCCGTGGTCATGGCCACGCTGATCGGCCCGAAGCGCTACAACCGGGCCAAGCTAGAGGCCTACGAGTGCGGGATCGAGCCCACCCCCACGCCGGCGGGCGGCGGGCGTTTCCCGATCAAGTACTACCTGACGGCGATGCTCTTCATCGTCTTCGACATCGAGATCGTCTTCCTCTACCCCTGGGCCGTCACCTTCGACGCCCTGGGTGTTTTCGGGCTCGTGGAGATGCTGCTCTTCGTGCTCACCGTCTTCGTCGCCTACGCGTACGTCTGGCGGCGCGGCGGCCTGGAATGGGACTGAGGGGCCTTTAGACCATGGGACTCGAAGAAAAACTGCCGAGCGGTTTCCTGCTGACCACCGTCGAGCAGGCCGCGGGCTGGGTACGCAAGGCATCCGTCTTCCCCGCCACCTTCGGCCTCGCCTGTTGTGCCATCGAGATGATGACCACGGGCGCGGGGCGCTACGACCTGGCGCGCTTCGGCATGGAGGTGTTCCGGGGCTCGCCGCGTCAGGCGGACCTGATGATCGTGGCCGGCCGGGTCAGCCAGAAGATGGCGCCGGTGCTGCGGCAGGTCTACGACCAGATGCCCAATCCCAAGTGGGTGATCTCCATGGGGGTCTGCGCGTCGTCCGGCGGCATGTTCAACAACTACGCGATCGTCCAGGGCGTCGACCACATCGTCCCCGTCGACATCTACCTCCCCGGCTGCCCGCCACGGCCCGAGATGCTGATGGACGCGATCCTCAAGCTCCACCAGAAGATCCAGACGTCCAAGCTCGGCGTGAACGCCGAGGAAGCGGCCCGCGAGGCGGAGGAAGCGGCCCTCAAGGCGCTCCCCACCATCGAGATGAAGGGGCTGCTGCGATGAGCGACGCGAGCGGCACCGGCGGACCCAACCCCGAGAGGGACCTCTCCGCCTCCAACCTCCCCGGTCAGCGCGGCGACGGCGGTGAGGAGATCCGCGTCCAGCGCGGCATGTTCGGCGCGAACAACGGCGGCGACACCTCCGGCTACGGCGGCCTGGTCCGCTCCATCCGCCTCCCCGGCTCCGCGAACCGCCCCTACGGCGGCTGGTTCGACGAGGTCGCCGACGAGCTGGAGGGCGCCCTGGAGGAACAGGGCCTCGTCCCCGAGAACGTGATCGACAGGACGGTCGTCGACCGTGACGAGATCACCTTCCACATCGAGCGCGAGTATCTGCCGCGCGTCGCCCGGACCCTCCGCGACGACCCGGCCCTCCGCTTCGAACTGTGCACCGGCGTCTCCGGCGTCCACTACCCCGGCGACAAGGGCCGCGAGCTGCACGCCGTCTACCACCTGCGCTCGATCACCCACAACCGGCTGATCCGCCTGGAGGTCTCCGCCCCCGACGCCGACCCGCACATCCCGTCGCTCGTCCCCGTCTACCCGACCAACGACTGGCACGAGCGCGAGACGTACGACTTCTTCGGCATCGTCTTCGACGGCCACCCCGCGCTGACGCGGATCATGATGCCGGACGACTGGCAGGGCTTCCCGCAGCGCAAGGACTATCCCCTCGGCGGCATCCCCGTCGAGTACAAGGGCGCCCAGATCCCGGCTCCGGACCAGCGGAGGTCGTACTCATGAGCACGCAGCACGCATCCGCCGCCTCGGACACCTCCGCCGCCTCGGCGCGCGAGACCACCGAGGGCACCGTCTACACGGTCACCGGCGGCGACTGGGACGAGGTCGCCGAGACCGCGGCCCGTTCCGACGACGAACGCATCATCGTCAACATGGGTCCCCAGCACCCTTCCACCCACGGGGTGCTCCGGCTCATCCTGGAGATCGACGGCGAGACCGTCACCGAGGCCCGCTGCGGCATCGGCTACCTCCACACCGGCATCGAGAAGAACCTCGAGTACCGCACGTGGACGCAGGGCACCACGTTCGTGACGCGCATGGACTATCTGACGCCGTTCTTCAACGAGACGGCGTACTGCCTCGCCGTGGAGAAGCTCCTCGGCATCGAGGACCAGATCCCCGACCGCGCCACGATCATCCGGGTGCTCCTCATGGAGCTGAACCGGCTCTCCTCCCACCTGGTGTGCATCGCCACCGGCGGCATGGAGCTGGGCGCCACCACGATCATGATCTACGGCTTCCGTGATCGTGAACTGATTCTCGACATCTACGAGCTGATCACCGGCCTGCGCATGAACCACGCGTACATCCGGCCCGGCGGACTCGCCCAGGACCTGCCGCCCGGCGCGGTGGACCAGATCCGCGAGTTCGTGAAGAAGATGCAGAAGAACCTGCCCGAGTACGACAAGCTCGCCACCGGGAACCCCATCTTCAAGGCCCGTATGCAGGACGTCGGCTACCTCGACCTCTCCGGCTGCATGGCCCTCGGCGCCACCGGCCCGATCCTGCGCTCCGCCGGCCTCCCGCACGACCTGCGCAAGGCCCAGCCGTACTGCGGCTACGAGACGTACGACTTCGACGTCCCGACCGCCGACACCTGCGACTCCTACGGCCGCTTCCTGATCCGCCTCGAAGAGATGCGCCAGTCCCTGCGGATCGTCGAACAGTGCCTGGACCGGCTGCAGCCCGGCCCGGTCATGGTCACCGACAAGAAGATCGCCTGGCCCGCCCAGCTCGCCCTGGGACCCGACGGACTCGGCAACTCCCTGGACCACATCAAGAAGATCATGGGCACCTCCATGGAGGCCCTGATCCACCACTTCAAGCTGGTGACCGAGGGCTTCCGCGTCCCGCCGGGACAGGCGTACGCGGCGGTCGAGTCGCCCAAGGGCGAACTCGGGGTGCACGTCGTCTCCGACGGAGGCACCCGCCCCTTCCGGGTCCACTTCCGGGACCCGTCCTTCACCAATCTGCAGGCCATGGCGGCGATGTGCGAGGGCGGCCAGGTCGCCGACGTCATCGTCGCCGTCGCGTCCATCGACCCCGTGATGGGAGGCGTCGACCGGTGACCACCACCCCCGAGGGCGTCAGCCTGGGCATGCCCCAACTGCCCGCGCCCGACTTCCCGGCCGACGTCCGGGCCCGGCTGGAGCGGGACGCGGCCGACGTCATCGCCCGCTACCCGGACTCCCGGTCCGCCCTGCTGCCGTTGCTGCATCTCATGCAGTCGGAGGAGGGCCATGTCACCCGCACCGGTATGCGGTTCTGCGCCGAGGTGCTCGGTCTGACCACGGCCGAGGTCACCGCGGTCGCCACCTTCTACTCCATGTACCGCCGCAAGCCCTCCGGCGACTACCAGGTGGGCGTCTGCACCAACACCCTGTGCGCGGTCATGGGCGGCGACGCGATCTTCGAGGCGCTGCAGGACCACCTCGGGGTCGGCAACGGCGAGACCACCGGCGACGGCAAGGTCACCCTGGAGCACATCGAGTGCAACGCGGCCTGCGACTTCGCGCCGGTCGTGATGGTCAACTGGGAGTTCTTCGACAACCAGACCGTCGACAGCGCCAAGCGTCTCGTCGACGACCTGCGCGCGGGGGCCGAGGTCGAGCCCACGCGCGGGGCGCCGCTGTGCACCTTCAAGGACACCGCGCGGATCCTCGCCGGCTTCCCCGACGAGCGGCCAGGGGCCGTCGAGGCGAGCGGCGGTGCGGGACCCGCGTCGCTGGTCGGCCTCCGCCTGGCCAGAGGAGAGACCGGACCCGCGCGCGTGGTCCATCCGCGGGACGGCGGCCCGAACGACGAGCCGCAGGACAAGAAGGCGCGCGAGGCGCAGGGCGGAAAGGTGCACGAGCCGTCGCCGACCGAGCACCTCAGCTCGCACGACGCGCCGCAGCAGACATCGGCCTCCGACCCGGCCCACCCGGCGGGGCCCGCCGCCGAGGAGGGGGAGTGATGACATTGGCACCCGAGATCAAGGGCACCAGCCCGGAGAAACTGCTCGCACCCGTGCTGTCGGCCTTCTGGGACGAGGACAGGCCATGGTCGCTCGATGTCTACCGAAGGCACGAGGGGTACGAGGGGCTGCGCAAGGCGCTCGCCATGTCACCGGACGACGTCATCGCGTACGTCAAGGAGTCGGGACTGCGCGGCCGTGGCGGCGCGGGATTCCCGACCGGAATGAAATGGCAGTTCATTCCCCAGGGTGATGGAAAACCACATTATCTAGTTGTCAACGCCGACGAGTCGGAGCCCGGAACGTGCAAGGACATTCCGCTCCTCTTCGCGAACCCGCATAGCCTCATCGAGGGCATTGTCATCGCCTGTCATGCCATCAGGTCTTCGCATGCCTTCATCTATCTGCGTGGTGAAGTCGTCCCCGTCCTGCGGCGGTTGCATGAGGCCGTACGTGAGGCCTACGAGGCCGGCTTCCTCGGCGAGAACATCCTCGGCAGCGGACTCGACCTCCAGCTCACCGTGCACGCCGGCGCCGGCGCGTACATCTGTGGTGAGGAGACCGCACTGCTCGACTCGCTCGAAGGCCGCCGTGGTCAACCGCGGCTACGCCCCCCCTTCCCTGCTGTCGAGGGCCTCTATGCGTGCCCGACTGTCGTGAATAACGTCGAATCGATCGCGTCAGTTCCCGCCATCCTGCAAAAAGGCAAGGAATGGTTCAGGGCGATGGGCAGCGAGAAGTCCCCCGGCTTCACGCTCTACTCGCTCAGCGGCCATGTCGCGAGCCCCGGCCAGTACGAGGCACCGCTCGGCATCACCCTCCGCCAACTCCTGGAGATGAGCGGTGGAATGCGGCCCGGCCACCGCCTCAAGTTCTGGACGCCCGGCGGCTCCTCGACGCCGATGTTCACCGACGAGCACCTCGACGTCCCCCTGGACTACGAAGGAGTGGGCGCCGCGGGTTCCATGCTCGGCACGAAGGCACTCCAGTGCTTCGACGAGACCACCTGCGTCGTGAGGGCCGTCACCCGCTGGACCGAGTTCTACGCCCACGAGTCCTGCGGCAAGTGCACCCCCTGCCGTGAAGGCACCTACTGGCTCGTGCAGTTGCTGCGCGACATCGAGGCCGGCAAGGGCGTCATGAGCGACCTCGACAAGCTGAACGACATCGCCGACAACATCAACGGCAAGTCCTTCTGCGCCCTCGGCGACGGCGCCGCCTCGCCGATCTTCTCCTCCCTCAAGTACTTCCGCGCGGAGTACGAGGACCACATCACGGGCCGGGGCTGCCCCTTCGACCCGGCCAGGTCGACCGTCTGGGCCGACAAGGACAAGCACGCGGAGGTGAACGCATGACCGTGACCACGAGCGCTCCCTCCGGGGGCGGGGAGGCAGCGGTCCCGCCGGAGGATCTCGTCTCGCTGACGATCGACGGCGCCGAGATCAGCGTGCCCAAGGGCACCCTGGTCATCCGGGCCGCCGAGCAACTCGGCGTGGAGATCCCCCGCTTCTGCGACCACCCCCTCCTGGACCCGGTCGGCGCCTGCCGGCAGTGCATCGTCGAGGTCGAGGGCCAGCGCAAGCCCATGGCGTCCTGCACGATCACCTGTACGGACGGGATGGTCGTCAAGACTCATCTGACCTCTCCGGTCGCGGAGAAGGCCCAGAAGGGTGTGATGGAGCTCCTGCTCATCAACCACCCGCTGGACTGCCCGGTCTGCGACAAGGGCGGCGAGTGCCCCCTGCAGAACCAGGCGATGTCGCACGGCCACGCCGAGTCCCGCTTCGAGGGCCGCAAGCGGACGTACGAGAAGCCCGTCCCGATCTCCACGCAGGTCCTCCTCGACCGCGAGCGGTGCGTGCTGTGCGCCCGCTGCACCCGGTTCTCCAACCAGGTCGCGGGCGACCCGATGATCGAACTGCTTGAGCGGGGCGCCCTCCAGCAGGTCGGCACCGGCGAGGGCGACCCCTTCGAGTCGTACTTCTCCGGCAACACCATCCAGATCTGCCCCGTCGGCGCGCTGACCTCGGCGGCGTACCGATTCCGCTCCCGTCCCTTCGACCTCGTCTCCTCGCCGTCCGTGTGCGAGCACTGCTCCGGCGGCTGCGCGACCCGCACCGACCACCGGCGCGGCAAGGTCATGCGGCGGCTCGCGGCGAACGACACCGACGTCAACGAGGAGTGGATCTGCGACAAGGGGCGCTTCGCGTTCCGCTACGCGCAGCGCCCGGACCGCCTCACCACCCCCCTCGTCCGCAACGCCGACGGCGTCCTGGAACCCGCGTCCTGGCCGGAGGCCCTGGAGGTGGCCGCCCGGGGACTCCTCGCCGCGCGCGGCCGGGCCGGCGTCCTCACCGGCGGCCGGCTCACCGTCGAGGACGCCTACGCGTACAGCAAGTTCGCGCGCGTGGCCCTCGACACCAACGACATCGACTTCCGCGCGCGCGTGCACAGCGGCGAGGAGGCCGACTTCCTGGCCGCCCGGGTCGCCGGACGCGGCCACGACCTCGACGGTACGGGTGTCACGTACGCCTCGCTGGAGAAGGCGCCCGCGGTCCTGCTGGTCGGGTTCGAGGCCGAGGAGGAGGCGCCCGGCGTCTTCCTGCGGCTGCGCAAGGCCTGGCGCAAGCACAAGCAGCAGGTGTACTCGCTGGCCACGCACGCCACCCGGGGCCTCGGCAAGGCCGGCGGCACGCTGCTGCCCGCCGCGCCCGGCACCGAGACCGAGTGGCTGGACGCCCTCGCCAGCGGCTTCGGCCTGGACGACGACGGCACCAGGGCCGCCGAGGCGCTGCGCAGCGAGGGCGCCGTGATCGTCGTCGGGGAGCGCCTCGCGGCCGTCGCCGGCGGGCTCACCGCCGCCGTCCGGGCCGCGTCCCTGACCGGCGCGAAGCTGGTGTGGATCCCGCGCCGGGCCGGGGAGCGCGCCGCCGTCGAGGCGGGCGCGCTGCCGTCGGCGCTGCCGGGCGGCCGCCCGGCCACCGACCCGCGCGCGCGGGAGGAGGTCGCCGCCGCCTGGGGCGTCGCCGAACTCCCCGCGCGCTACGGCCGGGACACCGGGCAGATCGTCGAGGCCGCCGCCACCGGAGAGCTCGGGGCCCTGGTGGTGGCGGGTGTGGAACTCGCCGATCTGCCCGACCCGGCACGCGCGCGTGAGGCACTGTCCGCGGTGGGCTTCCTGGTGTCACTGGAGCTGCGGCCCAGCGAGGTCACCGACCGCGCGGACGTCGTCCTTCCGGTCGCCGCCGTCGCCGAGAAGGCGGGCACCTTCCTCAACTGGGAAGGCCGCGTGCGGATGTTCGAGGCCGCGCTGAAGCCCGACCAGATGACCCGCCGGGTGGCTCCCACCGACGGGCGGGTCCTGCAGATGCTGGCCGACGCCATGGACGTCCACCTGGGGCTGCCGGATCTGCGCACCACGCGCGCGGAGCTGGACCGCCTCGGGGCGTGGGACGGGGCGAGGGCCACCGAGCCGGTGGAGGTCGGGGCCGCACTGCCGCGCCCGGCCGCCGGAGAGGCCGTCCTCGCCGGGCACCGGCTGCTGCTCGACCAGGGCCGCCTCCAGGACGGCGACGACGCGCTCGCCGGGACCCGGCACGCCGCCCGCGCGCGCGTGTCCGCCGCCACGGCCGCCGAGGCCGGCGTCAAGAACGGCGACGTCCTCGCGGTCAGCGGCCCCGCCGGGGTCGTCGAACTGCCGCTGCAGATCACCGAGATGCCCGACCGTGTGGTCTGGCTGCCGTTGAACTCCACCGGCTCGGGCGTCGCCTCCGACACCGGGGCACTGCCCGGCGCACTCGTCCGTATCGGCCCCGCGACCCTCACGGCCGAGGCCCCCGAGGAGGTGGAGGCGTGAGCCCCTTGTACCTCGCCGCGGAAGACCTCTCGATGTTCGGCCGCGACCCCTGGTGGCTGGTCGTCGTCAAGGCGGTGTTCTGCTTCGCCTTCCTGATGATCACCGTGCTGTTCTCCATCGTGTGGGAACGCAAGGTCGTCGCCTGGATGCAGCTGCGCATCGGCCCCAACCGGCACGGCCCCTGGGGCATGCTCCAGTCCCTCGCCGACGGCATCAAACTGATGCTGAAGGAAGACGTCATCGTCAAACGCGCGGACAAGGTCGTCTACGTCCTCGCACCGATCGTCGCGGCCATCCCGGCCTTCATGGCGATCGCGGTGATCCCCTTCGGCCCCGCCGGCAACGAGATCTCGATCTTCGGCCAGCGCACCACGATGCAGCTCACCGACCTGCCGATCGCGATGCTCTACATCCTCGCGGTCGCCTCCGTTGGCATCTACGGCATCGTCCTCGCGGGCTGGAGCTCCGGCTCCACCTACCCGCTGCTCGGCGGCCTCCGTTCCTGCGCGCAGATGATCTCGTACGAGATCGCCATGGGCGCCGCGTTCGCCTCCGTCTTCCTCTACTCCGGGTCGATGTCGACATCGGCGATCGTGGAGGCGCAAGCGGACCGCTGGTACATCGTGCTGCTGCCGGTCTCGTTCGTGATCTACATCGTGACCATGGTCGGCGAGACCAACCGCGCCCCGTTCGACATGCCGGAGTCCGAGGGCGACCTGGTCGGCGGCTTCAACACCGAGTACTCGTCGATCAAGTTCGCGATGTTCATGCTCGCCGAGTACGTCAACATGGTGACTGTCTCCGCCGTGTCGGTGACGCTCTTCCTCGGCGGCTGGCGGGCCCCCTATCCCATCAGCACCTTCTGGGAGGGCGCCAACCACGGCTGGTGGCCGATGCTCTGGTTCGTGGTGAAGGTGCAGCTGCTGCTGTTCTTCTTCATCTGGCTGCGCGGCACCCTCCCGCGCGTCCGCTACGACCAGCTGATGAAGCTCGGCTGGAAGGTGCTCCTCCCGGTCTCCGTGGTCTGGCTGATGCTCGTCGCGACCGTACGGACCCTCAGGAACGAGAACTACGACTTCGCCGAGATCGCCCTGTACGTGGCCGGCGCCGTCATCGTCCTGTTCCTGCTCTCCGTCGTCGCCGACATGTTCCGCGACCGGCGCGAGGCACAGGAACAGCCCGCGGAACCGGCCGGCTTCGACCCGATGGCCGGCGGATTCCCCGTACCGCCCCTGCCCGGACAGACCCTCCCGCCGGTGCCGCGCAGGCGCCCGCGACGGGAGCGGGAGCTGATTGTCAGTGGTGGGTCCGATACTGAGAGTGACGGATCTTCGAATGGGAGGGAGGCGTCCGATGGCTGAGGAGCCGAAAGAGAACAAGCAGGGGTTCCAGAACCCCGTCGCCGGCTTCGGCGTGACCTTCAAGGCCATGTTCAAGAAGCGGCTGACCGAGCAGTACCCGGAGCAGCAGAAGATCACGGCCCCGCGGTTCCACGGCCGGCACCAGCTCAACCGCCATCCGGACGGCCTGGAGAAGTGCGTCGGCTGCGAGCTGTGCGCCTGGGCGTGTCCCGCCGACGCCATCTATGTGGAGGGCGCCGACAACACGGACGAGGAGCGCTACTCCCCGGGCGAGCGGTACGGCGCCGTCTACCAGATCAACTACGCCCGCTGCATCCTGTGCGGCCTGTGCATCGAGGCGTGCCCCACGCGCGCGTTGACGATGACCAACGAGTTCGAGCTGGCGGACTCCAGCCGCGCCAACCTCATCTACACCAAGGAACAGCTGCTCGCCGGTCTTGAGGAGGGCATGGTCGACTCGCCCCACTCGATCTTCCCGGGCACCGACGAGCAGGACTACTACCGGGGACTGGTCACCGAGGCCGCGCCCGGCACGGTGCGCCAGGTCGCCGTCTCCCGGGGCGAGAAGCCGGAAGGGGAGGAGGTCCAGGCATGAGCGCGCAACTCGCCGCCTACACCACCTCCACCGGTGAGGCGTTCCAGTTCTGGGTGCTCGGCACGATCGCGGTGATCGGGGCCCTGTGCACCGTCTTCATGAAGAGGGCCGTGCACAGCGCCCTCTGCCTCGCCGGCACGATGGTGATCCTGGCGGTGTTCTATCTCGCCAACGGCGCCTACTTCCTGGGCGTCGTGCAGATCGTCGTCTACACCGGCGCGATCATGATGCTGTTCCTGTTCGTGGTGATGCTCGTCGGTGTCACCGCGGCGGACTCCCTGAAGGAGACCATCAAGGGCCAGCGCTGGCTGGCCCTGCTGTGCGGCGCCGGCTTCGGCATCCTGCTGATCGCGGGCATCGGCAACGCCTCGCTGACGGAGTTCAACGGCCTCGGCACCGCCAACGCGGGCGGCAACGTGGAGGGCCTCGCGGCCCTGATCTTCACCGACTACGTGTTCGCCTTCGAACTCACCGGCGCCCTGCTCATCACGGCCGCCGTCGGCGCGATGGTCCTCACCCACCGTGAGCGCACCGAGCGCGCCAAGACCCAGCGCGAGCTGGCCGAACAGCGCGTACGCGAGGGCAAGCACCTTCCGCCGCTGCCGGCCCCCGGCGTCTACGCCCGGCACAACGCGGTCGACATCGCGGGCCTGCTGCCCGACGGCACCCCGTCCGAGCTGACCGTCAGCAAGACCCTCCGGGACCGGGGCCAGATCCGCGACGTGTCGACCGAGGCACTCAACGACCTCAAGGCCCTGGAGCAGCGCGCCGAGGACCGCCTGGAGCGCACCAACAGCGGCGCCGCTGGAAACGGCGGAAACGGCCGGAACGGCAGCGACAGCGGGGAGGCATCGAAGTGAATCCCGTCAACTACCTGTATCTCGCCGCCCTGCTGTTCACGATCGGCGCCACCGGCGTCCTGATCAGACGGAACGCGATCGTGGTGTTCATGTGCGTCGAGCTGATGCTCAACGCCTGCAACCTCGCCCTGGTCGCCTTCTCCCGGATGCACGGCAATCTCGACGGCCAGATCATCGCCTTCTTCACGATGGTCGTCGCCGCCGCGGAGGTCGTGGTCGGACTCGCGATCATCGTGTCGCTGTTCCGGTCCCGCCACTCGGCCTCGGTCGACGACGCCAGCCTGATGAAGCTGTAAGGGGTCGGAAGAAACGTGGAGAACCTGATTGCGCTGCTGGTCGCGGCGCCCCTGCTCGGAGCGGCCGTCCTGCTGTGCGGCGGCCGGCGCCTCGACGCCGTCGGCCACTGGATCGGCACCGCGCTCGCCGCCGCCTCCTTCGTCATCGGTGCCGTCCTCTTCGCCGACATGCTCGGCAAGGACGCCGAACACCGCGAGATCGGCCAGCATCTGTTCAGCTGGATCCCCGTCGAGGGCTTCCAGGCCGACGTCGCCTTCCAGCTCGACCAGCTGTCGATGACGTTCGTCCTGCTGATCACCGGAGTCGGCTCGCTCATCCATGTGTACTCGATCGGGTACATGGAGCACGACGAGCGCCGGCGCCGCTTCTTCGGCTATCTGAACCTGTTCCTCGCGGCGATGCTGCTGCTCGTCCTCGCCGACAACTACCTGCTGCTGTACGTCGGCTGGGAGGGCGTCGGCCTCGCCTCGTACCTGCTGATCGGCTTCTGGCAGCACAAGCCCAGCGCCGCCACCGCCGCGAAGAAGGCCTTCCTGGTCAACCGCGTCGGTGACGTGGGCCTGTCCATCGCCATCATGCTGATGTTCACCACCTTCGGGACCTTCGCCTTCGGGCCGGTCCTCGGGGCGGTCGGCGAGAGCAGCGAGGGCACCCTCACCGCCATCGCGCTGATGCTGTTGCTGGCCGCCTGCGGCAAGTCCGCCCAGGTGCCGCTGCAGTCCTGGCTCGGGGACGCGATGGAGGGCCCGACCCCGGTCTCGGCCCTCATCCACGCCGCGACCATGGTCACCGCGGGCGTCTACCTGATCGTCCGCTCCGCGAACATCTTCAACGCCGCCCCGGACGCACAACTCGTCACCACCATCGTGGGCGCGGTCACGCTGCTCTTCGGTGCGATCGTCGGTTGCGCCAAGGACGACATCAAGAAGGCGCTCGCCGGTTCGACGATGTCGCAGATCGGCTACATGGTGCTGGCCGCGGGCCTCGGCCCCATCGGCTACGTCTTCGCGATCATGCACCTGGTGACGCACGGCTTCTTCAAGGCCGGCCTGTTCCTCGGCGCCGGCTCCGTCATGCACGGCATGAACGACGAGGTCGACATGCGCAAGTACGGCGGCCTGCGGACGTACATGCCGGTCACCTTCGTCACCTTCGGCCTCGGCTACCTCGCCATCATCGGCTTCCCCGGTCTGTCCGGCTTCTTCTCCAAGGACAAGATCATCGAAGCGGCGTTCGCCAAGGGCGGCACCGAGGGCTGGATCCTCGGCGGCGTGGCCCTGCTGGGCGCGGCCATCACCGCGTTCTACATGACACGCGTGATGCTGATGACGTTCTTCGGCGAGAAGCGCTGGCAGCCCGACGAGCACGGCCACGAACCGCACCCGCACGAGTCGCCCAAGGTCATGACGATCCCCATGATCGTCCTGGCGGTCGGCTCGGTCTTCGGCGGCGCGTACTTCAGCATCGGCGACCGGTTCATCCACTGGCTGGAGCCCGTCACCCAGCACGCGCACGGCCACCCGCCGATCAGCGCGGCGGCGGTCACCACGGCCACCGTCGCCGTCATGGTCATCGGCGTCGGTCTCGCCTGGCTCCAGTACGGGCGCAAGCCCGTCCCCGTCGTCGCCCCGCGCGGATCGCTGCTCACCCGGGCCGCCCGGCGCGACCTCCTCCAGGACGACTTCAACCACGTCGTCCTCGTCCGCGGCGGAGAGCACCTCACGCGCTCCCTCGTCTACGTCGACCACACCCTGGTCGACGGCGTCGTCAACGGCACGGCGGCCTCGATGGGCGGCCTCTCCGGACGGCTGCGCCGGATCCAGAACGGCTACGCCCGCTCGTACGCGGTCTCGATGTTCGGCGGCGCTGCGATCCTCATCGCCGCGACCCTGCTGATGAGGGCGGTCTGATACCGATGTCCTTTCCTCTGCTGACAGCGACGGCGGCGCTCCCGGCCCTCGGGGCGATCGCCACGGCCGCCGTCCCGGCCCAGCGGCGCAACGCCGCGAAACTGCTGGCGCTGACCGTCTCGCTGGCCACGCTCGTGCTCGCCGCGATCGTCCTGTTCCGCTTCGACCCGGACGGCGACCGCTACCAGCTCACCGAGTCCCACGCCTGGATCGCGGACTTCGGGGTGCGCTACGAACTCGGCGTGGACGGCATCGCGGTGGCGCTGATCGCGCTCACCGCCCTGCTGATCCCGTTCATCATCCTCGCGGGCTGGCACGACGCCGACCCCCTGGAGACCGGGAACAAGCGCTGGCGGCCCACCCAGGGCTTCTTCGCCCTGATCCTGGCCGTCGAGGCGATGGTGATCATCTCCTTCGAGGCCACCGACGTCTTCCTCTTCTACATCTTCTTCGAAGCCATGCTCATCCCGATGTACTTCCTCATCGGCGGCTTCGGGGACCGTGCCCACGAGCACGGCGAGGAGACGGCGGCCACACAACGCTCGTACGCCGCCGTGAAGTTCCTCCTCTACAACCTGGTCGGCGGTCTGATCATGCTGGCCGCCGTCATCGGCCTGTACGTGGTCGCCGGGAACTTCTCGCTCCCGGAGATCGCCGAGGCCCGCGCCAACGGCACACTGGAGATGGCCACCAACACCGAACGGTGGCTGTTCCTCGGCTTCTTCTTCGCCTTCGCGGTGAAGGCGCCGCTGTGGCCGCTGCACACCTGGCTGCCCAACGCCATGCAGGAGTCCACCGCCCCGGTCGCCGTCCTCATCACGGCGGTCGTCGACAAGGTCGGCACCTTCGCGATGCTCCGCTTCTGCCTCGGCCTGTTCCCCGAGGCCAGCAAGTGGGCGACGCCCGCGATCCTCGTCCTCGCCCTCATCAGCATCATCTACGGGGCGCTGCTCGCGGTCGGCCAGCGCGACATCAAGCGGCTGGTGGCGTACGCGTCGATCTCGCACTTCGGGTTCATCATCCTGGGCATCTTCGCGATGACCAGCCAGGGCCAGTCCGGCGCGACGCTGTACATGGTCAACCACGGCATCTCGACCGCCGCCCTGATGCTGGTGGCGGGCTTCCTGATCTCCCGGCGCGGATCGCGGCTCATCGCCGACTACGGCGGGGTGCAGAAGGTCGCGCCGGTGCTCGCCGGCACGTTCCTGATCGGCGGCCTCGCGACACTGTCGCTGCCCGGACTCGCCCCGTTCGTCAGTGAGTTCCTGGTCCTGGTCGGCACGTTCGCGCGCTACCCGGTGGTCGGGATCATCGCCACCGTCGGCATCGTCCTCGCCGCGCTGTACGTCCTCGTCCTCTACCAGCGGACGATGACGGGCCCGGTGAAGGCGGAGGTCGAGGGGATGCCCGACCTGAAGGTGCGGGAACTGGTGGTGGTCGCGCCACTGATCGTCCTGCTGGTCTTCCTGGGCGTCTATCCGAAGCCGCTCACCGACATCGTCAATCCGGCGGTCGAGCACACCATGTCCGACGTCCAGAAGAAGGACCCCCAGCCCGAGGTGGAGGCGGCCAAGTGAGCGCATCAGCCGTCCACAGCCTGTGGACAACCGCGGCCGACCCGATCACGAAGATCGACGCGCCGAAGATCGAATACGGGCAATTGTCGCCCACCCTCATCGTCATCGGCGCGGCGATCATCGGGGTCCTGATCGAGGCCTTCGTGCCACGCAAGTCCCGTTACTACGCCCAGGTGTTCGTCTCCGTCGTCGCCCTCGCCGCCTCCTTCGCGGCGGTCGTCGCCCTCGCGGCCGGCGGCTACGGCACCACGAAGGCCGGCATCGCCGCCATGGGCGCCATCGCCGTGGACGGACCGGCCCTGTTCCTGCAAGGCACGATCCTCCTGGCCGGCATCCTCGGCGTCTTCACCTTCGCCGAACGCCGCCTCGACCCCGAGACCCACGGCAACAAGGTCGACTCCTTCGCCGCACAGGCCGCCTCCGTGCCCGGCAGCGACAGCGAGAAGGCCGCCGTCAAGGCCGGGTTCACCACCACCGAGGTCTTCCCGCTGCTGCTCTTCGCGATCGGCGGCATGCTGATCTTCCCGGCGGCCAACGACCTGCTGACCCTGTTCATCGCCCTGGAGGTCTTCTCCCTCCCGCTGTACCTGCTCTGCGCCGTGGCCCGCCGCAAGCGGCTCATGTCGCAGGAGGCCGCCGTCAAGTACTTCCTGCTCGGCGCCTTCGCCTCCGCCTTCACCCTCTTCGGCATCGCCCTGCTGTACGGCTACGCCGGCTCGGTGAAGTACGCGACGATCGCCCAGGTCGTCGACGGCACCATCGGCGACATCAACCCCGCCCTCGCCGACACCATGGGCAACGACGCGCTGCTGCTCATCGGCGCCGCCATGCTCGTCATGGGCCTGCTGTTCAAGGTCGGCGCGGTGCCGTTCCACATGTGGACCCCGGACGTCTACCAGGGCGCGCCCACACCGGTCACCGGCTTCATGGCGGCGGCCACCAAGGTCGCGGCCTTCGGCGCGCTGCTCAGGCTCCTGTACGTCGTCCTGCCCGGCCTGCGCTGGGACTGGCGGCCGGTCATGTGGGCCGTCGCCATCGTCACCATGCTGGCCGGCGCGATCGTCGCCATCACCCAGACCGACATCAAGCGGCTGCTCGCCTACTCGTCGATCGCCCACGCCGGCTTCATCCTCGCCGGTGTCATCGCGGCCTCGCCCGACGGTGTCTCGTCCGTACTGTTCTATCTGGGCGCCTACTCGTTCGTGACGATCGGTGCCTTCGCCGTGGTCACGCTCGTGCGGGACGCGGGTGGCGAGGCGACCCATCTGTCCAAGTGGGCCGGGCTCGGCCGCAGGTCACCGCTGGTGGCGGCGGTGTTCGCGGTCTTCCTGCTGGCCTTCGCGGGCATCCCGCTGACCTCCGGGTTCGCGGGTAAGTTCGCCGTGTTCAAGGCGGCGGCGGAGGGCGGGGCAGGCGCGATCGTCGTGGTCGGTGTGATCTCCTCGGCCATCGCCGCGTTCTTCTACATCCGCGTCATCGTGCTCATGTTCTTCAGCGAGCCGCGCCCCGAGGGCCCGACGGTCGCCGTGCCGTCGCCGCTGACCATGACCGCGATCGCGGTCGGAGTCGCCGTCACGCTGGTGCTCGGCGTCGCGCCGCAGTACTTCCTGGACCTGGCGGGACAGGCCGGAGTGTTCGTGCGCTGACGCTCCGCTCGGGCGCGACGCACCGGCCACGGTTCGTACGACGGGGCCCGGCCTCCTCCATGGGGGCCGGGCCCCGTCGTACGTCTGAGCGAGCCGCTGAGCGGTCTCGACACAGCCCGCACGGGTGGAGCCTGTGGATAACTCTGAGGCTGTCGGTGCGGGCGCCTATCGTGGCAAGGGCTGGAGGAACCACGGACGGCACAGGACGCAAGGGCGCGGGGGACGGGCGATGATCGGGACGGGCGGGACGAGTGTGATGGCGGACGAGGGCAGGACGACCGGAGCGGACAGCGAGGCGCTGGCCGTGCTCCACCGGGTCTTCGGGTACGACGCCTTCCGGGGCGAGCAGGAAGCGATCATCGAGCATGTGGTCGCGGGCGGCGACGCCGTCGTGCTCATGCCGACCGGCGGCGGAAAGTCCCTGTGCTACCAGATCCCGTCCCTGGTCAGGCCGGGCACGGGCATCGTCGTCTCCCCACTGATCGCCCTCATGCAGGACCAGGTCGACGCGCTGCGGGCGCTGGGCGTGCGCGCCGGGTTCATCAACTCCACGCAGGACTTCGACGAGCGGCGCGTGGTCGAGGCCGAATTCCTCGCCGGCGAGCTGGACCTGCTCTACCTCGCACCGGAGCGCCTGCGGCTCGACACCACCCTGGACCTCCTGGGGCGCGGCAAGATCTCGGTGTTCGCGATCGACGAGGCCCACTGCGTCTCCCAGTGGGGCCACGACTTCCGCCCCGACTACCTCTCCCTCTCCCTGCTCGGACAGCGCTGGCCCGACGTCCCGCGCATCGCGCTCACGGCCACCGCCACCCGCGCCACGCACCGCGAGATCACCGAGCGGCTGGGAATGCCCCGGGCCCGGCACTTCGAGGCCAGCTTCGACCGGCCCAACATCCAGTACCGGATCGTGCCCAAGGCCGACCCCAAGAAGCAGCTCCTGTCCTTCCTGCGCCAGGAGCACGCAGGTGACGCGGGCATCGTCTACTGCCTCTCCCGCAACTCCGTCGAGCGGACCGCCGAGTTCCTCAGCAAGAACGGCGTCGAGGCGGTCCCGTACCACGCGGGCCTCGACGCGGGCACCCGCGCGGCACACCAGTCGCGGTTCCTGCGCGAGGAAGGACTCGTGGTCGTCGCCACGATCGCCTTCGGCATGGGCATCGACAAGCCCGACGTACGGTTCGTCGCCCACCTCGACCTGCCGAAGTCGGTGGAGGGCTACTACCAGGAGACCGGCCGAGCCGGTCGCGACGGACAGCCCTCCACGGCCTGGATGGCCTACGGCCTCAACGACGTCATACAGCAGCGGAAGATGATCCAGGGCAGCGAGGGCGACGAGGCGTTCCGCCGCCGGGCCGCCTCCCACCTCGACGCGATGCTGGCGCTCTGCGAGACCGCCCAGTGCCGGCGCGGCCAGCTCCTGCAGTACTTCGGCCAGGAACCCCAGGCCACGGGCTGCGGCAACTGCGACACCTGCCTCGTACCGCCGGAGACCTGGGACGGCACGGTCGCCTCGCAGAAGGTGCTCTCCACCGTGGTGCGGCTGCAGCGGGAGCGGGGACAGAAGTTCGGCGCCGTGCAGATCGTCGACATCCTGCTGGGCCGGCGGACCGCGAAGGTCATCCAGTTCGACCACGACCAGCTCTCCGTCTTCGGCATCGGCGAGGAACTGGCCGAGGGCGAATGGCGGGGCGTCGTACGGCAGTTGCTCGCCCAGGGCATCCTCGCGGTCGAGGGCGAGTACGGCACGCTCGTGCTCACCGAGGAGAGCGGGGCCGTACTGCGAAGAGAACGGGACGTGCCGCTGCGCAAGGAGCCGAAGAAGCCGGTGACCTCGCGGGCGGCATCGGGCGGCGGATCGGGCGGCGGGTCGGGGGGCTCCGGCTCCGGCCGGGGCGAGCGCAAGGCCAAGGCGGCGGCCGTCGAGCTGTCGGACGACCTGGTCCCCGTCTTCGAGGCGCTCCGCGCCTGGCGCGCCGAACAGGCCCGCGAACAGGGCGTCCCCGCCTATGTCATCTTCCACGACGCCACCCTCCGCGAGATCGCGGCCACCGCCCCCGCGTCCGTCGCCGAACTCGGCACGATCAGCGGAATCGGCGAGAAGAAGCTGGCGACGTACGGGGAGGGCGTGTTGGGGGTGCTGGCTTCACTGGGCGGAGCCGGAGCCGGGGCCGGGGCCGGGGCCGGAGCCGGTGCTGCGGCCGTGGCTGGGAGCGGGACCGGGGGCGGAGCTGGGACCGGGGCCGGGAGCGGGGCTGTGGCTGCGGACAAGCCGTCGGCCGTCGCTTCCGGCGGGGCGAAGGGCGCGGCGCGGGGGGCGTCCACGGAGGCGGACGCCGCCTTCGACTGGCCGGACGACGAGCCGGAGCCCGAGTTCGACGACTGGGCGTAGGGGACACCCGACACAGAGGTGAGGGGAGGGGGTCGGGCCATGGAGGCGCAGGACACGGCGCAGAAGCTGCGGGCGATCAGCGGGGAGCTGGCGGACCGCTTCTACGAGCGGGCCGACGTGGTGCGCACGCTCGTGGTGACACTGCTGGCCGGGCAGCACTCGCTGCTGCTCGGCCCACCCGGCACGGCGAAGTCCGAGATGGCCCGGGAACTCACCGCCAGGTTCGACGGGGCGGCGTACTGGGAGATCCTGCTGTCGAAGTTCACCGCGCCGACCAGGATGTTCGGTCCCATCGACGTCGCCGCGCTGACCCGGGGCGAGTACCGCCAGGTGTACGAAGGCCGCGCCACGACCGCGCATGTCGCGTTCATCGACGAGATCTTCAAATGCTCCACGGCCGCGCTCAACGAGACCCTGGGCTACCTCAACGAGCGGATCTACCACCCCGAGAACGGCGGCGAGCCGATCCGCTGCCCGCTGATCGGGGCCATCACCGCCAGCAACGAACTGCCCACGGGAGAGGACTCCGCCGCGATCTACGACCGGCTGCTGGTGCGGATCGAGGTCGGCTACCTGGAAGACCCCTCGAACTTCGCCGCGCTGGTCCGCTCCGCCGTCAGCCGCCCGAAGCCACCGACACGGACCACCGTCGAGCTGACCGCGCTGCGGCAGGCCGTCACCGAGGACGTCCCGGCCGTGGAGGTGCCCGACGGCATCGTGGACGCGGTGTGCACCCTGCGGGCGGCCCTGCGCCGCAGGGAACTCGTCGCCTCCGACCGCCGCTGGCGGCAGGCGGTGGGACTGCTCCAGGCGTCCGCTTACCTCGACGGCCGCCCGGCGGTCGCCGAGACCGACCTGTCGATCCTGACCCATGTGCTGTGGGACTCCCCGGCCGAACGCCCCACCGTCGAACGCGAGGTGCTGCACCTGGTCAACCCCGACGCCAAGGAGGCGCTCGACCTGGCCGACGCCATGGACGAACTGGAGGCCCAACTCGACGCCATGGCCGGGCAGTCCCGCGAGGCACTGAGCGAATGGGTCATCAAGAAGGCCCACAACAAGCTGGCCACGGCGGGGAAACGGCTGGAGCAACTGCGCGAGGAGGCGATGGGCGCCGGCCGCTCCACCGCCGCCATCGACCGTGTCACCGGCCGCCAGCGCGCCGTCCGCGCCCGCGTCCTCACCGAGGCCCTCGGCGTGGACGCGAGCACGGTGCAGGCCAGGCTCTGAGATCCGGGGGAGGAGGGGGACAGCCATGCAGGTGGCATCGAGCAAGCTGGACGAGTTGGTGGGCCGGGCCGGGGAGTGGGTGGGGCTGTCGGCCGCCGGGGCCGAGCGGTACACCGGGGCGGTGGTCGGGGACCGGTTCGACCGGATCGCGTGGCGTGACACCTACGAGCAGTCGGCCGGTCTGCGCGAACTGGCCGAGGAGCTGAACCGGCACGACGGCGGGGAACACGGCGACGGTCGCGCCGCCGACGAGGGCAACACCGCCGACCACGGCCACACCGCAGGCCACGGCCACACCGCCGGCCACGGCCGCGTCGTCGACCTCCTCCGTGACGTGTTCCTGGCCGCGTACAAAGTCCGCCCGAAGCTGCGTGAGCGCGGGGAGATGGTGCCCGCCCGGCTGGTCAACCACCAGGTGATCAGTTCGCTGGTGGAGTCACCGGAGTTCACCGAACTGCACCGGGAGACGGCCGGCGATCCCTACGCCGCCGCCATGGCCGTGCTCGCCCAGGCCGAGGCGCTGCGCCGGATGCTGGACCACACCCGGGACGCCCGGGAGCGGGCCGAGCAGGCGAGCAAGGCCCGGGCGGCGGCCGAGGACGCGGCGACCACCGTGGGCGAGAAACTCCGGCGGGCGGCGGGCGAGACCGACGAGGACGGCACCGTGCGGGCACAAGCCGCCGACGCCGTACGGCGGGCGATCGAGCACGCCGAGAGCGCCGGGGCCGAGGCGCGGCAGGCCACCCAGGACGCCGAGCGAGCTGTCGCGACGGCGGCGCCCGGCATCCGCACCGCCGCACGGAACGCGGTGGCGCGGGCCGCCGAGACCGTGCGGCAGGAGGCCGCGCTGATGCGGGCGTGGGGCGTCGGCTCCGGCGAACTGGAGCGGATGCGGTTCGACGAGCGGGCCCGGCTCGCCGAACGGCTGCGCACCGGCCGCCTCGCGGAGTGGGCCGAACTGATCGGCCGCTTCCGGCGGATGGCCGACGGCGAGCGCGCCCGCAAGGTGGAGAACGCGGTCGGCGAACTGGTCGGCGTCACCCTCGGCGACGACCTCTCCCGGGTCATCCCCTCCGAGCTGGCCAACCTCGGACTGCCCGGGCTGCGTGCGGTGTTCGCGGCGCGGTACGCCGCCGGGGAGCTGATGCTCTACGACAGCCAGGGGGAACAGCCGACCGGCAAGGGGGCCGTCATCGCGTGCGTCGACACCTCGCACTCCATGTACGAGGCGGGCCCCGGCGGTGTCACCCGGGAGGCGTGGGCCAAGGCGTGCGCCCTGGCCCTGCTGGACCAGGCCCGCCACGCGGGGCGGGACTTCGTCGGCATCCTCTTCTCCGCCGCCGACAAGATCCAGGTCTTCCATTTCCCCGGGGACTCCCCCGGGGACCGGTCCGCCGACCTGGCCCGGGTCATCGACTTCGCGGAGACCTTCCTCGGCGGCGGCACCAGCTACCAGACGCCCCTCACGGCGGCCGGTGAACTGCTGAGGGAGGAGTACGACGACACGGCCCGCACCCGCGGGGACATCGTGATGATCACCGACGACGACTGCGGTGTCACCGCGGACTGGATGCGCGGCTGGCAGGACGCCAAGCACGAGCTGGGCTTCCGCGTCTTCGGCGTGGCCGTCGGCGCCCCACGCGTCGCCGAGTCCGACTCGGTCCTCGACACCCTCTGCGACAACCTCCGCTCCATATCCGACCTCACCGACGTCCACGCCGCCGCCGACCTGTTCCGCGTGATCTGACCCGACCGCGTCCGGGTGGGAGGGCGAGAGGCAGGCCGTGGTTGTCGGGGCGGGATGCGTTGTCGTGGTCGGCCCGCCGCGGGACCTAGGCCGACAGCGCCCGGGACGCGTAGGCCCTGACGTCGGCGTCGGAGTCCTTGGTGGCTGTGGTGAGGGCCGTGCGGGCGGCGTCGGAGGTGGTGTGGCGGGTGAGGGAGAGGACGGTGGCTTTGCGGACGTCGGCGTTGGGGTCGGTGAGGGTGGTGGTCAGGGCCGGGACGGCGAGGGGGGTGGGTGCGGTGGAGAGAGCGGTGGCGGCGCCGGCGCGGACCTGCCAGGCGGGGTCGGTGAGGGCGGTCACGGCCCCGGGGGCGAGCTGGGGAGGGCAGCCGACGGTGCCCAGGGCGCCGTAGGCGGCGGCGCGTACCAAAGGGTCCGGGTCGTCGGTGAGCGTGGTCAGGGTGGTGAGGACGACAGGGAGGGGGGGAGAGGGGTCGGGGGCGTTCGTCGAGATCGTGGCCAAGGCCTTGGCGAGGATGACGCGGACCTCGCGGGACGGGTCGGTGGGGGCCGCGTGGGCGAGTTCGGTGGCCGCGTCGACCGAGACGAGGGCGCGTACGGCCTCGATCCGGACGCCGATGTCGGAGTCCGTCAGGGAGCCCGCGAACAGGGCGGTGTCACCGAGGCTCAGCGCGCGCAGGACGTCCAGGGCGGCGGCGCGGACGACCGGGTCGGGCTCGCCCAGGGCGGCGGCGAGGCCGTCGCGGAGGGCGGGCTCGGGCGGGAGGGTCTCGACGAGTTCGCGGAGTGAGGCCGCGGCGGCGGCGCGTACCTCGGCGGCGCCGTCGCGGAGCGCCTCGGCGAGGGCCGGGCCGGTGCCCGGCGGGAGCGTCTCGGTGAGGACGGCCACCGCCTCGCGCCGGACGGCCGGCGCGGGGTCGGCCAGGTAGGGCCGGAGGGCGTCGAGTTCGGGCTGCTCCTCGGCGAGGGCGACCAGTTCGAGGAGGCGGGTGGGGGCGGTGTGGGGGGTGGGGTGGGAGGGGAGGGGGAGGGCCCCCCTCCCAGACCCGGACCCAGACCCGGACCCAGACCCGGACCCAGACCCGGACCCGGAGCCGGAAGCCGAGTCGCCGTCCGAGCCCGAGCCCCCGTTCGACCCTCCGTCCGACCCCGCCACCGCCGCCACCCCCGCCAACTCCGCAGCCTCGTCCCCCGCCCCCGCAGCCCCGTCCCGGGCCACAGGTGCCAAGTCCCGGGACCCCGCTGTGGCCACGTTCTCCGCGTGGACCTCGCCCAGGTGGCGGGAGGGGCCGCCGACGGGGGTGAAGTCGTCGAGGGGGACCAGGTAGGGGGCTACGGGGCGGGCGGTGAACTCCATCGCTCCGGAGGGGGACTTGTGCAGGTCGAGGTGGTGGAACCAGGAGGTGTCGTCGCGGTGGGGGTGGTCGAGGCGGTCGTGGTAGAGGCCCCAGCGGGACTCGGTGCGGGCCAGGGAGGCGCGGGCGGCCATCTCGGCGCAGTCGCGGATGAAGGAAACCTCGGCGCAGCGCATGAGTTCGTGCGGGGTGCGGGCGCCCATCTCGGCGATGTCGTCGCGCATGCGCTCGAACGCGTTGAGGGCGAGGGAGAGTCGGGAGCCGGACTTCGGGGGCGCGACGTAGTCGTTGACGAAGCGGCGGAGTTTGTACTCGACCTGGGGCTGCGGGGGCCCGTCCGGGTTGCGGAGGGGGCGGTAGATCAGCTCGTGGGCGTCGCGGAGCTGGTCGGCGGGCAACTCGCCCTCGTAGGGGGCGTACTGGGAGGCGTCCGCGCCCGCGAGGTCGCCGAAGACGAAGGCGCCGATCATGTAGTTGTGCGGGACGCAGGCGAGGTCGCCGGCGGCGTAGAGGCGGGGGACGGTCGTACGGGCCTGGTCGTCGACGCGTACGCCGGAGGCGGAGTGGCCGCCGCACAGGCCGATCTCCGAGATGTGCATCTCGATGTCGTGGGTGCGGTAGTCGTGGCCGCGGCCGGAGTGGAAGGTGCCGCGGGTGGGGCGTTCCGTCGTGTGCAGGATCGATTCGAGGGCGGAGACGGACTCCTCCGGGAGATGGCTCAGCTTCAGGTAGACGGGGGCGCGGTCGGAGGCGATCTCGGCGGCGAACTCGGCCATCATCTGGCCGGACCAGTAGTCGGAGTCGACGAAGCGTTCGCCGTGCCGGTTGACCTGGTAGCCGCCGAAGGGGTTGGCGACGTAGGCGCAGGCGGGGCCGTTGTAGTCCTTGATCAGCGGGTTGATCTGGAAGCACTCGATGCCGGTGAGTTCGGCGCCCGCGTGGTAGGCCATGGCGTAGCCGTCGCCCGCGTTGGTGGGGTTCTCGTAGGTGCCGTAGAGGTAGCCGGAGGCGGGGAGGCCGAGTCGGCCGCACGCGCCGGTCGCGAGGATCACGGCACCGGCGCGCACGGTGACGAACGCGCCGGTACGGGTGTTGAACCCGGCGGCCCCCACCGCCCTGCGCTCCGCGCCCTCGCCGGCCGTGAGCACGCGCACCGGCATGACCCGGTTCTCGATGCGGATCCTCTCCCGCATCTCGCGTCGCCGCAGCTGCCGGTAGAGGACCTTCTTGACGTCCTTGCCCTCGGGCATGGGCAGCACGTACGAGCCGGAGCGGTGGACCTGGCGGACGGCGTACTCGTTGTGCTCGTCCTTCTCGAACTTCACCCCGTACGACTCCAGTCGCCGGACCATGTCGTAGCCGCGGGTGGCGGTCTGGCGGACGGTGGACTGGTCGACGATGCCGTCGTTGGCGCGGGTGATCTCGGCGACGTAGTCGTCGGGCTCGGCGCGGCCGGGGATGACGGCGTTGTTGACGCCGTCCATGCCCATGGCGAGGGCGCCGGAGTGGCGGACGTGCGCCTTCTCCAGGAGCAGGACGTTCGCGCCGTGCTCGGCGGCGGTCAGCGCGGCCATGGTGCCGGCGGTGCCGCCGCCGATGACGAGGACGTCGCAGGAGAGTTCTTCGGCGGCGGTGAGGGCGGGGATCTCCACCAGAGGGGCCTTTCAGGAACCGAGCGAGGTCAGGACGTCGCGGCGCAGGGTCGCGCGGGCCGGGTCGTCGTGGGCGGTGCGGTCGCGGGGGCGCGGGATGTCGCGTACGGCGGTGAGGCGGCCGGAGCCGAGGAGGGCCACGCGGTCGCCGAGGAACAGGGCCTCGTCCACGTCGTGGGTGACGAAGACGACCGTGGCGCCCGTGCCCCGCAACACCTCCACCAGCAGGTCCTGCATCCCGGCGCGGGTCTGGGCGTCGAGCGCCCCGAACGGCTCGTCCATCAGGACGGCGCGGGGGCGCCCGGCGAGGGCGCGGGCGAGTTGCGCGCGCTGGCGCTGTCCGCCGGAGACGCGGTGCGGCAACTGCCGGGTGTACTCGGCGAGTCCGACCCGGGAGAGCCACTGCTCGGCCTGGGTACGGCGTTCGGCGCGGGGCAGGCCGCGGATGGCGAGGGGGAGTTCGACGTTGGCGCGCAGGGTGCGCCAGGGCAGGAGGGCGTCCTCCTGGAAGACCAGGGCGCGTTCGGCGGACGGGCCGGTCAGGGGCTCGTCGTCCTGGGTGATCTCGCCGGCGAGCGGTGGCAGCAGGCCCGCCAGGGTGCGCAGCAGGGTCGACTTGCCGCAGCCGGACGGGCCGACGACGGTGAGGATCTCGCCGGGCGCGATGTCCAGGTCGACGCCGGTCAGGGCGACGGCGTCCGGGCGGCCCAGGTCGGCGCCCCGGAGCGCGAGGCGGGTGCCGCGTGCGGTGCCGCGTACGCCGGCGGGCGCCTGCTTGTCGTACGCCTCCCTCGCCGGTGCCTCTTCACGGGCGTGGGCCCGCGTCTCAGACGAGGTGCTCATCACGGGCCTCCTCGGCCTCGACGGTGGCGGTGGGGGTCGCGGACGCAGCGGTGGACGCGGTGGACGCGGCAGGGGCGGCCGGTGGCACCGCGGCACGGGGCGCCCGGGGGCGTGCGGCGGGGGCGTACGACGTACGCGGGAGCCAGTGGGTGAGGCGGCGGCCGAGCAGTTCCACGGCGGTCGAGGTCAGCCAGCCCAGGACGCCGATCGTGGCCATGCCGACGAAGACGCCGGGGTAGTTGACGACCGTGTAGTCCTGCCAGGTGCGGTAGCCGACGCCGTACTGGCCGGAGATCATCTCGGCGGAGATCACACAGATCCAGGACACCCCGATGCCGACCGACAGGCCGCCGAAGATGCCCGGCAGCGCGCCCGGCAGGACGACGGAGGCGAGGACCCGCCACCGGCCGCCGCCCATCGTGCGGACGGCCTCCTCCCACACCGGGGTCAGCGCCCGGACGGCGTGCCGGGTGGAGACCAGGACCGGGAAGAACGCGGCGGTGAAGGTGATGAAGACGATGCCCTGTTCGTTGGAGGGGAACAGCAGGATCGCGACCGGGACCAGGGCGATCGCCGGGATCGGGCGGATCACCTCCAGGACCGGTCCGAGCAGGTCCTCGGCGAGCCGGGACCGGGCGATCAGGATGCCGACCGCGACCCCCAGCACCGCCGCCAGCAGGAAGCCGGTGAGGATGCGGGTGAGGCTGTCGGTCAGGTCCGTCCAGTAGTCGGGGCCGGAGACCCGGTCCGCGAAGGCGTGCGCCACGTCCGTGACCGTGGGGAACTGCGAGAACCGCAGCCATACGTCGACGTCCTGGCTGGTCAGCAGCTGCCAGAGGGCGAGGGCCGCGACGAGGGAGAGGGCGCGCAGGGCGTAGCGGGCGGCGGCGGGCCGGGAGCCCACCCTCCGTATGCGTCGGCCGGCGGCTTTGGCGGGGCGGCTCACGACGCCCGCTCCAGGGCGGTGGCGTACGTGACGATCTCGGCGCCGTCGTGCCCGGCGACGTAAGCCTTCGCCGTGGCCGGGGCGACGAAGGGGAGGAGCTGGTCACCGTCGGCGACCCACACCGCCTTGTCGGCGAACCACTGCGTCCCGGTCGTGGCGTCGGGGACGTACGCGGCGCGGACGGCGCCCTTGTGCGCGGCGACGTGGGCGAGCAGCTCGGCCGGTGTCTTGAAGGACTCGGTCTCGTCGGCGCCCTTGGACCAGACCTCGCTCTCGGCGGGGGCGGGGGCCGCGGCGAGCTGCTTCTCGTACGCCGACGTGCCGAGCGCCTTGCGGACGTACCGGTCGTCGACGAAGGCGTCCACGTCGATGTCGCCCGTCAGCTTGGCGGCCTTGAGGATCGGGACGTCCTTCTTCAGGGCGGCGATCAGCGCGGGCTTCAGGGCCGGGTCGAAGGTCGCGATGCCGTGGGCGCCGTTGTAGAGGTAGACGACCTCGGCGGGCAGCCCGGTCGCGTCGGCGACCTTCTCGGCGGCCTTCACGGGGTGCTCGTTCAGGTAGTCCGTGGCCTGGGCCTGGGCCTTGAGGAAGGCCTCCAGGACGGCCGGCCGCTGCTCGGCGAAGTCCTCGCGGGCGGTCACGCCGTGGAAGGTGGGGAGGTCGAGCTGCGCGCCGTCGTACAGGGCCTTCGCCTTGCCCTGGTACGTCAGCAGGCCCGGCCACGCCACGAACTGCGAGAGCGCGTCCGCGCTGCCCCCGGAGAGGGACGAGGCGCCGACGGCCGGCTGCTGGTTGAGCTTCTCGATGTCCTTGTCGGGGTCGAGGCCGGCGTCCCGCAGCGCTCGTACGAGGGTGCCGTCGGCCGCCGAACCGACGCTCGTCGAGACCTTCTTGCCCTTCAGGTCCTTGAGCGTGCCCAGCTTCGAGTCGGGCGCCGTGACGATGGTGTTGAGGCCGCCCCGGAGGTTGTAGCCGGTGGCCGCGACCAGCCGCGTGGGCTTGCCGAGCTGTTTGCCGCGGGCCGCGTTGAGCAGCAGCGGGAAGTCGCCCATCGAGCCGATGTCGATCTTCCCGGCGGTCATCTGGGCGGTGATGGGGGCGCCGGTCGCGTAGTCCTGCCAGTCGACCTTGTACGTCCTGCCGTCGCCGAGCGCGTTCAGCTGGTCCTCGAAGTAGCCGAGGGAGCGCAGCAGGGTGCCGGCGGTGACGGTGTTGATGGTCTTGGACTGGTAGCCGACGGTGACGGTGACCGTGGAGCCGTCGCCCCCGGCCGCCGCGCTGCCGCCGCAGGCCGTCAGGGGCGCGAGCAGCAGCAGGGAGGCGGCGATGACTGCCTTGTGTTTCATGGGAGTTGGGGACCTTTCACCGGAGCAGGTAGGGCATGTTGACCGTGACGGCTCCGGTGGGACAGCGGGCCGCGCACGGGCCGCAGTACCAGCACTCGTCGACGTGCATATAGGCCTTGCCGTTGCTCTCGTCGATGGCGAGGGAGTCCAGCGGGCACATGTCCACGCACAGGGTGCAGCCGTCGATGCACTTCGACTCGTCGATGGTCACGGGCACGTCGGCCCGCTGGGGCGCCAAGGGCATGGCTGTCTCCAGGAAGGTCCTACAGGGACGGGAAGGTCCTACGAGTTGGGGCGGAATTCGGCTTGGAAGTTGCTACGAGCGGTGCAGCAGGCCGCTCATGGTGATGCGGTCGCCCCGGAAGCGGATGAACTCCAGGTCGACGGGGCGGCCGTCGGCGAGGTGGGTCAGGCGTTCCAGCATCAGGACGGCCGAGCCGCGCGGTGCTTCGAGTACGGCGGCGGAGTGGGTGTCCGCGTTCACCGCCTCCAGGGTGATCTCGGCGTGGCCGAGGCGGCGGCCGGTGATCGTCTCCAGCAGGCGGAAGACGTCGGTGTTCTCCAGATCGGCGCCGAGCAGGGCCGTGCCGAGGTCGAGGGTGCCGAGGGTGAGGGGGATGTAGGTGAGGTCGAGGGAGAGGGGGAGGCCGTTGAGGCGGCGCAGGCGTTCGATGTAGAGGACGTCGGTGCCGGGTGGGAGGTGCAGGCGGTCCGCCACGGGGGTGGGGGCGGGGGCGGGGCCCATGGTGCGGACCTCGTTGGTGACCGTGCCGTGTTCGCGGAGGGTTTCCGCGAGGCCCCTCAGGTGGTCGAGGCCGTGGGGGTATTTCTGGGCGACGACCACGGTGCCGATGCCGGGGGAGCGTTCGACGAGGCCTTCGGCGCGGAGGAGGTCCAGGGCCTCGCGGACCGTGTTGCGGGTGGCGCGGTAGTCGGTGGCGAGGGTGGACTCGTGGGGGAGGACGCCGTTCTCGAAGCCGTCGGTGAGGAGTTGGCGGCGGAGGAGATCGGCGAGTTGCCTGGCCTGGTCCGCACGCAGCCGGCGCCGTGCGCGGTGGGCGGCGACGGTGGTCGCGCCCTGGCCGGCGTGGTCCCGGATGCGGTCGGTGGGTGGCATGTTTTGAACCATACCGAGATGGTGGGGAAAGAAATGTTGCGGGAGTGTTGCGCCATGTGAGGGGGTGGCGGTCAGGGGGTTGAGCTGGGGTTTTGCGGTGGGTGTGAGGAAGATCTGCCACCGGGGTGTCCAGTGGGTGGGAATGCTGTGCCGGTGGCTGGGATGTGACGTTGCCGGGGGCTGGGCGGGGGTGGGTCCCGCTGCTCGGCGGCTACGAGGCGCCGCCTGCGCCCACCCGTGCCGCCCCAGCGGCACGATTGCCCGCAGGGGAAACGGACGGTACTGCCGCGCCCCGAAGGGGCGCGGGGAACTGCGCGAGCAACCACGACGCACCGCAAGCCGCCACTCACCCCCGCACCCCTACGGCGAACAGGCGCCCCGCCCCCTTAACCGCGCACCCTCCCCGTCACCTCACCCAACCCCACCCGCGTCCCGCCCGGCCCCGGGGCCCACGCCGTGAGGGTCACCTCGTCGCCGTCCTCCAGGAACGTCCGCTTGCCGGCCGGGAGATCGAGTGGGTCCCGCCCGTTCCAGGTCAGCTCCAGCAGGGAGCCGCGTTCCCCGGGGGCACCCCCACTCACCGTGCCCGAGCCGTAGAGGTCACCCGTGCGGAGGGACGCGCCGTTGACGGTCATGTGGGCCAGTTGCTGCGCGGCGGTCCAGTACATCGTGGCGAAGGGCGGCTCCGAGACGACGTGCCCGTTGACGGCGACGGAGATACGGAGGTCGTAGCCCCCGGGGTCCACGTCCGGCGCGGAGTCGTCCAGGTAGGGCAGGAGCGGGTGCGTGCGCTCCGGCGGAGCCACCCGCGCCTCGTCCAGCGCGTCCAGCGGTGTGATCCAGGCCGACACGGACGTGGCGAAGGACTTGCCGAGGAAGGGGCCGAGGGGCACGTACTCCCAGGCCTGGAGGTCCCGCGCCGACCAGTCGTTGAGGAGGCAGACCCCGAAGACGTGGTCGCGGAAGTCCCCGAGCCCTACCGGCCGCCCCCGCTCCGAGGGCGTCCCCACCACGAACCCGACCTCCGCCTCGATGTCGAGCCGCACGGACGGGCCGAACACCGGCGCCGGGTCGGACGGCGCCTTGCGCTGCCCGGACGGCCGTACCACCTCCGTGCCGGACACGACAACGGTGCCGGACCGGCCGTGGTAACCGATGGGCAGATGCTTCCAGTTGGGGGTCAGCGGGTCGGGAGAGTCGGGCCGGAAGATCTTCCCCACGTTCCGCGCGTGGTTCTCGGAGGCGTAGAAGTCGACGTAGTCGGCCACCTCGAAGGGCAGATGGAGGGTCACGTCGGACAGCGCGTGGAAGTGCGGGGCGATCGTCTCCCGGTGCGAGGGCACCGTCAGCCACGCCGTCAGCGCCCGGCGCAGGTCCGACCAGGCCGTGCGTCCCGCCGCCAGCAGCGGGTTGAGCGTGGGATGCGCCAGCAGCGCGGCGTACGGGGATCCGAGTGCGCGGGCCGCCGCCGCGGCGTCCAGGACGTGGTCCCCGAGCCGGACCCCGACCGTACGCACGGCGGACCCGGCATCGGCACCGGCGTCAGACCCGGCATCGGATCGCGCCTCCGGACCGGCGACCGAGAACACCCCGTAGGGGAGGTTGTGCGGGCCGAAGGGGTGGCCCTCCGGGATGTCGAAGGGGTGGCCCTCGGGGACGGTGAAGGGATCGCCTTCGGGGACATCGAAGGGGGGCATCGGGTGCTGCCTCGCTCTCGTACGTTCCGTCGTTCCTCTGGTCGCGGCACACGTTACGGGCAGGCGACGAGATCGGGGAGTGTCTAAAGAGTTCGTAATGTCCTGATAGGAGAGGGTCGGAGGGAATGGTTCCGGCTTAGCGTCCTCTGGGGGACGCGGACGGGGTGGGTCCGGGTCCGGTAGGGGGGACACGTGGGGGGACCCGTGGCCAGGGGTACTTGGGGTGCGCCGGTACAGGCGGACCGAAGCGTTCCGGGGCTCGTGGTGAAGCTCGGCGGCTATCCGCTGCACCATGGCGGCGTCGGAGCCATACGCAGCCTGGGGCGGCTCGGTGTGCCGATGTACGCGATCACGGAGGACCGGTACACACCGGCGGCCGTCTCGCGCTATCTGCGGCGCGCGTTCGTCTGGCCGACCACCGGGACGGAGGAGCCCGAGTGGCTGGTGGACGGCCTGCTGCGCATCGGCCGGCGGATCGGCCGGCCGGCCGTGCTCATACCCACCGACGAGGAAGCCGCGGTGCTCATCGCCGAGCACCAGGAGGAACTGTCGGCCCGGTTCCTCTTCCCCCGCGTCGACGGGAAGCTCCCGCGCCGGCTCGCCAGCAAGCAGGGCCTGCACGAACTGTGCGTGGAGCACGGCATCGCCAGCCCCGTCAGCTCGTTCCCGCAGTCGTACGACGAGGTCGAACGGTTCGCGCGGCGGGCCCGCTTCCCGGTGGTGGCCAAGAACCGGGAGGCGTTCGAGCGACGCAGGCAGCCCGCGGTGAACGGCACGACCCGGATCGCCGACCGGGAGTGCCTGCTGCGGATGGCCCGCGGCTGGGGCGACCGCCCCGGGGTGATCCTCCAGGAGTATCTGCCCCGGGAGCACGCCGAGGACTGGATCGTGCACGCCTACTTCGACGCAGACTCGACCCCGCTCGCGATGTTCACCGGGGTCAAGGTGCGGTCGTGGCCGCCGCACGCGGGGATGACGGCGAACGCGTACGTCGTCGACAACCCCGAACTCGCGGACATCGCCGCCCGGTTCATCAAACAGATCGGGTTCACCGGGATCATCGACCTCGACCTTCGGTTCGACCGCCGGGACGGGCGGTACAAGCTGCTCGACTTCAACCCCCGGATGGGCGCGCAGTTCCGCCTGTTCGAGAACGAGGCCGGGATCGACGTCGTCCGCGCCATGCACCTCCATCTGACCGGACGGCCGGTGCCGGAGGGGGAGCAGCTCGCCGGGCGCCGGTACATCGTGGAGAACATCGACCTGCCGGCGCTGCTCGCCTACCGGCGCAGCGGATACACCACCCCGCACGCGCCGGCGCGCGCGAGCGGTACGGAGCTGGCGTGGCTCGCGGGTGACGACCCGCTGCCGTTCCTCACGATGCTCGCGCGCTTCGTACGCCCGGGTGCGAAGCACCTGTACCACCTGTGGCGGGCCAACCGCCTCGGCAACGCCCCCGTGCGCCCCTAGCGCACACAGCGCAGCGCAGAACAGAACTGCAGTGCACCGCACAGCACGGTGAAATGGCGTGAAACCGCACGAAGTAGGCATGACGTGTCCTGGGGAGGGACTTCGTGATTCAACCGGTAGCAGTCATCGGCGCCGGGCCGTTCGGTCTGTCCACCGCCGCGCATCTGCGCGCGCACGGCATTCCGGTCCGTGTCTTCGGTGAACCCATGGTGAGCTGGCGGGACAACATGCCCGCCGGGATGCTCCTGAAGTCGACCCCGGCGGCGTCGAGCATCGACGCCCCGCAGCCCGGTCACACCCTCGCCGACTACTGCGACGCGGCGGGGATCCGGCGGCTGGTGACGGACGAGGACATCATCCCCGTCGAGACCTTCATCGCCTACGGGGAGTGGTTCCAGCAGCGGCTCGTGCCCGACCTGGAGCGGGTCCGGGTGGTGTCCGTGGACCGCGGCAAGGGTGGCGGCTTCGAACTGAAGCTGGACTCGGGGGAGTTGTTCGCGGCACGGGCCGTCGTCGTGGCGAGCGGGCTGTTCGGGCTGGCGCATCTGCCGGCCGAGCTGGCGGGCGCGGCCGTGGACGGGCCCACCCCCACGGGGCCCGTCTCACACAGCTCCCAGCACGCCGACCTGAGCCGGTTCGAGGACAAGGACCTGATCGTGGTCGGCGCGGGACAGTCCGCCCTGGAGACGGCGGTCCTGGCGGCCGAGGCCGGCGCGCGGGTACGGGTCGTCGCGCGCGGGCGGGGGGCGGTGGCCTTCGGCGCGCCCCCGTGGAAGCAGCCGAGGCTGCGCCCCGAGTCGCCGTTCGGGCGGGCCTGGTCGCTGTGGGCGCTCAGCTACTACCCGCACCCGTACCGGTATCTGCCCGCCGACACCCGGCACTATCTGGTCCGCCGGGTGCTGGGGCCGCTCGGCGCGTGGTGGTTGCGCGAGCGGTTCGAGGGGCGGGTCGAGGTGCGGGAGGTGGCGCGCGTCGTGCGCGCCGGGGTGATCGACGGGCGGCCGCAGGTGGTGGTGCGGGAGGAGGACGGGCGTACGGGGGAGTGGGGCGCCGATCATGTCATCGCGGCGACCGGGTATCGGGTGGACCTCGGGGCGATGGGGTTCCTCGGGCACGAGCTGCGGACGGAGCTGGGGGTGAGCCGGGGGACGCCGGTGCTGGGGGCGGGGTTCCGGTCGTCGATACCGGGGTTGTACTTCACGGGGTTGCCGGCGGCGGGGTCGTACGGGCCGGTGATGCGGTTCGTGTGCGGGACGGAGTTCGCCTCGCCGCGGTTGGCTCGGCATCTGGCGGTGGCGCACGGGTGAGAACGGGCCGGGATGAGCTCGGGGGGCTCGGTGCGTCGCGGGGTGCGGGTGAGTGGGGGTTGTTCGCGCAGTTCCCCGCGCCCCTTTCGAGGCCTGCGGCCATCTCAAGCGCTGCGCACCCCGCCGTGTCCCGGTGAACCACCGTTCGAGCAAAGGGTGTTGACGTACGGGGGCGGTGGGGCGGTCGAGGGGTCGGACGTCGTCCGGTTCGCGTCGAACCGATGGGGCGTGGCATCCGTATTCTCTGATCATGGCCGCTCCCACCGCATATTCACTCATCGCCACTGACCTGGACGGAACGCTCCTGCGCAGTGACGACACGCTCTCCGACCGGTCCCTCGCCGCGCTGGCGCGGGCCACGGAGGCCGGTGCTCAGCACCTCGTGGTGACGGGACGGCCGGCGCCGAGAGTGCGCCCCCTCTTCGACGACCTCGGCAGCAGGGGGCTCGCGGTGTGCGGACAGGGCGCGCAGTTGTACGACCCCGGCGCGGACCGGCTGCTCTGGTCCGTCACCCTGGACAGGGAACTCGCGGAGACCGCGCTCGGGAAGATCGAGGCGGAGGTCGGACAGGTGTACGCGGCCGTGGACCAGGACGGGGTCGACGGCCTCACCCTCATCGAGCCCGGCTATCTGATGCCGCACCCCACGCTGCCCGCCGTACGCGTGCCGCGCCGGGACGACCTGTGGTGCGAGCCGATCAGCAAGGTGCTGCTGCGCCATCCCTGTCTGTCGGACGACGAGCTGGCCTCGGCGGCGCGGATGGCGGTGGGTTCGCTGGCGACGGTCACCATGTCGGGCCCCGGCACCGTCGAACTCCAGCCATGCGGCATCACCAAGGCGACGGGCCTGGCCCTGGCCGCCGACCATCTCGGGCTGACCCCGGAGCGGACCATCGCCTTCGGGGACATGCCCAACGACATCCCGATGTTCGACTGGGCCGCGCACGGCGTCGCCATGGCCAACGCCCACCCCGAGCTCAAGGCCGTCGCGGACGAGGTGACCCTCTCCAACGAGGACGACGGGATCGCGGTGGTGCTGGACCGGCTCTTCCGTTGAAACGGCTCTTCCGTTGAAACAGGCGCTCCCCTGGGCCCGCCGGCCCAGGGGAACGCCTGCTGCGGAGCGAGGGGATCAGTACGCGCCGAAGACGTTGTCGATCGAGCCGTACCGGTCGGCGGCGTAGTTGCACGCCGCCGTGATGTTGGCGACCGGGTCGTACGGGTCGTACGGGGTGCCGGAGACGTGGTAGGCGGCGAACGTCGGGTCGATGACCTGGAGCAGGCCCTTCGAGGGGGTGCCCGCGGCGGCGTTGGAGTCCCAGTTGTTGATGGCGTTCGGGTTGCCCGAGGACTCCCGGATGATGTTGCGGTGGATCCCGTTGTATGTCCCGGGTATTCCCTTTTGCGCCATGATGTCCAGCGACTCGCGGATCCAGCCGTCGAGGTTGTTCGGGTACGTCTTGACCGAGGCCTGGGTGGCCGTGGCGGTCCCGGAGGACTTCGTGGTCGACGCCTTCGAGGCCGTGGCCGCCGCGCCGTTCAGCTTCAGCTTCAGGCCCGGGCGGATCAGGGCCGGGTTGTCGCCGATGGCCGCGCGGTTGTCCTTGTAGAGCCGCTGCCAGCCGCCCTTGGTGTGGTGCTTGCGGGCGATGGAGGACAGCGTGTCCCCGGAGACCACGGTGTACGTCGTGGGCTTGGCCTTCGCCGCGGCGGGCGCCGACTGCGGGGCCGCCTGGACGGATGTCGTGGCCTGGGCCGGGGTGGCGGCGCTCGCGGTCGTGGCGAGCGTGAGCGGGAGGGCCAGCGCGGCCCCGCCCGTTCCGGCGGCGACGATGCCACGGGTCAGCGCGTTGTTTCTGGTACGGCGGTGTTTGCCTCGTGCGGGCATGGCGGATTCCTCTCCGTCGCCTGCGAGGTGAGCTGTCGGGTTCGGGCTGGAGATGCCCGGCCGTGCGCGTCGTCCCGGCGGTCGCCGCGTGTGCGACGTCCGCCGGGCTTACTGCGCGTGGCTTCACCCCGAGCCGGTCCGGTGATCCGGTGGTCCGGTGGTCCGGTGGTCCGGTGGGGAAATCTCGGACCGGCGCTTACCTGGGTCCCCCGCTCCTGCCGTGCGTGGATGAGTGGTGATGGGTGGGGAGTCCGGGGCGGCGGCAGGATTCGGCGGTCCGTCCGGACGGGGTGTGAACGTATGCGAGAGCACACGATCCGAACAAGTCCCGGTATGGCGGTTTGGTCTATTTGACCTTGAGTTTGGTGTGATTCGGTGGCAATTGGCGAGGCGGGTTTCCGGGTCAACTTGCCTACAGCAAAGGGAAAGTCGACGCGTCGGCGGAGGGTTGTGTCCTGCCGGGCTGGTGACTCAACTCACGGGAGGAGTCGGGTGAAGTGAATGCTTTGCGGCAAAACGGTCAACTCGGACCGGGTGTTCGCGCGCGTCGACGCGTGGGCCCTAGTGGTGATCGAAAGGTGACCGGATACGCTGACTCGGGTGATGACAGCGACAGATCGACAAACTTTGTCATCGATCGTGAGAGCGACCCGGACCGACCGCGTGACCGACCATGTGACCGTGTGACCGTCAGTAGACGTCAGCAGACAGGAGAACCCTCGTGACCGTCGTCGAGCCGTTTGGGCTGAGCGCGCGGGACCAGGCTCTCGAAGCCGATGTCCAGGCCGGAATGGCGGCCGTCGAGGAGGGTCTGCTGGAGGCGACCAAGAGCGAGGTCCCCTTCATCCAGGAGGCCGCCCAGCATCTGCTGCGGGCCGGCGGGAAGCGGTTCCGGCCGCTGCTGGTGATGCTCGCGGCGCAGTTCGGCGACCCGTACGCGCCGGGTGTCGTGCCCTCGGCGGTGGTGGTCGAGCTGACGCATCTCGCCACGCTGTACCACGACGACGTGATGGACGAGGCCGAGGTGCGCCGGGGCGTGCCGAGCGCCAACGCCCGCTGGGACAACTCCCTGGCCGTCCTCACCGGTGACTTCCTGTTCGCCCGCGCCTCGCACGTCCTCGCCGACCTCGGCCCCGACGCCGTCCGCATCCAGGCCGAGGCCTTCGAACGGCTGGTCACCGGACAGATCCTGGAGACCGCGGGCCCGCGCGACGGACGCGACCCGATCGAGCACTACCTCGATGTGCTGGGCGGCAAGACCGGTTCGCTGGTCGCGGTCGCCGGGCGGCTCGGCGCGCTGATGGCGGGCGCCGACGAGACGGTCGTCGACGTGCTCACCCAGTACGGGGAGCGGCTCGGCATCGCCTTCCAGCTCGCCGACGACTACCTCGACATCGCCTCCGACTCGCACGAGTCCGGCAAGACGCCGGGCACGGATCTGCGCGAGGGCGTGCCGACCATGCCGGTGCTGCGGCTGCGCGAGCAGGCGGGGCGGCTGGGGCTGCCGGACGACGTCGCCCTGTGCGAACTGCTCGACTCCGACCTCACCGACGACGCCCGGCACGCCGAGGCGCTGGCCCGGCTGCGCGTCCACCCCGCCCTGGAGCAGGCCCGCCGCGACACGATCCGCTACGCGGAGGAGGCACGGGCCACGCTGGCGCCGCTGCCGGAGTGCGACGCGAAGGCGGCGCTGGCGGAGCTGTGCGACGCGGTGGTCCACCGCGCCGGCTAGGCCCCTCCCTCGGCTCCCTCGGCTCCCTCGGCGCCGCTCCGGCGCCGAGACCTTCGGCACCGGTTGCGGCGTTTCCCCTGACGACCCCTACGGGGCGCGGGGAGGCGCCGCCTTGCCATGTCATCCCCCGCGCCCCGTCATGTCATCCCGTAGCAGTACACGGAGTTGAGCCCCGAGTCTGACGATTCCCTCCGGCCGATTTGGTCAGATGGGTATCACCACTCCTCACCGATTCGGGTGAGAATGGCGGCTGAGACAGACGCCGCCGCCGACGACGGAGGTAAGGCACACATGGCACCGTACGAAACCGACGACAGCGCCCGCACCGGCGACGCCGCCGTGCTCGCGGCCGAGGCCGAGGAGATGCGCTCGGCACGGCGACGCAGGGCCGCGCGGTACGTCGTCCCGGTCACCGTGCTGGGCGTGGCCGCGGCGACCATCGGGCTCGTCCCGGCCTTCGCCGGCTCCGGTGACCCCGATCTGCCGAAGATCAGCGCGCAGGAACTCATCGAGAAGATCGCCGCGTCGGACGTCCAGCAGGTGTCCGGCACGGTGAAGATCACCACGGATCTGGGCCTGCCCGACCTGGGCGGTCTCGCGGACAGCCTCGCCTCGCAGGCGCCCTCCGGGGGCGACGGCGGCTCGGCCGACCCCTCCGCCAAGCTCCTCGAACTGGCCACCGGCACCCACACGTTGCGGGTCGCCGCCGACGGCCCCGACAAGCAGAAGCTGTCGCTGCTGGACGACGCCGCCGAGTACAGCGTCATCCACAACGGCGACGACGTGTGGGCGTACGACAGCGCCTCGAACGAGGTGTACCACGCGACCGAGGCCGGCCCGGAGAGCGAGAGCGGCAAGGGCGACAAGGGTGGCAAGGGCGGTGACGGCAAGGACCAGTCGGCTCCGGAGGACGTGCCCGGTACGCCTCAGCAGCTCGCCGAGGAGGCCCTGAAGGCCGTCGACGACACCACGTCCGTGACCGTCGACGGGACCGCGCAGGTCGCCGGGCGGGACGCGTACAAGCTGGTGATCAAGCCCAAGCAGTCCGGTTCGACGGTCGGCGCGATCTCGATCGCCGTCGACGAGAAGACGGGTCTGCCGCTGAAGTTCACGCTCACCCCGGCGAGCGGCGGCGCGGCCGTCGTGGACGCGGGCTTCACCCAGGTCGACTTCGGCAAGCCGAGCGCCTCGACGTTCGACTTCACCCCGCCGAAGGGCGCGAAGGTCACCGAGGCCGACGAGGCCGAGAAGTCGGGCAGTCACGAGTCCGGGTCCGGCGAGTCGACGTTCGAGGGGCCCGGCAAGGGCGGTGCCTTCAAGGACGGCGAGAACGGCAAGGGCTCCGGGGCGGCGTCCGAGGAGGAGTTCGCGAGCGGCCTCGACGGTCTGAAGACCATCGGCAAGGGCTGGAGCACGATCGCCGTGATCGAGGGCGACGCGGAGGGCGGCCTGCCCCCGGGCGGCGGTGCGGACTCGACCGGCGACGCCCGGGTCGACGGCTTCCTCGGCTCCCTCGGCGACCAGGTCAAGGGCGACTTCGGCTCGGGTACGGTCTTCAAGACCCGGCTCATCAACGTCCTCTTCACCGACGACGGCACGGTCTACGCGGGCGCCGTCACCAAGGACGCGCTGGTGAAGGCGGCCGACGAGGCGAAGTAGCGGCAACAGGACGGCGAAGCGGTGACGTCCCCTCCCCGGGGGCGGAACGGCGGAGCGGTGCATGTCGGCCGGTGGGCCGGGGCGGCGAGGCGACCGTCCCGGCCCACCGGGCGTACCCGACCACCGGGCGTACCCGACCATCGCGCGTACCCGAGGGAGTCATGAGCGACGCAGCCATCCACACGCAGGGGCTGACCAAGACCTTCCGCGGCGGTCAGGTGGCCGTGGACCACCTGGAACTCACGGTGCCCAGCGGCAGCGTCTTCGGCTTCCTCGGCCCGAACGGCTCGGGCAAGACCACCACCATCCGCATGCTGATGGGCCTGATCGAGCCGACCTCGGGCACGGCCCGGGTCCTCGGCCGGCCCATGCCCCGCTCCACCCGGACCGTCCTCCCGCACGTCGGCGCGCTCATCGAGGGCCCCGCGCTGTACGGCTTCCTCTCCGGCCGTGACAACCTGCTGCGCTACGACTCCGCCGACCCGACCGCTGACCCGCGCACCCGGCGTACGCGGGTCGCGTCCGCGCTGGACCGGGTGGGGCTCACGGCCGCCGCGGGCAAGAAGGCGAAGGCGTACTCGCTGGGCATGAAGCAGCGGCTCGGCCTCGCGGCTGCCCTGCTCCAGCCGCGCCGCCTCCTCGTCCTCGACGAGCCGACGAACGGGCTCGACCCGCAGGGCATGCGGGAGATCCGGGCCCTGGTACGGGAGTTGGCGTCCGACGGCACCACCGTCTTCCTCTCCTCGCACCTCCTCGACGAGATCGAGCAGGTGTGCACCGATGTCGCCGTCATGGCGAAGGGCCGGCTCCTCACCCAGGGCCCGGTGGCCGAACTCGCCGCCGGCGCGCGGGGCCGCCTCGTCGTCACCACCCCCGACACGGCGGACGCGGCCCGGGTGCTCAAGGAACAGGGCGTCGGGGACGTGACCGTGACGGAGGGGGACCGGGTTACGGCCGAACCGCCACCACCCGACCGTGACCTCGCCGAAGTCAACGCCGCACTGGTCACCGCGGGCGTCCGCGTCCGCGGCTTCGCCCTCGAACGGGCCTCCCTGGAGGACGCGTTCGTGGCGCTCACGGGGGAGGGCTTCGATGTCGCGGGCTGAGCCGACGGGGACGACGCAGACGACCGGGACGACGGAGACGACCGGGACGACGGAGACGACCGGGACGACGGAGACGACCGGGACGACGGAGACGACCGGGTCGGCCGAGACGACCGGGTCGGCCGAGACGATCGAGACGTTCGAGACGGCGGGGTCCACCAAGGCGACCGGGTCGACGGGGACGGCGGCGACCCGCGAACCGAGCCCGCTGTGGACCTTCGGGCTGTTCCGCAACGAACTGCTGACGACCTTCCGGCGGTGGCGGACGCTCGCGCTGCTCGGGGTGCTGGCGGCGGTGCCGATCCTCGTCGGGATCGCGGTGCGGATCGAGACGGGTGACGGGTCGTCGATGGGCGGCGGTCCGGACGGCGGGGGCGGTGGCGGGCCCGCGTTCATCGCGCAGATCACCAACAACGGACTCTTCCTCGTCTTCACGGCCCTGGCCGCGACGCTGCCCTTCTTCCTGCCCATGGCCGTCGGCGTCATCGCCGGAGACGCCATCGCGGGCGAGGCGAACGTGGGCACCCTGCGCTATCTGCTGGTCTCGCCCGCGGGCCGGACCCGGCTGCTGCTCACCAAGTACGCGACGACGATGACGTTCTGCCTGGTCGCGACGCTCGTCGTGGCCGCGTCGGCGCTGGCGGTCGGGGCGCTGCTGTTCCCGCTCGGGGATCTGACGACGATCTCCGGCACGCGGATCAGCTTCGCCGAGGGGCTGTGGCGGGCGCTGCTGATCGCGCTGGCGGTGGCCGCGTCACTGATCGGGATCGCGGCCCTCGGGCTGTTCATCTCGACCCTCACCAACAGCGGTATCGCCGCGATGGCCACCACGGTCGGGCTTCTGATCACCGTCCAGATCCTCGATCAGATCCCCCAGCTCGACGCCCTCCACCCGTACTTCTTCTCCCACTACTGGCTCTCCTTCGCCGACCTCATGCGCGAGCCGGTCTACTGGGAGGACCTGCAACGCAACTTCGGCCTCCAGGCCCTGTACGCGGCGGTGTTCGGCTCGGCGGCGTGGGCGAGGTTCACGGCGAAGGACATCACGGCCTGACGCACCCGCCCCGCCCGCCCCGCCCGGCGCGCTCAGGCGGCGGCCTGGTCGAGGTCGTACGGGAAGCGGGCGTACGGCGGTTCCTGGTCCTGGGGCTCGGTGAAGAACGTCTTCGCGCGGGTCAGGGCCGCCGTGTCCCGCCGGACGTCACCGGGCTTGCTGCCGTTGCCCAGCAGGACTCCGCCGAACCGCATGCCCAGGTACGCGGCGGAGTTGTTGAGGGTGCCGATGAGGGGCTCGGCGACCTCCTCCTCGTAGTGGGCGAGCGCGGTGACGCCCCAGAGGGTGCGGTCGGCCATGTTCTTCTTGAAGTCGAGCCCCGGGGTGCGCAGCCAGCCCGACCAGTGGTCGAGATAGCGCTTGACGTGGGCGGACACGGAGTACCAGTACAGCGGCGACACGATCACGAGGTCCGTGGCGGCGAGCGTGGCGTCCAGCAGCAGCGCCCGGTTGTCGCCCTCCGGCCGTACATGGTCGCTGTCGTGCCGCAGATCCTCGAAGTCCGGCAACGGGTGCTCCGCGAGGTCCAGCCAGCGCTGTTCGACCCCCTCGGGCAGTTGCTCGGCCGCCGCCCGGGCCAGCATCTCGGAGTTGCCGTCCGGCCGGCTGCTGCCGAGCACGAAGAGGAAGCGGCGGGTCATGGGGTCCCCCTGGGTAGGTGGCGCGCGACAGTTACGTGCATGGACAATATATGCGCATGCATTCAATGTCGAGGGGGGCATGGGATCACACCGCCGCGGCCGGACCCGGGGGCGGCGGCAGCTCCAGGAGCAGGGCCATGAGGCCGACGAGGGTGGCGCCGCTGACGATCTCCCGGCGGGCGATCAGACCGGGCACGTCGGTCAGGGGGATCCACTCCAGACGGTCGGACTCGTTGCGTTCCGTGGGCTCGCCGACGTGTCGGGCGTCGTCCGTGCGGAACACGAAGTGCTGGGTGTCGGTGATCCCGGCCGCCGGCTGCGCGTACACCAACTCCCGCAGCGACCCCGGCCGCCACCCCGTCTCCTCCTCCAGCTCCCGCGCCGCCGCCTCCTCGGGCCGCTCGCCGTCCTCGACCAAGCCCATGGGCAGCTCCCACGCCCAGGTGTCCGTGACGAAGCGGTGGCGCCACATCATCAGGACCCGCTGCCGGCCGTCGACGGCCGCGGTGACGGCGAGGTCCCGCAGCCGGACCACGTGGTAGTCGCCGCGCCCCCCGTCGGGCCGCTCGACATCCAGCGACCGCAGCCGGATCCAGGGGGTGTCGTGGAGCGTGCGCTCACTGTGGACGGTCCATCTCATACGGGGGGCTCCGCTTCTGGGGTGGGGGACGGGTGGGCGGGGGTGAACGGGGGCGGGGGCTGGGGCGGTGGGGTGGCTGGAGGGGCGTGTGCGGCTGTGGCTGTTGTGGCTGCGACTTCGGCTGTGGCTGTGGCTGCGGTTGTGGTGGTGGCTTCGGCGGCGGCCGCGACCCGCAGCAGCAGCTCCTCCTCACCGTGCCGCGCCACCAACTGCAGCCCGACCGGGCAGCCGTCCGAGTCGACACCGGCCGGGATGCTCATCGCCGGGTGCCCGCTGAGGTTGAACGCCCAGGTGAGGGCCGTGGAGTAGCGGTCACCGGGCCCTTCGTGGCCGTGCGGCGCATTGGGCGTGGTGGGCGTCAGGATCAGGTCGACCTGGGCAAAGAGCGCGGCGAGCCGCCGGTCGTTCTCGGCGCGGAGATCTTGGGCGGCTTGGAGGGGGGTGGGGGGTGTGTCTGGTGTTGGGGTGGGGTCGGGTGTCGGGGTGGTGTGCGGTGTTGGGGTGGGGTCGGGTGTCGGGGTGGTGTGCGGTGTTGGGGTGGGGTCGGGTGTCCGGGTGGGGTGCGGCGTCGGGGTGGTGCGGAGGGTGAGCCAGGCCGGGGCCGGGTCCCGCAGGTGCAGGGGCTGGTCCGGTCGCCGTACGAGCAGGCGTACGAGGCCCGCGTCCGCGAGGCGTAGCGCGGCCCCGTGGGCGATGGCGGCGGGTTCGGGATCGGTGTCGGCGAAGCCGAGGTCGGCGGACCAGACGGCGAGGGGCGGAGACGGGGCGTGGCCGGGGGCCGGGGGATGGTCGCCCGACGGGGGCGTGGTCGGGGTGGTTGGGGGCGTTGCTTCGGGCCGGGCCGGGCGGGCCGATTCAGTGCGGCGGGCCGCCTCCTGGGCATCGCTCGCCCCGGCCACGCGTGCCTCGGCCGCTCGGGCGGGGCGCGCGGCGTCGATCCCAGCCGTACGGGTCGCTTGGGCCGCCCGGGCTGCATTGGCTGCGCCGGCTTCGGCCGGTCCGGTTCCGCTCGGCCCGGTTCCGGCCGACCCGGTTTCAAGCACCCTGCCTTCGGTCGCTCCGCTTTTGATCGCACCGGTTTCGGTCTCCCCGGCTCCGGTCGGCCCGTCTCCGGTCGGTCCGGTTTCGGTTGGTCCGGTTCCGGTCCCCCTGCCTCCGGTCGGACGGGTTTCGGTCTCCCCGTCTCCGGCCGCCCCGTCTCCGGTCGGTCCGCCTTCGGTCGGCCCGGTTACGGTCCCCCCGCCTCCGGTCGGCCAGGTTCCGGCTGGCCCGGCTCCGGCCGGTCCGGTTCCGCTCGCCCCAGTTCCGGCCGGTCCGGTTTCGGTCCCCCCGCCTTCCGTCCCCCCGCCTCCGGTCCCCTCGCCTCCGGTCGGCCCGGCTCCGGTCGGCCCGGCTCCGGTCGGCCCGGCTCCAGCCGGTCCGGCTCCGGTCGCCCCGCTTTCGGGTGCCTCGGTCGATGTCGGCGTCTGCTGGCCCTCGTGCTCCGAACTGCTCCCGCTGAGGGTGCCTCGGCCCGGGGCTTCCCGGCCGGGGGCTCCCTCGCCCGCGTGCGTCGGGTTCTGGGAGGCGTTCGTCGCTGTCACGCAGCGCCAGTACGCCGCCGCGTCCGAGGCGTGGCGGGTGAGGACGCCGGGGGCGGCGAGGCCGGTGCGGTCGGGGGAGGGGAGGTGGCCGTTCGTGGTCTTGAGGCCGACGACGCCGCACCACGCGGCCGGGATGCGGACCGAGCCGGCGCCGTCCGAGCCGGTCGCCATCGGCACCAGGCCCGCGGCGACCGCGGCCGCGGACCCGGCGGAGGAGCCGCCCGGAGTGCGGTCGGCCCGCCAGGGGTTGAGGGTGCGGCCGCCGGAACCGAGGCCCCAGGTCTGCCAGGGGGTGCCGGGGCCGGGCACGGAGGTCGCCCCCACGGGGACGCACCCGGCCGCGACCAGCGCCCGCGCGGCCGCCGTACGCCGCCCGTTCCGCCCCTTCACCGCGATCGGCACCCCGGCCAACGCCAACCACTCACCCCCGGCGACCCGCCCATCCACCTCCCGCGCCCACCCCAACGCCTCCTCCACCCACACCTCGACGAACGCACACAGCGTCGCCTCGACCCGCTCGATCCGAGCCAGCGCCTCCGCGACGACATCGACGGCCATCACCTCGCCGGTTCGGACAGCCGAGGCGATCTGCTGAGCCGAAGGCATCGCGAAGTCGTCGTGCGGAAGGGGAACAAGGGGTGAGGTGAGGGCAGTGAGCGGGAAGCTCGACGATGTCGGAGGTGTCATGAGCGGCTCGCCACGGCTGTGGCCCGTCGTGCTGCCGCCTGCGGGGCGAGGCACTGATGGACACTGCGGGGCGAGGCGGCTGAGACGGCGGCGTCGGATTGCCGGGGGCAGCCAGCCCTGTCGTTCGGCCAGGGGCGGACGCCGTCCAAATCGACGCGGCTGACTCCGCTCAAGACACCGACGTGGATATGGTCGGGGCCGCCGCAGGCACGGTGCCCGCCCTTGGCGGCGATGCGGTGGCGGCCGCAGCCCGTTCCTTCCCCTGGCCGCAGCGGGAATTGCTGCATCTCGCTGCGGCGGCTGCGATGCCGGTGGCAAGCGGCTCGCTCGGCGCGGGCTGCAGGCGATGGCTCCGCTCTCGCCGGGGCTTGGGGCGTCACCCCAGTGGCACGGGCCTGTCCGCGTTCGGCTGTGGGAGCGAGGAGCGGTCGCAGGTCCTCCGGTACTCGGGAGGCCAGAAACCGGACCTGATCCTGGAAGCTTGCCTTCTTCTGGTCACTGCAAGGCTGTGCGCGCTCACATTCGATCACATCCCGCGTGGACACGAATTGACGCCAATCTCCCTCAGAGGTCCGCTTGTTGCTGTGTACGATCTCGCACCGCGCAGGCCGACGTGCACGCTGCCGCCACCTGGGCGCAATCGGTGGCGTCGGCGGTCTCCGGGACGCGGCCGTAAGCGGTGCCGTGCCATGTGTCGTCCACCCAACGCCCGTAGCCCTGTTCCTCCCGCATGCGCTGTATCGGTCGATGATGTCCAGTTGGCTGTGAGCGGCGTCGACGGCACGAACACGACTTCGACGGCGGTAGTCGGCGTCTTGGAAGTCCTTGAAGCGTTCCATGGCCCAGTCGGGGCCGGCAAGCGGAGAGCTGACGACGAGCCGCCGCGACTGAGTCCTCAACGAAATACCCCGGATCAGCGTCCAAACGGGTCGTCCAGTCCGTGCGGGCTTCCCGGAGGCCGAGGACCGGTCCCCATCGCCCGGCGCGCGACGCGAGATCAGGTGCCGGGCAGGGGCGGGAGGTTCTTCGGCCGGTGGCGTTTCGGTTTCACCGGGACAGCATGATGGCCTCCGACGCAAGTCAGGGAGCCAAGCGCTCCTTGGACCAGCCGACACCCTTGCTCGCGTACCCCGGCCGCCAGACCGGATGTTCCTCTGCCCACAGCAGGCGAGCCGCCGCCGAATGCCACCGCTCGTAGGAGGCTGACTCCGCCTGAAGACCCGTCATATGGCGATCCTGAGTATGGAAGGGACGTGGCCTATGTGATCTTCCATTCCCGGAAGCTCTGTCGGGCGCGGCCGATCTCAGCGCTCCTTGCGAAAGTGGATGCTCAGCCCCGCGCCGTTCTCCCGCAAGGTGAACACCGCTCCCCCTTTCAGCACCGCGGCCGGGAGCTGCGTGCTCTCGGACAGGGCCTTCGGTGTATCGGTTTTCACGTTCAGCTCGATTGCGGACGTGTCTCCGTTGTCGGAGTCGGTCTCTCCGTACACGGTGCCGTCGTCCATGAGGGCACGCACGTTGATGGCACGGTGGGTGTCGTCGCCGGCCAGGCAGAGTCCTGTGCCTGACTTGACGTCAAGGACGACGGAACCGAGGGCGAGGTAACGGCCGTTGGGCGAGGCCAGTGCGTCGGACACGTCCTCAGGAGCGTCCGTGTCGCATTCCACCCCGGCCAGAAGACGGCCGGTGTCCAGATCGTGCGCGGACCAGACAGTGGTGTTCAGGTCGTCGGCGCCCTTCCAGGTCGCGAGAAGCATGCCCGCGTGGACACCGGCGATATCTCCGCTCACATACCCGCCGGAGTACGTGTCCTTGCCGGAGTCGGCGTCCTCCGGCGCGACGTCCTGGGAGGACCATCCATTCACGAGGCCGAATCCGCCCAGATCGTGCACTGCCACTGGACCGTTCGGGGTGACTGCCACGACCTCGCTGCTTATGCAACTGGAATGGCATTTGGGAATCCGCACGTCGGCAGGGTCGTACTCCGTGAGCTTGCCGCTAGTGGCGTTGATCGAGGCCCCCAGCCTTTCGGAGTACTCTTCCCATGTGACAACCAGCCCGGCTCCGTTCCCGCCGTCGTAGACCTTGAGCGTATGCCCTCTGGCTGTGACGGGTACGGCTACACGGTGCAGGGGGGCGACGGACGTGCCTGAAGAGTCCATTGCGTAGAGGTCAACTCGTACGACCTCCTTGCTCTTGCTGAGGGCATCTCCTTCCTCGTGACCATGTGCCCAGGCTGCCACGTACGCACGGCCGCCTTGCCGGACGACGGTGACCTGCGGAATTTCGACGTTGTCCTCGTCGTATCCATAGGAAGGTTTGTCCGTGATCACGGTTGGTGCCTGATATTGCGCGCTTGCCCAGCGGACCTCGCCCGTGGTGCTGTTGCGTGCCTGCACCGTGTATCCGTCACCGGAGCGGAGGATGTAGGCAACCGTCTCCCCGTCCGTGGTCACCGGCATGTCCGCCTCGGTGCTTTCCGGAACCCAGTCGAGTTCTTGGTCCCACCCTTCGCCGCCTTTGTACGCGGAGGGCACGGTGAGCTTCGTCAAGGTGGGCGTCTTGGCGTCGGGATCCTTGCCATTCCGGTCAGTGCCCGAGCCACCATTGTCGCTGGAGCTGCAACCCGCGATCAGGACCCCTGCCAGGGCCACGGCGACGACTGCCTTCGTCCTGCTCATCTTCTGTTCCTTCTCGTGCCAGTGGTGTTCTCGACAGCCTCGGTCGTCTCGGACGACATCATGCCTTTCGGGTACATCCGGTGGACTGTCCAGTGCACCCGGCGGCCGTTCCGGAATAATCAGCCGTCGTACACCTCGACCGTCGGCACCGCCTTCGCTCGATGGCTGCCCTGTTTGCAGCCCGCGAACGGCCCGACGGGGGAGCGCAGTTCGGCGAGCACGGGGCCGAGGTGGTCGCGGTGCCATACGGCGGGGCCGGAGGCGCCGGCCGTTGGATCGGTGCACTCCTGCCAGGCCAGCCAGAGGGCGTGCAGCCGTGCGATTGCCTCCAGGTGCTCCCACCAGCGGGGACACCAGGGCTGTTGCGAGCTGACCTCGCGGCCGTAGACGGGCAGGAGGAGATCCGAGACCCACAGGGCAAGGTTGCGCATCTCCTCGTCGTAGTCCGCGCCGTCGAGATAGAGGATGAAGGGCGTTGCTCCGGTCTGTTCCTGGGCTGTGGTCATCGGACGGCCTTCTCCACGGCGCGGGCGGTGATGGCCTTCACCTCGGCTTGGGCGGCGGCCTGGATGCGATCGGCGCCCGGTTCGGCGTACCACGGGCGGAGTCTGATCATGGCGGGCTTGATGCCGGTGGCCAGGAGCAGCGCGGTGCCTTTGGGGAGGGCGCGGATGCGGTCCGCAGGCAGGATGCGCTCCAAGCGGTAGGAGGTGGAGCGGGAGCGGCCGTCCTTGCTCTTGGAGTAACTGACCGTCGAGACGTCGTGCTCGCCGACCAGCCGGGACACCTTCTCCACGAAGTCCGCGTCGTCGAGACCGGCACCCAGCAGTTTGATGGTGGCCGCGCCCCACAGGGCGTCCATCCCGGCCTCGCCCCAGACCCGCACCCCTTGGCGGTAACTCTGCAGCAGAGTCACGATGTTGATGCCGCGGGAGCCGAGGTGGGAGTAGAGGTCGGGAAGATCGGAGATACGGCAGACGTTGGCGGCCTCGTCCAGCACCGCCGTCATGGGCGGGTCCAGCCGACCCCCCATTCGTTCGGCGGCGATGACACCGGCGCGCAGAATCGAGTCCGCGGCCGCCGCGATGACGCCCGCGGCCGACCCACCGCCGTCCTTCGACAGCAGGTAGAGGGTGTCGCGCGAGAGCACGTGCTGGTCCGGCAGGAACTGCGGCATCCGCGGGTCCGGCGTCACCCACGCCGCGATCGCCGGGTCGAGAAGGCAGGCAGCGCACTGTCGGGCCGTCTCGTAGATGCCGTCCCGGGTCTCGACGGCACCCTGAATGGTGCCCTGCAACTGATCGGCGAGTGCCGGCATGGCCGCGTCGCGCAGTAGGTCGATGGGGGTGCGGTCGGCCGGGTCGGCCAGCCAGGTCAACACTTCGTCGATGCCGCGCCCGCCACGGTTGGCGGCGTGGAAGAGCGCGGTGAGTGTGTTCTGAGCGGCTGAGATCCAGAAGTCGCGCTTCGACGCGTCGTCGTTGACCGCGCCGACGAAGTGGCCGGCGAGCCGTCTGGCGCCCTCAATGGTGGCGGCGTCGGCAAGCATGTCCCACCACATGCCGCGCGGGGTGTGCGCGATGCCCTGCGGATCGAATACCCAGACCTGGCCGCTGCGTTCGCGTTCCGCTCGGGTGACGCTGTAGACATCCGCTTTGTTGGAGGTCAGCAGAACGCTGCCCTGTGCGCGCAGGACACGGGGTACGGCGATGCCGGTGGACTTGCCGGCGCGCGGGGCCATCAGGTCCAGCTCGACGTCCTCGAAACTTGAGCGCAGCTCGGGCCCGCTGGGTTCCAGATCGCCCAGGAGATTGCCGGTCTGGTCCGGTTCCAGTTTGGCGGTCTTGGCCAGCGACGGGCGTAGCGAACGGGCGCGGTCGGCGGCGCCCTTGGGGAGGAGGCCGGCCAGTTCCTTGCGGCCGGCGAGGCCCTCGGGGCGCTTACCGCGGCCGCGCACGATGATGACAAGGGCGACAAGGAGGGCGACGAACACCCCGAATACGGTGGCGATACCGGCTGTCACGGCGCCGCTTGACGCCTTGGGCCACAGTGCCGCCGGACCGTCCTGGACCAAGGTCGCCAAAGTGTCCAGCGAGAACGGCGGCGGATTCCAGCCGCCGGTGGACACGGCGGCGCCGAGCGTGCCGCCTAGCCAGGCACCGGCGAAGACGCCGCCGACGAGGGCGGCCACGCCCGGGATGATCCAGGGCAGCAGGTCGTCGCCTGCGGACTGGCCCTTGCGCGCGGGGCGCGCACTCATCTTGATGCCTCCGGCGGCTTCGCAAGGTTCAGTTTGTTCCCGGTCCATCGGGTGTTGGTGTTGTGCAGATTGCGCTCCGTGTCCGTGATGGACACCTTGATCGGAATGCCGGGACGGCCACCGACCTTGATGAGGAACCGACCTCGGCCGGGGGGTTCCTCGTTGCCGCCGGTGCTGGCCCAGCCAGGTGGCGAGGACCAGGACGAGACCAGCTCGATCTCCCGCTCCGACATGCCGACGATCTCGCCCAGTTCGCGCATCTCGGTGCGCGGCAGCCCCGCGCACACGACCATTCCGGCCCGCTCGACGAAACCGCGTGCCTTGGCCCGGTCCGCCTCGCTGCCGAGAGCCTCCGCGTCCTTCAGCGTGTGCGTGATCTTCGCGTCACCGAGGCCGAGGGAGCGGTTGAGGCGGGTGAGGGCGTCGATGCGTTCGACGATGCCGGAGGCGGCGCGGAGCGGACGCCACAGTTCGTCGAGGACGGTGAAGAACCAGCGTTGGGGCGCGAGGCCGGCATCTGCGAGGGCGTGGGCGGCCGCCACTGTGCCGAGGCCGTCCGACCAGGCGGCGAGCATCGCCGCGGCCGTGAGCTGAGTGTCGGCTTCACCGATACGGGAGATGTCGACGCAGACGGCCGGTGAGGCGGGGTCGATACGGGTCGACGTCTCGGTGGCGAACGTGTCGCCCAGCGGACCGTCCAGGACACCGAGGAGCGAGCGGTGCAGGGGGTCGACGGCCTCCTGGTAGCGGGCCTCGTTGCCACGGTCCAGGGTCACGGCGCGGACCCGGTCCGGACCTTCGTCGAGAACGCGCAACAGATCGGGAAGGAGCGGGGGTCGTCCCGGCTCGGCCCGCTCCGTCAGGTGGTGGAGACAGGCGGAGAGGACCGACTGCTCGTGGTCGTCCATCGGCCGGCCGCGCACGATCGTGATGAGCGCGGCCACCATGTTCAGGACGCGGCCGTGTGCCTCCGCTGCCAGCACCCGCCCCCGCTCACCACCGATCCGTGCCGCCGCCTGACCCATCGCGCCGGGGTCGAGGACATTGATGCCGCCGACTCCTCGTCCGATGGAGATCACTTGACCACCGAGCGCCCGGACGGTGTCCGCGTAGTCCGGCTTGAGGTCGCCGAGGACCAGTGGGGTGATGCCGGTCGCCGACATGCCGATCAGCATCCGGTTGACCAGCGTGGACTTGCCGAGGCCCGGCATACCGAGCATGAAGAGAGAGGGGTTGGAGATGTAGCGGGCGCGGGTGAACCAGGAGATGGGGTCCCCGCACACGGTCGCGCCGGTGTGCAGATGCTGACCGAGCGGTACGCCCGTCATGGGCGCGCCCGATCCCGCAGCGAAGGGCCACAGACCGCACGCCTGCACGGTCGTCGCCCGCCACATCGTGGGCGGGTCGACATGGCCGACCTGGCCGCCGCCCGGTCCGTACCAGCCGCGCGGTGGGGCCGTGGCCGGGTGGGGCGGTCGCTTCTGTTTGCTGTCGCTCACAGCGCCTCCCTTATCTGGTAAGGAACGAGGGTGTGCTCCCACGGGAGCAGACCGACGGGCAGTGTGCAGGTGAACGCCGATGCCTGCATACGGTCGGCGGGACGCATCAGGATGCGTGAGGACGCCTGGAGATTGCGCACGGTGATCGACGCATCCGCCAGTTCCTCTTCGCTGTCGACGGTGACCGTCATCATCATCGAGAATTCCACGAGACCGGCACCGGAGGCCTCTTCGGCAGCCGTCTGTTCCGCCGCCCGTACCTCGGACGTGGCGCGTGCTTCCACCAGGCCGCCTCGTGAGCTGGCCATGAAGTGGGCGGAGCGACGGTCGGACTCCACGATCCGGGCGGAGGTCGCCGGGTCGATCGGCCGGTAGATCAGTGAGACTCGCTTGCGGCGGGTGCCCGCGGCGGGCTCCAGCAGACCCCGCAGCACGCTGGAACGGACGGTGCCGCGCGGGGCGAGGGTCAGCATCCAGGTGCGCGAGACACCCGAGTCGTGCCGGTACGCGTTGACGGTCTCGACCGCGGCCGCCGGGCCGGCATCGGCCCACTCCAAACCGGTCTTGGCGTGTTCGGCACGGGCGCTGAGGACATCGGGCGCGATGGCCGGGTCGTAGGCCACGCGCACTATCTCGGCAAGACGCTCGGCCGACAGCGGGTACGCGGACCCGCCGCCCGCGGCGACCAGCCCGGACAACAGACCTGGAAGCCGCATGGACAGGTCTGTGATCACGTCTTCGGTGTCCCGCTTCGGGCCACCGGCCGGGCCGTACGTCAGCGCGATGTACGTGTGCATCTCGGAGGAGGCGGACGGGTAGCGCTCGACGACCTCCTCCATCACCGCGCGGGCCGCGGCGGGGGCGTCGGGCGAGAGACGGGGCAGGACCTCGGCGGCGAGCCGGGTCCCGGTGTCCGGGGCGGTCTCCACGACGACCTGGGCGCCCCGCAGACCCGGCTCGTGAGACAGCCGGGCCAGCCAGTCGCCCCACGACGCGACCCAGACATCTACCTGCTCTGGATCCACCAGCGAGCCGCCGTCGGGCTCACAGGAGAGCACCATGGTGTAGAGGTTGCGGCCAGGGTGGTGGATCACGCCGAACGCACGGTCGTAGGCGTCACGGCCCTCGTGCATCTTGGTACGGGCGAGTAGGCCGGGGGGCTGAAAGCGGCCTCCGGGGCGGCGGGACAGCGGACCGGAGACGTAGGTGGTCGAGCCGTTCGCCTTGCGTTTCATCCAGCCGATGCGGATGGCGAGGAGCTGATAGACGTTGCGGCCGTCCATCGTGCGCAGAGCGAGTGGGGCGAGGAAGAGCCCCACGGGCACGAGTACAACGACGGCCGCGACGATGGAGACCAGCGATGCGAGTAGCGCCACCAGGAGTCCGCCGAAGGCGACGACGGTACCGAGGAGGCCCAGTGGGCCGAGTCCGGGGCGGCGAGGGCGCCGCCAGTTCCCGTACGTGGGACGCGTCATGGCGTCGCTGGACATGGCTCTTCCTTCTTCCGGCTTGCGCGGGCCCGTGGCCTGGCACGTGAGGGTCGGCCGGGCCGGGGGTCTTCCCCGGCCCGGAACAGTGTCGCGTTCCGACGGGCTACTGGTTGTGGCCCTTCATCCCGTCGTTGTCGTCGAGGGAGTTCATGACCTCTGTGGCTGCGGAGAGTTGGGCCTGCGCGACGACAGCTGCGGCCTGGACGGCGACGGCCGCGCCACCGGTCGCGGCACCCGCGGCGGCTGTTCCGCCCGCAGCACCCGCGCTCCTCGCGCCGCCCGCTGCCGCACCACCACCGGACGGGCTTCCGGCGCCTGCGGAAGGCGAGCCCTTCGGACCGGACGCGCTACTGCCTCCCCCGCCTCCACCCCCGCCACCCCCGCCACCCCCGCCGGAGCCACCCGCGAGGCTGACCGCCCCGCTGGCCACGTTGTTGGCGAAGTTGAGGGCGACCGTGCCACCGGAGGTACCGCCGAGCGCCGCCGTGGCGGGGACGATCAGCTTGAGCAGGGCCGGGAGAGCGAAGGTGGCCATGGCCAGCATGGCCATGCCTGCGATGACCTGGCCCACGTCGTTGGGGTTCCTCGTCATCGCGGTGGCCGAGTAGATGATGAGAGCGGCCGCGGGCTTGTAGAGCAGCCAGGCCGCCAGCCAGCCGACGTGCTTCTTCCACCAGCCCTCGCCCCATCCGGTCATCGACGACACGGCCGCAAGCGGAAGCGTGCCGACCAATAGGATCATGACGCCGATGCGGATGTACATCAGACAGATCTGCACGAGGGTGGAGAGGATGACGAGCAGGCCGAAGATGAGCATCAGCCCCGGGTAGTGCATCGTCATGACGCCCAGGATCGTCTCGGCCTGGTCACCGAGGTTGGACGCCTCGTAGACGTTGGCGGCATAGGTGTCCGACGCCGCGGTGAGCGCTTGCATCACCGGGACAGCGAGGGCGCCGACGAGGAGGACTCTCCACATCCCCATGAAGGCGACTTTCATCGACTCGCCTCGTCGGTCGACGGCCATCCGGATGCAGGCGAACAGCAGGGAGGCCACGGCCACATAGGCGACCAACATGTTGGTCGCTCCCTTGATCTCGAGGATCACAGGTTCTGGGCCTACCGGTTTGACGTTGATCCAGACCCCGGTGAGTGACTTGAGGACCTCCGAGGTCGCTTCGCCGATCGCCTTGGCGAAGGCCAGGACGCCACCGGCGGCGAGAGCCTCGCCGCCCGAGTTCAGGGCCCATTCCAGGCCCGAACCGATGCAGTCGAATATCAGTGCGGAGCAGTCGGCCATCTCACGCCTCCCAGGTGACGAAGCCGTTGGTACCGCTGACCTGCGCCACGCCGGAGTAGATGGTGCCGTCCGGTTCGGGGGCGAGTTTCCAATCACCGTCGTGCCAGGCCACGTTGACCGAAGCGGTGCCGTACACACCGGCATTGGGGCTGCGGACCAGGACCATCACAGTCGCGGCATCCTCGCTGTACGAGAGCACGGTGAAGCCGGAGTATCCGCTGGCTTCGGCCTTGCCCGACTTCGAACGGTCCTCCTCCTGGGAACGGCTGGCGACGAGAGCGTCGCGTCCCTTGCCGGGGACGACCTGTCGTTCGATGACCTCACGCCAGCCCGCGTAACCGAGGTGGTCGGTGATGGAATGCACGGAGAGCACCGCGCCCATCGGGGTGTGCGCGAAGCAGTACCAGACGGGGCCGTCGTACTTGGTCGGGCCGACGCTCTTCGAGACGGGGACCATAGTGGTGCCGTTGGCCTTCCACCGGAAGTCCTTGGGGACCGCGGTGGGCTTCTCCTGGTCGCTGTCGTCGGTACGGCAGCCCGCGGGGCGGGTGTCGGCGGTCCCGTCGCCGGCCTGCGTGGCGGTCGGGCTCGGGGCCGGGGTCGGATCCTGGTCCGCCTGTGTCGTCTCGTTGCCGCCGACAGCCACGCCGACGACCCCCATGAAGAGCAGGGCCAGAAGGAACGTGGCCGACAGGATCCAGCCACGCTGCTGCCAGAACGGTTTCTCCCACTCTCCGCTGCCTCCCTGAGGCTGGCCGGAGTTCACCACCGTCGATCTTCCTCTCACTGGCTCCAGAAGATCGGTCTAGAAGACGAAGTTCACGATCGGGCCGGCCGTGGCCACCAGGATGCAGCCGCCCAGAACCATGCCAAGACGGCCCATGTGCTCGGAGCCTTCACCCCGTCGCATGGAGATCGCCATCATGGCGCCGGTGATCAGCACGCCGGCCACTCCGGCCGCTGTGCCCGCCCAGGCAAGAAGGCCGAGGACGGTGTCGACCTTGCTGGTGAGGGCCTCGGGTGCATCCGCCTTGGGGGTCGGAGCGGCCAGCAATTCGTGCTGAACCTTGCCCGCGAGTGTCTTGAACATGCTTTCTCCCCGATAGTTTGGCCCTTTGGGCCGATGACGTACTGGTGGCCAAACGAGAGTGACGGCTTGAGCTTCGTTGCCCAAGCCATGTAGCGAATCAACACCCGGTGGTGACATGACCGCGACATTGGGTGGAGGTATCGTCGCATGAGGTGCTGTGGCACTCCGGCCGATCCGGTGCGCTCCGGACCTGATCGATCGGCAAGTTCAGCCCAAGAGGGAACTGACGACCGGTCCGGCCGTGGCGCCGAGTACGCAGGCGCTCATCACCAGGAGAAACTCTCGTAGGTACTCGTCGCGACCGCCGTTCCGTACGGCGATCGCCATACGGATTCCGATGAACAGCAGACCTGCCACCGCGGCGGCGGAGACAAGCCAAGCCATGTAGCCGAGAACCACGTCGAGGCTGCTGGTGACCGTGGGACTGATCTCGATGGGATCCGGCGGACTGTCGTCAAAGGGCGTGGGGGTCGCCACTGATGCTCCTCGTCATGGTCTTTCCGAATGCGGTGGCGCGTCCGTGAGCAGTCGGCTCAGCGCCGCGATCTCGCGCGGCACGGGAGTGGTGAGGTCCCCGGTCCGCCATGCGGGCACCCAAGGCACCCGGTGGACGGCGATGGCCGAGCTGATCACCTTGATGCGCTGAAGCAGTTGACGCGGCAGGCGTCCGGGTGCGTCCGCCACCAACGCCGCAGCGACGAGGGTGAGTCCTGGCGGTTGTTCCCCGCGCCGGAAGAGATCGAGTGTCTGGGACACCGCCAGCAGCCCGGCGGCATGCGTACGGGCCACCAACACCACGGAGCCAGGCTCTCCTCGGTCTGGCCGGGGCCAGGCGCGGCCGATGTCGACGCCGCCGAAGACGGTGGCCAGCGTCGACGCACCCGCCCCACCGTGAACGGCCACCCAGGCCAACTGGTCCCGGACCGCCGGAACTTCCACCACGGGCGGAGGTGGTGCCGGTTGCCCAGGCGTTGCGACCGGGCCCCGAAGCCAGATTTCCGGTCCGCCTGGCGTGCTCCCTTGCACCGCCGGTGCTCCCCCCGTGCTGGATTACGGATTACGGTTTGATGATCTCTGATGTCAGAGTGACAGGTAATACCACGCGATGCCTTGGGACAAGTTCGTGACCCGGTGGTTACTTACGCGAAGGCCGTTGCTTGTGAGACTCAACTGACCGTGTCGCACGGCTACTTGATCCGAGGGGAGCGAATGTCGCAGAACGGGGGAAGCCCGACCACATGGGTGGTGCTGGGCGGAGTGGCGATGATCATATTTCCTGTGGTCATGATGGTCGGCGTGGGAGGTGACGTCGAAGCCGAGGCGCAAGGGAGCGGCGTGGGCGAGGGCCTCAGCGACGGCGCGGTACCCGCCCAGTACGTTCCCTGGGTCCTGAAGGCCGGTGCGATGTGCGACGTGATCAAACCGGCTGTCATCGCGGCCCAGATCGAGGCCGAGTCGGGCTGGAACCCCAATGCCAAGTCGCCGGTGGGGGCGGAGGGTTTGTCCCAGTTCATGCCCGGCACCTGGACGACGTGGGGCAGGGACGATGACGGCAACGGCCGTGTGTCGCCGTACGACCCGGGTGACGCGATCATGGCGCAAGGGCGCTATGACTGCGCCCTCGCCAAGCAGGTCGAGGGATACAAGAAGAACGGGCAGGCGTCCGGCGAGACCCTCGATCTGACGCTCGCCGCGTACAACGCCGGTCCGGGAGCGGTTGAGCAGTACGGAGGCATACCGCCGTACACCGAGACGCGGAACTACGTTGTTCGCATCAAGTCGCTCATATCGAAGTACGAGTCGGTCGACGATCCGCCGGGTGAGATCCCCGCAGGCCAGCGGATGGCCGCACCGCTGCGGGGCAAGCTGCTGGTCACTTCGCCCTACGGCATGCGCATGCACCCGACCCTGCATGTCTACAAGCTGCACACGGGCATCGACTTCGGGGCACCCGCGGGCACGCCGTTCCTCGCCGCCCTGGACGGCAAGGTGACCTTCGCCGGCTGGTCCAACGGCTACGGCAACCGTGTGGTCATCTCCCACGGCACGATCAACGGCAAGAAGGTCACCACGACGTACAACCACATGTCGGCCATCGCTGTCTCCGTCGGGCAGCAGGTCAAGGTCGGCCAGCGGGTCGGAGCGGTCGGCTCCACGGGCTTTTCGACCGGTCCGCACGCCCACTTCGAAGTCACGGAGAATGAGAAGTACGTGGATCCGGCACCGTGGCTGGGGCTGAAGTAGTGGAAGAGGGGACCCCATGAGGACGGCGGAGACACGAACACACGCGGGTGGGCCTGCTCGGCAGGCACGTCTTGGCCGTACCCTGCGCAGGGCCATGACCGGGCTGCTCACGTCTGCCACCGGACTCGCTCTGCTGTCGGGATGCGGACTGCCCGATCACCGCCAGATCGACACCGGACAGAATGGCGGGTCATCGGTAACGGCGAAGCCCTCCATCGCCCCCAAGGCGCCGGTGCCGTCCGGAAAACCGCTCGGCCTCGACGCGCATGTGCCCGTGCAGAGAGCCGTGGATGACAACGACGCCACCGCGGTCTCCCAGGCGTGGGCCGAGTTGGCGTACGGCTACGACACGAAGTACGACGCGAGCCCCCACGACGCCCTGCTGCGCGCGACGCGCTGGTGTACGAAGGGTCGGGCCAAGATCGAGCGCTCCTACCGTGCGGCGAGCGGCCCTGGGGACGATTGGATCGTCTGGGCGCGGCATCAGGCCTGGACCACGGTGACGGCGAGCGTCGAGTTGGAGGACGACGCTCCCAAGGACGGCGCGAAGGTCGCCTACCGCAACCTCGTCGTGGAGGGGGAGGCACAGGGCCGGGACGGTTGGAGCGGCCGAGGCCCGCGGCTCAACGCCTACCTCAAGCTGGTACGTTCTGCCTCGGGCAAAGCTTGGCGTGTGGATGATGTGAACGTGGTCGAGGCTGTGGACCCGCCGAGCCCGGAGAGTCCGTCCGCCTCCGCCACCGGCACCCCCGCGCACTCTTCCGCCCAGTGAGGGAAGCAATGTCCAGATTCGGTCGCGGCGAGAAGCAGCGTCCCGGGAGCCGGCCCGAGCCCGGACAAGATCCCGTGTCGGCGCTCACCCCCATCGAGGTGCACGTGCCGGTGCACGGACAGGTCACAGTGGGTGGTCTGCCCGTTGCCGCCGGCCCCGGTGAGAGCGTTCAGGACGCGGTTTTGAACTATCTCCACCGGCTCGTGCTCGCCACGGGGCATGCGGTGAACGCGACGATCCACGACGAGCGCATCGGGTTCAGTACTCCACTGAAGGTCGTCGCGGACGGATCGAGCCATTTCGCGGGCGAGCCGGTGCCGTTGGCCGTGGACGCGGTCACGGCAACCGTCCGGACAGCCGACGAGCCAGGGCGGAGCCCCGTGCCGCAACAGGCGACGCATGTGCCGACTCCTGCTGCCGCGATGCCCGAACCGAGTACGAAGCTGCCCCCCGCAGAGGGGCCCGCACCGGCGCCGGAGCCCGCCGTGCGCGTTGCCCCAGAGCCCGCCACCGCATCCGCGGCCCTCGCCGAGCCCCGGACGGCTTCTGCCTCCACGACCGCTTCAGTCGCCCCGTCGCTCTTGGCCGAGCCTGTCCTGCGGATCAACGAGGCCGTTCAGCGAGGCCGGATCGAGTCGGCGGCGGCGATGGCGGAACAGAGCATCGCGTCGGCGACGAAGTCCTTGGGAGAAGATCACCCCGAAGTGCTCCAGTTGCGTGAACTGGCCGCCTACATAGCCTACTTGGCGGGTGACGCGCAGCGGTCCTTCGCTCTGTCCATAGATCTCGCCAAGATACGCAGACGGCAAGGAGACGTACGGGCCTATGTCAACGTGCAGAGCGCGGCCGCAGCGTGGCGAGCCGTGCGAGACCCGTCGCAAGGACTGACCATAGGGCGAGAACTGATCAGTTTGTGGAGCGAGTTGGTCGTCGACGGCGGCGGCCCGGCCGGTGCCGACATGCAGCAGCTTGAGGCGGCCCGCGCCCGCATGGACCGCCTCACCGAACGCGCACGCCGAGCAAGGCAATGACCTCACTGGCGAGTTGAGGCTGCGCTGTTTTCCAGGCCGCTGTTTCTCCGTCCCGTCAGTCCGGGGCGGAGAAACAGCGGCACCGCCAAAAGAGAAAGAGAAGGTGGACATGGGCGAGAGCCGTGATGACGAACCCGTCTCCCGAGAGGACATCCGAGCCGAGTGGCGTGCACTCGTCGAATTGGGGGAAGCCCTTCCGGGGTCGGGCCTGGACGCACTGAGTGCCCAGATGCGAGCCACGGGGAATTGGCCGGAGGACCTCCGCACCGCGCCGGTGATCATCGATACGGACATCGGCGGGGACGCCGACGACGCCCTGGCGGTCGCGGCTGCGGCTCGTTCCGTGCCGCAACTGGCCCTTGTGCTGACCAGCGACGAGACCGGACCGGCCATCGGCTACGGGGCGCGGGCGAGGTTCGCCAGGATGCTGCTGGACCTGACCGGGCGTACCGATGTCGCGGTCGCCTCAGGTGTCTCTCTCGGGGACACCAAGTACTTCTGTGCGGAGGGCCTGGTGCCCGATGACCTGCCTGCGCAGCCGACTGATGTCGTAGCTGCCGTGCGAGCGGTGTGTGCGGCCGTGCCGGGACCCGTGCGGTGGGTCGGCATGGGCCCGCTCAGCAATCTCGCGCTGGTTCTGGACGCCGCTCCCGAACTGGCTTCCCGGCTCCACGTCACCCAGATGGGCGGTGCCCTGAACTACCGCGACCCCAGCCGGGCCGAGCACAACTTCCGGCTGGACGTTCCGGCCGTGCACAGGGTCTTCGACGCGGTGGGTAAGGGCCTGCTGCCGACGCCGTACTTCGTCACCTCTGAGGTCACGTTCAACACGGCCATCGAGATCACGCCCGACCACCCGGTCCACGGGGTACTTGCCGCACCCGGTGCGCCTGGATGGGCCGCCCTGTTGGTGGCACACATGCGGCAGTGGTTCGAACGCTTCCACGCGGGCACGATTCAGCACGACGCACTGACTCTGTCGGCAGCGCTCCGACTGCCCTTCGTGGAGTTCGACAAGATGCCCGTAGCGGTGGACGGCATCGGACGAACCACCCGCTCCGGGGAGGGTGTGCCGGTCTGGCTGAGCCTGTCCGCCCATTACCCCGCCTTCATGCAGTGGCTCGCACCACGACTGGACCCGGCCTGGAAGCTGGCTGAAGAGGGATCCTGATGAATCTGCGTCCGGTTGACGAACTCTACGGCCAAGTGGCCGACATCCACGCTGCCTATGGTCTTGAGGACTCCGCACAGCGGCAAGCGGTGGACGAGGCGTACACGGCCTTCCGCGAGCACAGCGCGCCCTTCATGGTGTCCGTTGCTTCGGACATGCTCGACGACCTGCGCGTCGACGTCCGGCAGAACCCCGACAGAGTGATCGCCTTCCTCGGCCGGGACGGTCACAGCCTGGCCGCGGCCGTGCGGGGGCTGGATCCGGAGTTCTTCGACCGGCACTGCCGTGAAGTGGTGGTGTCCAGGGCAGTGGTCGATGCGGCGCTCCAGGACCTGGAGAAAAACGTCGGAGCGAGTTTTCCACAGGCCGAGGCCTTCCGAGGTGCCCGCAGGAAGGTGGACCCGGCGGATGTCGACGGTTCCTACCGGCACCTCACGGACTACCTCCGTGCCTCGGGAGTTCCGATGGGGCTGCCGGACAGTTCGGTCACGGTGGTGGACACCAGCTTCAAGGGCACGGTGCAGGAGCTGATGTCGGCGGCCTATCCGCAGACGGAGATCCAGGGCAGGTATGCGTTTCTGGCACTGTCCCCGGAGGACCCGCACCCTGAGGCCAAACAGGGCTACGTCTTCCACCAGGAACCGGACGCTGTCTGGCAGGGACTTCCTCAGTCGTATCTTCCTGAGCAGCGTTCGCAGACCTTCGGTAACCAGGACGCGCTCGGTGTGATCGAGGAGACGTTGCACGGGCCGATGGGCAGTCCGGTGAACGTCACCGCACAGGGCCCTCAGCAACTGCCGCAACAGTTGGACCAGCAGCCGCTGGTGGGCATCAATCCGGTGCGCGTCGCGGAGCAGTACCGCGATCCGAAGGTGCGTGAAGCCGTCAAGGCGGCCGCTGTGCTTGCTGTGCACGACAGCGCGGTGGAGACCGCCCGCAGCCGCGACGCGGGTCGCGACTGGAAGAGCGAACTCCAGCAGTCACGGGAGAGGTTCACCGACCAGGTGCGGTCCTGGGTGTCCAGGGACGGGCAGACCGACGGCAAGCTCTCCGTTGTCCTGGACAGCTTCGTCAGACGTGGCGACAAGAACGTCGTCAAGGATCTGGACAAGGCGCTCAAACACGCAGGTGTGAACCAGCAGGCGGCCGAACCGCTCTGGCAGCGGTTCGGTGAGTTGAAGACCCTCGAAGAGAAGAAGCGATTCGCCAAGGACGCCACCACGCCGACGCCCGGCAGCGGCAAGACCCCGCAGGAGCACCTGCGCGGGGTCGTGAGCGCATCAGGGGTATCTCGCTCGCCGCAGGCCGGCAGCGGGGGAACATCGGTGGCCAGGGCAGCGGGACTCCACCTGAAGGGAGGGGCTCCGGGCACTCCTGGATCGCAGAACTCCTCGAACCAGCAGACCGGCAGGACTGCCGGCACAGGGTCCTGGCGGGTGCCCCGGCAGCCCGGGCCACCACAGCCGGGTGCCGGCAATGGAGGGCCGAAGCGCTGAACCATGTGTCACCGGGCTGAGGTGACCAGGCTTCTGCGACGTGTCTGTGACGCCGCGGTGACGTGAAACTGTGAGCGAGCCGGGAGACTGGGTACCAAACGTGGCCGGTTCCCCGGCACGACAGAGTGAGGGAACAGATGCGTCGACTCAGCCGGGAGAAGAAGCGGGAACAGAAGCGCTCGGCCGCCCCGGCAGCGGTGCCGGTCGACGTCCACGTTCCCGCGGTCGGTCCCGGCGCGGGCGCTGCATGGATCGGAGGCGTATCGGTTGTTGCGGCGCAGGGCCAGGAGATCCAGGACGCAGTCCTTCGGTATCTCCACCGCATTGCCCTTGCTGCCGGTCACCCCGTACATGCGACGGTGCACGACGAGCGGATCGGGTACGTGGTGCCGTTGCGGGTGTGTGTGGACGGTGCCAGCCAGTATGCCGGTGAGCCGGTGCGGGTCGGAGAGACGGTGCACGCCCCGGGGGTGATTGCCGAGCGAGAGCCGGTCGGCGAGGGCACGCCCGCGTTTGTCGCTGAGCGGCCTTCGGACACCTCTGTCGCAGCCGTGCGTCCGGAGGTCCCGCTGACAGCGCGCCGCGACAGGCCGACCCATGTACTGCGTGCCGTGCCGGAGTCGGCAGTACCGGAACAGGCAGTTGGGCCCGAAGCTCCCCCAGTGTCACGGACCGCTGAGGGGCCGTGGCATGAGTTCGAGGGGCCCGTGGAGAGCTGGGCAACCGAGCCGTCAGCCTCGGCCGAGATGGCCTCGACAAGGCACGGCCCCGCCATGTCACCCGTACCTGAAGCGGCACCACAGGCCGGGCCGACAGCGGCTTCGGAAGCCCCGCACGGACAGTCACAGCACAGCGGACCCGCACTCGTCGATCCCTCCCGTCCGACGAAGCGGGAGCCGAGCACGATGCGGCTGACAGCGGCGGAGCCGGTGGCCGAGGCGGAGTCCCTCGCTCCTGTGACACCTGAGCGGCCGAACACGGAGCCCCGGACGATGCCTCTCGCTGCGGCAAGTCAAGGGCAGCCGGGGTCGGTGACCGGTCGTGTCGCGCCGTCCACGTTCGTCCTACGCAAGGTTCCGGAACCGAAGGGACCGCCCCAGCAGTCGCCGGGGGCATCGAGCCTCCCCCAGGTACCCCCCCGTAGCACGGCCGACGCCGACAGCACCACTCCGGCATCCGTCGGAAGGCAGGGCGCGGCTCCGGCCGTAGGTACGGTCGCACCCCCGACGGGCGAGTTCGGCCCGCTCACCGAACCCGTGCCCGCCCCGGACCCGCAACCGTGGCCGTCGAACGAGGGGGAGGGGCAAGTTCCTGGCCCGGCGTACGGAGCTCCTTCCGATTCGGGGGAGTCCGAGGAGCCGAGGCTTTTCTCGCTGGAGCCTCAGGCCTGGCCGCCGACCCGCCATCAGACACCTGCCCCGATGCCCGTGGTCCACCCCCCGGCCTCCGCGCTCCCCTCTCCGGAGGAGTCCGCGACGGACAGCTACTGTGCTCCCGAATGGAAGGTCGAGGAAGAAGACCCTGGCCCCAAACCCGCTCCTGTACGGGAGTTCGACGCGGTCGCCGAAGCCGTACTGGAGCCGGAGGAGACGAACGGCGGTGCGGTCTCCCCTCTCGCGGAGTCCATGGCACGCATCAACGAGGCGGTGAAGCTGGGCCGCATCCAGGAAGCCGCAGAGATGGCAGAGACGACCCTCGCGCAGGCGACCGCGACCCTGGGCCCGCAGCACCCGGAGGTGCTCAAGCTCCGCGAACTCACCGCCTACATCGCCTACTTGGCCGGTGACGCGCTCCGCTCCTTCCACCTCTCGCTCGACCTGGCCGGCCTCCGTCACCGACTGCGTGATCAGCGGGCCGCGTACGGCAACATCCAGAGCGCGGCGGCCGCTTGGCGCGCGGTCCGAGATCCGCTCCAGGGTCTGCACCTGGGCCGAGATCTGATCGCCGTCTGGGCCGACCTCGCCGCCGAGGCCGGCCCCGCCGCCGACGACCTGGAGCAATTGGAAAAGGCCCGCGCTCGCATGACTCGCCTCACCGAACGGGCCCGCGCCCTCGACCCCACCCCCTACGCTCATGGTCAGTAACCACGACAGAGCACCGGGGGCCCAGGGAGCCGAGGCGCGTGGCGCGGAAGCCCACCGGGCCCTCGCCGCCCGCCTTCGCTCCCCACGCCCAAGGGTCGAGGTCACCTTCAACGAGTTGACGGGCACGATGAGTTGGCGCCCGCTGGACCGTACTCCACACCGTCCCGACGCTCGGCGCGGCGGCTCCGGTGCGCCGCCCCGTGGTATCACCGGAACCACGCCTTGGACCACCCGAGCCGCAGCCCTCCGTTCCGCCGGACTCGACCCATCCCGCGCGTCCGCGCAGGGCGCCGCCTCCATCCCGACACACCCCGCGGCCGTACGGGCCGCCCTGAGTGTCGACATCACCACGCTCGCGCCGGAGCAGCACCGGAGCCATCTGGCCCGGCTCGGCGCACTCCGCTCCACCGTGGCCGCCGACCTCGCCCACGGCACCCGTATGCCCACTGCGGTCGCGTCCCGTCTCAAGTCGACCAACCCGACCCCTGCCCACACCCACGCCCTCACCGCGCGAACCGCCGCCGCCGCGACCCGCCCACCGGCTCACCGCCCGTCGCGTTGACCCGTGCCCGCGCTCCATCCCGGGGCGCACACTAAGCACCCGGGGCCGGCCACGGCGCTCCCCACCGACCGGCCGACCCCGGAACCCACAACCGCAATCCCTTACGACCAACTCCTACTCGGACAACTCCCACACCGCGTACGCCAGCGCATCCCCGTTCCGGTCGAGCGCCGTGTCGTTGATGTTGGACGTGGTGTCGCACGAGGAGTGGTAGCAGCGGTCGAACGCCTGCCCAGACGTACCACCCCACTTGGCGACCTGCGCGGCCGTCTTCGCCCGGCTCGCCCCGGTGAAGAGCCCGCCCACGGGAACGCCCGCGCTCTTGAAGGGCGCGTGGTCGGACCGTCCGTCCCCCTCGGTCTCGATCTCGGTCGCGACCCCGATCCCCGTGAAGTAGTCCTTGAAGGTCTGCTCGATGACGGGGTCGTCGTCATAGACGAAGTACCCGGGGTTCGGCGAGCCGATCATGTCGAAGTTGAGGTAGCCGCTGATCCGGGCCCGGTTGGCCGTGGACAGGTTGTTGACGTAGTAGCGGGAGCCGACGAGCCCCAGTTCCTCCGCGCCCCACCAGGCGAACCGCAGATGCTTCGTGGGCTGGTAGTTCGCGCGGGACACGGCCAGTGCGGCCTCCAGCACGGCGGCGGAGCCCGAGCCGTTGTCGTTGATGCCGGCTCCGGTGGTGACACTGTCCAAGTGTGAACCGGCCATGACAACCTGATTCGTGTCGCCGCCGGGCCAGTCCGCGATCAGGTTGTAGCCGGTACGGCCGCCGGACGTGAAGGTCTGCGTGGTGGTGACGAAGCCCGCCGCGTCGAGCTTGCCCTTCACATAGTTCAGGGAGGCGAGATAGCCGGCGCGGCCGTGCGCCCGGTTGCCGCCGTTGGCCGTGGCTATGGACTGGAACTGGCCCAGGTGGGCCTTGACGTTGGCCACGGGAAGATTGGGAGCGGCGGCGATCGCGGCGTCTCGGGCGGGGGCCGCCTGGTCGGGGGCGGGTGCCGCCCCCGCCATGGACCCGCCGGCGAACAGCGTGGCCACCGCGACGGCGGCGGCGACGGTGGCGCGTCCCGTGGCTGGAACAGAGAGCTTCATAGTGGGGGGCTCCGAATTCCATGGGGAACGCCATGGACGACACTGTTGATGTGTCCATGGCGAACCCGGTGAATGGGGTGCCTGGATGGTGCGGCGGATACTGACTCTCCGTCAAGGGTGCTATTTGGCCAGCGGGGTTCGCGCCTCGACGGCGCCGACCGCCTCGGCCTCGGCGGTGACGACCAGCTCCGCCATCCGCCGCCGCGCCGCCCGGGCCGTACGCAGCGCGTCCCACGTCAGCAGCGACAGGGCCAGCCACACCAGCGCGAAGCCGGCCCACCGCTCGGGCGGCATGGCCTCACCGAAGTACCAGACGCCCAGCAGGAACTGGAACACCGGCGCCAGATACTGCAGCAGCCCCAGCGTGGACAGCGGCACCCGGATCGCTGCCGCCCCGAAGCAGACCAGCGGCAGCGCGGTCACCAGTCCGGTCGCGGCGAGCAGCAGTGCGTGGCCGGTGCCCTCCGCCCCGAACGTGGCGTCTCCGCGCGACCCCAGCCACAGCAGATAGGCCAGCGCGGGCAGGAACTGGATCGCGGTCTCCGCGGCCAGCGACTCGACCCCGCCCAGGTTGACCTTCTTCTTGACCAGCCCGTACGTGGCGAAGGAGAAGGCGAGGCAGAGGGAGATCCACGGCGGGCGCCCGTAGCCGATGGTGAGGACGAGGACGGCCGCGAAGCCGACGCCGACCGCGGTCCATTGCGCGGGCCGCAGCCGCTCCTTCAGCAGCAACACACCGATGGCGATGGTGACGAGCGGGTTGATGAAGTAGCCGAGGGAGGCCTCGACCACCTGGTGGGTGTTGACGGCCCAGATGTACACGCCCCAGTTGATGGTGATCACCGCCGCGGCGACGGTGATCAGGGCGAGCTTGCGGGGCTGCCGCAGCAGCTCACCGGCCCAGGACCAGCGCCGCAGCACCAGCAGCAGGACGCCGACGACGGCGAGGGACCAGACCATGCGGTGGGCGAGGATCTCCACCGCGCCGGACGGCTTGAGCAGGGGCCAGAACAGGGGGACGAGCCCCCACATCCCATACGCGGCGAAGCCGTTCAGCAGTCCTATCCGGTGTTCGCCCCTCGACTGCGCCGCCACGGCCCCTCCTCCTCACCCGGCCGCGCCACCGCGACCCCCAGCCTCCCGAAGGTAACGCCGAGCACCCCCGGATGTCATGCCCGTATCGCCATACGGTCATGACATCCGGGGGTGAAGCACACCCAACCCGCCGCCCACGCTCTCAACGGCTCCCGTTAGCCCCCGTCGCCCGCCCCTGCAGAGGGCCAACTCCCGAATCCCGACGCGAGCCACATCTCCAACGGTCCTCAACCTCCGGCGACAGCCACATCTCCTGCGCCCCAAGCCCTCCGGCGGCGACCGCACATCCAGCGATCCGAGCCTCGGTGGCGGCCGCGCCTCCTGTGACTCAAGCCCGCCGGTGCCGACCGCGCCTCCTGTGGCCCAAGCCCTCGGTGGCGGCCGCGCCTCCTGTGACTCAAGCCCCGGGTGGCGACCACATCGCCAGCGGTCCAAGCCGCAGGCGGCGGCCACACCTCCAGCGGCTCAAGCCCTCGGTGCCGACCGCACCTCCTGTGACCCAAGCCCCCGCTGCCGGCCACATCGCCAGCGGCTCAAGCCCCCGGCGTCGGCCACACCCTCACCGACCTCACCCCCCGCCCCGGCCGCAGCCCGAGGCCCCGCTCAACCCTTCAGCGCCACCGCGATCGAGTCGGCGATCGGCGTGGTCGGGCGGCCGATGAGGCGGGTGAGGTCGCCGGAGGTGACGACCAGCTCGCCCTTCTCGACGGACGCGTCGACGCCCGCGAGGATCGCGGCCAGCGGCTCCGGAACCCCGGCCCCGGTCAGAATCCCGGCGAAGACCTCGACGGAGACCGCGTTGTTCGCTATCTCCTTGCCGGTCTGCCCGCTCAGCTCGGCCGCGTACTCGGCGAAGCTCCAGGCGACGTCGCCGCCCAGCTCGTACGTCTGGTTCTCGTGCCCCTCACCGGTCAGTACGGCCACCGCCGCGGCCGCGTAGTCCGCACGCGCCGCGGAGGAGACCCGGCCCTCACCGGCCGCGTGGGTGACGGCGTTGAACTGCAGCACCGGCGCCAGCTGCTCGGTGTAGTTCTCGTTGTACCAACCGTTGCGCAGCAGGGCGTACGGCAGACCGGAGGCGAGCAGCGCCTTCTCGGTGCCCCGGTGGTCGTCGGCGAGCGCGGCCGTCAGGCCGCCCGGCGCGCTGGTGTAGGCGAGGAGCGCGACCCCGGCCGCCTTGGCGGCGTCGATCACGACCTGGTGCTGGCCGACCCGGCCCTTGTCGAACTCGTTGCCGGAGATCAGCAGCACCTTGTCACCGGCGGCGAAGAGGCCGGCGAAGGTCTCGGGGGCGTTGTAGTCGGCGATCGCGATCTTCACACCGCGCGCGGCGAACCCGGCACCCTTCTCCTCGCTGCGGACGACGGCCGTGATCTGCTCGGCCGGAACCTTCTCCAGCAGTCCTTCGACTACCAACTTGCCGAGGTGTCCGGTGGCTCCGGTGACGACGATGCTCATGGTGAAACTCCTCCAGGGGGGCGGGATGTGCCACTAACCCTAGGAGGTGCGCTAACTCTTCGAAAGTACCCACTTTGAAGTAAGGTACTGGTGTTGAAGTAAGGTACTGGCATGGCCGTGAGCAAGGTGATCCCGCAGCCCGTCGGCAAGTACGACACGCCGGACGGCGAGGGCATGTGCCCCTACCGCCTGGTCCTCGAACACGTGACGTCCCGCTGGGGCGTCCTCGTCCTCATCGAGCTGCTGGAGCGCCCGTACCGCTTCAGCGAGCTGCGCCGGGCCATCGGCCGGGTCAGCGAGAAGATGCTGACCCAGACCCTCCAGACGCTGGAGCGCGACGGCCTGGTCCACCGCGACGCCAAGCCCGTCATCCCGCCCCGCGTCGACTACTCCCTCACCGACCTAGGCCGCGAGGCCGCCGAGCAGGTACGCGCCCTGGCGACCTGGACCAAGGACCGCATGGACGCCGTACAGCAGGCCCGCGAGGCGTACGACGAGTCCCGGGCCTGAGGCCGCGCCCGGGCCGGAGGCCGCGCCGGAACCTGAGGCCGTAAGTCCGTCCGGCGCTCCGCCCATCCGCCCATCCGCCCGTCCCCGAGGTCACCCCACGACGGTCCAGGTGTCCCCGCCCGCCAGCAGCGCCGCCAGATCACCCTTGCCGTGCTGCTCGACCGCGGAGTCGAGCTGCTCGGACATCTGGGTGTCGTAGACGGGCCGCCGCACGGACCGCAGGACACCGATCGGGGTGTGGTGGAGGGTGTCCGGGTCTGCCAGCCGGGACAGCGCGAACGCGGTGGTCGGGGACGCGGCGTGCGCGTCGTGGACCAGGATCCGCGACTCGTTCTCCGCCGTCACGGTGACCACCTTCAGATCCCCGGTCGCCTCGTCCCGTACGACCCCCCGCGCGCCCTCCGCGCCGAACCGGATCCGCTCGCCGTGCTCCAGCCGGATCACCGCCTCCTCGGCCTGCTGCCGGTCCTTGAGGACCTCGAAGGCGCCGTCGTTGAAGATGTTGCAGTTCTGGTAGATCTCCACCAGGGCCGTGCCGGGGTGGGCGGCGGCCTGCCGCAGCACCTCCGTCAGATGCTTGCGGTCGGAGTCCACGGTCCGCGCCACGAACGACGCCTCCGCCCCGATCGCCAGCGACACCGGGTTGAAGGGCGCGTCCAGCGACCCCATGGGCGTGGACTTGGTGACCTTCCCGACCTCGGAGGTGGGGGAGTACTGGCCCTTCGTGAGGCCGTAGATGCGGTTGTTGAAGAGCAGGATCTTCAGGTTCACATTGCGGCGCAGGGCGTGGATCAGATGGTTGCCGCCGATGGACAGCGCGTCACCGTCACCGGTCACCACCCACACCGACAGGTCACGGCGCGAGGTGGCGAGGCCGGTCGCGATCGCCGGCGCCCGCCCGTGGATGGAGTGCATCCCGTAGGTGTCCATGTAGTACGGGAAGCGGGAGGAGCAGCCGATCCCGGAGACGAAGACGATGTTCTCCTTCGCCAGGCCCAGCTCGGGCATGAAGCTCTGGACGGCGGCGAGGATCGCGTAGTCGCCGCAGCCGGGGCACCAGCGCACTTCCTGGTCGGACTTGAAGTCCTTCATGGACTGCCGGGCGGCGGCCTTGGGGACCAGCTGCAGCAGCTCGTTGCCGATGTCAGCCATCGATGGCCTCCTTGAGAGCCGTGGCGAGCTGCTCCGCCTTGAACGGCATGCCGTTCACCTGGTTGTAGGAGTGGGCGTCGACCAGGTACTTCGCCCGGATCAGCGTGGCGAGCTGGCCGAGGTTCATCTCGGGGATCACCACCTTGTCGTAGCGCCCGAGCACCGTGCCCAGATTCCGCGGGAAGGGGTTGAGGTGCCGTAGATGGGCCTGGGCGATGGACTCCCCGGCCGTCCGCAGCCGCCGTACCGCCGCGGTGATCGGCCCGTACGTCGAGCCCCAGCCCAGGACCAGGGTCCGGGCCTCGTGCGGATCGTCGACCTCGATGTCGGGGACGTCGATCCCGTCGATCTTCGCCTGCCGGGTGCGGACCATGAAGTCGTGGTTGGCCGGGTCGTAGGAGATGTTGCCCGTGCCGTCCTGCTTCTCGATGCCGCCGATGCGGTGTTCGAGGCCGGGGGTGCCCGGGATCGCCCAGGGGCGGGCGAGGGTCCGGGGGTCGCGCTTGTAGGGCCAGAAGACCTCGGTGCCGTCGTCCAGGGTGTGGTTGGGGCCCTGGGTGAACTGCACGGTCAGGTCTGGGAGTTCGGCGGTCTCGGGGATGCGCCAGGGCTCGCTGCCGTTGGCCAGGTAGCCGTCCGAGAGCAGGAACACGGGGGTGCGGTACGTCAGCGCGATCCGGGCGGCCTCGATGGCCGCGTCGAAGCAGTCGGCCGGGGTGCGCGGCGCGACCACCGGCACCGGGGCCTCGCCGTTGCGGCCGTACATGGCCTGGAGCAGATCCGCCTGCTCGGTCTTGGTGGGCAGCCCGGTGGACGGCCCGCCGCGCTGGATGTCGACGACGATCAGCGGCAGTTCGAGCGAGACGGCGAGCCCGATCGTCTCCGACTTCAGCGCCACACCCGGCCCGGAGGTCGTCGTGACCGCCAGCGACCCCCCGAACGCGGCCCCCAGCGCCGCCCCTATCCCGGCGATCTCGTCCTCCGCCTGGAAGGTCCGCACACCGAAGTTCTTGTGCCGGCTCAGCTCGTGCAGGATGTCCGAGGCCGGGGTGATCGGATAGGAGCCCAGGTAGAGCGGCAGATCGGCCTGCCGGGAGGCTGCGATCAGCCCGTACGACAGTGCCAGGTTCCCGGAGATGTTCCGGTACGTGCCGACGGGGAAGGCCTGGGTCGCCGGGGCGATCTCGTACGAGACCGCGAAGTCCTCGGTGGTCTCCCCGAAGTTCCAGCCCGCGCGGAACGCCGTCAGGTTCGCCTTCATGATCTCGGGCTTCTTGGCGAACTTGGCCGCCAGGAACTTCTCGGTGCCCTCGGTCGGCCGGTGGTACATCCATGACAGGAGGCCGAGCGCGAACATGTTCTTGCTGCGCTCGGCCTCCTTGCGGCTGAGGTCGAATTCCTTGAGGGCCTCGACGGTCAGGGTGGTCAGCGGCACCGGATGGACGCTGTATCCGTCCAGCGAGCCGTCCTCCAGCGGACTGACCGCGTACCCGACCTTCTGCATCGCCCGTTTGGTGAACTCGTCCGTGTTGACGATGATCTCCGCGCCGCGCGGTACGTCCCCGATGTTCGCCTTCAGGGCGGCCGGGTTCATGGCGACGAGCACGTTGGGGGCGTCGCCCGGGGTGAGGATGTCGTGGTCGGCGAAGTGCAGCTGGAAGCTGGAGACGCCCGGGAGGGTACCGGCGGGGGCGCGGATCTCGGCGGGGAAGTTCGGCAGGGTGGAGAGGTCGTTGCCGAAGGAGGCCGTTTCGGAGGTGAAGCGGTCGCCGGTGAGCTGCATCCCGTCACCGGAGTCCCCGGCGAACCGAATAATCACCCGATCGAGTCGGCGGACATCCTTCGTCCCCGCCGTCCCCGCCGGATTGCGCTGTTCTCTCAGTTCTCCCAGAGCGGCTTCGTCGGCCTGCTCCGCTGGGCTGCTGACCTGGCTGGTCACTGAACTGGACCTCCCTTGAGGCGGCTGTCCGGGAACGGCCGACCCGCCGGCCCTCCCAAGACCAACACTACGTCGGCGGGGGCGGCCTTCCCTTGCGCGTTCGACTGATCAATCCTCTTTTTGCGACTGCGGAACACCCCGACTTGTCATGATTTACCCGCCCCTGCCACTTCCCCTGAAGACGCGCGAGGCGGGCCGGCGGTTCAGTGCCGGTTCGCGCCGTCCCGTTCCTGACACAGTGTCAGACGGTCATGAATTGAGGTAGGTGAGCACCGCGAGAACCCGCCGGTGGTCCCCGTCGCTCGGGGACAGCCCGAGCTTCAGGAAGATATTGCTGACGTGCTTCTCGACGGCCCCGTCGCTGACGACCAGCTGGCGGGCGACCGCCGAGTTGGTCCGCCCCTCCGCCATCAGCCCGAGCACCTCACGCTCACGCGGGGTGAGCCCCGCGAGCACATCCTGCTTCCGGCTGCGCCCGAGCAACTGCGCGACCACCTCCGGGTCCAGTGCCGTACCGCCGCGCGCCACCCGTACCACCGCGTCCACGAACTCCCGGACCTCGGCCACCCGGTCCTTCAGCAGATACCCGACCCCGCGACTGGACCCCGCGAGCAGCTCGGTGGCGTACCGCTCCTCCACGTACTGCGACAGCACGAGCACGCCCAGCTCCGGATGGTGCTTCCGCAGCTGTACGGCGGCCCGGACGCCCTCGTCGGTGTGCGTCGGCGGCATCCGCACATCGGCGACGACCACATCCGGCAGGTCTCCCTGCTCCGCGAACTCCGTGATCGTCTTGATCAGGGCGTTCCCGTCCCCGACCCCCGCGACGACGTCATGCCCCCGGTCGGTCAGCAGCCGCGTCAGCCCCTCCCGCAACAGCACCGAATCCTCGGCGATGACCACCCGCACCCTGTCCTCCACGCCTCGTCCCCCCACGACACCCACCCCACCCCGACCCGTACGACAGCCCCAGCATCCCAGCATCGGAACGCCCCTGACTCCCACCGACGAGAATCGGCCACGGGTCGACAAGGTTCGGAGAGCGCGGGGTGCGCCCTGTTTTCAGGGGTGTGGGGCGGGTCGACCGCGTGGGGCGGGCCCTGTTTTCCAGGCGCGCCGGGCGGGCCGATGGCGCGGGGTAGGCCTCTGGTTTCAGGCGCGCGGGACGGGTCGACAGTGCGGGGTGGGCCTCTGTTTTCAGGGGCGCGGGGCGGGTCGACACCGCGGGGCGCGCCCCCGTTTTTTAGGGGCGCGGGGAACTGCGCGAACAACCACGACGAACGGTTCCCCGCCCACCAAGCCAAGCCACCCACGGCGAAACGCGCCCCAAGCCCTGCAGGGCCCCGCAGGGACTACGCCGCCCGCCAGGGCAACTCCGCCGTCACCCGCGTCGGCCCCCCGGCCGGCGAGTCGACGACGAGAACCCCATCGACCGCCCCGATCCGCTCCGCAAGCCCCGCCAGCCCGGACCCCGCCCCCGCATCGGCCCCACCCACCCCGTCATCGATGACCTGCAACATCAGCCGGTCCTCCACCCTCCACACATCCACCGTCGCCCGCGACGCCCCCGCATGCTTGCTGACGTTCTGCAGCAGCTCGGACACGGTGAAGTACGCGATCCCCTCGATCGCCGGCACCGGCCGCGCCGGCAGATCCACGTCCACCACCACCGGCACCGCACACCGCGAGGCCACCGCCGACAGCGCCGCGTCCAGCCCCCGGTCCGTCAGCACCGCCGGATGGATCCCCCGCGCCAGATCCCGCAACTCCTGCAACGCCGTCTTGACCTCCCCGTGCGCCGAGTCGACCATCACCGCCGCCGCCCGGGGGTCCTCCGCCAGCTTCTCCTTCGCCAGCCCCAGATCCATCGCCAGCGCCACCAGCCGGGCCTGCGCCCCGTCGTGCAGATCCCGCTCGATCCGCCGCAGATCGGCCGCCGCCGTGTCGACCACGACCCCCCGGTCCGACTCCAGCTCCACGACCCGCGCCCCCAGCCGCGACGGCCCGAGCAGCGCGCCCACCATCACCCGGTCGACCATCGTCAGCCCCCGCAGGATCCACGGCGTGGCCATCGTGAAGAGCAGCCCCACCAGCCCGGTCACGGTCACCTCGAACGGGTTGTCCAGATACACGGAGTGCGTCTCGTCCCCGTACAGCTGCAACCCGTCCTGCCCGGCCCACACGGGGAACACCCAGAACCAGAGCGGATACGTCAGCAGCGCCCACCCGTACGTCCAGAAGGTCACCGCCACCACGAAGGAGAACACCGACCAGGGGAACTGCACGACCGCGTACAGCAGTTGCCGCCACGACGCCCCGCTGCGCAGCACGGCGCCCATCCAGGCCATCGCCCCACGCCCCTTGGGCCGCAGCGGCTCCGGCGCGGACACCTCCACCCCGAGCAGCACCCGCGCCCGCGCCCGCTCCATCGCCCCGAACCCCCGGCACCCGGCCAGCCCCGCCGCCAGCACCGGCACCCCGAGGAACGTGATCAGCAGCCCCGCCCCGACCGACACCATCGTGATGGCGTACGTGAACAGCAGGATCCCGACCGGCAGCCCCAGCAGCACATACCCGAACTCCCGCCAGCTGCGCCCCTCGAACGGCGCCCGCAGCCCGGCCGGCACCCGCCGCCGCCGCTCCTCGCCCCAACTCCCGTACCCGTCCCCGTACTCCGCAGCCATCACCGTCGCCCGCCTCCGCAGTCCCGCACTCCCGATGTCGTACCTCCACCCTCCTCGCCTCCGCCCGCCGGAACCATGGAGCGAGTCGGCGTCTGGGTAGGGGGGTTTTCCCCACCCCCCACCGCGCCCCTGAGGAGCAGCGGGCGCAGCCCCTGCTCCTCAGGGGCGCGGGGAACTGCGCGAGAAGCCCCACGCACCCGCACCCGCCCACGAAGAAGGGGCACCCACAACGAGCAGGCGCCCCTCACACCCCCGCAGCGGACCTACCGTCCCCGCCAAGGCAACTCCGCCGTCACCGTCGTAGGCCCCCCCACCGGCGACTCGATCACGAACAACCCATCCACCGCACCGAGCCGCTCCGCCAGCCCCGCGATCCCACTCCCCCCATCGAGCCGCGCACCCCCATGCCCGTCGTCCCACACCTGTATGAGCAACCGATCATCAGACCGCCACACCTCCACCGACGCCGCCTTCGCCCCACTGTGCTTACTGACGTTCTGCAACAACTCGGACACCGTGAAGTAGGCGATCCCCTCGATCGCCGCGGCCGGCCGCGCCACGAGATCCACGCTCACCTTCACCGGCGCCGTACACCGCGAGGCCACCGCCGACAGCGCCGCGTCCAGCCCCCGGTCCGTCAGCACCGCCGGATGGATCCCCCGCGCCAGATCCCGCAGCTCCTGCAACGCCAGCTTCACCTCCCCGTGCGCCTCCTCCACCATCGTCGCGGCCGCGTCGGGGTCCTCCAGCAGCTTCTCCTTCGCCAGCCCCAGCCCCATCGCCAGATTCACCAGCCGGGCCTGCGCCCCGTCGTGCAGATCCCGCTCGATCCGCCGCAGATCCGCCGCCGCGGTGTCGACGACGACCCCCCGATCGGACTCCAGCTCCGCGATCCGCCGCTCCAGTTCATCGGACGGCGACAACAGCGACCGCACCATCACCCGGTCCACGTTCGTCAGCCCCCGCACGATGTACGGCAGCACCGGCCACGCCACGAACAGCCCCGTGAGGGTGATGACGAACGTGGCCACCGCCCACGGCATCCGGATCAGCTCGTACAGCATCGACCGCCAGCCGACCGGATCCTTCACGCTCATCCACACCTGCGCGAAGAACCCCTCGTCCGCCCGCCGCCCGCTCCCGCGGAACGGCAGCGGACTCGGCTCGTCCACCCGCACCCGCAGCAGCGCCCGCGCCCGCATCCGCTCCAGCCGCCCCAGCTGCCGCGCCCCCATCAGCGCGGCGGCGAGCAGCGGAAAACCGATCACCGTCAAGGTCAGGAAGGCGCTGGTGAACAGCACCGTCGTCACATACACGAACCCGAGCAGCGCGAACGGCAGATTCGCCAGCAGATGCGCGATCTCCCGCCACGTCTGCCCCCCGAACGCGAACCGCGCGGGCGGCAGCGGCTCGGAGGGCGTCTGACTGGAGGGCAGCGGCCGCCCGTACGGCCGCCCGGTGCCCGTCGGGGAGAAGAAGGGTTCGGTCATGCCCTCAGCCTGCCCGTCCGCCCCCGCCCCGCGCCATGAGGGGGACCGCCCGGCTGCCCTGGGGATAACCCCACCCCCGGGAGTGCCGACGGGAGTGCCGACCTGTGACGGGCTGCTTACGGTCTCTTTAGCAGGGCCTAGACTCCCGTGCGTACAGATCGTCGAACAGCGAAGAGCGAAGCACGTACGGCGTCCGCAGCACGTATGTCCGTACGCACGCGTCGCCGGGCCAGGGAGCGAGGGACGGACGTGCCGGAACCGACCGTCGCCGTAGCGGCGGAGCCGACCGTCGCGGTAGCGGCGGAGTACTTCGAGTCCTACTCGGTCGTCGGACTGCTCGCCGCCGTGGGCGTGCTCTTCGTCGCCGTGGCCTTCGGCGCGGGACGGCTGCTCCGGCCCGAGGTCCCCACCCGGGAGAAGCTCCTGACGTACGAGTGCGGCGTCGACCCGGTCGGCGAGGGCTGGGCCCACACCCAGGTCCGCTACTACGTCTACGCCTTCCTCTACGTCATCTTCGCCATCGACTCGATCTTCCTCTTCCCCTGGGCGACGGTCTTCGCCGACCCCGGCTACGGCGCGACGACCCTGGTCGAGATGTTCGTCTTCCTCGGTTTCCTCGCCGTGGGCCTGCTCTACGCCTACAAGAAGGGCGTCCTGGCATGGACGTGACGCCACAGACGAACGCGCCGGAGCCTGGCTCGGCGCAGCCCGTGCTCCTTCCCGAGCCGAAGCGGCTCGGCGCCCTCGCCCGCCTCGCCCCCGAGCCGATGAAGGTGATCCTCAACTGGGGCCGCCGCTACTCCCTCTGGGTCTTCAACTTCGGCCTCGCCTGCTGCGCGATCGAGTTCATCGCCGCGTCCATGGCCCGCCACGACTTCATCCGCCTCGGCGTGATCCCCTTCGCCCCCGGCCCCCGGCAGGCGGACCTCATGGTCGTCTCGGGCACGGTGACGGACAAGATGGCCCCGGCCGTGAAGCGCCTGTACGAACAGATGCCGGAACCGAAGTACGTCATCTCCTTCGGCGCCTGCTCCAACTGCGGCGGCCCCTACTGGGACTCCTACTCCGTCACCAAGGGCGTCGACCAGATCATCCCCGTCGACGTGTACGTCCCCGGCTGCCCGCCCCGCCCCGAGGCCCTCCTCCAGGGCATCCTGAAACTCCAGGAGAAGATCGCCCGGGAGTCCCTGGGGGAGCGCTACGGCGCCGACGCCGATACGGGGGCCGCGGCGGGCGCCCGCCCCTCGACGGCGGCGCTGCAGAGCGGCCTGGTGAAGCCCCCGGCGCCCGGCGGCGGAGCCTCGGACACCGGAAAGGGGGACAGATGACGACCGGCTGGCTGCCCGCCCCCACCGAGGAACTCTTCGGCCCCGAGGCCACGGCCGACGAGTCGTACGACGTCCTCACCGTGGACGTCCCGCCCACATCCTGGACCGAGGCGCTGCGCACGGCCCGCTCCACCCTGGGCTGCACCTATTTCGACTGGCTGAGCGCGGTCGACGAGCCGGGCACGGGCTTCCGTGTCGCGGCCCACGTGGTGGCACTCTCCCCGGTCCGCCGCCTCCTCCTGCGCACCACGGTCCCCCACGCCTCCCCGGTCCTCCCGACCGCCGTCGACGTCTACGCGGGCGCGGCCTGGCACGAACGCGAGACCCACGAGATGTTCGGCGTCCGCTTCGAGGGCCACCCCGGCCTGGACCACCTGCTCCTCCCCGAGAACTTCGAGGGCCACCCCCTCCGCAAGGACTTCGTCCTCGCCGCCCGCGTCGCCAAGGCCTGGCCCGGCGCGAAAGAACCCGGAGAGGCCGCGGCCCACGGCGCCCCCAAACGCCGCCAGATGCTCCCGCCCGGCGTCCCCGACCCCAACGACTGGGGCCCCCTCAAGGGCCAACTCCCCCCGCCCCCACCCCGCCCCACCCGAGCCACCCCGGGCGACCGCCCAGCCCGCCGCCCCCGCACCACCACCGAGGACCCGGCCCCCCAAACCCCCCCGACCGGCCGGACACCAGAGACTCCACCAAGCCAGCCCACACCGCCACCGGATGCACCACTGCCCCCCCGCCGCACCCGCTCAGCCTCAGAGGGCTCAGCAAGCCAGTCGGCCCCGGCCCCAGATGCCCCACGCGCATCGCCGTCCCCACGCCGCTCCCGCTCGGTCTCGGAGGGTTCGGCAAGCCAGTCGGCATCGGCCCCAGATGCCCCGGGCGCGCCGTCGTCCTCACGCCGCACGCGCTCGGTGTCGGAGGGTTCGGTAAGCCAGTCGGCATCGGGCCCGGCGCCGGGTGTCCCGGGTGCCCCGTCGTCCCCGCGCCGCTCCCGCTCGGCGTCGGAAGGCTCAGCGAGCCAGTCGGCGCCGGGCCAGGCGCTGGATGCGCCGGGTGCTTCGCCGTCCCCGCGCCGTACGCGCTCCGCGGCAGACGGCTCGGCCAGTCAGACGGCCCCCGACGCCCCCACCAGCCCCACGTCCCCGCGCCGCACCCGCAGCGCATCGGGAGGCTCGGCGACCCAGCGCGCAACCCCCGCAGAGGCCCCCGGCACCACCGAAGCCCCCGGTACCACCGAGACCCCCGGCACCGGCGAGCCCTCGCCGCAGCCGCGCCCCACCCGCCCCACGCCCCGCAGCGCGGACGCGCCCTGGCACCACGCCCGCCCCGCCTTCGACGAGCCCGAACGCCAGAGCGAACCCAAGCCGAAGGCCGAGCCCGAGCCGATCGCGGGCCCCGCACCGCAGCCCGAGTCCCAGCCCGAGCCCGAGCCGATCGCGGGCCCCGCACCGCAGCCCGAGCCCCAACCCGAGCCCGAGCCCCAACCCGAGCCCGAGCCCCGACCCGAGCCCGAGCCCCGACCCGAGCCCGAGCCCCGACCCGAGCCCGAGCCCCGACCCGAGCCCGAGCCCCGACCCGAGCCCGAGCCCGTACCGCGCCTAGAGCCGGAGCCCCCCGCCACTCCCACGGCCCCCCGGCCGGAAGCCGCCGCCCCCGGCACACCGGCGGAACCCGACTCGCCCGATGCCGACTCCGCCCACGCCCCTGACGGCGACACGGAGCCCGAAACGCACCCCGCCTCCGACACGGCCACCACCGACGAGCACCCACCAGCCCCGGCGCCGGCCGGCGAGCCCACCACCCCGGACACCCCACCGCAGCCCCCCAAGCCCCCCGCCACACCCCCGGCCGAGCCCCCTCCCCACGAGGCATCCGACGCCGACGAGCCCCAGGCCACCGACGCCCCCGACGACAACGACGACCCCACCACCCCCCAACCCCCCACGGGAGGCCCGCGGTGAACGACGTTCTGGACGTCGCCCTGCGACTCCTCATCGTGTTCGTGGTCTTCCTGACCTTCCCCTTGATCATCGGCCAGACCGAACACAAGGTGATGGCCCACATGCAGGGCCGCCTCGGCCCCATGTACGCCGGCGGCTTCCACGGCTGGGCCCAACTCGTCGCGGACGGCGTCAAGTTCGCCCAGAAGGAAGACATCGTCCCGGCCGGAGCCGACCGCCGCGTCTTCCAGCTCGCCCCCGCCGTGGCCCTCCTCCCGTACCTCCTCGTCCTCCTCGCCATCCCGATCGGCCCCGGCGAGGGCGCCGTCGGCGAGGTCATCGACGCCGGCATCTTCTTCGTCCTGGCCGTGATGGGCGTAGGCGTCCTCGGCTCACTCATGGCCGGCTGGGCCTCCGCCAACAAGTTCTCCCTCCTCGGCGGCCTCCGCACCGCCGCCCAGCTCCTCGCCTACGAACTCCCGATGCTCCTCACCGCCGCCTCGGTGGCGATGGCGGCCGGCACGGTCTCCCTCGTCGGCATCGTGGACGCCTTCGAGTGGTGGTGGCTCCCCTGGCAGATCGTCGGCGCGATCGTCTTCTTCGTCGCCGGCCTCGCCGAACTCCAGCGCCCGCCCTTCGACATGCCCGTGGCCGACTCGGAGATCATCTTCGGCGCCTACACCGAGTACACCGGCCTCCGCTTCGCCCTGTTCCTGCTCGCCGAGTACGCCGGCATCGTCGTCCTGTGCGGCCTGACCACCGTCCTCTTCCTCGGCGGCTGGCACGGCCCCTGGGGCGCGGAAGGCCTCGGCTGGGTCTGGACCCTGCTGAAGACCGCCGCCCTCGCCTTCGTCGTCATCTGGCTCCGCGTGACCTACCCCCGCCTGCGCGAGGACCAGCTCCAGAAGCTCTCCTGGACCCTCCTCGTCCCCCTCTCCCTCGCCCAGATCGCCCTCACCGGCGTCGTCAAGGTGGTGATCCAGTAGCTATGGCCCCCATCCCTGGTTCCGGCCTCGCCAAGGGCCTGGCCGTCACCCTCCGCACGATGACGCGCAGGACCGTCACCGAGCAGTACCCGGACGTCCAGCCCGAGCTGCCGCCCCGCACCCGTGGCGTCATCGGGCTCTTCGAGGAGAACTGCACGGTCTGCATGCTGTGCGCCCGCGAGTGCCCGGACTGGTGCATCTACATCGACTCCCACAAGGAGACGGTCCCGCCCGCCGCCCCCGGCGGCCGCGAGCGCAGCCGCAACGTCCTCGACCGCTTCGCCATCGACTTCTCCCTCTGCATGTACTGCGGTATCTGCATCGAGGTCTGCCCCTTCGACGCCCTCTTCTGGTCCCCGGAGTTCGAGTACGCCGAGACCGACATCCACGAACTCACCCACGAGCGCGACAAGCTCCGCGAGTGGATGTGGACCGTCCCCTCCCCACCGGCCCTCGACCCCGCCGCCGAGGAACCCAAGGAACTGGCCGCCGCCCGCAAGACCGCCGAGAAACTCGCCGCGACCCAGGCCGACCCGAAGCCGGACACCCCCGAGGGAGCCGACTCATGACCCTCGCCCAGGCACCCCAAGGCGCCCTCGCCCAGGCACCGAACAGCCTCCTCGCCCAGGCACCCCAAGGCTTCCTCTCCCCGACCGGCGTCGAGATCGCCTTCCTCCTCGTCGGCGTCGTCACCTTCGGCGCCGCGCTCGTCACCGTCACCACCCGCCAGCTCGTGCACGCCGCCCTCTGGCTGGTGGTGGCGCTGGGCGGCCTCGCCGTCGAGTACCTCCTGCTCACCGCCGAGTTCATCGCCTGGGTGCAGGTCCTCATCTACGTCGGTTCCGTCGTCGTCCTCCTCCTCTTCGGACTGATGCTCACCAAGGCCCCCATCGGCCGCTCCCCGGACGCCGACTCCGGCAACCGCTGGGCCGCCCTCGCCGTGGCCGTCGCCTCGGCCGCCGCCCTCGTCTGGGTCGTCGTCGACGCCTTCCGCACCACCTGGATCGATCTCGACGGCCCCGCCGCCGGCTCCACGAAGGCCACCGGCGAGAGCCTCTTCCAGAACTGGGTCCTCCCCTTCGAGGCCCTCTCCGTCCTCCTCCTCGCCGCCCTGGTCGGCGCGATCGTCCTCTCCCGCAAGGCGAAGGCCGACGCATCCACGGAACCCGAGCCGGCCAAGGGCGGTGCCCGCTGATGCACCTCGCCTACCCGGTCGTCCTCTCCTCCCTCCTCTTCTGCACCGGCCTCTACGGCGTCCTCGCCCGCCGCAACGCGATCCTCGTCCTGATGTCCGTCGAGCTGATGCTCAACGCCGTCAACCTCAACCTCGTCGCCTTCGACGTCTGGCTGAGCAAGGCCGCCGAGGAGACCCTGCACTCCGGCCAGGCCCTGACCCTGTTCACGATCACCATCGCCGCCGCCGAGATCGGCATCGGCCTGGCGATCGTCCTCGCCGTCCACCGCAACCGAGGCACCGCCGACATCGACAGACTCCGCGACACCGCCGAGGGCCCCGAGACCGACGACCCCGACAGCCCCCACGGCCCCGAAGACCCCGCCGAAGCCCACGAACCCGGCCGACCCGAGCGGAGCGAGAAGGCTGAGGCCACCGCGTGACCACGACCACCCTCGCCGTCCTCGTCCCCCTCCTCCCGTTCCTCGGCGCCGCCGCCGGCCTGCTGCTCGGCCGTACCGCCCCCGGTTTCGTCCGCCCCCTCGCCGTACTCCCCACTCTCGCGGCCTTCGCCCTCGCCGTACTGGTCGCCGTACGCCAGGGCGGCGACCGGGCCGTCGACGCGGCCACCCAGCTCACCCCCACCGGTTCGGTCCCGATCGAACTCGCCCTGCACATCGACGGCTTCGCCGCCCTCGTCGCCGTCCTGGTCGGCCTGGTCGCCACCTGTGTGCAGATCTATTCCACGGGCTATCTGCGCGACGACCCGCGCTACCCCTCGTACGCCGCACTCGTCTCCCTCTTCACCTCCGCGATGCTCCTCGTCGTCTACTCCGGCGACCTGATGGTGCTGCTGGTCGGCTGGGAGATCATGGGCATCTGCTCGTACTTCCTGGTCGGCCACTACTGGGAGACCCCGGAGGCCCGCGCCGCCTCCCTGAAGGCCTTCCTGGTCACCAAGCTCGGTGATGTCCCCTTCCTCATCGGCCTGTTCGCCCTCGCCACGGACGCCGGGTCGTTCCGCATCACCCGGATCCTGGCCACCGTCACCGAGGGCGGCCTGGACCACCCCACGCTGATCGCCCTGCTGCTCCTCGCCGGAGTCGCCGGGAAGTCCGCCCAGTTCCCCCTCCACACCTGGCTCCCCGACGCGATGGCGGGCCCCACGCCCGTCTCCGCGCTGATCCACGCCGCGACGATGGTCGCCGCCGGTGTCTACTTCGTCGCCCGCCTCCTCCCGGTCTTCGCGGCCTCCTCGGCCGCCCTGCTCGTCCTCGCCGTCATGGCCGCGCTCACCATGGTCGGCTCGGGCCTCGCCGCGCTCGCCCAGGACGACATCAAGCGCGTCCTCGCCTACTCGACGATCGGCCAGCTCGGCTACATGACCGGAGCCCTCGCCGTCGGCGACCGCGGCGCCGCCGTCTTCCACCTCATCTCCCACGGCGCCTTCAAGGCCCTGCTGTTCCTCGCGGCCGGCGTGATCATCCACGCCGCCGGCACCAACTCCCTGGCCGCCATGTCCCGCATGAGCCACCTCGGCGCCCGCGTCCCCGACGCCTTCTGGACGATGACCGTGGCGCTCCTCGCCCTCGCCGCGATCCCGCCCTTCAGCGGCTTCTTCTCCAAGGAGTCCGTCCTCGGCGCCGCCGAGCACGCCGCCACCGGCCACGCCGAGCCCGTCCCCGGCGCCGCCGGCTGGACCGTCCTCGTCGCCGGCGTCCTCACCGCCCTGCTCACCGCCGCGTACGCGACCCGCCTGTGGCTGCTCGCCTTCCACGGCAAGGGCGCCGAGGCCCCCGACCACGGCCGTCAGCCCCGCACGATGACCGTCGTGCTCTGGGTACTCGCCGTTCCCTCCCTGGCCTTCGGCGCGCTCGCCTACGGCACCCTCCCCGACTGGTTCGACGGCGACGACCTGGCCCCCACCCTCACCACGTCCGTCCTCGGCACGGGCGCCGCCCTGATCGGCGCCCTGACGATGTACGCGGCCTGGCGCTCGGCCGGAGCCAAGGCGGCACGCGTCCCGCTGGGCGCGGTCGCGGCCCACCCCGAGGCGGACGCCGCCACGGTCGAGGCGGAGGCCATCGCCAGCCACACCCCGGCCTACGGCGACGTCGCCTCGGCCCCCGACCCGGCGGACCCGGGCCGCCTCCTGCTCGGCCCGCTGCACCGCCACGCCGCCGCCGGCTTCCACCTCGACGCCGTCTACACGGCCCTCTTCGTCCGCCCGGTCCAGGCCGGCGCGAGCCTCGTCCGGTTCCTCGACCGCGAGGTCGTCGACACCTATGTCAGCGGCGCGGGCGCCCTGCCCCGCCTGCTGGGCGCGGCCGTCCGCAAGGCCCAGACCGGCAACGTCCAGACCTATGTGAGCGCGCTGCTCGCCGGCACCGTCGTCCTGGTGGTCGCCGTCCTCGTCGTCGCCACGGGAGCGTGAGCAGGCGTGATCGATATCAACGAGTCCGTGATGCAGGTCCTTCTGGCGTTGATCGTCGTCGGCCCGCTCATCGGCGCCGCCGCCGCTCTCCTCCCGGCCCCGCCCGGACTGAAGGGGAAGTCACCCGAGCAGGCCGTGCTCCGCCACGGGATCACCGTGACCGGCGCGGTCCTCATCGCCGCGATCGTCCTCGCGCTCGGCTTCGACCACGACCAGCCGTCGAAGATGCAGGCCAGCACGGACATCAGCTGGATCCCGGCACTCGACGTACGCATCCACCTCGGCATCGACGGCATCTCCCTCCCCCTCCTGGTCCTGACCGCGCTGCTGACCTTCCTCTGCGCGCTCTACTCCTCCTTCAAGATGCCCCCGGGCCCGTCCCCGAAGGCATTCGTCGCCCTGCTGCTCGTCCTGGAGTCCGGCACCCTCGCCACCTTCGCCGTCCTCGATCTGCTGCTGTTCTTCCTCGCGTTCGAGATGGTGCTCATCCCGATGTACTTCCTCATCGCCCGCTGGGGCGGTGAGCAACGCACACAAGCCGCTTGGAAGTTCATCCTCTACACCCTGCTCGGTTCCGTGGTCATGCTGCTGGGCCTGCTCCTGATCGGCATCAGGGCGGGCACTTTCGACATGGTGGCACTAGCCACTGACAATCACCCTGAACTGACCGCATCCGTGCAGGTCATCGCCGTTTTGTCCATCGGGATCGGGCTCGCGGTGAAGACCCCGATGTGGCCGCTGCACAGCTGGCTGCCGGACGCCCACACCGCCGCCCCGACCGTCGGCTCGGTCCTGCTGGCCGGTGTCCTGCTGAAGATGGGCACCTACGGTTTCGTGCGCATCCTGCTGCCGATCACCCCGGACGGGTTCCGCGTCTTCGCGCCCTACCTCGCCGCCTTCGCGGTCGTCGGCATCATCTACGGCTCCCTCGCCTGCCTCGCCCTCGTCAAGCAGGGCGCGAAGGGCGACCTCAAGCGCCTCATCGCGTACTCCTCCGTCGGCCATATGGGCTTCGTCCTCCTCGGCATCGCCACGATGACCCCGACCGGCGTGAACGGCGCCCTGTTCGCCAACATCGCCCACGGCCTCATCACCGGCCTGCTGTTCTTCCTGGTCGGCGCCCTCAAGGACCGCACCGGCACCACCGACCTGGACACCCTCGCCCGCGAGACCGGCGCCGCCCTCTACGGCAGGGCCCCGCGCCTCGGCGGCCTGCTCGCCTTCGCCGCCGTCGCCTCCCTCGGACTCCCCGGACTCGCCGGGTTCTGGGGCGAGATGCTGGCCCTGTTCGGCGCGTTCGAACCCGCCGAGGGCCTCAGCCGCCCGGCCTTCCTCACCTTCATGACGATCGCCGCGTTCGGCACCCTCCTCACCGCCGCGTACCTGCTGATCGTGGTCCGCCGCGTCTGCATGGGCCCCGCCCCGCAGGAACCCCGCAGCCCGCAGGACGGGCCGCTCCTCGCGGACGTACAGCCGTACGAGTTCGCGGCCTGGACCCCGCTCGTCGCCCTCACCGTCCTCGCCGGCCTCTGGCCCGCGGCCCTCCTCGGTCTGACCGACCCGGCCGTGCAGCAGCTCCTCGCAGGAGGCACCCGTTGAGCCCCTCGGCCCAGCCGCCGGTCCACGCGTGGGCCGAGACCCTGGCCCACACGCCGGCCCAGGGCCCGACCCAGACCCTGGCCGAGCCCGTCGCCCAGTCGGCCGCCCAGTCGGTCGTCCAGTCCGTCGACTGGCTCGCCGTCGCGCCGCCCACGATCGCCGCGGTCGTCGGTCTCGCCGTCCTCGTCGCCGACCTGTTCACGGGCGACGCGAAGAAGGCCGTCCTCGGCTGGGCCTCCGTCGCGGGCCTCGCCGTCTCCCTGCTGGCCCTGCTGCCCCTCCTGGACGGCGACCGCGCCACCTTCTGCCTGACCGGCGCCCCCGAGGTCTGCAGCTACACCGCCGACCGCTTCACCCTCGTCGTCCAGTTCCTGGTCCTCGGCGGCGCCCTCCTCGCCGCACTGCTGTCGATGACGGCCCTGACGGACGAGCGGAAGACTCTGCCCGCGGGCGAGTTCTGGTTCCTGCTGCTGTCCTCCGCAGCCGGCGCCGCCCTGCTGCCCGCCTCCCGCGACCTCGCGACCCTCATCGTCGCCCTGGAGGTCGCCTCCCTGCCCGCGTTCGCCCTCGTCGGCATCCGGCTCGGCGACAAGCGGTCCTCCGAAGCCGCCCTGAAGTTCTTCCTGTCGTCCGTCACCGCGACCGCCGTCAGCCTCCTGGGCATCAGCTTCGTCTACGCCACCACCGGCACCCTCTACCTCACCGAGATCGCCGACCGCGTCCAGGACGTCGACGGCCAGCTCCACACCCTCACCCAGGCCGGCGTCGTGCTCACCCTCATCGGCTTCGCCTTCAAGACCGCCGCGGTCCCCTTCCACTTCTGGGTCCCCGACACCTATGTGGGCGCCCCCCTGCCGGTGGCCGCCTACCTCTCCGTAGTCGGCAAGGCGGTCGGCTTCTCCGGGCTGATCCTCATCACTGTCGTCGCCCTCCCGTCGTACGCCGACGTCTGGGGCCCCACCCTGGCCGCCCTGGCCGCCCTCACCATGACCGTCGGCAACCTCGGCGCCCTGAAACAGCGCTCCACGCGCGCGTACAGCGCGGTCCGGCTGCTCGCCTGGTCCTCCGTCGGCCAGGCCGGCTACCTCCTCGTACCGATCGCGGCTGCCGCGTACGCCGACGACACCGCCGACGCCGAGAAGGCCGTCGGCGCCACCGTCGCGTACGCCCTGATGTACGCGGCGGTCAACCTGGGCGCCTTCGCCGTGGCCGCCCTGGTCGGCCGTACGAAGTCCCTGAACCGCCTCGCCGACTACCGGGGCCTGTACGCGTCGAGCCCCCTGGCCGCCCTGCTCCTGGCCTTCTTCCTGCTCTGCCTCGCCGGACTGCCGCCGGGCGTCATCGGCCTGTTCGCCAAGGTCACCGTCTTCTCCGCGGCCGTCGACGCGGGCCTCGGCTGGCTCGCCGTCGTCATGGCCGTCAACGTCGTGATCGCCCTCTTCTACTACCTCCAGTGGACGGCCCTGCTGTTCCGCGCCCCCGAGGGCGACACCGCGGGCGCACCCGAGCGGCACCGCGTCCCGGCCCCCCTCACCGCCGCCCTCGCCCTCACCGGGATCGCCGGCCTCGTCCTCTCCGGCGCACCCCAGCTGGTCCTGCGCTTCGCCGACACCGTCCTCTTCTAGGGCGCCCCGTCTCTTCCAGGGCGCCCCGCTCACCCGCGCGGCCCTCCGGCCGGGCCGCGCGCACAAGGGAACTAGTACCCCCCGCCTGGCGTTGACCAGTACGGGAGGGTCCACTGAGAGGTGGAGTCAACAGCTACAGCAAGGCAATGGGGTTCCCCTGCCGCACGACTTGGAGGGCGTACCGTGCACCGCCGGCACAACGGGCTCAGGACCGCCGTACTCCTCGGGGGACTGTCCGCACTCATCATCGTCATCGGAAGCCTCTTCGGCCGTACGGGCCTGATCATCGCGGTGTTCGTCGCCCTCGGCACGAACGCGTACGCGTACTGGAACAGCGACAAGCTGGCTCTACGCGCGATGCGCGCGCGCCCGGTGAGCGAGTTCGAGGCCCCGGCGCTCTACCGCATGGTCCGCGAGCTCTCCATGCAGGCCCGCCAGCCCATGCCCCGCCTGTACATCTCCCCGACGGACGCGCCGAACGCGTTCGCGACCGGCCGCAACCCGCGCAACGCGGCCGTGTGCTGCACCGACGGCATCCTCCGCCTGCTCGACGAGCGCGAGCTGCGCGGCGTCATCGGCCACGAGCTGAGCCATGTCTACAACCGCGACATCCTCATCTCGTCGGTGGCCGGCGCCCTCGCCTCCGTGATCATGTTCCTGGTGAACTTCGCGTGGCTGATCCCCATCGGCCGCTCGGACGACGACGACGGCCCCGGCCTCCTCGGCATGCTGCTGATCATGATCCTGGGCCCGCTCGCCGCGAGCGTCATCCAGCTCGCGATCAGCCGCTCCCGGGAGTACGAGGCGGATGCCTCCGGCGCGCAGCTCACCGGCGATCCACTTGCGCTCGCCAGTGCCCTTCGCAAACTGGAAACAGGGACCAAACAGCTTCCGCTGCCCCCGGAGCCCCGGATCGAGACCGCGAGCCACATGATGATCGCGAACCCCTTCCGGCCGGGCCGCGGATTCTCCAAAATGTTCTCGACACATCCGCCGATGGCAGAACGCATCGCCCGACTCGAGAAGATGGCAGGTCGCCCCCAGTGAAGACCATTCTGAACATCATCTGGCTGATCCTCAGTGGCTTCTGGCTCTTCGTCGGCTACCTCTTCGCAGGATTGCTCCTGTGCATCACGATCATCGGCATCCCCTTCGGCATCGCCTCGTTCCGCATCGGTATCTACGCCCTGTGGCCCTTCGGGTACAGCGCGGTCGAGCGCCGTGACGCGGGCGCGCCCTCCTGCCTCGGCAACATCCTGTGGCTGGTCCTGGCGGGCTGGTGGCTGGCACTGACCCACATCTTCACCGGCCTGGTCCTCTGTCTGACGATCATCGGCATCCCGTTCGGCATCGCCAACTTCAAGCTCGTCCCGGTCTCCCTGATGCCTCTGGGCCGCGAGATCGTCCGCTCGGACCAGCCGTTCGCCCAGCAGCGCTGGTAGCGCGGCACCTGCCCGGGAGGGGCGGGGCGGGTCGAACGGCGACGTACGCCTGCCCCGACCGAGCCCCCGCTCAGCCCCTCCGCCGCCGCGCCCACCACCGCCGTACGCCGTACGCCGCCGCTCCCGCCGCCAGCACGGCGGCACCCGCGCCCACCGACGCCACCGGCAGCGCGAACGCCAGCACGGCACACCCGACGAGCCCGACCGCCGGCACCACGCGCGCGACCGGCGCCGAACTCAGCGTCCAGGCGGACGCGTTGGCGACCGCGTAGTACGCGAGGACGCCGAAGGAGGAGAAGCCGATCGCGCCCCGGACGTCCACGGTGGCGGCCAGTACGGCGACCACGGCACCGACGGCCAGCTCGGCCCGGTGCGGCACCTGGAAGCGCGGGTGCACGGCGGCCAGGGCGCCCGGCAGATGCCGGTCCCGGGCCATCGCGAGGGTGGTGCGGGAGACGCCCAGGATGAGCGCCAGCAACGACCCGAGCGCGGCCACGGCCGCCCCCACCCGCACCACGGGCACCAGCCCCGGCACCCCGGCCGCCCGTACCGCGTCGGCCAGCGGAGCCGAGGCCCGCGCCAGTCCCTCGGAGCCCAGCACCGCGAGCACGGCGACCGCCACGGCCGCGTACACGACCAGCGCGATGCCCAGCGCGAGCGGGATCGCGCGCGGGATGGTGCGCGCCGGATCGCGCACCTCCTCGCCGAGGGTCGCGATCCGCGCGTACCCGGCGAACGCGAAGAACAGCAGCCCGGCCGCCTGGAGCACCCCGCCCACGCCCCCGGACACCCCGATGTCCAGCCGCCCGGCGTCGGCCTCGCCCGACCCCAGGCAGACGACCACCACAGCGGCCAGCACCGCCAGCACCACCGCCACGATCGCCCGCGTCAGCCAGGCCGCCTTCTGGACGCCGCCGTAGTTCACGGCGGTCAGCGCCACCACCGCCGCCACCGCCACCGCGTGCGCCTGCCCCGGCCACACGTACGTCCCCACGGTCAGCGCCATCGCCGCGCAGGAGGCCGTCTTGCCGACGACGAACGACCAGCCGGCCAGATACCCCCAGAAGTCCCCGAGCCGCTCACGCCCGTACACATACGTGCCGCCCGACGCCGGATACCGGGCCGCCAGCCGCGCCGACGACATCGCGTTGCAGTACGCGACCACCGCGGCGATCCCGAGCCCGAGCAGCAACCCCGACCCGGCCGCACGCGCCGCGGGTCCGAGCGCGGCGAAGATCCCCGCGCCCACCATCGCCCCGAGCCCGACGACCACCGCGTCCCCGACCCCGAGCGTCCGGCGCAGCCCAGCACCCGATCCGGCCTGTGTCATGCGCCGCACCCTACTGATCACCGCAACCGCCGACCGTCGCAGAGACGTCCACCCGGACAACAAGGCATGACGACAAGACGCCGGAAGGTGCGCCAGGGCGTGATGTCCAGGGCGCGATGTGCAGGGCGTGATGTGGGGGGAAACACAGCACGGGTACCGCGCAGACAGGCACGGGTACGGCACGAAAGGGCAGGTGCACGGCATGAGCATCATCGGCTGGATCGTTCTGGGGCTGTTGGCCGGCGCCATCGCCAAGTTCCTGCTGCCGGGCCGGGACCCGGGCGGCTTCCTCGGCACCACCCTCATCGGCGTCGCGGGCGCCTTCATCGGCGGCTGGATCTCCGCCCGCTGGCTGGACCACCCGATCTCCGAGAACTTCTACGACGGCGCCACCTGGGCCGCCGCGATCGGCGGCTCCCTGGTCCTGCTGATCGCCTACCGCGTCCTGTTCGGCCACTCCCGCCGCTGACCGAAGAAGGGGTGGGTCCCCGGCCGGAACGGAACCGGGGGACCCACCCTCCGCTCACCGGTAGTTGACGAACTGCACCGCGAAGTCGAAGTCCTGGCCCTTGAGAAGGGTGATCACGGCCTGCAGGTCGTCGCGGCTCTTGGAGCTGACCCGCAGCTCGTCACCCTGGACCTGGGCCTTGACGCCCTTGGGACCCTCGTCGCGGATGATCTTCGCCACCTTCTTGGCGTTCTCCTGGGAGATGCCCTCCTCGATCGACGCGAAGAGCTTGTACTCCTTGCCGGACAGCTGGGGCTCACCCGCGTCCAGCGACTTCAGGGAGATCCCGCGCTTGATCAACTTGGACTGGAAGACGTCGAGGATGGCCTTCACCCGGTCCTCGGAGTTCGCCTCCATCAGGATCTTCTCGCCGGACCACGAGATCGAGGCGCCGACGCCCTTGAAGTCGTAGCGCTGCGAGATCTCCTTGGCGGCCTGGTTGAGGGCGTTGTCGACCTCCTGCCGCTCGACCTTCGAGACGATGTCGAAACTGGAGTCGGCCATGTCCTGTGGCTCCTTGAAATCGGGGTATCGGGGGGCGACAAGCCTAGCCACACCAGCCCCTCCGGGTACTGATCAATCAGGTGGCGGAGCACCCCCGGGCATCAGGTATCGTTTACGTCGTCGCCACGGAGCGCCGCCGAAAAGCGGTTCGAAGGACGACAAATCCCAGGCGGTGTGCCCGAGTGGCCAATGGGAGCGGACTGTAAATCCGTCGGCTTAGCCTACCCAGGTTCGAATCCTGGCGCCGCCACGTGGAGGGAAGCCCCTTCCGGACTGTGAGAGCAGTCGGGAAGGGGCTTCTTTGTTTCCCGGGGACGGGGACGGGGACGGGGACGAGGGCCGAGGCGGGGGCGGGGCACACTGACTGCATGTCATCGCGTCGCAGGAACTGCCCCGAGTGCCGTCGTGAGATCGCCGTCGTGGCGGGGCGGTTCGCGCGGCACGATCCGCCCGGGGCGAGCGGGGAGCTGGTGTCGTGCCCCGGGTCGCGCAGGCCGGCCCAACTCGGTGCGGCCCAGCCCGCGCTCGACGGCTTCGTCGTCCCCGACTTCCCCGGTCAGCTACCGCTGTTCTGACACCGCTGTTCCGACGCGCCGCTCAGTTGCCCGCCACCGACTTCACCGCCACGGAGACCGGCGTCGAACCGCTGATCAGCTCCAGCGTCAGACCGGCGGTGGCCGGGGTCTCCAGGAGTTCGGCGAGAACGGCGGCCACGTCGTCGCGCGGCACCGGGCCGCGCCCGGTGGACGCCTCCAGGCGTACCAGACCGGTGCCCGCGTCGTCGGTCAGCTGACCCGGGCGCAGGATCGTCCAGTCCAGGTCCAGGCCGCGTACGTACGCGTCGGCCTCGCCCTTCGCCCGCTGGTAGACGTCGAAGACGTCGTCGCCCTCATGGCGGGGGTCCGCGCCCATGGACGAGACGACGAGGTGACGGCGGACGCCCGTCCGCACCGCCGCGTCGGCGAACAGGACCGCCGCCCCGCGGTCGACCGTGTCCTTGCGGGCCGTCCCGCTGCCCGGGCCGGCGCCCGCCGCGAACACCGCGGCGTCCGCGCCCTGCAGATGGGCGGCGACCTCCTCGGCCGACGCCGACTCCAGATCGCACAGCACGGGTTCGGCACCGGCCGCGCGCAGGTCGTCCGCCTGTTCGGAGCGGCGGATGATCCCCGCGACCTCGTGACCGCGCCCGGCGAGCAGTCGCTCCAGCCGCAGCGCGATCTGACCATGTCCTCCAGCAATGACAATGCGCATGATTCCGACCGTACGCCCGAACGGACGCGTTCGCCGCGCAACCATCCGGCCGTCCCGGGTGTCTCACCCATGTTCGCCTTGTTCACTCAGTTCGGCGAACACCAAAATCACGGGGGGAAACCAACACCGCCATGCGTATCACCACGCGCAAGACCGCCGTCCGTACGTCCATGGAGCGCGCCTCCGCCGCCGGGGCGCCCGTCGCCCGCCGGGCCTTCACCGGGGTCGGCTGCGCGGCGGCCGTACTCGTCACGGTGGCCGCGTGCGGCACCGTCCAGAACCTCACCGCGGGCCAGAAGATCGACGGCGCCGTCGAACGGCTGGGCGAGCAGAAGTCGCTGGCCTTCGGGATACGGCTCGACGCCGACCCGGAGGACCTCGTCGCGCTGATGGGCGAGGACAGCGAGGAAGTGCCGCTGGAGATGGCGGAGTTCTTCACCGGGCTGCGTATCGACGTGTCCGTCAAGTCGAAGAAGCCGCTGGCCGAGTCCGGTGAGAAGGACATCGCCGGCATGGGCATGAAGATCTCGGGCGACGAGGGCGTGTTCGCCGAGTACCGGGTCGTCGGTGACTACACGTACTACCGCGCGGACATGCAGGCCATGGGCGACGCCATGGGCATGCCGTTCCCGACGGCCGACGAGCTCGACGAACTCCCGGAGAGCGAGCAGCACCTGCGGCCGGTTCTGGAGGGCGACTGGGTCAAGGTCAACACGTCCGACCTGCAGGACGCCGCCGAGGACGCGGGGGCCGGCTCCGGCTCGGGCGGTTCCGACGAACTCGACGCCAAGACGCAGAAGAAGATCCTCGACGCCGTCCGCGGTGTCGTCGCCCGCGAGGTCGACTTCAAGACCAAGGACGGCAAGGACGGCGCCGAGGTCATCAGCGCCAAGGCCAACTTCCGCGACCTGCTCACCGGCATCGTCGACAAGCTCCAGCCCCTGAAGGGCGAGCTGCCGCCGGGCGCCGAACTGCCCACCGCCAAGGACATGAAGGACGCCCCGAACAAGAAGGTCGCGGTCGACTTCACCCTCAAGAACGGTGACCTGACCCGGATCGAGACCGACCTCGCCGTCCTCGCCGACGACCCGAAGGGCGCCGAGGCCCCCCTCGTCCTCACCTTCGGCAAGGCCGGCGACATCAGCGCCCCCAAGGGCGCCTCGGAGATCCCGGTCGACGAGTTCGGCGGCCCCTTCGGCGGCGGAATGCTCGGCGTCTGACCACACCGGCGGGCACGCGCGCGTGCAGCGGCGACAGCCCCACGCGCGCGTGCCCGCCGACGGGACAGCCCACCCGCACCCCCACCCGACCTCAGGACGGCTGCCCCCGCCCCTGCCGAGGCAGATCCGCCGCGCCCGTGGCCGATCCGCAGTACTCCCGCACCGCGCTGGTACGCGCCACCACGCGCCCCCGGTGCACCACGATCCGGCTGTACGCCAGCGACAGCACCCCCGCGAGCCGGGCACCGCGCACCGCGAGCAGCTCGGCGGGGAAACCGGCCTCCACGCGCACCTCGGGCAGCCCGAGCGCGGCCCGCGCCGCCCCGCTGACGGCGTCGTAGGCCTCCTCGGGCCGCAGCCCGTACCGGGACGCCAGGAGGAAGGCCGCCTCCAGCGGGTCCCCGCGGCCGACCGGGTTCGACACGTCCCGCAGCGCCCCGCTGCCCGCCGCGAGGCGTACGCCGGCCGCGCGCAGCAGCCGTACGGGCGCGGTGCCCCGGCCGTCCACGGCGCCGCAGCCGCCCTGGGGGAGGCAGACGACGGTCACCTCGGCCGCCGCGAGCTGGTCGGCGGCGCGGGAGCCGACCGGGGCGGGCAGCCGGGCGAGACCGCCGCAGGGGCCGAGGGTGACCCCGGGCCGCAGCCCGCCCGCCATGGCCGCCAGCCGGGCGAGCCGGGCCGGGTCGTCGCCGTCGGTGTGCAGATCGACCGGGCAGCCGTACTCGGAGGCGATCTCCAGGACCGCCTCCACGTACCCGGTGGGGTCGGGGTCCAGGTCGGGACAGCCGCCGATCACCGAGGCGCCCATCTTCACCGCGTCCCGCAGGATCGCCAGGCCGTCCGCCCCGGCGACCCCGGTCAGCACCCGGGGCATCGCCACCGTCGTCAGCTCCACGAGTCCGTCCAGCGCCCGCCGCGCCGCGAGCACCGCCGCCAGCGCCTCCAGGCCCTGGACGTCGCCCACGTGGACATGCGAGCGCACCGCCGTCGCCCCGTGCCCGAGCTGCAGCAACGCGGCCTCGGTGGCCCGCCGCCGGACGTCCAGGCCGTCGTACGCGACCGGCCCCTCGATGTCGGCCGACAGGGCCGTGTCGCCGTGGGCGTGCGGCTCGACGGGGGCCGGGAGCAGCAGATGGCCGCCGAGGTCCACCCGGGTCGCGGGCGCCCCGGACGCGCCGGGGCCGACGCCCAGACTGCCCGCCGTACCGACCGCCTCGATACGGCCGCCGCCCAGCCGTACGTCCACCACCCGGCCGTCCGTCAGCCGCGCCCCGCACAGCAGCAGGGCGCCGGCCTCGCCGGGGCCCGAGGGCGGGCCGGGGGAGGAGGGGGACGGCTGCGGGCGGCTGTCGGGCATCGCGCTCCTGGGGCTACAAGATCACGCAGAGTGAGTCGAGCCTAGGCGGGCCGTCCGCCCTCGTAGCGGAGGAGCGCAATAGTCGTACCGGTGTGGTGCACCGGTCGGCGGGCCGCCGGGAGGGCCGGGGACGGTGGTGCCCCTGAGACCCGCGGGACCTCGGAAAACAGGGCGGACCAGGGCCCCGGGAGGCCCGCCGAATGATCCCCGCACGGCCCGTGGACGGAGGCGCGGAAACGGATTTGGGCGAACGGCGGTGGGCCGTGTAATGTCTTCATCGCTCGCCCCAATAGCTCAGTCGGCAGAGCGTCTCCATGGTAAGGAGAAGGTCTACGGTTCGATTCCGTATTGGGGCTCTGGTGTGAAAGGTTCCCGTCGCAAGGCGGGATCCGCTCGCATCTCAGCGGTGTAGCTCAGTCGGTAGAGCAAGCGGCTCATAATCGCTGTGTCACCGGTTCAAGTCCGGTCACCGCTACTGACAGTAGCCGATTGCGGGGTCGGTCCTTCGATCGGCTACTCTTCTATGCGTTAAACCCTGTCCCATCCGTTCGTCAAGGAGCACTCACGTGGCTGCCACCGACGTCCGCCCGAAGATCACGCTGGCCTGCGTGGAGTGCAAGGAGCGGAACTACATCACCAAGAAGAACCGGCGTAACAACCCGGACCGACTGGAGATGAAGAAGCACTGCCCGCGTTGCAACGCGCACACCGCGCACCGCGAAACGCGATAAATCAGGCTCGTACGCGAGGCCGTCCCCGAGAGATCGGGGGCGGCCTCGCGTCGTTACACCGACCAGTACCGGTCAGTAGAGCAGGATCGGTAGCGCAGGATCAGCAGAGCAGGAGGTGCCGGGCCATGGCGCTCGACCAGTCCTTCGTGGGGCGTTCCTACCCGCCCACCGACCCCTACGAGGTCGGCCGGGAGAAGATCCGCGAGTTCGCGGAGGCCGTCGGGGACACCAACCCCGTGTACACCGATCCGGAGGCCGCCAAGGCGCTCGGGTACCCCGATGTGATCGCCCCGCCGACCTTCGTGTTCTCGATCACGTTCAAGGCGGCCGGCGAGGTCGTCCAGGACCCGCAACTGGGCCTCGACTACAGCCGCGTCGTGCACGGCGACCAGAAGTTCGCCCACAAGCGCCCGGTCCGCGCCGGCGACCGGCTCACGGTCACCTCGACCATCGAGGCGATCAAGTCCCTGGCGGGCAACGACATCCTGGACATCCGCGGCGAGGTCCACGACGAGACCGGCGAGCACGTCGTGACCGCCTGGACCAAGCTCGTGGCCCGCGCGGCCGAGACGGCGTGAGGACGTGAGGAACCGATGACCGCGAAGATCTCCTACGACGACGTCGAGGTCGGCACCGAACTGCCCGCCCGGAGCTTCGGCGTGACCCGCGCCGACCTCGTCCGCTACGCGGGCGCCTCCGGCGACTTCAACCCGATCCACTGGAACGAGCGGTTCGCCAAGGAGGTCGGCCTCCCGGACGTCATCGCGCACGGCATGTTCACCATGGCCGAGGCGATCCGGGTCGTCACCGACTGGACCGGCGACCCGGGTGCGGTCGTCGAGTACGGCGTCCGCTTCACCAAGCCCGTCGTGGTCCCCGACGACGACCAGGGCGCCACCATCGAGGTCAGCGCCAAGGTCGGCGCCAAGCTCGACGACCACTCCGTCCGCGTCGACCTCACGGCCATGAGCGCCGGCCAGAAGGTCCTGGGCATGTCCCGCGCGGTCGTCCGCCTGGCCTGACGGCCCCGGTCCCCCGCCCCTCCCCGGCGCGGGGGTCTCGTACTCTTGAGCCCGTGCAGGAACTCCACGACGCCCCCCTCGCCCCGCTGACCACCTTCCGGCTGGGCGGGCCCGCGCGGCGGCTGATCACCGCCACCACCGACGACGAGGTGATCGCCGCCGTCCGCGAGGCCGACGACACCGGTACGCCGCTGCTGCTCATCGGCGGCGGCTCGAACCTCGTCATCGGCGACCAGGGCTTCGCAGGAACCGCCCTGGTCATCGCCACGAAGGGCTTCGCGCTCGACGGGACCCGGCTGGAGCTGGCCGCCGGTGAGGTGTGGACCGACGCGGTCGCCCGGACCGTCGAGGCCGGGCTCGCCGGGATCGAGTGCCTGGCCGGCATCCCCGGCTCCGCGGGCGCCACCCCGATCCAGAACGTCGGGGCGTACGGCCAGGAGGTCGCCTCCACCATCACCGAGGTCGTCGCCTACGACCGCCGCACCCGCGAGACGGTCACCGTCCTGAACGCCGAGTGCGCCTTCTCGTACCGCCACAGCCGCTTCAAGGACGAGCCCGAGCGCTATGTCGTGCTGCGCGTCCGGTTCGAACTGGAGGACGCGGGCGGTCTGTCGGGGCCGGTCAAGTACGCAGAGACGGCCCGCACCCTCGGCGTCGAACCCGGCGACCGGGTGCCCCTCGCCGACGCCCGCGAGACCGTGCTGAAGCTGCGCGCCGGGAAGGGCATGGTGCTCGACCCCGAGGACCACGACACCTGGTCCGCCGGCTCGTTCTTCACCAACCCGATCCTTGACGACGAGGAGTTCGCCGCGTTCCACGCGCGCGTACGGTCACGGCTCGGCGCCGACGTCACCCCGCCCGCGTACGCCGCGGGCGACGGCCACACCAAGACCTCCGCGGCCTGGCTGATCGACCGGGCCGGCTTCACCAAGGGGTACGGCACCGGCCCCGCCCGGATCTCCACCAAGCACACCCTGGCCCTCACCAACCGGGGCGCCGCCACCACCGAGGACCTGCTGACCCTGGCCCGCGAGGTCGTCACCGGGGTCCGGGACGCCTTCGGCATCACCCTGGTCAACGAGCCCGTGACGGTCGGCGTCAGCCTCTAGCCGGCTTCTCACCCACAGGACTGGTCAGCCAGTCGTCCACCCCGGACAGCAGCTTCGCCCGCTCCTTCTCCGGGGCCGCGGACGCGCGGATGGACTGCCGGGCCAGCTCCGCCAGTTCGGCGTCCGTGAAGCCGTGGTGGTGCCGGGCGATCTCGTACTGGGCCGCGAGGCGTGAGCCGAACAGCAGCGGGTCGTCCGCGCCCAGCGCCATCGGCACCCCGGCCTCGAACAGAGTGCGCAGGGGGACGTCCTGGGGCTTCTCGTAGACACCGAGCGCCACGTTCGAGGCCGGGCACACCTCGCAGGTGATCCCCCGGTCCGCGAGCCGCTTCAGCAGCCGCGGATCCTCCGCCGCGCGCACCCCGTGCCCGATCCGTGAGGCGTGCAGATCGTCCAGACAGTCGCGCACCGACGACGGGCCGGTCAGCTCACCACCGTGCGGCGCCGACAGCAGACCCCCCTCACGGGCGATCGCGAAGGCCCGGTCGAAGTCCCGCGCCATGCCCCGGCGTTCGTCGTTGGAGAGCCCGAAACCCACCACGCCCCGGTCCGCGTACCGCACCGCCAGCCGGGCCAGCGTGCGCGCGTCCAGCGGGTGTTTCATGCGGTTCGCGGCCACCAGCACCCGCATCCCGAGCCCGGTCTCCCGCGCGGTCGTGTCCACCGCGTCCAGGATGACCTCCAGCGCAGGGATCAGCCCACCCAGCCGGGGCGCGTACGACGTCGGGTCCACCTGGATCTCCAGCCAGCCCGAGCCGTCCCGTACGTCCTCCTCCGCGGCCTCCCGCACCAGCCGCTGGATGTCCTCGGGCCCTCTGACGCACGAGCGCGCCGCGTCGTACAGGCGCTGGAAGCGGAACCATCCCCGCTCGTCCGTCGCCCGCAGCCTCGGCGGTTCCCCGCTGGTCAGCGCCTCGGTGAGCGCGTCGGGCAGCCGCACCCCGTACTTGTCGGCCAGTTCCAGCACGGTCGTGGGCCGCATCGACCCGGTGAAGTGCAGATGCAGATGGGCCTTGGGCAGTTCAGAGAGATCACGTACACGCTCCATCGCCCGATCCTGCCGCACGCCGACGCCGTACCGGTAGCGGAATCCTCGAACGTGGTCTTGCTCGCACATATGAAGAGGGGCCCTCGTACGGAAATCCGTACGAGGGCCCCTGCGAACGCCCGGACCTCAGTCCGTGGCCTCCGCCAGCAGCTTCTGGATACGGGAGACGCCCTCGACGAGATCCTCGTCACCCAGGGCGTACGACAGACGCAGATAGCCGGGGGTGCCGAAGGCCTCACCGGGGACGACCGCGACCTCGGCCTCCTCCAGGATGAGCGCGGCCAGCTCGACCGTGTCCTGCGGGCGCTTGCCGCGGATCTCCTTGCCGACCAGACCCTTGACCGACGGGTACGCGTAGAAGGCGCCCTCGGGCTCGGGGCAGTACACGCCCTCGATCTCGTTGAGCATGCGCACGATCGTCTTGCGGCGGCGGTCGAAGGCCTCCTTCATCTTCTCCACGGCCGAGAGATCGCCGGAGACGGCGGCCAGCGCGGCCACCTGCGCCACGTTGGAGACGTTCGACGTCGCGTGCGACTGGAGGTTCGTCGCGGCCTTGACGACGTCCTTGGGGCCGATGACCCAGCCCACCCGCCAGCCCGTCATCGCGTACGTCTTCGCGACACCGTTGACCACGATGGTCCTGTCGGCCAGCTCCGGCACGACCACCGGCAGCGAGTGGAACTCCGCGTCGCCGTAGACCAGGTGCTCGTAGATCTCGTCGGTCAGGACCCACAGGCCCTTCTCGGCGGCCCAGCGGCCGATCTCCTCGATCTGCGCGCGCGTGTAGACCGCGCCGGTCGGGTTGGAGGGGGAGACGAAGAGCAGCACCTTGGTGTTCTCGGTGCGGGCCGCCTCCAACTGCTCGACGGAGACCCGGTAGCCCGTGGTCTCGTCGGCGACGACCTCCACCGGGACACCGCCCGCGAGACGGATCGACTCCGGGTACGTCGTCCAGTACGGCGCCGGGACGATGACCTCGTCGCCCGGGTCGAGGATCGCGGCGAAGGCCTCGTAGATGGCCTGCTTTCCGCCGTTGGTGACGAGGACCTGCGACGGGTCGACCTCATAGCCGGAGTCGCGCAGGGTCTTCGCGGCGATCGCGGCCTTCAGTTCGGGCAGACCGCCGGCCGGCGTGTAGCGGTGGTACTTCGGGTTCTTGCAGGCCTCGACGGCCGCCTCGACGATGTAGTCCGGGGTAGGGAAGTCGGGCTCGCCGGCGCCGAAGCCGATCACCGGACGCCCGGCGGCCTTGAGGGCCTTGGCCTTGGCGTCCACGGCGAGGGTGGCGGACTCGGAGATCGCGCCGATGCGCGCGGAGACCCGGCGCTCGGTGGGAGGGGTTGCAGCGCTCATGGACCCCATCGTTTCAGACACGAAACGCGCCGGGCACGCGGGTTTCACAGACTGAACAACGGACTGGACGACGGACTGGGCGGCGGCAGAACAACCGTTTGTGTCCGGGACCGGAAACGGTCGATCTTCGGCGGACAACGCCCCTACGGACGCTTTCTGTTCGACGGCAGGCCTCGGACCACGTATGCTCTCTCCTCGTTGGCCTTCACCGGCCGCGCCCGTCAGGTGCACACCGAGCACCCGGTCGGATGCGGTACGTTGGGGGAGAACCGCAAAGGGTCGTAGCTCAATTGGTAGAGCACTGGTCTCCAAAACCAGCGGTTGGGGGTTCAAGTCCCTCCGGCCCTGCTACACACTCCTCACGCCAGGATGTGTGCGCATGTACGTACAGCAATGTTCCGCCGTGCGGCTCAGACCGGGCGCGGCACGGCCACGACCCGGACCGGAATCAGGTGAGGATGAATGACGGACGCCGTGGGCTCCATCGACACGCCTGATGCCCAGGACGAGGTGCCCGAGGACAAGAAGAAGACCCGCAAGGGCGGCAAGCGTGCCAAGAAGGGCCCGCTGAAGCGCCTCGCGCTCTTCTACCGCCAGATCGTCGCGGAGCTGCGGAAGGTCGTCTGGCCCACCCGCTCCCAGCTGACGACCTACACCACGGTGGTCATCGTCTTCGTCGTCATCATGATCGGTCTCGTCACTGTGATTGACTTCGGCCTCGACAAGGCCGCCAAGTACGTCTTCGGCTGAGCCGAAAGCGAAGGGCGCCGTAACCTGGCGCCCCTTTCGCGTGTTCCACCCCCATGATCTAGGAAGAAGCAGCCACGTGTCTGACCCGAACCTGAAGGACGCCATGGAGCCTCGCGGTGAAGGTGCCGAGTCCGTGGATGACGAGCTCGACATCGTCGAGGGCGCGGACTCCGAGGACGGGGCCGACGAGTTCGAGGCTGCCGATGCCGAGGCGGGGGAGCCGGCCGAGGAAGAGGCCGTACACGTCGAGGACGACTCCGACGACGAGGACGAGGACTCCGAGGACGAGGACGCCGCCGAAGAGGCCGTCGAGGAGGAGACCGAGCCGGTCGACCCCGTCGAGGCCCTGCGTGAGGAACTGCGGACCCTGCCCGGCGAGTGGTACGTCATCCACACGTACGCCGGTTACGAGAACCGCGTGAAGACCAACCTCGAACAGCGTGCCGTCTCGCTGAACGTCGAGGACTTCATCTTCCAGGCCGAGGTGCCGCAGGAAGAGGTCGCGCAGATCAAGAACGGCGAGCGCAAGACGATCCGCCAGAACAAGCTTCCCGGGTACGTCCTGGTCCGCATGGACCTGACGAACGAGTCCTGGGGCGTCGTCCGCAACACCCCCGGCGTCACCGGCTTCGTGGGCAACGCCTACGACCCGTACCCGCTGACCCTGGACGAGATCGTCAAGATGCTCGCGCCGGAGGCCGAGGAGAAGGCCGCCCGTGAGGCCGCCGAGGCCGAGGGCAAGCCGGCGCCCGCCCGCAAGGTCGAGGTCCAGGTGCTGGACTTCGAGGTCGGCGACTCGGTCACCGTCACGGACGGCCCGTTCGCCACGCTGCAGGCGACGATCAACGAGATCAACGCGGACTCGAAGAAGGTCAAGGGTCTCGTTGAGATCTTCGGCCGCGAGACCCCGGTCGAGCTGTCGTTCGACCAGATCCAGAAGAACTAGCCTCAGCCGGTTCCTACTGGACTCATCGCTTCCGGGCAGGTCAGGTCGGCTCTCTCAGCCAGCCTGACCTGCCCGGTTTTTAGCCGCGCATCTATACCCGCTATCGTTGTGCGGTATGCCTTCATCTGGCCGCGAACCGGATGAGGGCGCACTCGAATCGAAAGGACCCGGAGAGTAATGCCTCCCAAGAAGAAGAAGGTCACGGGGCTCATCAAGCTCCAGATCCAGGCCGGCGCGGCCAACCCGGCTCCGCCGGTCGGCCCCGCGCTCGGTCAGCACGGCGTCAACATCATGGAGTTCTGCAAGGCCTACAACGCCGCGACCGAGTCGCAGCGCGGGTGGGTCATCCCGGTGGAGATCACGGTCTACGAGGACCGCTCCTTCACCTTCGTCACCAAGACGCCCCCGGCCGCCAAGATGATCCTCAAGGCCGCGGGTATCGAGAAGGGCTCCGGCGAGCCGCACAAGACCAAGGTCGCCAAGATCACCGAGGCGCAGGTCCGCGAGATCGCCACGACGAAGATGCCCGACCTCAACGCCAACGACCTGGACGCCGCCGCGAAGATCATCGCCGGTACCGCGCGTTCCATGGGCGTCACGGTCGAGGGCTGAACCCCACCTTCGTAGAACCATGCGGCTCACGGAGCCGCACGTGGTAGGGCCTGCTCGGCCCGTACACCACGACTCCTTTCAGAACACACAGGAGCAGTTGTGAGCAAGCGCAGCAAGGCTCTCCGCGCTGCGGACGCCAAGGTCGACCGGGACAAGCTCTACGCCCCGCTCGAGGCCGTCCGTCTCGCCAAGGAGACCTCCACCTCCAAGTTCGACGGCACCGTCGAGGTCGCCTTCCGTCTGGGTGTCGACCCGCGCAAGGCCGACCAGATGGTCCGTGGCACCGTGAACCTCCCGCACGGCACCGGTAAGACCGCCCGGGTCCTGGTCTTCGCGACCGGTGACCGTGCCGAGGCCGCGACCGCCGCCGGCGCCGACATCGTCGGCTCCGACGAACTGATCGACGAGGTGGCGAAGGGCCGTCTGGACTTCGACGCCGTCGTCGCCACCCCGGACCTCATGGGCAAGGTCGGCCGCCTCGGCCGCGTGCTCGGTCCCCGTGGTCTCATGCCGAACCCCAAGACCGGCACCGTGACCCCGGACGTCGTGAAGGCCGTCAACGACATCAAGGGCGGCAAGATCGAGTTCCGCGTCGACAAGCACTCGAACCTGCACTTCATCATCGGCAAGACGTCGTTCGACGACACCAAGCTGGTGGAGAACTACGCCGCGGCGCTGGAGGAGATCCTCCGTCTGAAGCCGTCGGCCGCCAAGGGCCGCTACATCAAGAAGGCCGCCCTCAGCACCACGATCGGCCCCGGCATCCCGATCGACTCCAACCGCACCCGCAACCTCCTCGTCGAGGAGGACCCGGCCGCCGTCTGAGCCTGACGCTCACGGCAGCCGCGTCGCGGTCGCACAGCCCGAGGACGAGCCCCGCACCTTCCGAGGTACGGGGCTCGTCCCTTTGCGGCGTACGGGGCCTTTTCGGCATACGGGTGTCCGGACGCGCCCGAGTGTGCTGCTCTGGGGTGGTGCGGGGCACTGCGGGCCCCCTGGGGGGTGGGGACGGATGACCAGCACGCGCGGGTGGCGTCGTACGGTCCTGGCGTTCGCGGTGGCGGCCGCGCTGACCGGCTTGGCGGGCTGTGGGGCCCCGGACCCGGGTGAGGGCGACGGCGATCCGTTCGCGGCGCTGAGGCTCGCGGACCGGTCCACCGGGGGCGCCGACTCGTCGGACCTGCTGAGCCGGCTGCCGGCGAGCTGACATCGGGGGACAGCCACGGCCGGGCGGCGCTGGAGATCAAGGAGACGCTCACCATGGATCTCTGGGACCTGCGCACTGGTAGAGGGGCGCATCGTCGAGGGAGGCCCGCTCGACCTGACCCGAGTGGCGGTGGCCGGGGGCGGATTTGCTTGACGGGGATGCGGTCCCGTACGCTTCCCGAGAAGCCAAAGACCGCTGGTCGTTGCCGTGTGCTCGTGAGAGGGCGCGGTGGCCGAAGGATCCGCTGAAACTGCGGACGACCCGCGCAGGTGACTGTGGAAGTTGCTCCTGGTCCGGTTCCGTCGTCGTACGGGATTCGTCCGGTCGAGCCACGCCCCGAGCGCCTGCGCCGGGGCGTTTCGTTTTCCCCCAGCCCCTTCCGAGCGGTCCTCATCACCCGGAAGGAGGCCGACGCTCTATGGCAAGGCCCGACAAGGCTGCCGCGGTGGCCGAGCTCACGGAGCAGTTCCGTAGCTCGAACGCCGCCGTGCTGACCGAGTACCGGGGTCTCACCGTGTCGCAGCTCAAGACGCTGCGTCGTTCGCTCGGTGAGAACGCCCAGTACGCCGTGGTGAAGAACACGCTGACCAAGATTGCGGCCAACGAGGCCGGGATCTCGACGCTCGACGACCTGTTCAACGGTCCGACGGCGGTCGCCTTCATCACCGGTGACCCGGTGACGTCGGCGAAGGGTCTTCGTGACTTCGCCAAGGACAACCCGAACCTCGTCATCAAGGGCGGTGTCCTTGACGGCAAGGCGCTGTCCGCCGACGAGATCAAGAAGCTCGCGGACCTCGAGTCCCGCGAGGTTCTGCTCTCCAAGCTGGCGGGTGCCTTCAAGGGCAAGCAGTCCCAGGCTGCGCAGCTCTTCCAGGCGCTTCCCTCGAAGCTCGTCCGCACCGTGGACGCGCTCCGTGCCAAGCAAGAAGAGCAGGGCGGTGCCGAGTAACTCGGCTCGCGAAATGACCGCCGCCTGAGGCAGCCCGCCTCGGGGAGTGGTCGTAGCGGGCCGTCGTACGCCCGCCAGACATGTACACCCCGGCACCAGCCGAATAAGTGGAAGGAAGCCATCGTGGCTCTCACCCAGGACGAACTGCTCGCCGAGTTCGAGGGCATGACCCTCATCCAGCTCTCCGAGTTCGTGAAGGCGTTCGAGGAGAAGTTCGACGTCACCGCCGCCGCGGCCGTCGCCGTTGCCGGCCCCGCCGGCCCGGCCGCCGCCGCTGAGGCCGTCGAGGAGCAGGACGAGTTCGACGTCGTCCTCACCGGCGCCGGCGACAAGAAGATCCAGGTCATCAAGGTCGTGCGTGAGCTGACCTCGCTGGGCCTGAAGGAGGCCAAGGACCTCGTGGACGGCGCCCCGAAGCCCGTTCTCGAGAAGGTCGCCAAGGAGGCCGCGGAGAAGGCTGCCGAGTCCCTCAAGGCCGCCGGCGCCTCCGTCGAGGTCAAGTAACACCTCTCGGACGAGTCGCAAAAACTCGTTCGAAGCTGTAACGCGAACGCACTGAAGGGCGATCACCCAACTGGGTGGTCGCCCTTCGGCGTTCCGGGACGTCGAGCGACGGCTGCCTTGCACTGTCGGTGGCGACGAGTATGGTGATCTTCGTTGTGCCTCCGACGCCCCAGGTGACGAGCCGCGAGTGACGATCGCGGCACCGGGGTCGGGCATGAGGGGCCTTGACGAACTGCACGCAGCGCGCAATTCTCAGGACGCGTCGTCACACCGATCCGAACTCCGAGGCATGGATCGACGGCGAAGAGGGCAGTATCAACGTGCATTGAGGGCGTGGGCTTGCGTAGGTGTCGAGAACAACGAGGGTGTCAAAAAACCCGCACTGGACATCAGTGTGCCAAGTGGCTACACTGACCCTTTGCGCTGCCTGTTAGCTGTCCCCTGCCCGTCACCAGGGGCATGCCCTCGCTTGAGCATCGACGAACAGACCATTTCCGACCTGGCCTTTTGGTCAGATCAGGAACAGCCTGCTCTCTTTGCGCATAAGAGGGGCCGGTACGCGCGTAGTGAGTCCGAGCCCTCGGAAGGACCCCCTCTTGGCCGCCTCGCGCAACGCCTCGACCTCGAATACGAACCCCGCCGCCAGCACTGCCCCGCTGCGCATCTCTTTTGCAAAGATCAAGGAGCCTCTCGAGGTTCCCAACCTGCTCGCGCTGCAGACCGAGAGCTTCGACTGGCTGCTCGGCAACACCGCTTGGCAGAGTCGGGTCGAGGAGGCTCTGGAGAACGGACAGGACGTCCCCACCAAGTCCGGTCTGGAGGAGATCTTCGAGGAGATCTCCCCGATCGAGGACTTCTCCGGGTCGATGTCGCTGACGTTCCGCGACCACCGCTTCGAGCCGCCGAAGAACAGCATCGACGAGTGCAAGGACCGTGACTTCACGTACGCGGCCCCGCTCTTCGTCACCGCCGAGTTCACCAACAACGAGACCGGTGAGATCAAGTCCCAGACGGTCTTCATGGGCGACTTCCCGCTCATGACCCACAAGGGCACCTTCGTGATCAACGGCACCGAGCGTGTCGTCGTGTCGCAGCTGGTCCGCTCTCCCGGTGTCTACTTCGACTCCTCCATCGACAAGACGTCCGACAAGGACATCTTCTCCGCCAAGATCATCCCGTCCCGGGGTGCCTGGCTGGAGATGGAGATCGACAAGCGCGACATGGTCGGTGTGCGCATCGACCGCAAGCGCAAGCAGTCCGTGACCGTCCTCCTCAAGGCACTCGGCTGGACCACCGAGCAGATCCTGGAGGAGTTCGGCGAGTACGAGTCCATGCGCGCCACCCTGGAGAAGGACCACACCCAGGGGCAGGACGACGCGCTGCTCGACATCTACCGCAAGCTGCGTCCGGGCGAGCCCCCCACGCGTGAGGCCGCGCAGACGCTTCTTGAGAACCTGTACTTCAACCCCAAGCGTTACGACCTCGCGAAGGTCGGCCGCTACAAGGTCAACAAGAAGCTGGGTGCGGAGGCTCCGCTCGACGCGGGCGTCCTGACCGTCGAGGACGTCATCTCGACGATCAAGTACCTGGTGAAGCTGCACGCCGGCGAGACCGAGACGGCCGCGGACAACGGCCAGACGATCGTCGTCGAGACCGACGACATCGACCACTTCGGCAACCGTCGTCTGCGCAGCGTCGGCGAGCTCATCCAGAACCAGGTCCGTACGGGTCTGGCGCGTATGGAGCGTGTCGTCCGCGAGCGCATGACGACCCAGGACGTCGAGGCGATCACGCCGCAGACCCTGATCAACATCCGGCCGGTCGTCGCCTCCATCAAGGAGTTCTTCGGCACCAGCCAGCTGTCGCAGTTCATGGACCAGAACAACCCGCTGTCGGGTCTCACCCACAAGCGCCGTCTGTCGGCTCTTGGCCCCGGTGGTCTCTCCCGTGAGCGGGCCGGCTTCGAGGTCCGTGACGTGCACCCCTCGCACTACGGCCGTATGTGCCCGATCGAGACGCCCGAAGGCCCGAACATCGGTCTGATCGGCTCGCTCGCCTCCTACGGGCGCGTCAACGCGTTCGGTTTCGTGGAGACGCCGTACCGCCGGGTCACCGACGGTGTCGTCACCGACGAGGTCGACTACCTCACGGCCGACGAAGAGGACCGGTTCGTCATCGCGCAGGCCAACGCCACGCTCGACGACGGCATGCGCTTCACCGAGAACCGCGTCCTGGTCCGCCGCCGTGGCGGCGAGGTCGACTACGTCCCCGGTGACGACGTCGACTACATGGACGTCTCGCCGCGCCAGATGGTGTCGGTCGCGACCGCCATGATCCCCTTCCTGGAGCACGACGACGCCAACCGTGCCCTCATGGGCGCGAACATGATGCGTCAGGCCGTGCCGCTCATCAAGAGCGAGTCCCCGCTCGTCGGCACCGGCATGGAGTACCGCTCCGCCGTCGACGCCGGCGACGTGGTCAAGGCCGAGAAGGCGGGTGTGGTCCAGGAGGTCTCCGCGGACTACATCACCACCACCAACGACGACGGCACGTACATCACGTACCGCCTGGCCAAGTTCGCCCGCTCCAACCAGGGCACCTCGGTCAACCAGAAGGTCATCGTCAACGAGGGCGACCGGATCATCGAGGGCCAGGTCCTGGCCGACGGTCCGGCCACCGAGAACGGCGAGATGGCCCTGGGCAAGAACCTGCTCGTGGCGTTCATGCCGTGGGAGGGTCACAACTACGAGGACGCGATCATCCTGTCGCAGCGCCTCGTGCAGGACGACGTCCTCTCCTCGATCCACATCGAGGAGCACGAGGTCGACGCCCGTGACACCAAGCTCGGCCCCGAGGAGATCACCCGGGACATCCCGAACGTCTCCGAGGAGGTCCTCGCCGACCTCGACGAGCGCGGCATCATCCGTATCGGTGCCGAGGTCGTCGCCGGTGACATCCTCGTCGGCAAGGTCACGCCCAAGGGTGAGACCGAGCTGACCCCCGAGGAGCGCCTGCTCCGCGCGATCTTCGGCGAGAAGGCCCGTGAGGTCCGTGACACCTCGCTGAAGGTGCCGCACGGCGAGATCGGCAAGGTCATCGGCGTCCGCGTCTTCGACCGCGAGGAGGGCGACGAGCTGCCGCCCGGCGTCAACCAGCTGGTCCGGGTGTACGTCGCGCAGAAGCGCAAGATCACCGACGGTGACAAGCTCGCCGGCCGTCACGGCAACAAGGGCGTCATCTCGAAGATCCTGCCGATCGAGGACATGCCGTTCCTGGAGGACGGCACCCCGGTCGACATCATCCTCAACCCGCTGGGTGTGCCGTCCCGAATGAACCCGGGACAGGTGCTGGAGATCCACCTCGGCTGGCTCGCCAGCCGCGGCTGGGACGTCTCCGGTCTCGGCGAGGACTGGGCGAAGCGTCTGCAGGTCATCGGCGCCGACTCCGTCGCCCCCGGCACCAACGTCGCGACCCCGGTCTTCGACGGTGCCCGCGAGGACGAGCTGGCCGGTCTGCTCCAGCACACCATCCCGAACCGCGACGGCGAGCGCATGGTGCAGCCGACCGGTAAGGCGAGGCTGTTCGACGGCCGCTCCGGTGAGCCGTTCCCGGACCCGATCTCCATCGGGTACATGTACATCCTCAAGCTCCACCACCTGGTCGACGACAAGCTGCACGCCCGGTCGACCGGCCCGTACTCGATGATCACCCAGCAGCCGCTGGGTGGTAAGGCCCAGTTCGGTGGCCAGCGCTTCGGTGAGATGGAGGTGTGGGCGCTGGAGGCTTACGGCGCCGCGTACGCCCTCCAGGAGCTGCTGACCATCAAGTCCGACGACGTGACCGGCCGCGTGAAGGTCTACGAGGCCATCGTCAAGGGCGAGAACATCCCTGAGCCCGGCATCCCCGAGTCCTTCAAGGTCCTCATCAAGGAGATGCAGTCCCTGTGCCTCAACGTGGAGGTGCTGTCCTCGGACGGCATGTCCATCGAGATGCGCGACACCGACGAGGACGTCTTCCGCGCAGCGGAGGAGCTTGGCATCGACCTGTCCCGGCGCGAGCCGAGCAGCGTCGAAGAGGTCTGACGGGAGTCCGGACGGGCTCACTCAGAGCCCGTCCGGCCCCAGGACCCCCGTATCAGACCCCATGACTTACAACCCTGAGAGGGATTGACGCATAGTGCTCGACGTCAACTTCTTCGACGAGCTCCGGATCGGTCTGGCCACCGCTGACGACATCCGTCAGTGGAGCCACGGCGAGGTCAAGAAGCCCGAGACGATCAACTACCGCACGCTCAAGCCCGAAAAGGACGGACTCTTCTGCGAGAAGATCTTCGGTCCGACCCGGGACTGGGAGTGCTACTGCGGCAAGTACAAGCGTGTCCGCTTCAAGGGCATCATCTGTGAGCGCTGTGGCGTCGAGGTCACGCGCGCCAAGGTGCGCCGTGAGCGGATGGGCCACATCGAGCTGGCCGCTCCTGTCACCCACATCTGGTACTTCAAGGGCGTTCCGTCGCGGCTGGGCTACCTGCTCGACCTCGCCCCGAAGGACCTGGAGAAGGTCATCTACTTCGCGGCGTACATGATCACGTACGTCGACGAGGAGCGCCGCACCCGTGACCTGCCCTCGCTGGAGGCGCATGTCTCCGTCGAGCGGCAGCAGATCGAGAACCGCCGGGACGCCGACCTGGAGGCCCGCGCCAAGAAGCTCGAGACCGACCTGGCCGAGCTGGAGGCCGAGGGCGCCAAGGCCGACGTGCGCCGCAAGGTGCGCGAAGGCGCCGAGCGGGAGATGAAGCAGCTGCGCGACCGTACGCAGCGCGAGATCGACCGTCTCGACGAGGTGTGGACCCGGTTCAAGAACCTCAAGGTCCAGGACCTGGAGGGCGACGAGCTCCTCTACCGCGAACTGCGTGACCGCTTCGGCACGTACTTCGACGGTTCGATGGGCGCCGCGGCGCTGCAGAAGCGCCTGGAGTCCTTCGACCTGGACGAGGAGGCCGAGCGCCTCCGCGAGATCATCCGTACCGGCAAGGGCCAGAAGAAGACCCGTGCGCTCAAGCGCCTCAAGGTCGTCTCCGCGTTCCTGCAGACCAGCAACAGCCCCAAGGGCATGGTGCTCGACTGCGTGCCGGTCATCCCGCCGGACCTTCGCCCGATGGTGCAGCTGGACGGTGGCCGCTTCGCGACCTCCGACCTGAACGACCTGTACCGCCGTGTGATCAACCGGAACAACCGTCTGAAGCGGCTTCTGGATCTTGGTGCTCCCGAGATCATCGTCAACAACGAGAAGCGCATGCTTCAGGAGGCCGTCGACGCGCTGTTCGACAACGGTCGTCGTGGTCGCCCGGTGACGGGCCCCGGTAACCGGCCCCTGAAGTCCCTGAGCGACATGCTCAAGGGCAAGCAGGGTCGATTCCGTCAGAACCTGCTCGGCAAGCGTGTGGACTACTCCGCGCGTTCCGTGATCGTCGTCGGTCCGCAGCTGAAGCTGCACCAGTGCGGTCTGCCGAAGGCGATGGCGCTGGAGCTGTTCAAGCCGTTCGTGATGAAGCGGCTCGTGGACCTCAACCACGCGCAGAACATCAAGAGCGCCAAGCGGATGGTCGAGCGCGGCCGCACCGTGGTGTACGACGTCCTCGAAGAGGTCATCGCCGAGCACCCGGTGCTGCTGAACCGTGCGCCCACCCTGCACCGCCTCGGCATCCAGGCCTTCGAGCCGCAGCTGGTCGAGGGCAAGGCCATCCAGATCCACCCGCTCGTCTGCACCGCGTTCAACGCGGACTTCGACGGTGACCAGATGGCCGTGCACCTGCCGCTCTCCGCGGAGGCGCAGGCCGAGGCCCGCATCCTGATGCTGTCCTCGAACAACATCCTCAAGCCCGCCGACGGCCGTCCGGTGACGATGCCGACCCAGGACATGGTCCTCGGTCTGTTCTTCCTCACCACCGACGGTGAACTGCGTGACACCAAGGGCGAGGGGCGTTCGTTCGCCTCCACGGCCGAGGCGATCATGGCGTTCGACGCCGACGAGCTGGCGCTGCAGTCCGCGGTGGACATCCGCTTCCCGGTGGGCACCATCCCGCCGCGCGGCTGGACCCCGCCGGAGCGCGAGGAGGGCGAGCCGGAGTGGCAGCAGGGTGACAGCTTCCGGCTGAAGACCACGCTGGGCCGCGCGCTCTTCAACGAGCTGCTGCCCGAGGACTACCCGTTCGTCGACTACTCGGTGGGCAAGAAGCAGCTCTCCGAGATCGTCAACGACCTGGCCGAGCGCTACCCCAAGGTCATCGTGGCGGCGACGCTCGACAACCTGAAGGCGGCCGGCTTCTTCTGGGCGACCCGTTCCGGTGTCACCGTGGCCATCTCCGACGTCGTCGTTCCCGAGGCGAAGAAGGAGATCGTCCGCGGGTACGAGGCGCAGGACGAGAAGGTCCAGAAGCAGTACGAGCGCGGTCTGATCACCAAGGAAGAGCGCACGCAGGAGCTCATCGCGATCTGGACCAAGGCGACCAACGAGGTCGCCGAGGCGATGAACGCGAACTTCCCGAAGACGAACCCCATCTTCATGATGGTCGACTCGGGTGCCCGCGGAAACATGATGCAGATGCGTCAGATCGCCGGTATGCGTGGTCTGGTGTCGAACGCCAAGAACGAGACGATCCCGCGTCCCATCAAGGCGTCCTTCCGTGAGGGCCTGTCCGTGCTGGAGTACTTCATCTCCACGCACGGTGCCCGTAAGGGTCTGGCGGACACCGCCCTGCGTACCGCCGACTCGGGTTACCTGACCCGTCGTCTGGTGGACGTCTCGCAGGACGTCATCATCCGCGAGGAGGACTGCGGCACCGAGCGCGGTCTGAAGCTGAAGATCGCCGTCCGCGGCGAGGACGGCGTCCTGCGCAAGACGGACGACGTCGAGACCAGCGTCTACGCCCGCATGCTCGCCGAGGACGTCGTCATCGACGGCAAGGTGATCGCGCCGGCCAACGTGGACCTGGGCGACGTGCTCATCGACCAGCTCGTGCACCACGGTGTCGAGGAGGTCAAGACCCGCTCGATCCTGACCTGTGAGTCCAAGGTCGGCACGTGTGCCATGTGCTACGGCCGCTCCCTGGCCACCGGCAAGCTGGTCGACATCGGTGAGGCGGTCGGCATCATCGCCGCCCAGTCCATCGGTGAGCCCGGTACCCAGCTGACGATGCGTACCTTCCACACCGGTGGTGTGGCCGGTGACGACATCACGCAGGGTCTGCCGCGTGTCGTCGAGCTCTTCGAGGCCCGTACGCCCAAGGGTGTCGCGCCGATCTCCGAGGCGGCCGGTCGCGTCCGCATCGAGGAGACGGAGAAGACCAAGAAGATCGTCATCACGCCGGACGACGGCAGCGACGAGACGGCGTTCCCGATCTCGAAGCGCGCCCGTCTGCTGGTGAGCGAGGGCGAGCACGTCGAGGTGGGCCAGAAGCTCACCGTGGGTGCCACCAACCCGCACGACGTGCTGCGCATCCTGGGTCAGCGTGCCGTCCAGGTCCACCTGGTCGGCGAGGTCCAGAAGGTCTACAACTCGCAGGGTGTGTCGATCCACGACAAGCACATCGAGATCATCATCCGGCAGATGCTCCGCCGTGTGACGATCATCGAGTCCGGCGACGCCGAGCTGCTGCCCGGTGAGCTGGTCGAGCGCTCGAAGTTCGAGACCGAGAACCGTCGTGTGGTCCAGGAGGGCGGTCACCCGGCCTCCGGTCGTCCCCAGCTGATGGGTATCACCAAGGCCTCGCTGGCGACGGAATCCTGGCTGTCGGCCGCCTCCTTCCAGGAGACGACCCGAGTCCTGACGGACGCGGCGATCAACGCCAAGTCCGACAGCCTCATCGGCCTCAAGGAGAACGTCATCATCGGTAAGCTCATCCCGGCCGGTACGGGTCTGTCCCGCTACCGCAACATCCGGGTGGAGCCGACCGAGGAGGCCAAGGCTGCGATGTACTCGGCCGTCGGCTACGACGACATCGACTACTCGCCGTTCGGCACGGGCTCCGGCCAGGCCGTCCCGCTGGAGGACTACGACTACGGTCCGTACAACCAGTAGTAGTCGCTTGTGAAGGGCGGTCACCTCGCTTCGTGCGGGGTGACCGCCCTTCGGCGTACCCCGCGGTAGCAGAACCGCAACAGAACCGGTGCGGGAACCGGTGCTGTGGGTTGTGCGTTGGAGCATCATGGAGGAACAACCAGTCCGGGGGAGTGTTTCTCGTGTCGAACCCGTCGTGGCAGCCGATCCCTTGGCAGCAGCAGGCGCAGGGCAGTAGCCCCTCGATGCTCGCCGCCCATGCCGACCGTGAGCGTGCCGTCGATGTCCTCAAGGCGGGCTTCAGTGAGGGCCGCCTTCCGCAGGACGAGTACGAGCGGCGTGTGGAGCGGGCCTATCAGGCGCGGACCGTGGGGGAGTTGTCCCTGCTCGTCGCCGACCTGCCGCAGGGCCCGTCCTCGATGCAGCCGACCGCGATGATGGGCGCGCCGGTGCCGAGGACGTTCATGCCGGTCCCGCTGCCGCCGCCGGTCACCAACGGCAAGGCCGTGGGCGCCATGGTGTGCGGCGTCCTGACGACGATGACGATGGGGCTCACCGGTATTCCGGCGGTCATCCTCGGGCACACCGCCCGCGCCGAGATCAAGCGCACGGGCGAGGGTGGCGACGGCTTCGCCCTCGCCGGCATCATCCTCGGCTGGCTCTCCGTGGCCGGCTGGGCCGCGTTCCTGACCCTCATCGCGCTGCTGGAGGTGTCGGCGAACGGCTGACGCCGCTCGGCCGGCCGCGCGCGGCCCTCAGGAGGGCGTAGGAGGCGGGTAGGGCCCCCTCGGCGTCCGCGAGGGGGCCTGAGGCGGCTCGGTGGTGTCGCGGCACCACCGGGTCGGCAGAGCGGCACCCGGAGGCCGACACGAGCCCGGTGCCGGAGGGCGGTGGCCGGAGCGTGGCGTGGGGGCGTCCGCGGGGTGGCGCGCGGGGAGTTCGGCAGGGGTGTGGGGGCGTAGAAGACGGTGCTTCCGCCGTGTGGGCGCTCGGTGTCTAAACCCCCGCCCGCCCATTTGTTTTGACCGTAGCGAATGAGGTAGGTACGCTCAGACCTTGTGCCTGGGGTGTGCCCTGGCTCTCGTGCGTGCCTTCAACCGCACAGGGGGAGCCGTAAGCGGCCGCCGTACTCTGCGCCCTTTCTGCCTCGCGGCGGGAGTTCAGCAGTTTCGACACACCCGACCGCGTGGGTCGGCGAATGTTCCAGGTTAGCTTCACCATTCGGCACACAGAAACCGGAGAAGTAGTGCCTACGATCCAGCAGCTGGTCCGTAAGGGCCGGCAGGACAAGGTCGAGAAGAACAAGACGCCCGCACTCGAGGGTTCGCCCCAGCGTCGTGGCGTCTGCACGCGTGTGTTCACGACCACCCCGAAGAAGCCGAACTCGGCCCTGCGTAAGGTCGCGCGTGTGCGTCTGACCAGCGGGATCGAGGTCACCGCTTACATTCCGGGTGAGGGACACAACCTGCAGGAGCACTCCATCGTGCTCGTGCGCGGCGGCCGTGTGAAGGACCTGCCCGGTGTTCGCTACAAGATCATCCGCGGTTCGCTTGACACCCAGGGTGTCAAGAACCGCAAGCAGGCCCGCAGCCGCTACGGCGCCAAGAAGGAGAAGTAAGAATGCCTCGTAAGGGCCCCGCCCCGAAGCGCCCGGTCATCATCGACCCGGTCTACGGTTCTCCTCTTGTCACGTCGCTCATCAACAAGGTGCTGCTGAACGGCAAGCGCTCCACCGCCGAGCGCATCGTGTACGGCGCCATGGAGGGCCTGCGCGAGAAGACCAGCAATGACCCGGTCATCACGCTGAAGCGCGCGCTGGAGAACATCAAGCCGACCCTCGAGGTCAAGTCCCGCCGTGTCGGTGGTGCGACGTACCAGGTTCCGATCGAGGTCAAGCCCGGTCGTGCCAACACGCTCGCGCTGCGCTGGCTGGTCGGTTACTCCCGCGCCCGTCGCGAGAAGACCATGACCGAGCGTCTGCTCAACGAGCTTCTCGACGCCTCCAACGGCCTCGGTGCCGCTGTGAAGAAGCGCGAGGACACCCACAAGATGGCCGAGTCCAACAAGGCCTTCGCGCACTACCGCTGGTAGTCGCTACCCCCATCGAGACCGAGAGAAGACTGAAGCCTTATGGCTACCACTTCACTTGACCTGGCCAGGGTCCGCAACATCGGGATCATGGCCCACATCGACGCGGGCAAGACGACCACCACCGAGCGGATCCTCTTCTACACCGGCGTCAGCTACAAGATCGGTGAGGTCCACGACGGCGCCGCCACCATGGACTGGATGGAGCAGGAGCAGGAGCGTGGCATCACGATCACCTCTGCTGCCACCACCTGTCACTGGCCGCTCGAGGACAACGACTACACGATCAACATCATCGACACCCCGGGTCACGTCGACTTCACGGTCGAGGTGGAGCGTTCGCTCCGCGTGCTCGACGGTGCCGTCACGGTGTTCGACGGTGTCGCCGGTGTCGAGCCGCAGTCCGAGACGGTGTGGCGTCAGGCCGACCGTTACGGCGTGCCGCGCATCTGCTTCGTGAACAAGCTGGACCGTACGGGCGCGGAGTTCCACCGCTGTGTGGACATGATCTCCAGCCGCCTGGGCGCCGTCCCGCTCGTCATGCAGCTGCCGATCGGCGCCGAGATGGACTTCAAGGGCGTTGTGGACCTGGTCCGCATGAAGGCGCTCGTGTGGTCCGCCGAGGCCGCCAAGGGCGAGATGTACGACGTCGTCGACATCCCGGCCACGCACACCGAGGCCGCCGAGGAGTACCGCGGCAAGCTGGTCGAGGCCGTCGCGGAGAACGACGACGAGATCATGGAGCTGTTCCTGGAGGGCCAGGAGCCCACCGAGGAGCAGCTGTACGCCGCGATCCGTCGCATCACCATCGCGTCCGGCAAGTCCGACGGCGTCACCGTCACCCCGGTGTTCTGTGGCACCGCGTTCAAGAACAAGGGCGTTCAGCCCCTGCTCGACGCGGTCGTGCGCTACCTCCCCACCCCGCTTGACGTCGAGGCCATCGAGGGCCACGCCGTCAACGACCCGGAGGAGGTCGTCAAGCGCAAGCCGTCCGACGACGAGCCGCTGTCCGCGCTGGCGTTCAAGATCATGAGCGACCCGCACCTCGGCAAGCTCACCTTCGTCCGGGTCTACTCGGGCCGCCTGGAGTCCGGCACCGCCGTGCTGAACTCCGTCAAGGGCAAGAAGGAGCGCATCGGCAAGATCTACCGTATGCACGCGAACAAGCGTGAGGAGATCGAGTCGGTGGGCGCCGGCGACATCATCGCCGTGATGGGTCTGAAGCAGACCACGACCGGTGAGACGCTGTGCGACGACAAGCAGCCGGTGATCCTGGAGTCCATGGACTTCCCGGCGCCGGTCATCCAGGTCGCCATCGAGCCCAAGTCCAAGGGTGACCAGGAGAAGCTGGGTGTCGCCATCCAGCGTCTCGCGGAGGAGGACCCCTCCTTCCAGGTCCACTCGGACGAGGAGACCGGCCAGACCATCATCGGTGGTATGGGCGAGCTGCACCTTGAGGTGCTGGTCGACCGTATGCGCCGTGAGTTCAAGGTCGAGGCCAACGTCGGCAAGCCGCAGGTCGCCTACCGCGAGACGATCCGCAAGGCCGTCGAGCGCGTCGACTACACGCACAAGAAGCAGACTGGTGGTACCGGCCAGTTCGCCAAGGTGCAGATCGCGATCGAGCCGATCGAGGGCGGCGACGCCTCGTACGAGTTCGTGAACAAGGTCACCGGTGGCCGTATCCCGAAGGAGTACATCCCTTCGGTGGACGCCGGTGCGCAGGAGGCCATGCAGTTCGGCATCCTCGCGGGCTACGAGATGACGGGCGTCCGCGTCACGCTCATCGACGGTGGCTACCACGAGGTCGACTCCTCCGAGCTCGCCTTCAAGATCGCCGGTTCGCAGGCCTTCAAGGAGGCCGCGCGCAAGGCGTCCCCCGTGCTCCTTGAGCCGATGATGGCCGTCGAGGTCACCACGCCCGAGGACTACATGGGTGAGGTCATCGGCGACATCAACTCCCGCCGTGGTCAGATCCAGGCCATGGAGGAGCGGGCCGGTGCCCGCGTCGTGAAGGGCCTCGTGCCCCTCTCGGAGATGTTCGGCTACGTCGGAGACCTCCGCAGCAAGACCTCGGGTCGCGCAAGCTACTCGATGCAGTTCGACTCCTACGCCGAGGTTCCGCGGAACGTCGCCGAGGAGATCATCGCGAAGGCCAAGGGCGAGTAACGCACCGCGTCCACACGCTTTAGGCTTGACTCCGGAGCCTCAGGGGGCAAACACCCGCGAACACGGGTGTTTGCCCAAGGACCCGGACTTTCCAGCAAAGATCACCTGGCGCCGATGAAGCAAGGCGTTCCAGAACCACTCCCAGGAGGACCCCCGTGGCGAAGGCGAAGTTCGAGCGGACTAAGCCGCACGTCAACATCGGCACCATCGGTCACATCGACCACGGTAAGACGACCCTCACGGCCGCCATTACCAAGGTGCTGCACGACGCGTTCCCGGACCTGAACGAGGCCTCGGCGTTCGACCAGATCGACAAGGCTCCCGAGGAGCGTCAGCGCGGTATCACGATCTCGATCGCGCACGTCGAGTACCAGACGGAGACCCGTCACTACGCCCACGTCGACTGCCCCGGTCACGCGGACTACATCAAGAACATGATCACGGGTGCGGCGCAGATGGACGGCGCCATCCTCGTTGTCGCCGCCACCGACGGCCCGATGCCGCAGACCAAGGAGCACGTGCTCCTGGCCCGCCAGGTCGGCGTTCCGTACATCGTCGTCGCCCTGAACAAGGCCGACATGGTGGACGACGAGGAGATCCTGGAGCTCGTCGAGCTCGAGGTCCGTGAGCTGCTCTCCGAGTACGAGTTCCCGGGCGACGACCTGCCGGTCGTCAAGGTCTCGGCGCTCAAGGCCCTTGAGGGTGACAAGGAGTGGGGCCAGTCCGTCCTCGACCTGATGAAGGCCGTCGACGAGAACATCCCGCAGCCCGAGCGTGACGTCGACAAGCCGTTCCTGATGCCGATCGAGGACGTCTTCACGATCACCGGTCGTGGCACCGTCGTCACCGGTCGTATCGAGCGTGGTGTCCTCAAGGTCAACGAGACCGTCGACATCGTCGGTATCAAGCAGGACAAGACCACCACCACGGTCACCGGCATCGAGATGTTCCGCAAGCTGCTCGACGAGGGCCAGGCCGGTGAGAACGTCGGTCTGCTCCTCCGTGGCATCAAGCGCGAGGACGTCGAGCGCGGCCAGGTCATCATCAAGCCCGGTTCGGTCACGCCGCACACCGAGTTCGAGGCCCAGGCCTACATCCTGTCCAAGGACGAGGGTGGCCGCCACACGCCGTTCTTCAACAACTACCGTCCGCAGTTCTACTTCCGTACGACGGACGTGACGGGCGTTGTGACCCTCCCCGAGGGCACCGAGATGGTCATGCCCGGCGACAACACGGAGATGAAGGTTGAGCTCATTCAGCCCATCGCCATGGAAGAGGGCCTGAAGTTCGCCATCCGTGAGGGTGGCCGCACGGTGGGCGCCGGCCAGGTCACCAAGATCAACAAGTGAGTCCACTCGCTTGAGGGTCATCTGACCTGAGAGGGCCCGTACGACTTCGGTCGTACGGGCCCTTTCGTCGTTCCGAAACTATTCGACGGTGATGACCCATTCCCCTCATGGGCCACTCCCCTCACCATTTGTCATGCCGCTGACCAAATTCGGGTGGAGGGCTGTGTCATGGCGTGGAGCGTCGGGCGTAGGGCGTTGCTGGGAGCGAGTGCGGGGGCGGTCGCGCTGCCGATGCTGCCCGTGCTCTCCGGGGTCGCGCGGGCGGACACGGAGGGTTCCGGGATACGGCTCACGGATCCCGGCGCCTATGTCTCCTTCACTGGCGGAGCCATGTCGCTGGTCGGGGTCCCGGTGGTGGTCGACCCCGAGGATCACCCCGGAGTCGTACGGGTCGCAGGGGATCTGCGGGGCGACATCGAGCGGGTGACGGGGGTGCGGCCGGGGAGTGCGATGGCGGCCGAGGTCGTGCTGGTGGGGACCATCGGGCGGAGTCCGCTGATCGACGGGCTGATCGCCGCCGGGAAGCTGGACGTCGACGGGGTGCGGGGCAAGTGGGAGACCTCGCTGCAGACGGTCGTCGAGCGGCCGATGCCCGGGGTCGAGCGGGCCTTCGTCGTCGCGGGCAGCGATCCGCGCGGCACGATCTTCGGGGCGTACGACGTCTCGTACGGCCTCGGTGTCTCGCCCTGGTACTGGTGGGACGATGTGCCGCCGGTCCGGCGGAAGGCGGTGTACGTGCGGCCCGGCCGTTTCAGCCAGGGGACGCCGTCCGTGAAGTACCGGGGGATCTTCATCAACGACGAGAACCCGGCGCTCGGGACGTGGGCCCCGGCGTACTTCGGGCCCGGGAAGGCGCCGGGGCACCCCGGGGGCTTCACCGCGGACTTCTGGGCCAAGGTCTTCGAGGTCCTGCTGCGGCTGAAGGGGAACTACGTCTGGCCGGCGGTGTGGGGGCGGGCCTTCGCCGAGGACGACCCCGAGAACCACGCGCGGGCGACCGAGTACGGGGTTGTCATGGGCACGTCTCACGAGGCGCCCATGATGCGGGGGATCGAGGAGTGGAACCGGCATGCGGTGCCGGCGGTCCGGGACGCGGCCGGGAACGTCGTGACCCCCGGGCGGGACCCCTACGGGGGCACCGGGGAGTGGTCGTACCGCCGGAACGCCGAGGCGATCCGGGCCTATTGGCGGGACGGCGTCCGGCGGATGGTGGAGCAGGACTTCGAGGGTGTCGTCACGCTCGGGATGCGCGGGAACGGCGACACGAGCCTCCCCGACGGCGACGGCATCGAGCTGATGCAGGAGATCATCACGGCCCAGCGCCGGATCATCGAGGAGGAGACGGGTCGCCCGGCGTCGGAGACCCCGCAGGTGTGGACCCTCTACAAGGAGGTCCAGCGGTACTGGGACCGGGGGCTGCGGGCGCCCGACGATGTGACCGTGGTCCTCACGGATGACAACTGGGGGAACATCCGTAAGCATCCGGACCCGGGGGAGCCCGTACGACCTGGGGGTTACGGGTTGTACTACCACTTCGACTACGTCGGGGTCGGGCGCAACTACAAGTGGGTCGACACCGCGAACCTGGCGAATCTGTGGGAGCAGCTGCACGAGGCCGCCGCCTACGGCAACCACGGGCTGTGGGTGGTGAACGTCGGTGATCTCAAGGGGAACGAGCTGCCGACCGAGTTCTTCCTGAACTTCGCCTGGAACACCGGGCGTTGGGGGCTGGAGGAGCTGGCGGAGTGGGAGCGCGGGTTCGCCCGGCAGAACTTCGGGGAGGCCGTCGCCGGGGAGATCGCCGAGGCGCTGAGCGCGTACGGGCAGCTCCAGGCCCGCCGTAAGCCGGAGCTGTTGAATCGGCGGATCACCTTGGCCGGGGGCGCGGGGGAGGTCGTCTACGACGATCAGGAGACGCCCTTCTACTTCGGCCACCGGGAGCTGGAGCGGGTCACGCAGGAGTGGCGGGCGCTGGCGAAGCGGGCCGAGCGGGTGGGGAGGCGGCTGCCGGCCGCCGCTCAGGACGCGTGGTTCGAGCTGGTCGGGTACGCGGTGCTGGCGACGGCGAACCTGTACGGGCTGCGCGCGGCCGAGTTCGAGAACCTGCTCTACGCGCGGCAGGGCCGGGCCGCGACGAACGGCCGGGCGGCGGCCGCCGAGGCGGGGCTCCAGCGGGACTTCGCCCTGGCCGATCGCTTCAACTCCGAGGTGGCGGGCGGGAAGTGGCGGGGTTTCCAGACCCAGCCGCACATCGGGTACGGGGACGTGGAGCGCTACGGCCCCAACGCCGGGTGGCAGCAGCCGGAGAAGGACAACGTGGCCCTCCCGGACGAGATCTTCCCCAAGGTACGGCGGATCGAGGTGCCGGAGGGGGCGGGGCTGGGGGTGGCGGTCGACGGTTCCGAGGACTCCGGGGAGTGGTGGCCGGACTCGGTGAAGGAAGCCGTTCTGCCGGTGTTCAGTCCGTATCAGACGCGGCCCCAGCAGTATGTGGAGATCTTCAACCGGGGGCGTACGCCCTTCACGTACCGGATCGAGGCCTCGGTGCCGTGGCTGGTGGTGGAGCGGTCGCGGGGGCGGGTCGAGGAGCAGGTGCGGGTGGGTGTCCGGGTGGACTGGGGGCGGGTGCCGGCGGGGGGTGCCGAGGGTTCGTTGACCGTGACCGGGGCGGGGGCCTCGGTGACCGTGAAGGCCGTCGCCGAGAAGCCGTCGGCGCGGGAGGTGCGCGGGCTGCGGGGGTTCGTCGAGGCGGGCGGGTATGTGGCGATCGACGCGGAGCGCTACGCGCGGGCGGTGGGGGCGCCCGACGGGCGCGTGCGCTGGCGCCGGATCGAGCGGATCGGGCGTACGGGCGCGGGGGTGACCCCGTGGCCGGTGACGGCGGCCCGGCAGACGCCGGGTGGGGCCGGGCCGCGCCTGGAGTACGAGGTCGGCGTCCTGTCGGCCGTGGACGAGGTGACCGTCTGGGCGTATGTCTCGCCGCGCAACCCGGCGCTCGCGACGGGCGGGCTGCGGTACGCGGTGTCGTTCGGCGACGGGGAGCCGCGGGTGGTCGACATCCATGCCGCCACCGGGGCCGACGACGGGCTCATGAACAAGCAGTGGGCGCGCAACACCTCGGACAACGTGAACGTGACGGCGACCCGGCACGCGGTCGCCGGGCCCGGGACGCACCGGCTGACGTTCTGGATGGTCGACCCGACGGTGGTGTTGCAGCGGCTGGTGATCGATGTGGGTGGGTTGACGCCGACGTATCTGGGGCCGTTGGAGAGCCGCCGGATCTGAGAAGGGACTCGCAGATGACGTACATGAACCGCCTTCGTACGCCCGTGCTCGCGCTGGTCGCCGGGGCGTTGCTGGCCACGGGGGTGGCTGTGCAGCCGGCCTCGGCGCACGGGGCGTCCGGACCGTCGTTGAGACAGCTTGCCGACCGGGCCGGGGTGCGTGTCGGCACGGCCGTGGACATGACCGCGCTGGCCGAGGACCGGACGTATCGCAGGACTGTGGGCCGTGAGTTCGACTCGGTGACGGCCGAGAACGTCATGAAGTGGGAGTCGGTCGAGCCGCAGCGCGGTGTGTACGAGTGGAAGGCCGCCGATGACCTGGTCCGCTCCGCGCGCGCCCACGGTCAGGTCGTGCGCGGTCACACCCTGGTCTGGCACAGCCAGCTGCCGGGCTGGCTGACGGCCGGGGTGGCGGACGGGTCGATCGGCGCGGCGGAGCTGCGCGGGATCCTCCGGAAGCACATCACCACCGAGGTGAAGCGGTACAAGGGGAAGATCCAGCAGTGGGACGTGGTGAACGAGGTCTTCGAGGAGGACGGCAGCCTGCGGAACTCGATCTGGCTGCGTGAGCTGGGCCCGTCGTACATCGCGGACGCGTTCCGCTGGGCCCACGCGGCCGACCCCAAGGCGAAGCTCTTCCTCAACGACTACAACGTGGAGGGCGTCAACCCGAAGTCCACGGCGTACTACGAACTGGCGAAGCGGTTGCGCGCGGAGGGCGTACCGGTGCAGGGCTTCGGCGCGCAGGGGCACCTCGCGATCCAGTACGGCTTCCCGGGGCAGGTCGCGGAGAACCTCGCCCGGTTCGAGGCGCTGGGGATGCGGACGGCGTTCACGGAGGTGGACGTGCGGATGATTCTGCCGACCGACTCCGAGAAGCTCGCGACCCAGGCGTCGTACTTCCGGCGGCTGCTGGACGCGTGCCTCGGGGCGCGGAGCTGTACGTCGTTCACGGTGTGGGGGTTCACGGACCGGTACTCATGGGTGCCCGGGGTGTTCGCGGGGCAGGGGGCGGCGACGCCGATGGACGAGGGGTACGGGCGGAAGGCGGCGTATGCCGAGCTGCGGGAGGGGTTGGCCGCGGGGCGGTGACCCCGGTGCTCCCTGCCCCGGGCGTTGTCAGCTTTTGTCCGGGTAGAGGGGCAGGTTCTTCGTGGAGATGGTCCAGTCCGCGATGGTGACGTCCTCGCCGTAGACGAAGTCCTTGCGGGTGGCGTAGCGGGGGCCGTCAGGGGTGGAGTGGATGTCGGTGAGGACGGCGCCGGTGCCGGTGCGGGGGTCGAAGACGGCGTAGACGGGGATGCCGAGCAGGGGATAGTCGCGGACCTTGCCGATCCAGTCGTTGTCGGGGTTGGAGCGGGACACGATCTCGATCGCGGCGATCAGCGTACGGGCGTCGAAGGATCCGTCTCCTTCCATGTCCGCCTCGGCGATGAGCATCACGTCGGGGTGTCGCATGACCCCCTCCGGCTCGTCCTCCACATCCGGGGTGCCCGTGTGGGCCACCAGGTCGTCGGGCATGAGCCGCTCAAGCCGTTTCCGCAGGCGCAGCGCGGTGAGTTCGTGCTGCTTCACGGGCGACAGCATGTCGTGGACGATCCCTTCCTTGGTGATCTCGAACTTGCCGGGGAGGGTGTCGTCCATCGACTGAACGAAGTCCCGCATGGCCCGGTAGGGGTGGGAGGCGCCGTGCTGTGCGTTGTCCGGGGTGATGGTCATGGCGCTCGCTCCTCGTCTGTGCCCGGAGGCAAGGATCGTCACGTTCATGCTAGGCGGGCTCCGTGAGGTCAGGAGTCTGGTCGGGCGTGGTGTGGGCGGGGCCGCAGTCGCGGCAGCGGCTTCCCGCCGGGCCCCGGAAGCCGCGGTCGCAGCCGTCGCAGTTCGTCATGGGGTACTGGACGGCCGGTGGTGACGCGGGCGCCCGGTACGGCGGCAGGGGTGGCAGCTGGGCCATGAGCCGGTGGGCCAGGAGGGCGGCCGGGCGGTGGAGGGGCTCGTTCGGGAGATCGCCGGTCAAGGCGTGGCGTACGGCGGTGGGGGTGAGGTCGCGCTCCAGCCAGGCGGCCACGCCCGGGGCGAGGTGCGCGGCGTCGCAGGCCGAGAGGAGCAGTCGGGGGTCCGTGCGGCGCAGGTCGGCGAGGAGGTCGGTGGCGGTCTGGAGGAGGGTGGGGGAGCGGTAGGCGGGTTGGGGGACCTCGGGGAGGGGCTTGCGGGGGGCCTTCTCCCGCCGGGGCGCGCGTGCCGGGCGTACGGGCTCGTCCTCCGCGTGGCTGTGACTGTGGCTACGGCTACGGCTGCGGCCGGGCTGGTTGCAGGACGTCGTACGGGTGATGATCCGGCCGCCGGGGATGCGTACGCGCTCCCGGCGCAGATAGCCGTGGTGCTCCAGCTCGTTCAGCGCGGCGGCGATACGGGTCGCGCCCTCCTTGAAGCGGGCGGCGAGGCTCTTGATGTCGATGCGGGCGCCTTTCGGCAACGACTGGATGTGAGCCCCCAGCCCGATCGCGAGGAGCGACAGCTCCGGGTGCTGGGCGAGGTGGTTGCCGATCACGGTGAAGCGGGTGGTGTGGCGGGTGTGCTCGTGGATCAGACCGCCGCCGTGGGACTGGCTCTGCCGGTTCGGGTGGTTGTCGTCGGCAAGCCGGGCGGGGGCGCGCGAGGGCGCGCTAGGGTGCTGGGTATCCATCGGGAAGGGTCTCTGCTTCCTTGGTGGTCAGGCCCTCGCACTGGGATTGCAGTCCCGGCGGGGGCCGTCGTATGTCTGCGGTTGTGTGGTCCTGCTGCGCTGAGCGTAGGGCAGGTGACCGCTGCCGAATCCAGCTGAGCGGGCGATGTTCACCCGCGAGGGTGAGGCGGCCTGCCGGGCGGGAGGAGGGGTGGGGTTTGGTGCGGTTCTTTCACTCCCAGGGTCCTTGGGGAAAGACCGTCCGCCGCACCGAAGCACACGACATCGGGTCCCGGTCGCAGGGTGATTTCGGCCCAGACGGTCTTGCGCGGCGGCCTTCCCGGCGCGGTGCCCCAACGGTCGGCGAGGGCCTCGACGAGGAGGAGGCCTCGCCCGGACTCGGCGTAGGGGGAGGGATGTTGGGCTCGGGGGAGCCGTTCGCCGCGCGTGTCCGTCACCTCGATGCGCAGGGTGCCGCCGATGACGTACAGCGTCAGGTCGAAGTCGCGGCCCGGTACGCGGCCGTGGGTCGCCGCGTTGGCCGCCAGCTCGGCGACGATGTGGTCCGCCGGGTGCAAGGGCAGCCCCCACGCGCGCAGTTGCTCGGTGGCGAGGAGACGCGCGAGACGGGCTCCGCGAGGCGTGGGTGACAGCCGCACGCTGAAGTTGCGGGCGGGGCCGACGAGTTCGGTGTCGGGGGCGACGGTTTCCGGATTCACCTCACTCAGCGTGGCGGCGTATGCCTAGTGTGCACAGTGACTGCGCCGGTACGTACGGTTACTGTCCAGGGCTTGTCCGGCGCTGTCGGGCTTGTCCAAAACGGGCGTACGGGTAGGGGGCGTTGCGTCACAGCGGTACGGCAAAGGGGTGCGCGATGCACGTGGACGGGCTCAAGGACGCGACGGACGAGCCGGGTTGGGAGGTGGACCCCGACGACGACTGGGGCGTCGCGGTCGTCGAGACCGTGGGGCGACAGCTGCGGTTGAGGCGCGAGGCCGTCGGCATGCGGGTGGCCGACTTCGCGGTGGCGATCGGGTACGGCGAGGACCTCGTCTACAAGATCGAGGCCGGCAAGCGGATCCCCCGACAGGAGTACCTGGACAAGTCCGACGAGGTGCTGGGCGCGGGCGGGCTCGTCTCGGCGACCTGGGAGGACGTGAAGAAGGTCCGGTACCCGAAGAAGGTGCGGGAGCTGGGGAAGCTGGAGGGGCAGGCGGTTGAGATCGGGGTGTACGTCTGCAACAGCCTCAGCGGGCTGCTGCAGACGCCGGAGCACGCGCGGACCCTGATCGAGGCGTGGAAGCCCGCGTACTCGCCGGACGATGTGGAGCGGATGGTGGCCGCTCGTGTGGCCCGCCAGTCCGTGTTCGACCGGGACCCTGCGCCCTCGATCGCCTTCGTGCTGGAAGAGGCCCCTCTACGCCGGGAGGTCGGGGGCACAATGGTGTGGCGGCAGCAGCTCCACCGTCTGCTGGAGGTGGGCCAGATGCGTAATGTGACGCTCCAGGTGATGCCGACCAACAGCGGCGCCCACCCGGGACTGGACGGCCGGGTCGAGCTGCTGAAGTTCGAGGACGGCACGGCAGTGGGACGCGCCGACGGTGTCTTTCAGGGACGGCCTGTCTCCGATCTACGGCAACTGCGCATCATCGAGCTGCTGTACGGCACCATCCGAGCGCAAGCCCTCCCCACGCGGGAGTCGCTGGCCTTCATCGAGCAACTGCTGGGAGAGACATGATCCGCAAGGCCTCCGCCGGGGACGCCTCCGCACTGGCGTGGTTCAAGAGCAGCTACAGCGACGGCACCAATGGCGAGTCCTGCGTCGAGATCGCCCACGCCCCCGGCACTGTCCACGTCCGTGACTCGAAGGACATACGGCTCCCCGGGCTCGCGCTCACGTCGTCGGCTTGGGCGGCCTTCGTCGAGCAGCTGTCGGGGGAGATGTGATCGACGAGGCCGGGGCCGGGGACGCCTCCGCACTGGCGTGGTTCAAGAGCAGCTACAGCAGCGGCACCAATGGCGAGTCCTGCGTCGAGATCGCCCACGCCCCCGGCACCGTCCACATCCGCGACTCCAAAGACATACGCCTCCCTCAGCTCGCGCTCACGCCCTCCGCCTGGGCGGACTTCGTGTCGTACGCGGCCGGGGGCTGACCGTCCCGGCGGGGTGAGGGGACCGTTCCGTCCGCGACCAGTTCCGCCACCGCGTCGCCGTGGTTGCGGACCAGGTAGTCCATCGCGTGTTCGGTGGAGGACTGGTACTCCAGCTGTTGCCCGTAGAAACGCAGCCGAGCTTCGCAGTCCTGGACGAGTTCGCCCCAGGTGCGTACCCAGATCCGGTACGTCGGCTGGTTGAGGGCGCAGCCGGGGGGATTGTGGGGCTGGTGGGACAGCTCCCGGAGCGTGTCCGTCATGTCGTTGCCGACCAGCCAGAAGTCCCACGTGGTGCGAGTGTCCCGGAACCGGTCATCCTTGCGCACAGCCTGTGCGTAGCTGCTGAGCTGCTCGAACTCAGCCGACCCCAGGGTGAGGCCGGGGCGCTTGAGTTCGACCACCAGGTGGTGCCGTTCGTCATGGCGGTGCCGGGACGCTCTCGACAGCATGAGGTCGACAATCCCCTGGCGCCCGTCGGGCCGGAGCACGGGAGGGCCCGTCGGCTTCTCGCGGCCCAGCAGGTGGCAGTGCTGCCGTAGAACCTCGGTGAGGCTTCGATCGCTCACATGCAGGCCGTACTCCTCGCCGAAGACCCAGCACTCGTTCTCCAGGATTCGGTGCAGCTCGGAGCGCTCCTTCACGCGGTTCTTGGCTTCGGGGTCGAAGACGAGGTGTTCCAGGGCCGCCAGGAAGTCCAGCCGGCTGGTCGCGGCCGTGGAGGCCTTGACCAGGGCTGACAAGGGAGTGCGGTCGAGCAGCCGGTTGAGCTGCTCGCGTTCCTGCTTGGAGAGGTTGAACAGTTCCTCGGCGATGCGCAGCACGTCCGAGGGCTCGTGCGCGAGCACTGAGCGAAGCAGGGCGAACGTGGTTCTGCGCGTGCCGGTGGACTTGGGCAGGTGGCGGAAGACGGTCGTGGCCACCGCGTCGAATGTCTCGCGTTCGGTTCGTTCGCGTGCGTCGGCAGGCTGCCCCGCGTACGGGTAGATGCCTTCCCGGCGCCATTCCGCGACTTGTTCCCGCCGTCGTTCGTCCACACGTGCGCGGAAGTGAGTCTTGAGCTGGTCACGGGCCGCCGCGAGCACTTCGGCCAGCGGCCCGTGGGCCGCCCAGTCGGTGAAGGCGAGGTCCTCGGAGTCGACGTCGTCGAAGCCGGACCAGGTGAGATGTGCCGTGAACTCGAAGCCGGGGGCCTGGATGCCGGGCTTGAGCTGCGCTCGCGACATGCCTTCTCCGTCGCACAGGAAGAGCGCGCGGGTGACGGGCTTGCGCCACTCGACCACCTTCAGACGCGCCGGGTCGCCGCTCCAAGCGGCGGGGGAAGGCAGGTCGTAGTCGCTCACGTGCGACTGCTCGGCGGCCGGGTCAAGGTCCTGGCCGTCGTACTCGATCCGGACGTCCGGGTATTTCTCCAGGTACGTGGCGAAGGCCGTGGTGAGCGATGAGCGGGCCCGGTCCTCCGCGAGGATGTCCAGCTGCTCGTCCCCGCCGAACGCCTCGAAGAGCGTGCCGGTCGGATCGTCGGTGGGTTCCGGGTCGCCGATGTCGAACTCGTCCATCGAGCGCCGGTCCGCCTCTATCACCAGCTGCTGCCGGCCCCCGAGCGCGTCGCTGACGCTGGTCCAGCGCACCTGGATGCCGAGGGCGAAGGCGCGGACCCGGCCGCGCCCGTTCTTGCCGTGCAGGGCGCGCTTCTTCACGGGGCTGCCCTGAGCGCGCTTCTTCCAGGAGGCGCCGATCGGCCGGAAGTACTCCTCGCAGTGCTCGGCCGGCATCCCGCTGCCGTCGTCCTGGACGCGGACCCGGTCCACGCCGCCCAGGTCGTTGCGCTCCAGCGTGACGGTCACGTGTCCGGCGTCGGCGTCGACGCTGTTCCAGATCAGCTCCTCGACCGCGCCGATCGGATCGCGCAGCCGTGCCAGCTCGGCGACGTGTTCCCGGCTGGTCTCCAGCCGCACCTTCACCATGACGTCGGTTTCTCCGGTTCTTTCGCGTTCTGTCACCCATCCCTGAACGAGAGCAAAGTCTGCCCCCTCCGGTGGGTTTGACGTGTGGAATCGCCGTGAGATCACCCTTGGTACTCTGCCGCTTCCTAGTAGGGCATTCGTTCGAAGAGGTGTGAATGAAGTCAGGCAGACGAACCGTCGCGGTGGCCGCGCTCGTGGGGGCGCTCGGGCTTACGGTGCTGAACGCGCCGGCGGCTCAGGCGGCGGACACCGGTATCACCGTGTCGGACATCGTCATCAACAAGGGCAAGCCGATCGTGGTCGGCACGACGAAGGAAGTGGCGCCGCCGATCTCCTTCAACATCACTCTGCCGGCCGGGCAGAGCACCGCGAAGCCCTCCGGTTACACCGCGCACCCCTTCATCTACCGCGGTGGCATGAGCAAGGCCGTCGACACCGGCGACGGCTACATCGGGCCGGGTATCTACACCTGTTTCGAGGTCGACGCCAAGCACGCCCGCTGCGAGGGCGAGTTCCACATCGACCCGCACTGGAGCCGGAAGCAGGTCGACACCAACGCGGCGGCCACCACCTGGAAGACCGCCGTCGCACTGCGGCTGTGGAAGTCCAACGGCGGTCTCAAGACCGAGGAGTACGAGACCCGGTCCATGACCGTGCAGCTCAAGCGCGCGGCCAAGGCGACCGTGGGCGCCACCCCGGAGACGGTCACCAAGGGCAAGAAGATCACCGTCACGGGCAAGGTCACCCGGGCGAACTGGAGCACCAAGAAGTACGGCGGCTACAGCGGCCGTACGGTCAGCCTCCAGTACCGCGCCTCGGACGCCACCTCGTTCAAGACGGTCAAGAAGGTCACCACCAGCAGCACCGGCGGCCTGAAGACCACGGTCAACGCCTCCGCCGACGGCTTCTACCGCTGGGTGTACTACGGCAACACCACGACCGGCACCGCCACCAGCCCGGTGGCCTACGTCGACGTGCGCTGACCGCCTCAGTACAGGCTCGGCACCTCGCCGCCCTCGGCCCTCGTCAGCGTGACCCCCGGCAAGCCGCGTAGCCGACGCTCCGCCACGGCGGTCAGGTCGGCCGGGGCCGGTGGGGTCTTCCCCAGGCCGATGGCGTAGCGGGTGGGGGCCGTGGTGAAGGGGCGGGGCCAGGCGTGGCAGTCGGGGGCCGCCTCGGCGAGGTCCGTGATCAGGGCCCGCATCCTGCCGCGTACCCGGCCCCGGTCCTCGTCCGCACCCCCCTCCACCGTCACGATCGCCCACGCGGCGTGGCGGCGGTGGAGTGGGGGAGGGGTGAGAAGGGCGGACAGAGGGCTCCCCTCCTCCAGCAACTCCCAGGCCCGGAACAGCTCTTGGGTGATCAGGTCGCGCATGCCCACCGTGACCTGGTCCGTGCAGGGGCGGACCGGGGCCGAGGGGGTCGTGATGGTGAGGGGGAGGGGAAGGGGAGTGTCCGCAGGGGCTCCTACCGGCTCTCGCCAGTCCCATGCCGCCCACGTCGCGAAGAAGTGCCGGAGGAGGTCGGAGGGCGACTGGACACCGGCCTCGCCCGTCTCCCCGCCACCCGTTTCCCTCACCGTGCGCGCGGCCAGCACGGACCACGCCAGGCCCGGCAGACCGCCGAACGGTGCCGAGTCCAGGCCCCGCGCCCTCGCCCACGCCTTGACCTGTCGGGCCAGCCGCGCGAACGCCGGCCCCTGCGCGCCCGCCGAGGCGAGCACCGCCTCCGCGTCGCTCACCGCGCTGAGCGCGATCGCCGCCGCCTCGCCCAGTTCGGCCCGCCGCTCCACCGCCTCAGCCGGGTCCATCGAACCGGTGGCCACGACCGCCAGATCCACGTCCAGCCCGTCGAGCCGCAGCCGTACGCCGGGTACGCGCGCCCCGATCACCTCGCGTACGCCGTCGGCTGCCGCACCCGGCATCGCGATCAACTTCGCCTGAACATCGGCCAGTTCGACCGCGCCCGGCAGTGCCGCCACCAGGTCCAGATCCGCGCCGGGCAGCGCGCAGCCCATGCGCCGGGAGCCGACCACGTGGACGACACCGGCGGGGAGCGCGTCCGTGAGGAGGCGGGTGACCCGGTCGGCCACCTCGTCCCCGTCGGCCTCGCCACCCTCGTCAGACCCCCGCTCCTCCTCCCTCCAGCGCACCTCACCCGTCCCCAGCGCCACCGTCCCCCGCACCCGCATCGGCTCGTCCCCGCGCCGCGACAGCAGGGCCAGCTCGCCGACCTTCGCCGACAGGGGACCGAGCCGTGCCGCGCAGGCCGTCGCCAAGGTGTTCGGGTCGGTGGTGCGGCCCAGACTCAGGTGCGGGGTGAAGCCCTCGTGGCGGCCCCGGCAGCTCGGGAAGTGGCGTACGAGGGTGTCGTGCAGGGCGGCCCACGGGCCCTCGCCCGCCGCCGCCGGGTCCAGCCACACCGTCGCGTCGTCCCGGTGCCCGAACCAGTGCACGCCCTCCAGCCGGGCGTCGAACGGGGAGGTCGTGGCCGTCATCGCCGTCATCGCCGTCTCCAGCACCGACGCCGCCTCCTCGAACGCGTGCTCCGGTACGAAGCCGAAGAGGACGTTCACATGCGGGGGCCAGCGGTGGATCTGCGGGTCGTGCCTCCGGCGGATGTCCTGCAGCGGCGGCCACAGGTCCTCGGGCGGCAGCCACGCCAGCGCCGTACGGGCCGTCGGTCGGACGTCCAGGCGGGCGAGGCCGGTGTCCGCGGTGGTGGCGGGGCCCACCTCCGCTCGTACCCCGTAGTGGTCCGAGACGTACAGCCCCTCCGCCGTGGGCGCGTCCCCGTACAGCTCGGCCCGCTCCACCCGCAGCTCCGCGCCGCGCAGCAGTACCCGGTCCAGCCGCGACGCCCGTCCGGACAGGGACGAGATCGCGGCCAGCGGGTTGGCGGTCGGGTCGAAGGTCGGTGTCATGTCCTGCGGGCCGTGCGCCTCGCTCCATGCGTCCCGCATGCCCAGCGTCGTCTGTGGGGTGTCGCCGCCGTCGTTGAAGTCGCCGAGGAGGAGCAGATCGGAGTCCAGACCCGCCAACCCCTCGGCGATACGGGACAGTTCGGCCGTACGGCGGCCCGCGCCGTCGGCCGAGTGGTCGCTGCTCAGATGCGTCGCCGCGACGACGAGGGGGCGTACGCCGGTCTCCACCACCGTGGCGATCACCGCCTTGTGCGCGCCCAGCGCGTGGAACGCGGCCTCGCGGACCGGCAGCCGGCTCAGCAAAAGCAGCCCGTACGTGTCCACGTCCCGGCCACGCGGGTCCGTGGCGAGGGTCCAGCCCTCGCGCAGCCAGGGCTCGCGCAGGAGCAGGGCCAGCAGCTCCGCCTCGACCTCCTGCAACGCGATCACGTCCACCTCGGCCTCGCGCAGGGCCCGCAGCAGCAGGGGTCTGCGCCGGGCGGTGTCGATGAGGTCGGCGTCGTAGCGGTTCCAGAGGGTGTTCCAGGTCAGCACCCGGACGCGGTCGGAGGCGGCCGTGCGCGGTGAGCCGGACGCGGGCGCCCAGCGCTCGCCGTCCCACGCGTGCGGCGTGCGCGCCGTGAAGAAGGGCGCCCGGAGCAGCCGGGCCTCCCGTACGCGCCCCGCGTCCGTCGCGTCCATCCGGTCCACACCCGTGGCCCGGTCCCAGACCACCTCGCCGTCCGCCTCGAAGAACAGCACCCGGTGCCACGGGATCTCACCGCCGGGCACGAACGCGGGCAGCGGGACCCGCTTGGGCGCGGCGTTCCGCTGGAGCACGCCGAGCACGAAACGGGCCGGGTCGAAGCGCGCGTCCCAGCGCACCCGGTGATAGATCTCCTCGCTCGTCCGCACGGTTCCTCAGACCTCTTCCTCAGATCTCGTCCTCTATGGTCCCGCTCGCCCCGATGTACCAGGTGCGGTGCGCGTCGCCCGGATACGGCGGGGCGAAGCGGCGCAGCTGACCGGTGAGCACCTCGGGCGGCACCGGATGTTCGCGCCGGGTGTTGCGTCGTACGAGTTCGTCCTCGTCCACCAGCACCACGGCGTGCGTGACCAGCGCGTTGCGGCGGTGCGCGACCGCGTGCACCAGCGCGCGCTGCTGATGGGTGAGCGAGGTGGCGTCCCAGACCGTCGTCCCGCCGGCGGCCAGCGCGCCGTCCAGCCGGTCGAGCCCGGCGCGCAGGACATCCGCGTTGGCGCGCTGATCGGCGCGCGCGCCGCGTGCCGCGCGCAGATCGTCCAGCGATACGTACGCGTCCACGCCCCCGAGCCCCCGCGCGAACGTGCTCTTGCCGCTCCCCGCCGGGCCGACCAGCTGGACCAGCCTCGGGTACGCCCCCGACCGCCACCGCCAGGTCGCGGCGACGGCCGCGTCCACATCCGCTACGCGCCCCCGCGCGTACGCCTCCCGCGCCTCCGCCCGGCACCGGACGGCCGCGTCGGCCGACAGCCCCGCGAACGCCTCCCGCAGGGCGGTCCCGTCCGGGCCCCGCACCTCCTCGGCGTGCAGCGCCGACCACTCCACCTGCTCCCGCGCCTCGTCCGTCACCGCCGTGGCCCGCGCCACCGCGTGCAGCAGCCCGAGATCGGTGGCCAGGGAGAGCCGGGCCAGGCCGGTCCCGCGCTCCTCGTCGGGATACGGCCGGTGCAGCGCGGGGTGCAGCCCCACCAGGTCGGCGACCCGGCGCGCGAGCGGCATGCCCACGACGCCGGCCAGCCGGGCGGCGACCCGGGCCCGCCGGCCGCCGTGGCCGGAGCCTTGGCCGTGCAGCAGCGTGGCCAGGACGCCGACGAGCCGGTCGTCGCCGGTGGCTTGCGCCGGTTCGAAGCGGGCCACGGCCTCCCGGTCGCCCTCGCCGGGCAGTCCGACCGCCTCCGCCAGCGCGTCCGCGTCGGCGGGTGCGCCGGAGCGCACGGCCCACAGCGGCGCACGCGCGCCCAGCCCGTTCTCGACGACCGCCGCGTGCATCCAGTGCGTGTCCGTCCGCACGTGCCCGGCCCGCACCCACTTCGCGACCCGCGCGCCGAACTCCTCCGCGGCGAAGCCGTCGGCGACCCGGACGACGTAGCCCTCCTGCCGCCTGAGGTCCAGCCGCAGGGCCCGCAGCGCGCGCTCGTCGAACACGCCCCGCCACAGCACGCGCGGCGCGGGCACCCCGAGTCCACGCAGAAAGTCCAGCGTCCGGTCCCAGTCCAGACAGCGCCCGTCCGCGTCCCACACCGAGAAGCCGTAGAACCAGCTGTCCAGGTCGTCGTACGCGATCGAATGCCGGGCGAACATGTTCTCGCCGCACACCCGCCAGCCCTCGGGCACGGCGGGGCCGATACGGGCCTGGAGCGCCTTGACCCAGGTACGGGAGGGGTGGTGCGCGGAGTCGAGTGAGCGGGCGTGCACGCCGTCGCGGTACAGCGTGGTGTTCTCGCCGTCGAGTTTCTCGGTCACCACGACCTCGTGGCCGCGCAGGCCGGACAGGTCGGTGACCCGTAGATCGTCGGCGGTGGCGCCGGGGGACCAGGGCAGATGCCGGGTCCTCGGATAGTGCGTGCGCATGATGGACGTTCCCCGGTTCCCCCGTGGCAGCCGACTTACCTGATCAGCGTAGGAGTGCGGCTCGTGGGCGGGCGAGCGGATTATGCGCGGCCTAGGGTCCGGGTATGAAACCCCGAGCGGGCGTCGGGCTCACCTCCGCCATGGTGGCGCTCACGCTGACGACCGGCATGATCGAGGCCGTCAGCTTTCTCGTGCTCGGACCGGTGTTCACCGCGGTGCAGACCGGGAACCTGCTCTTCCTCTCCTTCGCGCTCATCGGCGTCGCCGGGCTGTCGCCGGCCGCGGCGGGTGTCTCGTGTGCGGCGTTCGCGGTCGGCGCGGTGCTCGGCTCCCGGTTCGAGGCGGGTGTGGACGCGCGTGGCCACCGGTGGCTGGGGCCCGCGCTGATCGTCGAGGCGCTGCTGCTGGGGCTCGGCGGTCTGGTCGCCTGGCGCACCGACGTCGACACACCGGGCACCCCGGTGGACGGCCCGCACTTCGCCGTGGTCGCCCTGGTCGCCGCGGCCATGGGTGTCCGCAACGTCACCACCCTGCGGGTCCGGGTCGCGGACGTCCCCACCACGGTCTCCACCCGCGCCCTCACCGCCTTCCTCAGCGGCCTGCCCCCGCTCCCCGTCACCCGCGCCGGCCCGGGCCTCCGCGACGAGGGCCGCCGCCTCGCCTCGGTCGCCGCGATGTTCGCCGGCGGCCTCCTGGGCGCCTGGCTCCTCCACGAACACGTACACCCGGCGACGGTCCTGCTCCTCCCCGCCGCCCTGGTCCTGGCGCTGGGCACGGTGTACTGGGCGGGGCCACGACGGCGTACGGCGGAGCCGGTCTGAGGAGCCGACTTGAGGAGTCGAGCGGTCACCGCCCCCGTGCCCCCGGGCGTCGGGTTTGACCTCTGTCACTCTCGGGGTAATCTCTCCGGCTCGATTGGCGGAGCCGGTGGGCCGTATGGCAGACTAGCGGGGTTGCTCGGTCGAGTGTTGATGCTGCGCGCCTCCCGCCGGGAGGACCGGAAGCGAGTCCCACAGTACTCGTCGCCTTAACTGCCACATGGCAGCGCTGGGGCGGACGTACGGGAATCTTTCGGGAAGCAAGGTACGGCACAGGCCAGGCACCCGGTGGGCTTCTGCCCCCGGCCCGCGGCTGAAGGTGAGGCCGTGTTTCCCGGACCAGGGATGCTCGAACAAGGGGCATCCGTGTCAGTGGAAGCGCGACACACCCGACCGCGTGGGTCGGAGGGGCGGGTGAACAGGACACCGGGTTCCAGAGCGTTAAACGAGACAAAGGACTACTGAGTAGCCATGGCGGGACAGAAGATCCGCATCCGGCTCAAGGCCTACGACCACGAGGTCATCGACTCCTCGGCGAAGAAGATCGTCGAGACGGTGACCCGCACTGGTGCGTCGGTCGCGGGCCCGGTGCCGCTGCCCACTGAGAAGAACGTGTACTGCGTCATCAAGTCGCCGCACAAGTACAAGGACTCGCGCGAGCACTTCGAGATGCGCACGCACAAGCGCCTGATCGACATCCTCGACCCGACGCCCAAGACCGTTGACTCTCTGATGCGACTCGACCTCCCGGCCGGTGTCGACATCGAGATCAAGCTCTAGGGATCGGTGATCTGAGAATGGCTAAGCAGATCAAGGGAATCCTGGGCGAGAAGCTCGGCATGACGCAGGTGTGGGACGAGAACAACCGTGTTGTTCCGGTCACCGTCGTCAAGGCCGGCCCCAACGTCGTGACCCAGGTCCGTACGAACGATGTCGACGGCTACGAGTCGGTCCAGATCGCCTTCGGCGAGATCGACCCGCGCAAGGTGAACAAGCCCCTCAAGGGTCACTTCGCCAAGGCCGACGTCACCCCCCGCCGTCACCTCGTCGAGATCCGCACCGCGGACGCCTCCGAGTACACGCTGGGCCAGGAGATCTCCGCCGAGGTCTTCGAGGCCGGCGTCAAGGTGGACGTGACCGGCAAGAGCAAGGGCAAGGGCTTCGCCGGTGTCATGAAGCGTCACAACTTCAAGGGCCTCGGCGCCGGTCACGGCACCCAGCGCAAGCACCGCTCTCCCGGCTCCATCGGTGGCTGCGCCACCCCGGGCCGTGTGTTCAAGGGCCTCCGCATGGCGGGTCGCATGGGCAACGAGCGGGTCACCACCCAGAACCTGACCGTCCACGCCGTTGACGCGGAGAAGGGTCTGCTGCTCATCAAGGGCGCGGTTCCCGGTCCGAACGGCGGCCTCGTCCTGGTCCGCACCGCGGCCAAGGGGGCCTGAGGTACCGATGAGCACTGTTGACATCCTTTCGCCTGCCGGCGAGAAGACCGGAAGCGTCGAACTCCCCGCGGAGATCTTCGGCGTGGAGAAGGTCAGCATCCCGCTGATCCACCAGGTCGTCGTCGCGCAGAACGCGGCCGCCCGCCAGGGCACGCACAAGACCAAGACCCGCGGCGAGGTTCGTGGTGGCGGTAAGAAGCCTTACCGTCAGAAGGGCACCGGCCGTGCGCGCCAGGGCTCGACCCGCGCGCCGCAGTTCGCCGGTGGTGGCGTCGTCCACGGCCCGCAGCCGCGTGACTACTCGCAGCGGACCCCGAAGAAGATGAAGGCCGCGGCCCTGCGCCACGCCCTCACCGACCGGGCCCGCCACAACCGCATCCACGTCGTCTCCGGCGTGATCGAGGGCGAGAACCCCTCCACGAAGGCCGCCAAGTCGCTGTTCGGCAAGATCTCGGAGCGCAAGAACCTGCTCCTGGTCGTCGAGCGTGCCGACGAGGCCGCGTGGCTCTCCGCCCGCAACCTGCCCCAGGTGCACATCCTGGAGCCGGGCCAGCTGAACACGTACGACGTGATCGTCTCCGACGATGTGGTCTTCACCCAGGGCGCCCTGGAGTCCTTCGTGTCCGGCCCGAACAAGGCCAACGACACCGAAGGGACTGAGGTCTGATGGCGATTCGTCACCCCTCCATCGCCTCCAAGGCGGCCAAGGCCGCCAAGGTCGCGCGCGTCGCCAAGGCGAAGCGCCACGCCACCGAGGGCAAGAACACCGTCGTCACCGCGCCCAGCAAGGCGTTCACGGACCACCGTGACGTCCTGCTGAAGCCGGTCGTGTCGGAGAAGAGCTACGCGCTCCTCGACGAGGGCAAGTACACGTTCATCGTGGCCCCCGGCGCCAACAAGACCCAGATCAAGCAGGCCGTCCAGGCGGTCTTCTCGGTCAAGGTCACCGGGGTCAACACGATCAACCGCCAGGGCAAGCGCAAGCGGACCCGCACCGGCTTCGGCAAGCGTGCCGACAGCAAGCGCGCGATCGTGACCCTTGCCGAGGGCGACCGTATCGACATCTTCGGCGGTCCGACCGCGTAAGCGGGTCGGATCGTCCGATATCGGACGAGGACTGAGAAATGGGAATCCGCAAGTACAAGCCGACTACGCCGGGCCGTCGCGGCTCCAGCGTCGCCGACTTCGTCGAGATCACGCGGTCCACGCCGGAGAAGTCGCTGGTCCGCCCCCTGCACAGCAAGGGCGGCCGTAACAACGCCGGTCGTGTGACCGTTCGCCACCAGGGTGGCGGACACAAGCGCGCCTTCCGTGTCATCGACTTCCGTCGCCACGACAAGGACGGCGTGCCGGCGAAGGTCGCGCACATCGAGTACGACCCCAACCGCACCGCGCGCATCGCGCTGCTGCACTACGCGGACGGCGAGAAGCGCTACATCCTCGCCCCGCGCAACCTGCAGCAGGGCGACCGGGTGGAGAACGGTCCCGGGGCCGACATCAAGCCGGGCAACAACCTGGCGCTCCGCAACATCCCGGTCGGTACCACGATCCACGCGATCGAGCTCCGTCCCGGTGGCGGCGCCAAGTTCGCCCGCTCCGCCGGTACCTCCGTGCAGCTGCTCGCGAAGGAGGGCGCCTACGCCCACCTCCGCATGCCGTCCGGTGAGATCCGTCTGGTCGACGTGCGCTGCCGCGCCACCGTCGGCGAGGTCGGCAACGCCGAGCAGAGCAACATCAACTGGGGCAAGGCCGGTCGTAAGCGCTGGCTGGGCGTCCGCCCGACCGTTCGCGGTGTGGCGATGAACCCGGTTGACCACCCCCACGGTGGTGGTGAGGGCAAGACCTCCGGTGGTCGCCACCCGGTCAGCCCCTGGGGTCAGAAGGAGGGTCGTACTCGCTCGCCGAAGAAGGCTTCGAGCAAGTACATCGTCCGCCGCCGCAAGACGAACAAGAAGCGCTAGGAGCGGGTTTAGATGCCGCGCAGTCTCAAGAAGGGGCCCTTCGTCGACGGACACCTCATCAAGAAGGTGGACGTACAGAACGAAGCCGGCACCAAGAACGTCATCAAGACCTGGTCCCGTCGCTCGATGATCATCCCGGCCATGCTCGGCCACACGATCGCGGTGCACAACGGCAAGACCCACATTCCGGTGTTCGTCACCGAGTCGATGGTCGGCCACAAGCTCGGCGAGTTCTCGCCGACGCGCACCTTCCGGGGTCACGTCAAGGACGACCGGAAGTCGAAGCGCCGCTAACAGCGGGGTGGAATGACCATGACAGACACTGGAAGGACAACCATGGAAGCCAGGGCCCAGGCGCGGTACATCCGCGTCACGCCCATGAAGGCCCGCCGAGTGGTGGACCTCATCCGTGGCCTCGACGCCACGGAGGCTCAGGCGGTCCTGCGTTTCGCCCCGCAGGCCGCGAGCGTGCCGGTCGGCAAGGTGCTGGACAGCGCCATCGCCAACGCCGCGCACAACTACGACCACACGGACGCCACTTCGCTGTTCATCAGCGAGGCGTACGTCGACGAGGGCCCGACCCTGAAGCGGTTCCGTCCGCGTGCCCAGGGCCGTGCCTACCGGATCCGCAAGCGGACCAGCCACATCACCGTGGTCGTCAGCAGCAAGGAAGGAACCCGGTAATGGGCCAGAAGGTAAACCCGCATGGGTTCCGGCTCGGTGTCACGACCGACTTCAAGTCGCGTTGGTACGCCGACAAGCTGTACAAGGACTACGTCAAGGAAGACGTCGCCATCCGTCGGATGATGACGTCCGGCATGGAGCGCGCCGGCATCTCGAAGGTGGAGATCGAGCGCACCCGTGACCGCGTCCGCGTCGACATCCACACCGCGCGTCCGGGCATCGTCATCGGCCGCCGCGGCGCCGAGGCCGACCGTATCCGCGGCGACCTGGAGAAGCTGACCGGCAAGCAGGTCCAGCTGAACATCCTCGAGGTCAAGAACCCGGAGACGGACGCTCAGCTGGTGGCCCAGGCCGTCGCCGAGCAGCTCTCCTCCCGCGTCTCCTTCCGTCGGGCCATGCGTAAGAGCATGCAGTCCGCCATGAAGGCCGGCGCCAAGGGCATCAAGATCCAGTGCGGTGGCCGCCTCGGTGGCGCCGAGATGTCCCGCTCGGAGTTCTACCGCGAGGGCCGTGTGCCCCTGCACACGCTCCGCGCGAACGTGGACTACGGCTTCTTCGAGGCCAAGACGACCTTCGGCCGCATCGGTGTGAAGGTCTGGATCTACAAGGGCGACGTCAAGAACATCGCCGAGGTCCGCGCCGAGAACGCCGCTGCCCGCGCCGGCAACCGCCCGGCCCGTGGTGGCGCTGACCGCCCCGCCGGCCGTGGTGGCCGCGGTGGCGAGCGTGGCGGTCGCGGTCGTAAGCCGCAGCAGGCTGCCGGCGCCGAGGCCCCCAAGGCCGAGGCTCCCGCCGCCGCCGCTCCGGCTGAGAGCACCGGAACGGAGGCCTGACCGACATGCTGATCCCTCGTAGGGTCAAGCACCGCAAGCAGCACCACCCGAAGCGCCGTGGCCAGGCCAAGGGCGGTACGACGGTTGCGTTCGGCGAGTACGGCATTCAGGCCCTCACGCCGGCGTACGTGACCAACCGCCAGATCGAGGCGGCCCGTATCGCGATGACCCGCCACATCAAGCGTGGCGGCAAGGTCTGGATCAACATCTACCCGGACCGCCCGCTCACGAAGAAGCCGGCCGAGACCCGCATGGGTTCCGGTAAGGGTTCGCCGGAGTGGTGGATCGCGAACGTGCACCCGGGCCGGGTCATGTTCGAACTGTCCTACCCGAACGAGAAGATCGCCCGTGAGGCCCTCACTCGCGCCGCCCACAAGCTGCCGATGAAGTGCCGGATCGTCAAGCGCGAGGCAGGTGAAGCGTGATGTCGGCCGGTACCAAGGCGTCCGAGCTGCGCGAGCTGGGCAACGAGGAGCTGCTGAACAAGCTCCGCGAGGCCAAGGAAGAGCTGTTCAACCTCCGCTTCCAGGCGGCGACCGGACAGCTTGAGAACCATGGCCGTCTGAAGGCGGTCCGCAAGGACATCGCGCGGATCTACACCCTGATGCGCGAGCGTGAGCTGGGCATCGAAACGGTGGAGAACGCCTGATGAGCGAGAACAACGTGACTGAGACGAACACCGAGGCGCGCGGATTCCGCAAGACCCGTGAGGGCATCGTCGTCAGCGACAAGATGGACAAGACCGTCGTCGTCGCCGTCGAGGACCGCAAGAAGCACGCCCTGTACGGCAAGGTCATCCGCAGCACGAGCAAGCTCAAGGCGCACGACGAGCAGAACGCCGCCGGCGTCGGCGACCGTGTCCTCCTCATGGAGACCCGGCCGCTGTCCGCCACGAAGCACTGGCGCGTCGTCGAGATCCTCGAGAAGGCCAAGTAATTCCTGCGGGGTACATCCGCAGGTCAGTTCCGCCAGGCTCGGCAGGGGCTCCCTCGTAACGAGGCGGCCCCTGCCGGGAACCGGCAGACAATCAGGAGATAGACGTGATCCAGCAGGAGTCGCGACTGCGTGTCGCCGACAACACTGGTGCGAAGGAGATCCTTTGCATCCGTGTGCTCGGTGGCTCCGGTCGCCGCTACGCGGGCATCGGTGACGTCATCGTCGCCACCGTCAAGGACGCGATCCCCGGCGGCAACGTGAAGAAGGGTGACGTCATCAAGGCGGTCATCGTTCGCACCGTCAAGGAGCGCCGCCGTCCGGACGGCTCGTACATCCGCTTCGACGAGAACGCCGCCGTCATTCTCAAGAACGACGGCGACCCTCGTGGCACCCGTATCTTCGGCCCGGTCGGCCGGGAGCTGCGCGAGAAGAAGTTCATGAAGATCATCTCGCTCGCGCCGGAGGTGCTGTAAGCATGAAGATCAAGAAGGGCGACCTGGTCCAGGTCATCACCGGTAAGGACAAGGGCAAGCAGGGCAAGGTCATCGCGGCCTTCCCCCGCGAGGACCGCGTCCTGGTCGAGGGTGTCAACCGGGTCAAGAAGCACACCAAGGCCGGCCCGACCGCCAAGGGTTCGCAGGCCGGTGGCATCGTCACCGTCGAGGCGCCGATCCACGTCTCCAACGTCCAGCTGGTCGTGGAGAAGGACGGCAAGAAGGTCGTCACGCGTGTCGGCTACCGCTTCGACGACGAGGGCAACAAGGTTCGCGTTGCCAAGCGGACGGGTGAGGACATCTGATGGCTACCACCACGACTCCGCGTCTCAAGACGAAGTACCGCGAGGAGATCGCGGGCAAGCTGCAGGAAGAGTTCTCGTACGAGAACGTCATGCAGACCCCGGGCCTCGTCAAGATCGTGGTCAACATGGGTGTGGGCGACGCCGCCCGCGACTCCAAGCTGATCGAGGGCGCCATCCGCGACCTCACCACGATCACCGGGCAGAAGCCGGCCGTCACCAAGGCCCGCAAGTCCATCGCGCAGTTCAAGCTGCGTGAGGGCCAGCCGATCGGTGCCCACGTCACGCTCCGTGGCGACCGCATGTGGGAGTTCCTGGACCGCACCCTGTCGCTCGCGCTCCCGCGCATCCGCGACTTCCGTGGTCTGTCCCCCAAGCAGTTCGACGGCCGTGGCAACTACACCTTCGGTCTCACCGAGCAGGTCATGTTCCACGAGATCGACCAGGACAAGATCGACCGTACCCGGGGTATGGACATCACCGTGGTGACCACGGCGACCAACGACGCTGAGGGCCGCGCCCTCCTTCGTCACCTCGGCTTCCCCTTCAAGGAGGCGTGAGCGAGATGGCGAAGAAGGCTCTGATCGCGAAGGCTGCTCGCAAGCCCAAGTTCGGCGTGCGTGGCTACACGCGCTGCCAGCGCTGCGGCCGTCCCCACTCCGTGTACCGCAAGTTCGGCCTGTGCCGCGTGTGCCTTCGTGAGATGGCTCACCGTGGCGAGCTGCCGGGCGTGACCAAGAGCTCCTGGTAGTCCCCGCTTTAAGGGACTCCCGAAGCTCTCGGTAAGCACTGGGCGTGTCAGGCGCCCTCCCTTCCATGGCTTAGGCTTGGAGGGTTGGGCGCCTGTTGCCGCCCGTACGACTTACTACGCCGTAGGTCCCCGCACCGCACCCGTCCCGCCACCGAGTGGGGAGAGGGATGGCGCATACAGGAAACCCCGGCGAGAGAGGCCGAAGGCCAATTCATGACCATGACTGATCCGATCGCAGACATGCTTACGCGTCTGCGGAACGCGAACTCGGCATACCACGACTCCGTGACGATGCCGGCATCGAAGATCAAGTCTCACATCGCGGAGATCCTCCAGCAGGAGGGCTTCATCACGGGCTGGAAGGTCGAGGACGCCGAGGTCGGCAAGAACCTCGTCCTGGAGCTGAAGTTCGGCCCCAACCGTGAGCGCTCCATCGCGGGCATCAAGCGGATCTCCAAGCCCGGTCTCCGGGTTTACGCGAAGTCCACCTCCCTGCCCAAGGTGCTGGGCGGCCTCGGCGTGGCGATCATCTCCACGTCGCACGGGCTCCTCACCGACAAGCAGGCCGGCAAGAAGGGCGTAGGCGGAGAAGTTCTCGCCTACGTCTGGTAGCGGAAAGGAATCGGAGGAAAAAGCTATGTCGCGTATTGGCAAGCTCCCCATCACGGTTCCCGCCGGCGTGGACGTCACCATCGACGGCCGTACGGTCTCGGTCAAGGGCCCCAAGGGCTCGCTGACCCACACCGTCGCTTCGCCGATCGACATCGCCAAGGGTGAGGACGGCGTTCTGAACGTCACCCGCCCCAACGACGAGCGTCAGAACAAGGCCCTGCACGGCCTGTCCCGCACGCTGGTGGCGAACATGATCACCGGCGTGACCACGGGTTACGTGAAGAAGCTCGAAATCAGCGGTGTCGGTTACCGCGTGCAGGCCAAGGGCTCGAACCTCGAGTTCGCGCTCGGCTACAGCCACCCGATCACCGTCGAGGCGCCCGAGGGCATCACCTTCAAGGTGGAGAACCCCACCCGGTTCTCGGTCGAGGGCATCGACAAGCAGAAGGTCGGCGAGGTTGCGGCCAACATCCGCAAGCTGCGCAAGCCCGACCCGTACAAGGCCAAGGGCGTCAAGTACGAGGGCGAAGTCATCCGCCGCAAGGTCGGAAAGGCGGGTAAGTAAGCCATGGCATACGGTACGAAGATCGCTAAGGGCGACGCTTACAAGCGTGCAGCCATCAAGCGGCGCCACATCCGGATCCGTAAGAAGGTCAACGGTACGGCTGAGCGTCCCCGCCTGGTCGTGACCCGCTCGAACCGCCACATCGTGGCCCAGGTGATCGACGACCTCAAGGGGCACACCCTTGCGTCGGCGTCCACCCTGGACTCGTCGATCCGTGGTGCGTCGGAGGACAAGTCGGCGCAGGCCGGCAAGGTCGGCGCCCTGGTCGCCGAGCGTGCCAAGGCCGCCGGTGTCGAGGCCGTTGTGTTCGACCGAGGTGGTAACCGGTATGCGGGTCGCATCGCGGCCCTGGCCGACGCCGCCCGCGAGGCCGGGCTCAAGTTCTGAGCTCGCTGCGTAGCTAGCGGAAAGAGAGAGGTAAATCCAATGGCTGGACCCCAGCGCCGCGGTGGCGGTGCCGGTGGCGGCGAGCGGCGGGACCGGAAGGGCCGTGACGGCGGCGCAGCTGCCGCCGAGAAGACCGCGTACGTTGAGCGCGTTGTCGCGATCAACCGCGTCGCCAAGGTTGTGAAGGGTGGTCGTCGCTTCAGCTTCACTGCGCTCGTCGTAGTGGGCGATGGCGATGGCACCGTGGGTGTCGGTTACGGCAAGGCCAAGGAGGTGCCGGCCGCCATCGCCAAGGGTGTGGAGGAGGCCAAGAAGCACTTCTTCAAGGTCCCCCGTATCCAGGGCACCATCCCGCACCCCATCCAGGGTGAGAAGGCTGCCGGCGTCGTCCTGCTCAAGCCCGCGTCCCCCGGTACCGGCGTTATCGCCGGTGGCCCGGTGCGTGCCGTGCTCGAGTGCGCCGGTATCCACGACGTGCTGTCGAAGTCGCTCGGCTCCGACAACGCGATCAACATCGTGCACGCGACCGTGGAGGCCCTGAAGGGTCTGCAGCGTCCCGAGGAGATCGCGGCCCGCCGTGGTCTGCCCCTCGAGGACGTCGCTCCCGCGGCTCTTCTCCGTGCGCGTGCCGGGGCGGGTGCGTAATCATGGCGCAGCTCAAGATTACGCAGGTCAAGTCCTACATCGGCAGCAAGCAGAACCACCGTGACACCCTGCGTTCCCTTGGTCTCAAGGGCATCAACACGCAGGTCGTCAAGGAGGACCGCCCCGAGTTCCGCGGCATGGTGCACACCGTCCGCCACCTCGTGACGGTTGAGGAGGTCTGATCATGGCGGAGAACAACCCGCTGAAGATCCACAACCTCCGTCCGGCCCCCGGCGCCAAGACCGCCAAGACCCGTGTCGGTCGTGGTGAGGCGTCGAAGGGTAAGACGGCCGGTCGTGGTACCAAGGGTACGAAGGCCCGCTACCAGGTTCCGGAGCGCTTCGAGGGTGGCCAGATGCCCCTCCACATGCGTCTCCCGAAGCTGAAGGGCTTCAAGAACCCCTTCAAGACGGAGTTCCAGGTCGTGAACCTGGACAAGCTCGCCTCCCTCTACCCCGAGGGTGGGGAGGTCACCGTTGCCGACCTGGTCGCCAAGGGTGCCGTCCGCAAGAACAGTCTCGTCAAGGTCCTCGGCCAGGGCGAGATCTCCGTGGCGCTGCAGGTGACGGTCGACGCCGTCTCCGGCTCCGCCAAGGAGAAGATCACCGCCGCCGGCGGTACCGTCACCGAGCTCGTCTGAACACAGCAGGCGTCTCGATGACTTGAGCGATCCCGACCGGGGATACCCCACAAATGGGGTATCCCCGGTTGGTCGTTCCTAGGGAGGCAGTCCCGCCGGTAAGGTGGCCTGCACTGTCCGTTTTCACAGGGGACCCCGCACGGGGCACTCGACGCGGCAGTTAAACGTTACGTAAGTCGTCCTCATCAGAATCTCAAAACCGTCACCCTTGACGCAGTAGCGCGGGGGTCGCAGGAGGCACCGTGCTCACCGCGTTCGCCCGGGCGTTCAAGACGCCCGACCTGCGCAAGAAGCTGCTCTTCACGTTCGGCATCATCGTGATCTACCGGATCGGCACACATGTGCCGATCCCGGGTGTCGACTACTCCGCCGTCCAGTTCTGCATCGACCAGGCCCAGACCAACTCGGGTCTCTTCGGCCTGGTCAACATGTTCAGTGGTGGCGCGCTGCTGCAGATCACGATCTTCGCGCTCGGCATCATGCCGTACATCACGGCGAGCATCATTCTGCAGCTGCTGACCGTGGTGATCCCGCGTCTGGAAGCCCTCAAGAAGGAGGGCCAGGCCGGTACGGCGAAGATCACGCAGTACACGCGTTATCTGACGGTCGCCCTGGCGATCCTCCAGGGCACCGGCCTCGTCGCCACCGCCCGCAGCGGCTCGCTGTTCAACGGCTGTGCGCAGGCCGGCCTGATCGTCCCCGACCAGTCGATCTTCACCACCATGGTCATGGTCATCACCATGACCGCCGGTACGGCCGTCGTCATGTGGCTCGGTGAGCTGATCACCGACCGCGGTATCGGCAACGGCATGTCGATCCTGATGTTCATCTCGATCGCCGCCACCTTCCCGTCCGCGCTGTGGGCGATCAAGGAGCAGGGCGACCTGGCGGGCGGCTGGATCGAGTTCGGCATCGTCATCGCCGTGGGTCTGGTCATGGTCGCGCTGGTGGTCTTCGTCGAGCAGGCTCAGCGCCGTATCCCGGTCCAGTACGCCAAGCGCATGATCGGGCGCCGTTCCTACGGTGGCACCTCGACCTACATTCCGTTGAAGGTCAACCAGGCGGGCATCATCCCTGTGATTTTCGCCTCGTCGCTGCTCTACATTCCGGCTCTCATCGTGCAGTTCTCCAACTCCACGGCGGGCTGGGCGACTTGGGTCACCAAGAATCTCGCGGACACCGCCGCGCCGGCGCACATCACGATCTATTTCTTCCTCATCATCTTCTTCGCTTTCTTCTACGTGGCCATCTCGTTCAACCCCGAGGAAGTCGCGGACAACATGAAGAAGTATGGTGGCTTCATCCCGGGCATCCGGGCTGGCCGACCGACCGCTGAGTACCTGAGCTACGTGCTCAACCGGATCACCTGGCCGGGTTCGCTGTACCTGGGTCTGATCGCTCTCGTACCGACAATGGCGTTGGCGCCCCTCGGGGCAAACCAGAACTTCCCGTTCGGCGGTACCAGCATCCTGATCATCGTGGGTGTGGGTCTGGAGACGGTGAAGCAGATCGAGAGCCAGCTCCAGCAGCGCAATTACGAAGGGTTCCTCCGCTGATGCGAATCGTCCTCGTCGGGCCGCCGGGTGCGGGTAAGGGAACGCAGGCCGCGTTCCTGGCACAGAACCTGTCGATCCCGCACATCTCCACGGGCGACCTGTTCCGGGCCAACATCAGCAAGCAGACGGAGCTCGGCAAACTCGCGAAGTCCTACATGGACAAGGGCGAGCTGGTGCCGGACGAGGTCACCATCGCGATGGCCAAGGACCGCATGGAGCAGCCGGACGCCGAGCACGGCTTCCTGCTCGACGGCTTCCCGCGCAACGTCTCGCAGGCCGAGGCGCTGGACGTGACGCTCCAGGAAGAGTCCATGAACCTGGACGCGGTGCTGGACCTGGAGGTCCCCGAGGAGGAGGTCGTCAAGCGGATCGCCGGCCGGCGCATCTGCCGGAACGACTCCGCCCACGTCTTCCACGTCACGTACAAGCAGCCGAAGCGCGAGGGCGTCTGCGACGTCTGCGGCGGCGAGCTGTACCAGCGTGACGACGACTCCGAGGAGACCGTCCGCAAGCGTCTGGAGGTCTACCACACCCAGACCGAGCCGATCATCGACTACTACAAGGCCCAGGGCCTCGTGGTGACGATCTCGTCGCTCGGTCCGGTGGAGGAAGTCACCCAGCGCGCCATGGAGGCGCTCAAGCGCGAGGACGACGACAACTAGGTCGTCGGTCGGTACATAGGCCGCGGTGCCCGGGAAGGGCGCCGCGGCCGTACTGTTGTGTAGGCAGTTTTCTTCAGTTCGCAGTTACGCAGTCACGCAGTTCGCAGTCACGGAAGACGGAGAGCGCAGGCCCCCATGGTGCAGATCAAGAGCCCCGAGCAGATCGCCAAGATGCGCGAGGCGGGGCTGGTCGTCGCCGCGATCCACGCGGCCACCCGGGAGGCCGCCGTGCCGGGTGCCTCCACGAAGGACCTCGACGAGGTCGCCCGCAAGGTGCTCGCTGAGCACGGGGCGAAGTCGAACTTCCTCGGGTACGGCGGCTTCCCGGCGACGATCTGCACCTCGGTGAACGAGGTCGTGGTGCACGGCATCCCGAGCGACGAGGTCGTCCTGAAGGACGGCGACATCATCTCCATCGACTGCGGCGCGATCGTCGACGGCTGGCACGGGGACGCCGCCTACACCGCCTTCGTGGGCTCCGGCCACGCTCCGGAGCTGATCGAGCTGTCGCGGGTGACCGAGGAGTCCATGTGGGCCGGGATCGCCGCGATGAAGGTGGGCAACCGGCTGGTCGACGTGTCACGGGCCATCGAGACGTACATCCGCCGGCAGCCGAAGCCGGGCGGCGGGAAGTACGGGATCGTCGAGGACTACGGCGGCCACGGCATCGGGACCGAGATGCACATGGACCCGCATCTGCTGAACTATGTCGAGCGGCGGCGGGGGAAGGGGCCGAAGCTGGTGCCCGGGTTCTGTCTCGCGATCGAGCCGATGGTGGCTCTGGGGACGCCGAAGACGAAGGTTCTCGCGGACGACTGGACCGTGGTGAGCACGGACGGGACGTGGTCGTCGCACTGGGAGCACTCGGTTGCTCTGACCGAGCAGGGGCCGTTGGTGCTGACGGCGCCGGACGGGGGTCGGGCGAAGCTCGCGGAGTTCGGGATCACCGCGGCTCCTGATCCGGTGGGCTGAGGGTTCGTCGCCGGTTGCGGGTGGGTGGGGGCTGATCGCGCAGTTCCCCGCGCCCCTTGGTGCGGCTGGCGCCGCATAAGGATCTTCGGGCCTGGGCATCCTTACCCGAATTCGTGTTTCTCGGGGCCCTGGCGTAGACTGACTCGTCGGCTCTCGTGTTTCCGTGTGTCTTCATTCGGTTACGTGGAGTCGATCAAGGTAGTCGATTCGAAGGGCGAAGCGTGGCCAAGAAGCAAGGTGCCATCGAGATCGAGGGCACTGTCGTCGAGTCTCTTCCGAACGCCATGTTCAAGGTCGAGCTCCAGAACGGCCACCAGGTCCTGGCACACATCAGCGGCAAGATGCGTATGCACTACATCCGTATCCTCCCTGACGACCGGGTCGTGGTGGAGCTGTCTCCGTACGACCTGACGCGTGGCCGGATCGTCTACCGCTACAAGTAGATCCCTCTGACTCGGAGAACCTCGATCCCATGAAGGTCAAGCCGAGCGTCAAGAAGATCTGCGACAAGTGCAGGGTGATCCGCCGTCACGGTCGGGTCATGGTCATCTGCGAGAACCCGCGCCACAAGCAGCGCCAGGGCTGACGCACGTTCGACCACTCCCTCTGCATCGACATCGCAGGGATTCGCGCGACGCGAGCTGAATTTGTTCATACGCAGGACCCAGACACGGCTTTCGCAACGTGTCTGACACCCCCGGCTCGGAGGCCGGGGACCCGGTTCGTACCTGGTACGGCGGCCGGGAGCCGGTTCTGTTGAAGACCTCCGACAATCACCAGGAGCCATTGAATGGCACGCGTTTCCGGTGTTGACATCCCGCGCGACAAGCGCGTGGAGGTCGCCCTCACCTACGTGTTCGGCATCGGCCGGACCCTCTCCCAGGAGACGCTGGCAGCGACCGGCGTCAACCCCGACACCCGCGTCCGCGACCTCTCCGAGGAGCAGCTCGTCGCGATCCGCGAGTACGTGGACAACAACATCAAGACCGAGGGTGACCTCCGTCGCGAGGTCCAGGCCGACATCCGCCGCAAGGTGGAGATCGGCTGCTACCAGGGTCTCCGTCACCGTCGTGGTCTGCCCGTCCGCGGTCAGCGCACCAGCACCAACGCCCGCACCCGCAAGGGCCCGCGTCGCGCCATCGCCGGTAAGAAGAAGCCGGGCAAGAAGTAGTCCTCAGCGGACAACGCTTCATCAGCGGTCTTCGCTGTAGGACCGACCACCTCCCCGTAGGAGTTTGTAGATGCCCCCCAAGGGTCGTCAGGGCGCTGCCAAGAAGGTGCGCCGCAAGGAAAAGAAGAACGTCGCTCACGGCCACGCGCACATCAAGAGCACGTTCAACAACACGATCGTCTCGATCACGGACCCCTCGGGCAACGTGATCTCCTGGGCCTCCGCCGGCCACGTCGGTTTCAAGGGCTCCCGGAAGTCCACGCCGTTCGCCGCGCAGATGGCCGCCGAGTCGGCCGCCCGTCGCGCGCAGGAGCACGGCATGCGCAAGGTCGACGTGTTCGTCAAGGGCCCGGGCTCGGGTCGTGAGACGGCCATCCGTTCGCTGCAGGCGACCGGTCTCGAGGTCGGCTCCATCCAGGACGTCACGCCCACCCCGCACAACGGCTGCCGTCCCCCCAAGCGCCGCCGCGTCTGACCCTTCGGGTCGGGTGCGCGACTGCTTGGTCTGAGGTTTTCGGGCGGTATGGCTCTTCGGGGCCATATCGCCCGTACCCTTGTAGTTCTCAAGGGCGTCAAATAGCGGGCGCCCATGACAGAAGGATCACCACATGCTGATCGCTCAGCGCCCTTCGTTGACCGAAGAGGTCGTCGACGAATTCCGCTCCCGGTTCGTGATCGAGCCGCTGGAGCCGGGCTTCGGCTACACCCTCGGCAACTCCCTGCGTCGTACGCTCCTGTCGTCGATCCCCGGTGCGGCTGTCACCAGCATCCGGATCGACGGTGTCCTGCACGAGTTCACCACCGTGCCGGGCGTCAAGGAGGACGTCACCGACCTGATCCTCAACATCAAGCAGCTGGTCGTCTCCTCGGAGCACGACGAGCCGGTCGTGATGTACCTGCGCAAGCAGGGTCCGGGTCTGGTCACCGCCGCCGACATCGCGCCCCCGGCCGGTGTCGAGGTGCACAACCCCGACCTCGTCCTCGCCACGCTCAACGGCAAGGGCAAGCTGGAGATGGAGCTGACGGTCGAGCGTGGCCGCGGTTATGTCTCCGCCGTGCAGAACAAGCAGGTGGGCCAGGAGATCGGCCGTATCCCGGTCGACTCGATCTACTCGCCGGTTCTCAAGGTCACGTACAAGGTCGAGGCCACGCGTGTCGAGCAGCGCACCGACTTCGACAAGCTGATCGTCGACGTCGAGACCAAGCAGGCGATGCGTCCCCGTGACGCCATGGCCTCCGCCGGTAAGACCCTGGTCGAGCTGTTCGGTCTCGCCCGTGAGCTGAACATCGACGCCGAGGGCATCGACATGGGCCCGTCCCCCACGGACGCCGCCCTGGCCGCTGATCTGGCGCTGCCGATCGAGGAGCTGGAGCTCACCGTTCGGTCGTACAACTGCCTCAAGCGTGAGGGCATCCACTCCGTGGGTGAGCTGGTCGCGCGCTCCGAGGCGGACCTGCTCGACATTCGTAACTTCGGTGCGAAGTCGATCGACGAGGTCAAGGCGAAGCTGGCGGGTATGGGCCTCGCGCTCAAGGACTCGCCTCCCGGGTTCGACCCCACCGCTGCGGCGGACGCGTTCGGTGCGGACGACGATGCGGACGCGGGCTTCGTGGAGACCGAGCAGTACTAGTCGCTCCGCGAGACGGCCGGATTCTGGCTGCGGGTCCGTAGTGGCTGGTCGCGCAGTTCCCCGCGCCCCTTACGGGGCGCGGACCCTCCGGAGTCGTAAAGAACTCCGGATCTTCGACGGGCATCCGCCCGCTCGGATACTGACCCCGGTACCTGGTACGGCCGGGGCAGACACCTAGGAGAAACACCATGCCGAAGCCCACCAAGGGTGCCCGTCTGGGCGGCAGTGCCGCGCACGAGAAGCTGCTGCTCGCGAACCTCGCGAAGAGCCTTTTCGAGCACGGTCGCATCACCACCACCGAGGCGAAGGCCCGCCGTCTGCGGCCCTACGCCGAGCGTCTGATCACCAAGGGCAAGAAGGGCGACCTTCACAACCGCCGCCAGGTGCTCCAGGTCATCACGGACAAGAGCGTCGTGCACACGCTCTTCACCGAGATCGGCCCGCGGTACGAGAACCGTCCGGGTGGCTACACCCGTATCACCAAGATCGGTAACCGCCGTGGCGACAACGCGCCCATGGCTGTCATCGAGCTGGTCGAGGCGCTGACGGTCGCGCAGCAGGCCACCGGTGAGGCCGAGGCTGCCACCAAGCGTGCCGCCAAGGACGCCGAGGCGCCCGCCGCCGAGGCCAAGGTGGACACCACCAAGGCTGACGAGGCTGCTGACGAGGCCGCTGAGGAGTCGAAGGACGCATAAGCGTCTGCGGGGTGCTGTGCGGTTGGCGGCTGCGGGTTCGTCGTGGCTGGTCGCGCAGTTCCCCGCGCCCCTGATGGGGGCGCGTCTGAGTGGGTCCGTTCCTGTTACGGGAGCGGGCCCGCTTTTTTGTACCTGAGAGGAGCTGTACGTGAGTGATGAAGCGGCGCCCGGTCATGTCCGTGTCCGGCTGGACCTGTCGTACGACGGGAGTGAGTTCTCCGGGTGGGCCAAGCAGGCCGGGGGGCGGCGGACCGTGCAGGGGGAGATCGAGGACGCGCTGCGGACCGTGACGCGGTCGCGGGAGACGTACGAGCTGACCGTGGCGGGGCGGACCGACGCGGGGGTGCACGCGCGGGGCCAGGTGGCGCATGTCGACCTGCCGCGGGAGGTCTGGGACGAGCACCACGGGAAGCTCCTCAAGCGGCTCGCGGGACGGCTCTCCAGGGACGTACGGGTCTGGGCCCTCAGGGAGGCGCCCAGCGGCTTCAACGCGCGGTTCTCGGCCGTCTGGCGGCGGTACGCGTACCGGGTGACGGACAACCCCGGGGGTGTCGACCCGTTGCTGCGCGGTCACGTGCTGTGGCACGACTGGCCGCTCGACGTCGACGCCATGAACGAGGCCGCGCGGGCGCTGCTCGGGGAGCACGACTTCGCCGCCTACTGCAAGCGGCGGGAGGGGGCCACCACCATCCGTACGCTCCAGGAGCTGAGCCTGGTGCGCGGGGACGACGGGGTGATCACCGCGACCGTGCGGGCCGACGCGTTCTGCCACAACATGGTGCGGTCGCTGATCGGGGCGCTGCTGTTCGTGGGGGACGGGCACCGGGCGCCCGAGTGGCCCGGGAAGGTGCTGGCCGCCGGTGTACGGGACTCCGCCGTGCACGTCGTACGGCCGCACGGGCTGACCCTGGAGGAGGTCGGGTACCCGGCGGACGAGCTGCTGGCCGCGCGGAGCAAGGAGGCGCGGAACCGGCGGAGCCTGCCGGGGGCACCCGGGGCCGGCTGCTGCTGACCCCGGGGCGGGGGAGGTGTGTGGCTACCGGAACGTGCTACTGGCCGTTGGCCGCGGCGGCCGCCTGGGTCTCGCCCCGGCGGTGAATGTGTTCGTATGTGGACTCGCCGAGGTCGTCGCCGGCCTCGAAGACGGCCTTATCCTTCTCCGTCACGTCCTTGCCGTCGGTGAAGCCGGAGAGGGTGAAGTAGGCGTAGCGGCCGTAGGAGTTGGCGGTCGTGCGACACACCGTCGTCCGGCAGAAGGTGGGGACGCCCTCACCGGAGACGGAGACGATGGTGCTCTGCTTGTCCCAGTCCTCCTTGACCTTGGTCGCCTTCGCCTCGGTGTCGAACAGGGCGACGCCGATCGTGACCGCGATCTTCTCCCGGAAGTAGGTCACGCGCATGAAGCGGGTGCAGTCGTTGCTGGTCAGCAGCTTGTCGAGGGTGCCCTGGACGGCCGAGGCGCAGTCTTTCGTCGAAGCCGTGGCGCCCTTGCGGTAGACGACGCCCTCGCGCTTGGTCAGCTGGGAGCCCGGGAAGAGGATGTCCGGGCTGATCGGCGCCTTGTCCTTGCCCGAGCTGGAGATGAACTCCTTCGGGTCCAGCGGTGGCGGGGCCGAGGTCGGGGCGAACGACGGGTCCGTCTTGGCGCTGGCGCTCGGGATGTCCGCCGTGGCCGGGAGGTCGTTCGGGCCGTTCGCCGTGGTGCTGCCGCCGTCGGTGTTGACGACGGCGACGGCCACGGCGATGCCTATGCCGACCGTGGCGAGTGCGCCGCCGACGATCAGCAGCAGTCTGCGGCGTCTGTTGCGTGTTTCGGACTGCTCGGCGAGTGACGCCCAGTCCGGGGTCTGATTACTGCTGGAATTGAACTGATTGTCCCACGGATTGTGGGAACCCCCGGGGCTCCACTGAGACCCCCCCTGCCCAAAGCTCATGGGGCGCAGTTTAGACGGGCGGGGGGAGGCCTTCTTCAGTTATGGGTCACGCCGACAGCCATGGAGGAGATGACTTGCCCCGGTTGCGGCTTACGCCTTGTCCTTCCAGCTGGCGACGATCTTGCGCGTGCTGTGGTCGTTCAGCTTCGTGTACGAGTAGACGGTGATCTCGAGCTTGTGCCCATTCGTGAAACCCATGTTGCAGGTCTTGCTCTTGCCCTTGCCCTTGACGTGGCAGTCGTCCATCGTCGGGTTCTTCGCGGACAGGTCGTAGACGGAGACGTAGAGACCGGTCTTGCCCGCCTTCATGTCCCAGATCTTGAGGATCTCGCCCTTGGACGTGAACTTCACCTGGCCGCCGGGCACCGAGTAGTAGCTCGACGCGGACGCCGTCCCTGCGCTGCCCAGCGTCAGTGCGACACCGGCCGCCACGATCGCGGCGGCAACGTTCTTGCGGAACTTCATATGTGAACCCCGTAGTTTGCAGCTTGCATGACACAATCGCGTACCTCGCGGCACGTGGGGCCGGATCGTATCGAACCCACGGGCGAAGTGGATCAACGGGGGCCGTGGTCCCCCGTTCCGGGGCCGTTTTGACCCGTCCGGGGCCGCCCGAGTACTCTTGCGGATTGTTATGCGTATTGGCTTGGTCGCTCTCAGGCGAGAAGCCCTTGCGTAGGTTCCCTGGAGCAGTTACCAGTGGGCGGCATACGGGCAGCGTTCCCGGCACTGTCGTCCCCAGCTGCACGATCGCTTCAGTGATGCCTGTGTCAGCACCCATCCACTGAAGAAGAAGGCTGCGAAGTGCGCACGTACAGCCCCAAGCCCGGCGATGTGACTCGCCAGTGGCACGTCATCGACGCACAGGACATCGTCCTGGGCCGTCTGGCTACCACTGCCGCGAACCTCCTCCGTGGCAAGCACAAGCCGACCTATGCCCCGCACATGGACATGGGCGACTTCGTCATCATCATCAACGCCGACAAGGTTCACCTGTCCGGCAACAAGAAGACCCAGAAGCTGGCGTACCGCCACTCCGGCTACCCGGGTGGTCTGCGCTCCGTCCGTTACGACGAGCTGTTGGCGAAGAACCCCGAGAAGGCCGTCGAGAAGGCCATCAAGGGCATGATCCCCAAGAACACCCTGGGCCGTCAGATGCTTTCGAAGCTGAAGGTCTACTCGGGCGACCAGCACCCGCACGCTGCCCAGCAGCCGGTGCCGTTCGAGATCACCCAGGTCGCGCAGTAAGTCCGGCCACACCCCCAAGCTCGAAGAAAGAATCTGAGGAGAATCGTGGCCGAGACCACCGTTGAGCAGCCGGTCGAAGAGACCGAGCTTGTCGACATCGACAGCTACACCACGGAGTCGGACGTCCCCGTCGAGGGCGAGTACACCTCCGAGTCCATGGCCTCCCGCTTCGGCGACCCGCAGCCGGCCGCCGGCCTGGGCCGTCGCAAGAACGCCATCGCCCGCGTCCGGATCGTCCCGGGCTCCGGCAAGTGGAAGATCAACGGCCGCACCCTTGAGGACTACTTCCCCAACAAGGTGCACCAGCAGGAGGTCAACGAGCCGTTCAAGGTTCTTGAGCTCGAAGGCCGTTACGACGTCGTCGCCCGCATCTCCGGTGGCGGTGTCTCCGGCCAGGCCGGTGCGCTCCGTCTCGGTGTCGCCCGCGCGCTGAACGAGGCCGACGTCGACAACAACCGTGGCGCCCTCAAGAAGGCCGGCTTCCTCCGCCGCGACGACCGTGCGGTCGAGCGCAAGAAGGCCGGTCTGAAGAAGGCCCGCAAGGCTCCGCAGTACAGCAAGCGCTAAATCCGCGCTCGCGCCGCAGGGCGCGTATCGCGTGCGTTGCGCATTGCGCGTATCGCCCCGGTGGCACGTACCCGTGCCGCCGGGGCGGTTTGCGTAGCAGGGGCGATCGCTTATCGCAGGCTTATACACAGACTGTCGGTACAACCCCGAAAGGGGGAGGACAGTCTCAGGGGATGTACTTGGTCCGGGGAAAGCCGGGACACTCGGGGCCAACAGTACGAGCCGCACATTCTCAGCAATTCGGAGGACACCACAGTGGGACGACTCTTCGGCACGGACGGCGTGCGCGGTGTCGCCAACGCGGATCTGACGGCCGAGCTCGCGCTCGGACTCTCCGTCGCGGCGGCACATGTACTCGCCGAGGCGGGAACGTTCGAGGGCCACAAGCCGGTGGCGGTGGTCGGACGGGATCCGCGGGCGTCCGGAGAGTTCCTGGAGGCGGCCGTCGTGGCCGGCCTCGCCAGCGCGGGCGTCGATGTGCTGCGCGTCGGTGTGCTGCCCACCCCCGCGGTGGCGTTCCTCACCGGCGAGCTGGGCGCCGACCTCGGTGTGATGCTCTCCGCCAGCCACAACGCCATGCCCGACAACGGGGTCAAGTTCTTCGCCCGCGGCGGTCACAAGCTCGCCGACGAGCTGGAGGACAGGATCGAGGGCGTCTACGAGGAGCACCGCACCGGGGCCCCCTGGGAGCGGCCCACGGGTGCGGGCGTCGGCCGTGTCCGGTCGTACGACGACGGCTTCGAGCGGTATGTCGGGCATCTGCTCGCCGCCCTCCCCAACCGGCTCGACGGGCTCAAGATCGTCCTGGACGAGGCGCACGGTGCCGCCGCCGGGGTCTCGCCGGAGGCGTTCACCCGCGCCGGCGCCGAGATCGTCACGATCGGGGCCGAGCCGGACGGGCTCAACATCAACGACGGGTGCGGGTCGACGCACCTCGGGCCGCTGAAGGCCGCTGTCCTGGAGCACGGGGCGCATCTCGGGATCGCGCACGACGGGGACGCGGACCGGTGCCTCGCGGTGGACCACGAGGGCGACGAGGTCGACGGGGACCAGATCCTCGCCGTCCTCGCGCTGGCGATGCGGGAGCGGGGCGTGCTGCGGTCCGACACCGTGGTCGCCACCGTGATGTCCAACCTCGGGTTCAAGCTGGCGCTGGAGCGGGAGGGGCTGCGGCTGGTGCAGGCCGCGGTCGGGGACCGGTATGTGCTGGAGGAGATGAAGGAGCACGGGTACGCGCTCGGGGGCGAGCAGTCCGGGCATGTGATCATCTCCGACCACGCGACGACGGGTGACGGCACGCTGACGGGGCTGCTGCTGGCGGCGCGGGTGGCGCAGACCGGGCGTACGCTGCGGGAGCTCGCCGGGGTGATGGAGCGGCTGCCGCAGGTGCTCATCAATGTGCCGGACGTGGACCGGTCGCGGGTGTCCACGTCGGCGGAGCTGGCGGCGGCGGTGGGTGAGGCCGAGGCCGAACTGGGGTCCACGGGGCGGGTGTTGTTGCGGCCCTCGGGGACCGAGCCGTTGGTGCGGGTGATGGTGGAGGCGGCCGATATCGAGCAGGCTCGGTCTGTGGCTGGGCGGTTGGCTGATGTGGTGAAGTCGGCGCTCGGGTAGTTCTGGGGTTCCGGTCGTTCCGGGTAGGGGCGTGGGGTTCTGTGTGGTGCGGGCTGCGGGTTCGTCGTGGCTTGTCGCGCAGTTCCTCGCGCCCCTTTTGTGCTGGGCCCGGTTATGAAGTGCTGCGTTGCCTGGACCACAGCCACTTCTGGAGGAGCAGGGTCAGGGTGCCTGCGAGGACGATGCCCAGGAGGTTCAGGAGGAGTTGCTCCGTGGAGCCCACCGTCTGTTTGGTGTCGCCGTAGGCCAGGGCGACCGCCGCGTTGGCCGCCGCCGGGACCGTGGTGACCGAGATGGCGACGCCCACCAGGGCGCCCGACTTCGCCGAGGTGAGGGAGAGGGTGCCGGCGATGCCCGCCAGGACCGCCACGATGAAGGAGAAGGCGTCGGGGGCGTAGACGAAGGCGGTGTTGGGGCGGTCGGCCTCCAGTTTGGCCTCGGTGAAGTAGCCGAGCGTGTCCATGAAGAGGCTGAAGCCCACCGTCACCGCCATCGCCACGGCGAAGCCCACCAGCAGGGCGACGAGCGACCGTACGGCCAGGCGCGGGTGGCGTTGGACGAGGGAGGTGCTGATGCCGGCCAGGGGGCCGAACTCCGGGCCCACCGCCATCGCGCCGACGATCAGGACCGCGTTGTCGAGGACCACGCCGCAGGCCGCGATCATCGTGGCCAGTGTGATGAACGCGATGTAGGTGAGGGAGAGCGTCGACTCCTCGTGGGTCGCGTCGGTCAGGTGTTCCCAGAGGACCGCGTCGGCGCCCTCGCCCGGGGCCTCCTTCTCCGCCTTGTCGGCCCGCCTGGACAGCGACAGGTCGATGTTCTCGACCGCGATCGAACCGGTCTCGTCCAAGTCCAACGCCCGGAGCGCGGCGATCAGTTCGTCGCCCGCCTCGCGTGCGACGTCGCACATCACGACGTCGCCGGCGGGGTTGCGGGCGGTGCCGGGCAGGACGACGAGATGGGTGGTCCCGACCGTCCCCTCGATCAGGCGTACGACCTCGGCCGTCTTCTCGGCCGGGGTGATCAGGCGCAGATGCAGCATGCCCGCAGGGTAGCCGGGTCGGGTGAAGGGGCTGGGCCCGGTGCGGGGGCTACAGCTTGCGCAGGCTCAGGCGGCGGACCTTGTGGTCGGCGCCCTTGCGGATGATGAGGGTGGCGCGGCCCCGGGTGGGGGCGATGTTCTCGACCAGGTTGGGCTTGTTGATGGTGCGCCAGAGGGTGCGGGCGTAGTCGACGGCGTCGTCCTCGGAGACCTGGGTGTACTTGCGGAAGTACGAGTCCTGCTTCTGGAACGCGGTCTGACGGAGCTTCTTGAAGCGGTTGAGGTACCAGCGCTCGATGTCGTCGGCGCCGGCGTCGACGTACACGCTGAAGTCGAAGTAGTCGGCGAGACCGACGCGGGTGCGGCCGTCCTGCCCGGGGAGGGCGGGCTGCAGGACGTTGAGGCCCTCGACGATGAGGATGTCGGGGCGGCGGACCGTGAGCCGCTGGCCGGGGACGATGTCGTAGATGAGGTGGGAGTAGACGGGGGCCGTCACCTCGTCCTTGCCGGCCTTGATGTCGGCGACGAAACGGGTCAGGGCCCGGCGGTCGTACGACTCGGGGAAGCCCTTGCGGGAGACCAGACCGCGTTCCTGGAGGTCCTTCATGGGGAGCAGGAAGCCGTCGGTGGTGACCAGTTCGACGCGGGGGTGCTCGGGCCAGCGGGCCAGCAGGGCCTGGAGGAGGCGGGCGACGGTCGACTTGCCGACGGCCACGGAGCCGGCGACGCCTATGACGAACGGGGTGCCGGACTGGGAGCCCTGCTCGCCCAGGAACGTGTTCAGGGCGCCGCGCAGGCCGTCGGTGGCGCCGACGTAGAGGTTGAGGAGCCGGGACAGCGGCAGGTAGATGTCCCGTACCTCGTCGAGGTCGATGACATCGCCCAGACCGCGCAGCTTCTCGACCTCCTCGGCGTTCAGTGGCAGCGGCGTTTTTTCGCGCAGCGCGCTCCACTCGGCACGGGTGAGGTCGACGTAGGGAGTCGCCTCCGGCCTGGGCCGGTGGGCGCTCCGCGGCAACGAGGAGACCGGTGAGATCACAGTCCATTGTTAACGGAGTTTGAACGGGGTGGCGGGGTGGGGGCCGGTGGGTTCCGTCACGCCGGGGCCGGGGGCACGGTAGGGGGTTCTCCCCTCTCTGTGCGTGAACTGTGGTGAAGGTATGGACCTCGGGTGGGGGGAGGACTAGCGTCCGGGCGGTCGGGAGGGGACCGCCTTCCGGTCCAGCAGGGGGAATTGGGGGATTGGGATGGCATTTGGCGTGCGTCTGAAGTTACGGGACGCCGTTCGGTGGGGGTCTACGCGCGGTGACGCGGAGCTCGCCGGACGGGTGTGCAGCGAGCTCTCGGCGGACCTGCCGGACGAGGATCTGGGCGAGTGCCTGGATGACGCGATTGACATGTACCGGATGGGGAGTAAGCCGCGGTGCGAGGAGGTCGAGTATCTGGGGATGGTGCGGGAGGCCATCGACCGGATCGAGGAGGGGGAGTGAGGTCAGCGGCCGGGTCGACGAGGTTGACGAGGGGGAGTGAGGTCAGCGGGTCGGTGAGGTGATGTCGCGCCAGGCCGCCGGGATCGCGTCCGCCACGTCGTGGGCGCCCGCCGGGGCGCCGTCGGCGGCGTAGCGGCCCGCCAGGCCGTGGACGTACGCCGCCACGCTCGCCGCGTCCAGCGGGGAGAGGCCGGCTGCCAGGAGGGAGCCGGCCAGGCCCGAGAGGACGTCGCCGCTGCCGGCCGTCGCCAGCCAGGGGGTGCCGGTGGCGTTGACACGGACCGGGGCGTCGGGGTCCGGGGTGGCGATCAGGGTGGTGGAGCCCTTGAGGAGGACGGTGGCGTCGTAGGCGCGGGCCAGCGCGTGTACGGCGGTGAGGCGGGCGGACTCGACCTCCTCCCGGGAGAGGCCCAGGAGGGCCGCCGCCTCCCCGGCGTGCGGGGTCAGCAGGGTGGGGGCCTCGCGGGTGCGGACCGTCTCGCGGTCGGCGAGGCGGAGGCCGTCGGCGTCCAGGAGGACGGGGACGTCGGTGGCGAGGGCCTCGGCGACGGGGGCCGGGTCGTCGCCCGCGCCCGGGCCCGCGACCCAGGCCTGGACCCGGCCCGCGTTCTTCGGGCCCGTGTTCGAGACGAGGGTCTCCGGGTAGCGGGCCAGGACGGCGTCCGTGGCCGCGCCGACGTAGCGGACCGCGCCCGCGCCGCCGCGCAGGGCGCCCGCGACCGCGAGGACCGCCGCGCCCGGGTAGCGGGCCGAGCCCGCCGCGATGCCCACGACGCCCCGGCGGTACTTGTCGCTCTCGCCGGTGGGGTGGGGGAGGAGGGCGGCCACGTCGGCGTGCTGGAGGGATTCCAGGGCGGGGGTGGGCGGGAGGGTTTCGGCGAGGCCGATGTCGATCAGGCGGACCGTGCCGGCGTGCTCGCGGGCCGGGTCGATGAGGAGGCCCGGTTTGTGGGTGCCGAAGGTGATGGTGAGGTCGGCGCGGACGGCTGCGCCGTGCACCTCGCCGGTGTCGGGCTCGATGCCGGACGGGAGGTCTACGGCGATGACCGTGGCGGGGGAGGTGGTGAGGAGGTCGGCCAGGTGGGCGGCTTCGGGGCGGAGGCCGCCCTTGCCGCCGATGCCGACGATGCCGTCCAGGACGAGGTCGGCGTGGTGGATTCGTGCGGCGGTGGTGGGGGCGGTGGCTGTGGTGGTCGTGCCGCCTGCTCGGAGGAAGGCCTTCAGTGCCTCGGGGTGGGTGCGGTCGGGGGTGAGGAGGACGGCGGTCACGCCCGCGCCGCGCCTTGCCAGGCGGGCGCCGGCGTAGAGGGTGTCGCCGCCGTTGTCTCCGCTGCCGGTGAGGAGGACGATGCGGCTGCCGTAGACGCGGCGGGGGAGTGCGTCCGCGCAGGCCGCGGCGAGGCCTGCGGCGGCGCGTTGCATCAGGGCGCCGTCGGGGAGGCGGGCCATCAGGGTGCGTTCGGCTGAGCGGACGGTTTCTACGCGGTGGGCTGAGCGCATGGGGACGAGTCTGCCTTGCTTTTGGGGCGGGTGGGGGTGGTCGGGGGCGGGCCGGGGGTCCTTGGGCGCCCTCTGCTGTCGCTGGACGGGGTGGGTCCCGCTGCTCGGCGGTCACGAGGCGCCGCCTGCGCCCACCCGTGCCGCCCCAGCGGCACGATTGCCCGCAGGGAGGGGGCGGGGTGGGGTGGGGTGGGATGGCAGGGGCGAAGCCCCCTGCCTCTTGGGGGCGCGGGGAACTGCGCGATCAGCCACGTACGGCCTGCGGTCGCCCTGGGACGCGTACCCCCGAGTGACAAGGCGCCCCGTTCGCCACCGCCGAGGCAACGCGCGCAGCCGGGGTTGTGCCCTACAGGGGCGCGGGGAACTGCGCGATCAGCCGCGCACGGCCCGCGGCCGCCCTACGACCCGCACTCCCGAGCTCTGAGGCGCCCCAGACCAGTACCCCGAGCCCTGAAGCGCCCCTGCCCCGCGCCGCCGAGCCACAAGGCACCCCCGATCCGCACCCCCAGCCACAAGGCACCCCTCACCCCTCCGCGATCACCACCGCCGATGCCACCCCCGCGTCATGGCTCAGGGAGATGTGCCAGGACTTGACGCCCAGTTCGGAGGCGCGGGAGGCGACCGTGCCGGTTACTCGGAGGCGGGGTTGGCCGGAGGGTTCGACGTAGACCTCGGCGTCCGTCCAGCGGAGGCCGCTCGGCGCGCCGAGGGCCTTCGCGAGGGCCTCCTTCGCTGCGAAGCGGGCCGCGAGGGAGGCGATGCCCCGGCGTTCGCCGCTGGGGAGGAGCAGTTCGGTGGGGAGGAAGAGGCGGTCGGCCATGCTGGGCGTGCGTTCCAGGGAGGCACGGAAGCGGTCGATCTCGGCGACGTCGATGCCGACTCCGATGATGGGCATGATCCGCACCCTAGCCCCAGAGACCCGGCCGAAGCCGAATCAGTTCACTCCACCGTCACCGACTTCGCCAGGTTCCGCGGCTGGTCCACCTCGTTCCCCCGCGCCGTGGCCAGTTCGCAGGCGAAGACCTGGAGGGGGACCGTCGCGACCAGCGGCTGCAACAACGTGGGCGTGGCCGGGATGCGGATCAGGTGGTCGGCGTAGGGGACCACCGCCTCGTCGCCCTCCTCCGCGATGACGATCGTGCGGGCACCCCTCGCCCGGATCTCCTGGATGTTGGAGACGATCTTGTCGTGGAGGAGCGAGCGGCCCGCCGGGGACGGGACCACGACCACCACCGGGAGGTCCTCCTCGATCAGCGCGATCGGGCCGTGCTTCAGTTCGCCCGCCGCGAAGCCCTCCGCGTGCATGTAGGCCAACTCCTTGAGTTTCAGGGCGCCTTCCAGGGCGACGGGGTAGCCCACATGCCGGCCGAGGAAGAGGACCGTGTTCTTGTCGGCCAGCGTGCGGGCCAACTCCCGTACCGGCTCCATCGTTTCGAGGACCCGTTCCACCTCGCGGGAGATCCGGGAGAGGTCGCGGACCACGGCCCGGATCTCGTCGCCCCACTTCGTGCCGCGCACCTGGCCGAGATACAGGGCCACCAGGTAGCACGCCACCAGCTGCGTCAGGAACGCCTTCGTCGAGGCGACCGCGACCTCCGGGCCCGCGTGGGTGTAGAGGACCGCGTCGGACTCGCGGGGGATCGTCGAGCCGTTGGTGTTGCAGATGGCGAGGACCCGGGCGCCCTGTTCGCGGGCGTGCCGCAGGGCCATCAGCGTGTCCATGGTCTCGCCGGACTGGGAGATGGCGATGACCAGGGTGTGCGGGCCGAGGATCGGATCCCGGTAGCGGAACTCGCTGGCCAGCTCCACCTCGCAGGGGATCCGGGTCCAGTGCTCGATGGCGTACTTGGCGATCAGGCCCGAGTGGAAGGCCGTACCGCACGCGACGATGACCACCTTGTCCAGCTCGCGCAGCTCGGCGTCGGGGATGCGGACCTCGTCCAGGGAGAGCGTGCCCGCCGCGTCGATACGGCCGAGGAGCGTGTCCGCGACCGCCTTCGGCTGCTCGGCGATCTCCTTGAGCATGAAGTAGTCGTAGCCGCCCTTCTCCGCCGCCGACGCGTCCCAGTCGACGTGGTACGAGCGGACCTCGGCGGGCCGGCCGTCGAAGGTGGTCACCGTCACGCCGTCGCGGCGGAGTTCGACCACCTGGTCCTGACCCAGTTCGATCGCGGAGCGCGTGTGGGCGATGAACGCGGCGACGTCCGAGGCGAGGAAGGACTCGCCCTCTCCGACGCCGACCACAAGGGGTGAGTTGCGGCGGGCCCCCACGACCACGTCCGGCGCGTCCGCGTGCACCGCGACCAGCGTGAACGCGCCATCCAGACGGCGGCACACCAGCCGCATCGCCTCCGCGAGGTCGTCGCACGAGGAGAACTCCTCGGCGAGCAGGTGGGCGACGACCTCGGTGTCCGTCTCGGAGGTCAGATCGTGGCCCCGCTCGGTGAGTTCGGCGCGGAGCGCGGCGAAGTTCTCGATGATGCCGTTGTGGACGACGGCGACGCGGCCCGCGTTGTCCAGGTGCGGGTGGGCGTTGGTGTCCGTGGGGCCGCCGTGGGTGGCCCAGCGGGTGTGGCCGATGCCGGTCGAGCCGGCCGGCAGTGGGCGGCCGACCAGCTCCTTCTCCAGGTTCACCAGTTTCCCGGCCTTCCTGGCGGCGGCGAGGCCTCCGTCGGCCAGCACCGCCACGCCCGCGGAGTCGTACCCCCGGTACTCCAGCCGCTTCAGACCGGCGAGGACCACGTCCAGCGCGGACTGCGAGCCGACGTATCCCACGATTCCGCACATATCAACCCCACTGTTGTGCCGTTCGCGACCTGTCGTGTGCCGAGTGTGACTGTACGTGACTGGGTGGCGTTCCGTGAGCCCCGGCGGGCTCCATGGCTCTGTGCGGGCGGCCCTCTGAGAGACTGGGGCGGACATGAGTGAGACAGCACTTGAGCGGAGCGCGCCCCTTCGGGCCCGTGCCGAGATCGATCTGGATGCCCTGCGGGCCAATGTGCGGACGTTGCGCGCCCTGGCGCCGGGTGCCGAACTGATGGCCGTGGTCAAGTCGGACGCGTACGGCCACGGTGCGGTGCGGTGTGCGCGGGCCGCGGTCGAGGCGGGGGCGACCTGGCTGGGGACGGCCACGCCTGAGGAGGCGCTGGCGCTGCGGGCGGCGGGGCTGTCCGGGCGGCTGATGTGCTGGCTGTGGGCGCCGGGCGGCCCCTGGCGCGAGGCGGTCGAGGCGGACCTCGATGTCGCCGTCAGCGGGATGTGGGCGCTGCGGGAGGTCACCGACGCCGCCCGTGCGGCCGGTGCGTGCGCGCGGGTGCAGCTGAAGGCCGACACCGGGCTCGGGCGCAACGGCTGCCAGCCCGGCGACTGGCCGGAACTCGTCGCCGAGGCACTGCGCGCGGAGGCCGAGGGGCTGGTGAAGGTCACCGGGCTCTGGTCGCACCTCGCGTGCGCCGACGAGCCGGGGCATCCCTCCATCGACGCCCAGCTCACCCGCTTCCGGGACATGGTCGCGTACGCCGAGAACCAGGGCGTCCGCCCCGAGGTGCGGCACATCGCCAACTCGCCGGCCACCCTCACCCGCCCGGACGCCCACTTCGACCTGGTACGGACGGGCATCGCGGTCTACGGCATCTCGCCCAGCCCGGAGCTGGGCAGTTCGGCCGATCTCGGGCTGCGGCCGGTGATGCGGCTCAGCGCCTCGCTCGCGCTGGTGAAGCACGTCTCGGGGGGCCATGGCGTCAGTTACGGCCACCACTACGTCACCCCCGGCGCCACCACCCTCGGCCTGGTGCCCGTCGGTTACGCGGACGGCATCCCCCGACACGCCTCCGGGACCGGGCCCGTCCTCGTCGGCGGCAAGTGGCGGACGGTCGCGGGCCGGGTCGCCATGGACCAGTTCGTCGTCGACCTCGGCGGGGACGAACCCGCCGCCGGGGACGAGGTCGTGCTGTTCGGGGCCGGTGACGGGGGCGAGCCCACCGCCGAGGACTGGGCGAAGGCGGCCGGAACCATCGCGTACGAGATCGTGACGCGCATCGGAACCCGCGTTCCACGCGTCTATGTCGACAAGGGCGCGTGAACGGGCGCGTGAACGGGCGCGTACGGTCGGGGCCCGTGAGGATGTGATCCCGGGCGCCCGATCATGGGCGGGCGCCCGAGTAGGTGAAAGACGGACGAGACGGGTAACTCCGTACAGGTGTGCGGAGCGACGGCGACAGCGGGATCTGCGGCGACAGCAGGATCCGTAGCGACAGCGGGATCTGCGGCGACAGCGGGATCCATGGTGAGACCGGACAGGTCGGCGAAGAGGAGCGGGACGTGAGCGAGAGCAGCGCGGAGGCCGTGGAGGCCGTCGTGAGCGCGGCCGCCGCCTCGGCCCCGTCCGGCGACGGGATCTGGCGCCGGGCCGGGGTCGCGGGGGCCGCGATAGGCGTGGTCGCGGCGGGCGCGGCGGCCGGTGTCGCCATAGAGCGGCTCACCGTCGGACGCGGCATGCGCAGGAAGGCCCGTCTCGCGCTCGACTCCACCGGCCCGTACGGGGCGCTGCGCGGCACCCCCGCCAAGGCGTACGCCGACGACGGCAGCGAGCTGTACTACGAGGTCGACGACATCGAGCCCGAGGCCGGTCTCTCGCCCCGCAGACGCCGCCTCTTCGGCCGCAAGGCCCCGGCCCCGGTCACCGTCGTCTTCAGCCACGGCTACTGCCTCAACCAGGACTCCTGGCACTTCCAGCGGGCCGCGCTGCGCGGCGTCGTACGGACCGTGCACTGGGACCAGCGCAGCCACGGCCGCTCCGGGCGGGGTGCGGCCCAGGCGCAGGACGGGCTGCCGGTCACCATCGACCAGCTCGGGCGCGACCTCAAGGCCGTCATCGACGCGGCGGTGCCCGAGGGGCCCATCGTGCTCGTCGGGCACTCCATGGGCGGCATGACCGTCATGGCACTGGCCGCGCACTACCCGGAGCTGATCCGTGAGCGGGTCGTCGCCGTCGCACTGATCGGTACGTCGTCGGGGCGGCTCGGCGAGGTGAACTTCGGGCTGCCGGTCGCGGGCGTCAACGCGGTGCGGCGGGTGCTGCCCGGGGTGCTCAAGGCGCTGGGGCAGCAGGCCGCGCTGGTGGAGCGGGGGCGGCGGGCGACCGCCGATCTGTTCGCCGGGATCATCAAGCGGTACTCGTTCGCGTCGCGGGACGTCGATCCGGCGGTCGCGCGGTTCGCCGAACGGATGATCGAGGGCACGCCGATCGACGTGGTCGCCGAGTTCTATCCGGCGTTCACCGAGCACGACAAGACCGAGGCGCTCGCGGAGTTCGCCGAGCTGCCGGTGCTCGTGCTGGCCGGGGTCAAGGACCTCGTCACGCCCAGCGGGCACAGTGAGGCCATCGCCGATCTGCTGCCGGACGCGGAGCTGGTGCTCGTCCCGGACGCCGGGCATCTGGTGATGCTGGAGCATCCCGAGGTGGTGACCGACCGGCTCGCCGACCTGCTCACCCGGGCGGGGGCGGTGCCGGCGGGGGCTACGGTTAGTGGTTATGGAAGCGCCAGCAGCACCGCACGGCCCGGGTGAGTCCGGGGCGTCTCTGCGGATCACCGTAACGTCCCCCGACCAGATGCTGGAGCTGGGCCGTCGCCTGGCGAAGCTGTTGCGGGCGGGGGATCTCGTGATGCTCAACGGGGAGTTGGGCGCCGGGAAGACGACCCTCACCAGGGGGCTCGGGGAGGGGCTCGGGGTGCGGGGTGCGGTCACCTCGCCGACCTTCGTCATCGCCCGGGTGCATCCGTCGCTGGTCCAGGGGCCGCCGCTCGTCCATGTCGACGCGTATCGCCTGGGCGGCGGGCTGGACGAGATGGAGGACCTCGATCTCGATGTCTCGCTGCCGGAATCCGTGATCGTGGTGGAGTGGGGCGAGGGGAAGGTCGAGGAGCTGACCGACGACCGGCTGAACGTGGTCATCCACCGGGCGGTCGGTGACACGGCCGACGAGGTGCGGCGGGTGACGGTTGCCGGGCTGGGGCGGCGGTGGGCCTCCGTGGAGCTGGGTGTGCTGTCGGCGTGACGCTGCGCGGCCACTGCTCCGACAAGGTGTCGGTAAGTGTTGCGGTGGTGGTCCTCGGCGTGGTCACATGGTAGCCAGGCCGTGGTTAGGTCTGCCTAACTTGGCTTGCCCGGTGGCATGAGGAGGCGTCGTCCATGTCGACAGCGGAACGTACGCCTTCTGGGGCGGGCGGGGTATCGATGCGGGACCTTCTGGCTTCGTGTGCGGCGGCGAAGGTGATTTCCACGCCACCGGAGGGGGGTTCGGGGTCGTATCGCGGCCGCGGGTCGGTGGGGGCTGGTCGCGCAGTTCCCCGCGCCCCTAAAGGCAAAAGGGCCGGCGATTCCGTTCCCGGTGACTAGAAAGTCCCCCTACTCGACCACGACCACCTTCGTGCCGATGCCCGCGAACTCCCACATGGCCTTGCCGTCCTTGCGGGACTCGCGGATGCCGCCGGTCTTGGTGGTGGGGTCGGGCTCGGGGGTGGAGCCGTCGACGGCCGCGCTGAAGCCGATGGTGATGCCGTCGACGGAGGCGAAGCGGACGACGTTCTCGATGGGGGTGCCGTCGGAGCCGGTGACGGCGGCCGAGCGGGACGAGACCGTGTAGGTGGCGGGCGCCGGGTCGACCGTGCTCGGCGAGACCTCGAACGTGCGGGTGACCTTCTCGTTCGCGCCGACCAGCCAGACGCGGTCGTCGTCGAGGGAGTAGACGACACGCTCGCCGGTGCCCGAGTCGTCGGGGAGGACTTCCTCGGTCTCCTTCTCCCGTTCCGCCGGGGTCTTGGACTTCGGGAGCGCCGAGGACTTGGAGGGGGACGGCTTCCCCAGGTCGTCCGGCGCGTTCGCCGACGCCTGGTAGGTGAGGAAACCGACTGCGGCGATGGCCGCCGCGGTGAGCCCGGCCACGACTACCGAGCTGCTACTCGCCACCTTCTGAGCCCACCTCTCGTACCCATGTACGCCTGTGAAAGACCTCTGTGCTGTGACGGTAGCAGCAGCGGGGACGTGCACCGGGTCGGCAGTCTGCCGGGCCGAAGCGCCGTAGGCTGTTTGCGTGCTCTTGCTCGCTCTGGATACCGCCACCCCCGCCGTCACCGTCGCGCTGCACGACGGGAGCGACGTCGTCGCCGCGTCGAGCCAGGTGGACGCGCGGCGCCACGGGGAACTGCTGCTGCCCACCGTCGACCGGGTCCTCGCCGAGGCGGGCACCCGCCTCGACGCCGTCACCGGCATCGTCGTGGGCATCGGTCCCGGCCCGTACACCGGGCTGCGCGTCGGCCTCATGACCGCCGACACCTTCGGCCTCGCCCTCGGGGTCCCCGTCCACGGCCTGTGCACCCTCGACGGCCTCGCCTACGCGGCGGAGGGCACGGTGGAGGGGCCGTTCGTGGTGGCGACCGACGCCCGGCGCAAAGAGGTGTACTGGGCGAGATACGAGGGCCCCCGCGCGCGGGTGACCGAGCCCGCCGTCGACCGGCCCGCCGAGATCGCGGAGCTGGTGGCCGGGCTGCCGGCGGTGGGGGCGGGGGCGGTTCTCTACCCCGACACCTTCCCCGACGCCCGCGCGCCCGAGCACGTCTCCGCCGCCGCCCTCGCGGCGCTCGCCGCCGAACGGCTCGCGGCGGGCGAGGAGCTGGAGGCGCCCCGGCCGCTGTATCTGCGCCGGCCGGACGCCCAGGTGCCCAAGAACTACAAGGTGGTCACCCCGAAGTGACGACCCCGGTGCTGCGCGAGATGCGCTGGTGGGACATCGAGCCCGTCCTGGAGCTGGAGAAGGACCTCTTCCCCGAGGATGCCTGGTCCCGGGGCATGTTCTGGTCGGACCTCGCCCACGCGCGGGGGCCGAACGCCACCCGCCGGTACTACGTGGCCGAGGACAGCGGTGGCGACGGGCGGATCATCGGCTACGGCGGCCTCGCCTCCGCCGGGGACACCGCCGACGTACAGACCATCGCCGTGGCCCGTGAGCACTGGGGCACCGGCCTCGGCGCGCTGCTCCTCACCGAGCTGCTGCGGGCCGCCACCACCTTCGAGTGCGCCCAGGTGCTGCTCGAATGCCGGGTGGACAACGTCCGCGCCCAGAAGCTCTACGAACGCTTCGGCTTCGAGGCGATCGGCTTCCGCCGGGGCTACTACCAGCCGGGGAACGTGGACGCGCTGGTCATGCGCCTCAACGACCCCTCCACTTCCGTATCCGCACAAGGAACCGAGATCAATGGCTAGGGCAATGGCTGACGAACCCCTCGTGCTGGGGATCGAGACCTCCTGCGACGAGACCGGGGTGGGTGTCGTGCGCGGGACGACCCTGCTGGCCGACGCGATCGCGTCGAGCGTCGACGAGCACGCCCGGTTCGGCGGGGTGGTGCCCGAGGTGGCCTCCCGCGCGCATCTGGAGGCGATGGTCCCGACCATCGACCGGGCGTTGAAGGAGGCGGGGGTCAGCGCGAGGGATCTGGACGGGATCGCCGTCACCGCCGGGCCCGGGCTCGCGGGCGCGCTGCTGGTGGGTGTCTCGGCGGCCAAGGCGTACGCGTACGCGCTGGGCAAGCCGCTGTACGGCGTCAATCACCTCGCCTCCCACATCTGCGTGGACCAGCTGGAGCACGGGGCGCTGCCCGAGCCGACGATGGCGCTGCTGGTGAGCGGGGGGCATTCCTCGCTGTTGTTGTCGACCGACATCACGTCGGACGTCCGGCCCATGGGGGCCACCATCGATGACGCGGCGGGCGAGGCCTTCGACAAGATCGCGCGCGTGCTGAACCTCGGGTTCCCGGGTGGGCCGGTCATCGACCGGTACGCGAAGGAGGGCGACCCCACGGCCATCGCCTTCCCGCGCGGGCTGACCGGGCCCCGCGACCCCGCCTACGACTTCTCCTTCTCCGGGTTGAAGACCGCCGTGGCCCGCTGGATCGAGGCCAAGCGGGCGGCCGGGGAGGACGTTCCGGTGCGGGATGTGGCGGCTTCCTTCCAGGAGGCCGTGGTGGACGTGCTGACGCGCAAGGCGGTGCGGGCCTGCAAGGACCAGGGTGTCGATCATCTGATGATCGGGGGCGGGGTCGCCGCCAACTCCCGGTTGCGGGTGCTCGCCCAGGAGCGCTGCGAGGCCGCCGGTATCCGGCTCCGGGTGCCCCGGCCCAAGCTGTGTACGGACAACGGGGCGATGGTGGCCGCGCTGGGTGCGGAGATGGTGGCGCGGGGGCGTGCCGCGTCCGACTGGGATCTGTCGGCGGACTCGTCGCTGCCGGTGACGGATCCACATGTGCCGGGCCGCCCGGCCGGGCATGAGCACGGCCACGGTCATGGTCACGGTCATGGCCACGATCATGTGCACGAGGTCAGCAAGGAGAACCTGTACTCGTGACGGTCGCGCTGATGTGGGAGGCGCGGGCGGTCGACGGGGGAGGGGAGGCACTCCTCGCCTGGGCTCGGGGGCAGGTCCAGGAGCTTGCCGTACGGCCGTTGCGGCGCGAGGTCTTCCGGGCGCCGCAGGACCGGGTGCTGGTTGTTACGTGGTGGGACGCGGAGTACGACGCCGAGTTGCCCGAACTGCCCGAGCCGGACGGGGAGTTGGTCGGCCGGGCGGTGCACCGGTGGAGGTTCGAGTCGGTGGGGGCGGACTGACCCCGGGGGCCGGGGCGAGGGGGCTTGGGTGGACGTGTTCGCGTGTGCCGGGTGCGGCGCGGAGCTGACGGCGCCGGTGTCCCGCGTCGCCCTCCCCGTCCACACCCATCACGGGGGCTGGGAGCAGCTGCATCCGCCGCTGATGGAGCCCGCGACGTACGCCGTCGAACCCCGGCCCACCGGACCGCCGTGGCGGTCGTGGGAGGAGGTCGGGGAGGACGCGGCCGCCCGGCAGGGCGTGTACGCGCCGGTGTACCGCGTCTCCTTCGGGGCGCGGAACCGGATCGTCATCGCCCCCGGCGACTCGCGGTCCATGGTCCTGATCCCCGAGAAGTGCGAGGGCTACTGCCGGGGTGTGGACGGCAGGGCCGGGCCCAATCTGGCCTGCGAGGGGTGCGGGCGGGCCGTGGCCACGCGCATGGACGACTGCGGACTGTGGCAGACGGTGTGGCTGGAGCCCGACGCGGTCGTACGCCGCCCCTCCGGGCTCCCCGCCGGTCCGCCTCCCGACTGGGACGACCTGGAGCGTGCCGAGCATCGTGTCCCGCCCGTCGACCCCGACGGGTGGTGGAGCTTCCGGTGGGAGGCCGCGGTCGGGGTCGCGCTGGCCCACCTCGTGGCGGTCACCGGGGGCCGCCCGGTGGTGCTGCCCGCCGGGCCCGTCGCCGAGCTGCTCGGCCACGCCGTTGGGCAGTATCTCCCCGCCGGGCCCGACGCCCGCTCCGTGGGCCTGGCAGGCCCGGGACTCCCCGTGTCCCGGCCCCGCCCCGATGTCCTCCTCGTCCCCCGCCATCCCCTCACGGGCACGCCGTGGCGTCCGCCCGGCGACGGCGACGGCGACGGCGACGGCGACGAGGCGGCCGTGGTGCCGCTGGACAGCGGGGTCTGGGCGTACCTCGCCCACCCGGACGAGATCTCGCCGCTGCCCGTCACCGGGGTGCTCCCGGAGGGCGTCCTGCGCGACGACTATCCGCTGCCGTCGCGTCCCCTGTACCTCCTGCGGCCTCACCACCAAGCCTTCGTGCACACCCTGTTCGGCCTGCCCGCCATACGATCCCCCCGGCTGCGCAGGTATTACGACGAGTACCGAGCGTGAACGGCCCGCGTGGTGTGGGGAGTTGGTCAGGCGGGCGGTGCGGCGGTGGGGGGCGTGAGGGTGTGTCGGTGTTGGCGTTCACCGATGCGGTCCAGGGCCAGGAAGAGGAACGGCGCGCAGACCAGGGGGACGCCCAGGAGCAGCAGGTAGGTGTGCGTCGGCCGGTCGGTGAAAACCAGCGCGAAGTCGACGACGAGCATGACGACCATGAGTACCGCGCTCGCAACGGCCGCCCGTTGCCATGCCTTGCGGCGCCGCGTCCCGCGTGCGATGCGGTCCTCCACGCCCGGTCGCGTGTCCAGTGAGGTCAGCCCGAGGTGGAGTGCGGCCGCGCACAGGTCGGCCATCTCGGCGATGGGGTCGGTGAGTTGGTACTCGTCGACGTGGGGGAGGCGGGCCCGGCTGCCGTCGGTGGCGTAGAGGTATCCCGACCAGCGCGGGGCGCCCCACTTGATGTCCTCGACCCGGATGCCGTAGATCTCGGACCAGGCCCAGGTGCGGGTGCGGATCGCTCCGCGTACGGTGACGCCTTCGGCCGTGACGGACGTACGCGCCCTGAACTGCTCCAGCACTACGCGGGTGGCGACGGTCAGCCAGGCCGCCACGGCCAGCGCGTCCCCTGTCGACGGGCCGAACGTCACCATCGTGTTCACCGCCATGGCGGTGATCAGTGCCGCCGCTGCCAGCATGACGAGGGAGGCGGGGGCTATGCGCCGTCTTCGGTACTCCCGCTCGATTCCGTTGCTCATCGGGTTGTTATAGCCCTGTTCCGTGAACGTGGGGTAAGGGCGGGTGCGGCGTGTACTGAGGGGGGAGTACACGGCTGTTCGGTGGACAGTACGGTGATCGGGCCGTCACTCTGGGTTGATGGTGCACGGTGTGGAGTGGGCTGCGCAGGGGCCGGGTGGTGAGCCCGAGTCGTCGGACAGCATGAAGGCGTTCGGGGCGGTGGTTCAGGCTCTGCGCGAGCATGCGGGGTTGAGCCGGGAGGAGTTCGGGGCGCGGGTGCATTTGTCCAAGCACTCGGTGGCTTCCATTGAGTTGGGGCGGCGGCTGGCGGATCAGCGGTTCGTGGAGCTGGCGGAGGATGCGACGGGGAATACGGGGGCGGTCAGGGGTGCCTTCAAGCACATGACTCGGCAGCCGGGGCTGCCAGCGTGGTTCCGGATGTGGGCAAGGCTTGAGCGGGAGGCGATGAGCCTCGACACGTACGAGTGCCGGATCCTGCCGGGGCTGTTGCAGTCGGAGGCGTACGCCCGGGCCGCGTTCGCCAACAACATTCCGCTCCTCATCGATGAGGAGTTGGAGGTCTTGGTTCGTGCACGGCTGGAGCGGCAGCAGCTATTGAGGGAGCGCCCCGGCACTTCGTTCAGCTTCATCATCGATGAGGCCGTGCTGCGGAGTCGGTTGGGCGGGCCGGAAGTCATGGACGCGGCGTTGGACTATGTTCTCGCCTGCATGGATGCCCGCAACGTGCATGTGCAGATCGTGCCGATGGCCTTCGAGGCGCATGCCTGTCTGGCCGGCCCGCTCCGGTTGCTGGAGACGGAGGATGGCAGGCGGTACGCGTACGTCGAAGGGCAACAGCATGGTCGGCTGATCGCGGACGTAAAAGAGGTCGTTACCCTTGGCCAGCGTTATGCGACACTGCGTTCGCAGGCCTTGCCGCCAGGTGACTCCAAGGACCTGCTGAGGCACATCCGAGGAGCGCTATGACCAACGATCTCACGTGGTTCAAGAGCAGCTACAGCAGCCCGCAGGGCGACGACTGCGTCGAAGTCGCCCTCGGCTGGCGCAAGTCCACGCACAGCAGCCCCCAAGGCGACAGCTGCGTCGAAGTCGCCACCACTCCCACCACCATCCACATCCGCGACTCCAAAGACACCACCCGCCCCCACCTCGGCCTCGGCCCCACCGCCTGGGCCGCCTTCGTCGTGCACGCGGCGGCCCAGGCGGGCTGATCCTCAGGACTCCACGGCCCGGACCTCCGTCCCGCAGTGGAACCGGCGGTCCGGGCCCACCTCGCGTACCGGTCCCGTCAGCGTCAGCTGAACCCGGTGGCGTACGTCGGTGCTGGACGCGCCCAACCGCAGTTCCAGCGCGCCCGGTTCGACCACGCGGCGCCCGGCGCGGTCGGTGAAGGACGACACGTCGGGGTGGAAGCGGAACGTCACGCGGGACGCGGCGCCCGGCGCCAACTCCAGGCGCTGGTAGGCGATCAGGCGTACGTCGGGGCGGGTCACCGAGGCGACCGGGTCGTGCAGGTACAGCTGGACGACCTCCGCCCCCGCCCGCTCACCCGTGTTGCGGACGGTCACCGACACATCCCCACCCTCATCGCCCTCGTCGCCCCCGGCCTCGAAGTCCGTCCACGCGAACGTCGTGTACGAGCGGCCGTATCCGAACGGGTACAGCGGCGTCGGGTCGAGATTGCTCGCCGCGCCGAGCAGGCCCAGCGGCGGCTGGAGGTACGTCCACGGCTGGCCCCCGGGGCGACGCGGCACGCTCACCGGCAGGCGCCCGGAGGGGGAGACGCGGCCCGACAGCACTCCCGCCACCGCCGGGCCGCCCTCCTCCCCGGGGAAGAACGCCTGCACCACGCCCGCCAGTTGACCGTGCCAGCGGCCGAGCGCGTACGGGCGCCCGGTGAGCAGCAGCGCCACCACCGGCGTACCCGTGGCGATGAGCGCGTCCAGCAGCTCCGCCTGGACCCCGGGCAACCGGAGGTCCTCCGCGTCGCAGCCCTCGCCCGAAGTGCCGCGACCGAAGAGGCCGGCCCGGTCGCCGAGGACCGCCACGCAGACGTCCGCCTCGGACGCGCGTGCGACCGCCTCGGGGAAGCCGCCGGTGTCGTCGCCGTCCACGTCGCTGCCCGCCGCGTACGTGATCTTCGCGTCGGGGAGTTCGGTGCGGAGGGAGTCGAGGACCGTGGGGATCTCGATGCCCAGGGGGGTGCCGGGGTGGGCCGGGAGGACGTGGGAGGGGAAGGAGTAGCAGCCGAGCATGGCCAGGGGGTCGTCCGCGCGGGGGCCGACCACGGCGATGCGGATGTCGGGAGCCAGCGGCAGCACCGCGTCCGGGTTGTCCAGGAGCACGATCGACTCCTCGGCGAGGCGCCGGGCCAGGGCCCGGTTCGCCGTCGAGTCGAGGTCGATCCGGCCGGGGCCCGCGGAACCGGCCACCTCCGGGGTCCAGTCCTCGTCCAGCAGGCCCAGCTCGCATTTCTGCGACAGAACCCGGCGTACAGCCCGATCCACCAGCGCCTCGGGGATCGCGCCCGCGCGCACGGCCTCCACCAGGGGCTCGCCGTAGCAGCGGAGCGTGGGGAGTTCCACGTCCACGCCGGCGGACAGCGCCGCGTGCGCCGCCTGCGCGCGGTCTCCCGCCACGCGGTGGTTGGTCTCCAGGAAGCCGACGCCGAAGTAGTCGGAGACGACCGTGCCGGTGAACCCCCAGGCGTCGCGCAGGAGTTCGGTCAGCAGCCCGGGGTCCGCCGAGACCGGGACGCCGTCCGTCTCCGTGTACGCCGCCATCACCGAGCGCGCGCCCCCCTCGCGCAACGCCATCTCGAACGGGGGGAGGGTCACGTCCGCGAACTCCCGTACCCCTGCCCGTACGGGCGCGTGGTTGCGGGCGCCGACCGACGCCGCGTACCCGGCGAAGTGCTTCAGCGTGGCCACGATCCCGGCCGACTCCAGACCCCGGACGTACGCCGTACCGACCGTACCCACCAGGTACGGGTCCTCGCCGATCGTCTCCTCGACCCGTCCCCAGCGCGGGTCGCGGACCACGTCCAGGACGGGGGACAGGCCCTGGTGGATGCCGACCGAGGCCAGGTCGCGGCCGATGTGCCGGGCCATCTCCTCCACCAGCGCGGGGTCGAAGGTCGCGCCCCAGGCCAGCGGGACGGGGTACGCGGTCGCGCGCCAGGCGGTGAAGCCGGCGAGGCACTCCTCGTGCGCGACCGCCGGGATGCCGAAGCGGTTCGCGGCCATGATGCGGCGCTGGGCGCGGGCCAGGGCGCGCGCGCCCAGCGCCGGGTCCACGGGCGCCGTACCGAAGGTGCGGGTGAGCTGGCCCAGGCCCCGGGTGATCAGCTCGTCGAAGTCGAAGGCCTCCCGCATCTCCTCCTCGTCGGGGGCGATGTCCTCGCCGTTCGAGTCGGCCTTCACCCACACGCCGTACAGCTGGGCAGTCTTCTCCTCCAGGGTCATCCGGGAGAGCAGATCCTCGACCCGGTCGGCGGCGGGCAGGGCGCGGTCACGCCAAGCGGTGGTCATGAAACTCCTGTCAGGACTGTCAGGGGTCGGTGAGTTTCAGTGGTAACGACGCACGGTCGGCTCACTTGCCGCCCACGCCCATCAACCCGCCCACCAGAGCCCGGCGCGCCACCAGATACACGGCGAAGATCGGGATGCCGGAGAGGACGACCGAGGCGAGCAGGGCGGGGATGTTGACGCCGAACTGGCTGACGTAGTTGAACAGTCCGAGTGTGAGGACCCGGGGGCCGTCGGACTGCGTGAAGATCAGCGGGAAGAGGAAGCCGTTCCAGGCCTGGAGCGCGGAGAAGATGACGACCGTGCTGATGCCGCCCTTGGCGAGCGGGATCGTCAGCTGGAACAGCATCCGGAGCGGGGACGCGCCGTCCAGGGCCATCGCCTCGTACAGGTCTTCCGACACGTCCCGCAGCGAGCCCACCAGGACCAGCACCGAGACCGGCATCGCGAAGGCCGCCGTCGGGAGGATGACGGCCAGGAGGGTGTCGTAGAGGTCGAGTTTCGCGATGAGGAGGTACAGGGGGACCACGACCGCCTGGGCCGGGATCGCCACGCCCAGCAGGAACAGCCGGAACGCCGCGTTCGACCAGCGGTCGCGGGTGCGGACGGTGACGTACGCCAGGGGGATGGAGAGGGCCAGGACGATACCGACGACCGAGACCGCGACGATCGCCGTGTTGGCGAGGAGGTGGCCGAAGCCGCTGGTCAGGACGGTGTTGTAGTTGTCGAGGGTCGGGTCCGTGGGCGGCTTGAGGGGGTTGCCGGTGAGGGCCTTGTCCGCGCCCGTGAGGGACGCCGACAGCATCGCGTAGATCGGGATCAGGACGATGACCAGCCAGATGAACGCGCCGAGGCCCGCGACCGGGTTGGCGCGCCTGCTCCAGTGGCGTGGGCGGCGCCGGAGCGCTGATGTCACCGGCGCGTGCGCGGGCTCGTTCGTCTTTTTCGGCGGCGCCGCCAGTGTGTCGTGGGACATTCCGCTCCGTCACATCCCTTCACGCGTGCTGCGCATGGCGCCGAAACCGGTCAGCCGGACCAGCACGAGGGAGAGCCCCGTCGCGGCGATGACCAGGGAGGACGCGATGGCGCTGGCGTAGCCGAAGTCGTACGTCTTGAAGCCCGCCTCGTACATCAGGTACGGCAGGATCGCGGTGTCCGTGCCGGGGCCGCCCTTGGTGAGGATCAGGACCGTCTCGAAGTACGTCAGGGAGCCGACCACCATGAGGACCGTGGACGTCGTGATCGTGTGGCGCAGCTGCGGGAGCGTGATCGAGAAGAACTGGCGGTAGCGGCCCGCGCCGTCGATGGCCGCCGCCTGGTAGAGGACCTCGGGGATCTGGCGGGCCCCGCCCTGGTAGATCAGGGTGTGGAAGGGGATGAACTGCCAGCCGCCGACGAACACGATCGCGAGGAACGCGCCGCTCTGCGAGCCCAGGGTGTCCCGCTGGATGATGCCGAAGTTCGGGTCGAGGAGGGCGTAGAACAGGATCGCGATGGCGGTGGAGGAGAGCAGGAACGGGACGAAGAAGACCGCGGAGAGGATCGCGCGGTTGCGCTGCCGGCCCGCCGCCCAGACGCCCAGGAGAAGCGCGATCACCGTCTGGAAGACCCAGCTGGCGGCGGTCAGGACGACGGTCAGCCAGAGGGACTGGGTCATCCGGGGGTCGTCGAGCAGTTTCCGCCAGTTGTCGAGGCCCACGGGCCGGGGGTCGCCGAGGCCGTCCCAGCTGGTGAAGGAGAGATAGAGGGCGAGGGCCATCGGGACGACCGCGAAGAAGGTGAAGAAGAGGACGCCGGGGAGCGCCCAGGCGGCGTGCGGGCGACCGGCGCGCGACCCGCGCGCGGGGGCGGTTCGCGCGGGGGCGCTCCCCGCAGGAGGGCGCTTGTCGACCGTGACGGTCACTTCAGCCCCTTGCACGCCGTCACGAAGTCGGTCGGTGAGGACTGGCCCGCGAACAGCTTGCCTATCTCCGTGTGCATCTTGGTGCCGAGGCCGTCGCCCAGCGCCTGGTCCCAGGAGAGTGTGAAGGCCGGGGCCTTCTCCACCATGTCGTACTGGAACTTCGCGTACTCGGGGTTGGGCGCGGAGGAGAGCAGATCGGCCGCGTTCGAGGTGGTCGGGACGTCCCCGTTGTCGATGAGGGCCTGCGCGTACGCCTCCGAGGCGCAGTCCTTGAGGAAGCCGACCGCGAGGTCCTTGTTCTTCGTACGGGCGTTGATGGACCAGTAGTTGGTGGGGTTGCCGACGACGTTGCGGACGTCGCCCGTGCCGCCCTCGACGGTCGGGAAGGCGGCCCAGCCCAGGTTGCTCTTGGCGAAGTCCGGGAACTTGCCGAGTTGCGTGGAGTACTCCCAGGAGCCCATCAGGTGCATGGCCGCCTTGCCGCGCGCGAAGACCGCGGGGGCGCCGCCGTTGACGTACGACACCGAGGTGAACTTGGAGCCGAAGGCGCCGTCGTCGATGAGTTCCTTGACCAGCTCGGCGGCCTTGAGGACGGCCGGGTCACCCCAGCCCTCGGCGTCGCCGTCCTGGATGCGCTTGAAGACCTCGGGGCCGCCGATCCGGTCGACCAGGTACTCCAGCCACATCAGCTCGGGCCAGACGTCGGAGCCGCCGAGGGCGAAGGGGGTGATCTTCGCCTTCTTCAACTTGGCGTTGATGTCGAGGAGTTGGTCCCAGGTGGTGGGCGGCTGGAGCTTGTGCTCGGTGAAGACGGACTTGTTGTAGAAGAGGATCACCGGCTGCATGCCGCGCATCGGGATGCCGTAGTGGCGGCCCTGGAGGTCCCCGGCGGCGAGGACCGAGGGCAGGAAGCCGTCCTTGAGGACCGGGTCGCCCTCGATGATGTCGGTGAGGTCGACGAGCTTGCCCGCCTCCTCGTACGGCTTGATGGAGCCGCCGCCCCAGTTGAAGAAGATGTCCGGGGCGCTCGGGGAGCCCATGGCCGTACGGAGCTTGGGGGAGTAGTCGGAGCCGGGGACCTTCTGCAGCTTGACGGTGCCGCCGGCCTTCTTCGCCGCGGCCGACTTGTTGTACCGGTCGACGCCCGCCTGCTGGACCTTGACCGCGTCGTCGCCGTACACGAACGCGGTGAGCGTCTTGCCGTCCCCGCCGCCCGCGCCGCCGCCGGAGCCGCAGGCGGTGAGGCCCGTGCCGAGTCCCGCGGTGAGCAGTGAGGCGGAACCGGCGCCGAGGAACCAGCGCCTGCTGAACGGCCGGCCACCAGCACTGTTGCCGGGACCCAGGCCTCTACTCGACTCCATGTGAGCACCCTTCGCGAATGTTCGACGTTGCATGCGGGCGTACGAATGTTTCGGATGGGACTTCGAATGTTCCGGGAACGTATGGCCGTCGAAAGGGTTCGTCAAGAGGTCGCGCAGGGATACGATCCCGCTCATGAAGCCCGCGAAGCCAGAGGAAACCCAGACAAGAGCGCGTGTCCCGCAGTCCACGCAGACCGCGACGCTCGCCGAGATCGCCCGCCAGGCCGGCGTCTCGGCTCCGACTGTTTCGAAGGTGCTCAACGGCCGTGCGGACGTCGCCCCCGCCACCCGTACCCGGGTCGAGGACCTGCTGCGCGAGTACGGCTACCGCCGTCGGCGCGCCGAGGCGACCCGATCCCCCCTGATCGACCTGGTCTTCCACGAGCTGGAGAGCGCCTGGGCGATGGAGGTCATCCGGGGCGTGGAGAACATCGCGCGGGAGGAGGGGCTGAGCGTCGTCCTGTCCGAGAGCGCGGGGCGGCTCACCCCCGGCCGCACCTGGGCCGACCAGGTCGCGGCCCGGCGCCCGCACGGCGTCGTGCTGGTCCTGTCGGGGCTGGACGAGTCGCAGCGCGCGCTGCTGACCAGCCGTTCCATCCCGTTCGTGGTGATGGACCCGGCGGGCGACCCCGGCGACGACGTGCCCTCGATCGGCGCCACCAACTGGCAGGGCGGCCTCGCCGCCACCCGGCACCTGGTCGAGCTGGGCCACCGGCGGATCGGCGCCATCAGCGGCCCCTCACGGATGATGTGCAGCCGCGCCCGGGTCGACGGCTACCGGGCCGCGCTGGAGACGGCCGGGCTGCCGGTGGCCGCCGATCTGATCAAGGCCGGGGACTTCCACCACGAGACCGGCTACCGCCTGGGGCTCGATCTGCTGCGCCGCCCCGACCGCCCCACCGCCGTCTTCGCCGGCAACGACCTCCAGGCCCTCGGCCTCTACGAAGCCGCCCGCGAACTGGGCCTGCGCATCCCGGAGGACCTCAGCGTCGTCGGCTTCGACGACCTCCCGGTCGCCCGCTGGGTCGGCCCGCCCCTGACGACCGTACGCCAGCCCCTGATGGAGATGGCGGAGGCGGCGGCCCGGCTGGTGCTTGATTTGGGCCGCCAGGACGGGGGTCCCTCGACGGCGACGCGGGTGGAGCTGGCGACGAGCTTGGTGGTGCGGAGCAGCACGGGGCCCGCGCCCCTTTAGGGGCGCGAGGAACTGCGCGATCAGCCACGACGGAAGCTGCAGTCGGCAATGGACCGAACCTGGCAGACGCGTGGCCGGAAGTTGCTGTATTGACGACTGGGGCAACTCTCTCCACACTCCTCCGAAGCCAATCGGATGCACCACCGAAACTTTCGGAGGCACCCGCATGAGATCTCTGAGAACCGGCTTGTCCCTGGCTTCCATGCTCACCGCCCTCCTCCTCGCCGCCCCCACCGCCCACGCCGCCGACCCACCCCTCCGCGACCTCGCCGCAGCCAAGGGCAAGGCCATCGGCACCGCCGTCACCGGCTCCAAACTCACCGGCACCTACGGCGACATCGCCGGCCGGGAGTTCAACTGGCTCACCCCCGGCAACGCCATGAAGTGGGGCTCCGTAGAACCCACCCGAGGCAACTTCAACTGGACCGAGGCCGACCAGATCGTCGCCTTCGCCGAGGCCCACGACCAGGACGTACGCGGCCACACCCTCGTCTGGCACAGTCAGAACCCGAGCTGGCTCGACAACGGCACCTGGACGCCCGCCCAGCTCAGCACGCTGATGAACGACCACATCGCGCTCGAAGTCGGCCGCTACAAGGGCCGCCTGGCCGCCTGGGACGTGGTGAACGAACCCTTCAACGAGGACGGCACCTACCGCCAGACCCTCTGGTACAACGGCCTCGGCGCCGACTACATCGCCCAGGCCCTCACCGCCGCCCGCGCCGCGGACCCGGCCGCGAAGCTCTACATCAACGACTACAACGTCGAGGGCGTCAACGCGAAGAGCACGGCCCTCTACAACCTGGTCCGCGACCTCAAGGCACGCGGCGTCCCGATCGACGGCGTCGGACTCCAGGCCCACCTGATCCTCGGCCAGGTCCCCTCCACCCTCCAGCAGAACATCCAGCGCTTCGCCGACCTGGGCGTGGACGTCGCCATCACGGAACTCGACATCCGGATGCAACTGCCGTCCACCGCCGCCAAGTTGGCCCAGCAGCGCACTGAGTACGACGCCGTGGTGAAGGCCTGCGTGGCCGTGACCCGCTGCACCGGCGTCACCGTCTGGGGCTTCACCGACTCCGACTCCTGGATCCCGGACACGTTCCCGGGCCAGGGCGCGGCCACCCCGTACGACGAGAACTACGCGCCGAAACCCGCGTACCACGGCATCGCGACGGCCCTCGGCGGCACGGTGACCGAACCACCGGTCCCGGCCGGCTGCTCGGCGGCGTACAGCGTGGCGAACCAGTGGAACACCGGGTTCACGGGCAACGTCACGATCAGCTGCGCGGCCGGATCCTCGCTCTCCTCCTGGCGGGTCGCCTGGACGTTCGGCGCGGGCCAGCAGGTCAGCCAGGCCTGGAACGCGTCCTGCACCCAGACCGGCGCGGCCGTCACCTGCTCCAACGCCTCCTGGAACGGGAGCGTGCCGAGCGGCGGTTCGGTGAGCTTCGGCTTCAACGGCACCTGGAGCGGCAGCAATCCGGTCCCGACGGTGACGCTGGGCTGAGAAGTCTGAGAATTTCCGAAGGAATGCCGCCAGGAGGTTCTGCCCGTAACAATTCGGACGTAAGTTCCTGTGCGTGAATGGTGAAGAAAGCGCGTTCGGGGACGCCGAGAACCACGGCGAGGGCGTCGGTGGACGACGGCGGCGCCGGCTGAAGGTCGCCGGATGCGTGCTCGCCGGCGTTCTCGTCCTCGGCGCGGGCGGGGCGGGCTGGGCGTTCTGGCGGCTCAACGACAACATCACGAGCGTCGACATCGACAGCGCGCTCGGAGACAACCGCCCCGCGAAGGCCCGGTCCGCCACCGAGCCCTCCGCGGCGGCCTCCGCCTCCACCGCACCGCTGCCGAGCGGCGCGCTCAACATCCTCGTCCTCGGCTCCGACTCCCGCAGCGGCAAGGAGAACGCCGAACTCGGCGGCGGTGGCGAGGGCTCGGGCGCCCGCTCGGACACGGCGATGGTCGTCCACATCGACGAGGGCCGCACCGAGGCGACGGTCGTCAGCATCCCCCGCGACACCCTCGTCACCCGCCCGTCCTGCCCGCTGGAGTCGGGCGGTTCGACATCGGTCGCGTACAACGTCATGTTCAACACGGCGTACGCGGTCGGCGGCCCCGTCTGCGCGGTCAAGACCGTCGAGTCGATGACGGATGTCCGCATGGACCACTACGTCGAGATCGACTTCTCCGGCTTCGCGAAGCTGGTCGACGCGCTCGGCGGCGTCACGGTCACCACGGACGAGGACATCGACGACGAGGACTCCCACCTGACCCTGGACGCCGGCACCCACCACCTGGACGGCGAACAGGCCCTCGCCCTCGCCCGCACCCGCCACGGCATCGGCGACGGCAGCGACCTCGGCCGCATCGGCCTCCAGCAGCAACTGGTCAAGTCCCTCCTGGACCAGATCTCCTCCACCGACCTCCTCACCAACCCCGCCCAGCTCTACCGCGCCGCCGACGCCATCACCGGCAGCCTGACGACGGACACCGGCCTGGATTCGCTGGGTGAGCTGACGAGCCTGGGCGAGAGCCTGCGGAACCTGACCTCGGCCGACACCAGGACGGTCATGATGCCGGTGGTCCCCGCCCCCTACGACCGCAACCGGGTGGTCGCGGACGAGCCGGAGGCGAGTGAGCTGTGGGAGTCGCTGAAGTAGCGGTGCTCAAGTGCTGAAGTAGCGGCGCACGCCTGTCTGAGCGGCGGCGGGAAAGTTTCTTCAAGAAGTTCGGCGGACGTGTCGATCCGGGGTGCGGCCGTTCGACGCATGGGTGAGAGTCGGGGACAGGCCCCGCTCGCCGATGCAAGGGAAGTCACCATGCCGCGCTATCTGTCACTGGTCCAGATCGACGAGAAGACCGCCCCGGCGGAGGGGCCCAGCCCCGAGCTGATGGAGCGGATGGGGGAGTTGCTGGAGGAGATCACCAAGGCGGGGGTCATGCTCGACACGGCCGGGCTGACGCCGACCGCGCAGGGGACGCGGGTGCACTGGGAGGGCGGGAAGATCTCCGTCACGGACGGGCCGTTCACCGAGTCCAAGGAGGTCGTCGGCGGCTACGCGCTGATGCAGTGCAAGGACATGGCCGAGGCGATCGAGTGGACCAAGCGGTTCGTGAAGGTGCACGGCGAGGAGTGGACGGTCACCTGTGAGGTGCGGGAGCTCATGGAGGGCTGAGCCTCCTCGGCCGCCTGTTTGGCGGGGCCGCCCTCCGGGTGTCTGATGGTGGGCTGTGACCCCACAGCCCACCGCCGCCTCCCCCTCCGCCCCCGACCCGGCCCCGGACACGCTCGTCGAGACCGTCTTCCGTATGGAGTCGCCCCGGATCATCGCCGGGGTCGCGCGGATCGTGCGGGATGTCGGGATCGCGGAGGAACTGGCCCAGGACGCGCTGGTCGCGGCATTGGAGCAGTGGCCGCGCGACGGGGTGCCGGACAACCCGGCGGCCTGGCTGACGGCCACGGCCAAGCACCGGGCGATCGACCTCGTACGCCGCCGGGAGCGGTACGCGCGCAAGCTCGCCGAGGTGGGGCGGGACCTGGAGGCGGCGGGACCGCATCTCGACCGGCCGTCCGACCCGGACGACATCGACGACGACCTGCTGCGCCTCGTCTTCACGGCCTGCCATCCGGTGCTGTCCGCCGAGGCCCGGATCGCTCTCACCCTCCGGCTCCTCGGCGGCCTCACCACACCCGAGATCGCCCGCGCCTTCCTGGCCCCCGAGGCGACCATCGCCCAGCGCATCGTCCGCGCCAAGCGCACGCTCGCGACCAAGAACGTCGCCTTCGAGGTGCCGTACGGTCCCGACCGCGAGGCCCGCCTCGACTCCGTCCTGGAGGTCATCTACCTGATCTTCAACGAGGGGTACGCGGCCACCGCCGGTGACGACCTGCTGCGCCCCGCGCTCTGCGAGGACGCCCTGCGACTGGCGCGCGTGCTGGCCCAGTTGATGCCCAAGGAGCCCGAGGTGCACGGTCTGGTGGCGCTGCTGGAGCTCCAGGAGTCACGGGCCGCCACCCGCACCGGGCCCGCCGGGGAGCCGATCCTGCTGCGGGACCAGGACCGCCGCCGCTGGAACCGCCTGCTCATCGCCCGCGGCTTCACCGCCCTCGGCCGCGCCACCGCCGCCGCGTCCGGCGCCCCGGGCCCGTATGCGCTCCAGGCCGCCATCGCCGCGTGCCACGCCCAGGCCCACACGTACGAGGAGACGGACTGGCCCCGCATCGCCACCCTCTACGCCCTGCTGGCGGCCCGCGCCCCGTCCCCCGTGGTCGAACTGAACCGAGCCGTAGCCGTCTCCATGGCCGAGGGCCCCGCCCCCGCCCTGGAAATCATCGACCACCTCGCCACCGAACCCACCCTCCGCGCCTACCACTTGCTCCCCAGCGTCCGCGGCGACCTCCTCCTCCGCCTCGGCCGCACGGAAGAGGCCCGAGAAGAGTTCACACGAGCGGCCGACCTGACCCGCAACGAACAGGAACGGACCCTGCTGCGAGCCCGGGCGGAGGGGGCCGGTGGGGAGACCTGAGCGATCACCCGACCGCGCCCCCGGATGGGCCGCAGGCCCTCCAGGGGCGCGGGGAACTGCGCGACCAGCCACGACGGCGCCGCACCCGAACGACGGCGGTTCGCGCCCTGAAGGGGCGCGGGGAACTGCGCGATCAACCACGACGGCGCGGCACCCGATCGACGGCCTCTCGTGGCAGGTCGCGGGGCATCGCCGGGTGCGGGTGGCGGCTGGGCCGCGCTGTGGCAGGGGCGCGGGGAACTGCGCGACCAGCCACGACGGCGCGGCACCCGAACGACGGCGGTTCGCGCCCTGAAGGGGCGCGGGGAACTGCGCGATCAACCACGACGGCGCCGCACCCGAACGACGGGCCCGTGACGGCGCCCTCAGACCGGGTGCCCGATCAGCATCGCCGGCGCCCCCGCCACCCGCGTCAGAAACACCGTCGCCGAACGACGCCCCTGCGGCTTGACCTTCCTCCGCAGTTCCTCCGGCTCGACAGCCGACCCCCGCTTCTTCACGGTCAGCACCCCCACCCCCCGCTCCCGCAACAGCGCCTTCAACTTCTTCACGTTGAAGGGCAGTTGATCGGTGATCTCATAGGCCGTGGCGAACGGGGTGACACGATGCTCGTCGGCGGTGATGTACGCGATCGTGGCGTCGATCAGCCCACCCGCCAGCTTCTCGGCGACCTCGGCGACGAGATGGGCGCGGATCACGGCACCGTCGGGCTCGTACAGATACCGCCCCACGGAACGGACCCCGGGGTCCGGCAACCCCCGCCCGCGCAGGCTCCGCCCGCCGGGCAGCAGCGTCGCCCGCACCACCCCCTCCGTTCCCGTGCCGAACCACAGCACCGCCTCCTTCACATCACCCCCGTCCGAGATCCACTCGGCCTCGGCCTCGGCGGGTACCGCCTCGTGCGGGACGCCCGGCGCGATCTTCAGCGCGGCACGCGGGGCCTTGAGCGCAGTGGCGACGGCCCAGGAGAGCGGCGGCGAGTACGCCTCGGGGTCGAAGATCCGGCCCCGCCCGGAGGAGCGCCGGGCCGGGTCGACGAACACGGCGTCGTACCCGGCCGTGTCCACCTCCGTCACATCCGCCTCGCGCACCTGGATCAGCCCGGCGAGACCGAGCGCGTCGGCGTTGGCGCGGGCGACCGCCACCGTCAGCGGGTCGCGGTCGACGCCCAGCACCCGGATCCCGGCCCGGGCGAGGGCGATCGCGTCCCCGCCGATCCCGCAGCACAGGTCGGCGACGGAGGTCACGCCCAGCGCGCGCATCCGCTCCGCGCGGTACGTCGCCACGGTCGCCCTGGTCGACTGTTCGACCCCGTTCGGCGTGAAGAACATCCGCCCCGCGTCCGCCGCCCCGAACTTCGCCACCGCCCGCTGCCGCAGCCGCGCCTGGGCGAGGGCCGCCGTGACCAGCTCCGCCGGGTGGTCGCGGCGCAGCCGGGTCGCCACGGCCAGCTCCCGCGCCGGTTCGGTGTCGCGCACCTCGTCGAGGAGAGCATGCCCCTCGGGGGTGAGCAGGGGGGTGAGGAAGGTGGCGGGGTCCAGGTCGTTCACCGGGTCATTGTCGGTCAGGGGCCGGGGGTGTGGGCCACTCGGTGGATGGTCGGGGCCCGGCGGCGGTGTCGGGGCGGCGGGGAGGGGTTGCCCTGCGAGGATGCAGCGCCATGCGATTCGTACGACAAAATGACGAAAAGAGTGCGAAGCGGGCGGGATTCCTGGGCGGGAGGGGCGGCGGCGCCGGCCTCGGTGGCGTGCGGGGCCACGTCGCCGTACTCGCCGCGGCGGTCATCGTGTCCGGGTGCGCGGACGTCGGCGAGGGCGGCGAGGAGGCTTCGGGGCGGGGCCCGGCCGAGCGCCGGGGGACCGCGGGGGAGGCCGCTCCCGACACCGCCGGGCCGGCCCACGGCCAGGAGCGGGGGCAGAAGCAGGGCCAGGAGCGGGGCCAGGAACTGAGCCGTGAGCACGGGCCACGGCACTTCGACGCGCCCGGCGCACGCGCGCTCGACTCGTACGCCGGGAAGGTGCGCCGGGCGCACGCCGCGCGGGTCGCCGCCGCGAAGCGCTGGAGGCTGGCCGAGGTGCCGCTGAGCGCGCCCGCGCCGCCGGCGCGGAAGCCGGAGCTGACCACCCGCAAGGGATTCGAGGTCGACGGCCACGAGGAGGACGGGCTCCCGCCGGTCTTCACCACCGTCCCCACCCGCGACAAGGTCCTCTTCCTCACGATCGACGACGGCGCGGAGAAGGACCCCGAGTTCCTGCGCATGATGAGCGAGCTGAAGATCCCCTACACCGCCTTCCTCAGCGACTACCTGGTCAAGGAGGACTACGGCTACTTCGCGCGGATGCGGGACAAGGGCGTCACCCTCAACAACCACACCCTCCACCACCGCCACCTCCCCTCCCTCTCCTACACCGCCCAGAAACGCGAGATCTGCGGCATGCAGGACGTGATCGAGAAGCGGTACGGCAAGCGGCCGACCCTCTTCCGGCCGCCGTACGGCAACTACGACCGGGATACCCTCCGCGCCGCCAAGGCCTGCGGCATCGAGGCCGTCCCCCTCTGGAACGAGGAGGTCTTCGTCGACCGCTGGGACCACCGGGAATCCGACCGCGAACTCCGCCCCGGCGACATCGTCCTCACCCACTTCCGCGGCCCCTCCGACTGGAAGGGCACCATGCCCGACATGATCCGCCGCTTCCTCGACCACGCCACCGCCGAGGGCTACGCGGTGGCGAGGCTGGAGGACTACCTGTGAGGGGTGGCGGGGGGAGCCGGGGGTGGGGAGGGGGCGCGGGGCAAGAACGACGGGGTGTGGCGCGGGGAGGGCGTGACCTGCGGCGAGGCGGGGGCGCGGCCTGGACCGGGTCTCTGGCCCGGGGCCGGCGTGTGGTGCGAAGAGGGCGTGCGGCGTCGGAGGAAGGCTCGGCGCGGGGCGAGAGCGTGGCGGGGGCGGCAAGCCGGGCGGGCGGAGGGCATGGGGCCCGGGAACGGCGTGTGGTGCTCCCCGGGGTCCCGGACGAGCGCCGGGCGCGCCGTCGGGCCTCGGTGGCGCGTGGGGTGGCCCGTCCCGTCCAGGAAGCGCGCGTGACAGGTCGTGGTGTGAGCGGCGCGACGGGCCGGGCGCCGGGGGCGTGTGCGACGGTGGCCTCCACGCCGGGCGCGTGCGTACCGGCGGTTCCCGTGTCGCTCACCGGCGCACCGATGGCCCCTGCGCCGGGCGCCCGCGCCTGGGCCGCCCTCTCCGCTCTCACGGCCCTCGCTGTGCTCCTCCTCGCCGGGTGCACCACCGATCCCGCCGACCGCGCGGACCGGGCGGAGGGGCGCCCCGGGGCCGCGGCGACACTCTCCGAGGGCGGCGCGTCGAAGCTCCCCTCCACCCCCGGCTCCCGCGCAACCACCCCCCACTCCACGACCCACCGCCCCCACCAACCCCCGTACCGCCGCTGGGGTCTCCCCGCCCCCCTCGACCCCGCGCCCGAGACCCCCGACCGGCCTCCCGAGCCCCGTACGGCCGGCCCGGGGCTGCCGCCCGTCGTCGACCGGGTGCGGACGCGCGACAAGGTGGTGTTCCTGACGTACGACGACGGGGCCGAGAAGGACCCCCGGTTCGTCGACATGGTCAGGGAGCTGCGGCTGCCGGTGAGCATGTTCCTGACGGACAGTGTCGTGGGGCCGGGATACGGCCACTTCGCACGGCTGCGGGCGGTCGGCGCGACCGTACAGAACCACACGCTCGACCACACCGGCCTGCGCGGCCTGCCGTACGCCGGGCAGCGCGCCGAGATCTGCGGCCAGCAGAACAAGCTGAAGCAGCGCTTCGGCATCCGGCCGACCCTGTTCCGCCCGCCCTACGGCGTCTACGACACCACCACGCTCCGCGCCGCCGCCGACTGCGGCATCACGGCCGTCGTCCTCTGGCGCGCGTCCATGCAGATCAACGACCTCCGCTACGCGGTCGGCGACCGCCTCCGCCCCGGCGACATCGTCCTCGCCCACTTCCGGGGCCCGGAGCAGCTGAAGGGCACCACCCTCACGGAGATGACGACCCGGCTGCTGCGCCGCATCCAGGCGCAGGGCCTGACGGTCGGACGCCTGGAGGACTACCTCTGAAGGGCTACCTCTGAAGGACTGCCTCTGACGCGCCACGGCGACCGCCGCGCCCCACGGAGAAGACCGCCGCGGCCCACGCAGGAGGCCCCCGCGCCCCACGCCATCAGCGGTCGGAATTAGCAGTCCGCTTGACCGAGTGCTAATCGCGGTCATAGTCTCAGGTCTGGCACTCCCCCCTGGAGAGTGCCAACTACGCGACGGGCAGGTCCGGCACCCGCGACGACGGATCCACCTGGTCGCCACCTCAGACAGTTAACCCCGTGAGATCTCCGAAGGGGGAGGTCGGATCGTGACGACCACCAGCTCCAAGGTTGCCATCAAGCCGCTCGAGGACCGCATCGTGGTCCAGCCGCTCGACGCCGAGCAGACCACGGCCTCTGGCCTGGTCATCCCGGACACCGCCAAGGAGAAGCCCCAGGAGGGCGTCGTCCTGGCCGTGGGCCCGGGCCGCTTCGAGAACGGCGAGCGCCTGCCGCTCGACGTCAAGACCGGCGACATCGTGCTGTACAGCAAGTACGGCGGCACCGAGGTGAAGTACAACGGCGAGGAGTACCTCGTCCTCTCGGCTCGCGACGTCCTCGCGATCATCGAGAAGTAGTTCACCGCTTCCTCACCGAAGCACCGAAGCACCTTGCTTTTGAGCTGCGCCCCTGGCCCCCGCGACCATAATCAGCCGGGCGTGAGGGGCGCAGTTCGTTTCACCCACGTTTTCCGAGAGGGCTGAACCGCTCCCATGGCGAAGATCCTGAAGTTCGACGAGGACGCCCGTCGCGCCCTCGAGCGCGGCGTCAACAAGCTTGCCGACACGGTCAAGGTGACGATCGGCCCCAAGGGCCGCAACGTCGTCATCGACAAGAAGTTCGGCGCCCCCACCATCACCAACGACGGTGTGACCATCGCCCGCGAGGTCGAGGTCGAGGACCCGTACGAGAACCTCGGCGCCCAGCTGGTGAAGGAGGTGGCGACCAAGACCAACGACATCGCGGGTGACGGCACCACCACCGCCACCGTGCTCGCCCAGGCGCTCGTGCGCGAGGGCCTGAAGAACGTCGCCGCGGGTGCCTCCCCGGCCGCCCTCAAGAAGGGCATCGACGCCGCGGTCAAGGCCGTGTCCGAGGAGCTCCTCGCGACCGCCCGCCCGATCGACGAGAAGTCCGACATCGCGGCCGTCGCCGGTCTGTCCGCCCAGGACCAGCAGGTCGGCGAGCTGATCGCCGAGGCGATGGACAAGGTCGGCAAGGACGGCGTCATCACCGTCGAGGAGTCCAACACCTTCGGTCTGGAGCTGGACTTCACCGAGGGCATGGCCTTCGACAAGGGCTACCTGTCCCCCTACTTCGTCACCGACCAGGAGCGTATGGAGGCCGTCCTCGACGACCCGTACATCCTCATCCACCAGGGCAAGATCGGCGCCATCGCCGACCTGCTGCCGCTGCTGGAGAAGGTCATCCAGTCCAACGCCTCCCGGCCGCTGCTGATCATCGCCGAGGACGTCGAGGGCGAGGCCCTGTCGACCCTGGTCGTCAACAAGATCCGCGGCACCTTCAACGCGGTCGCCGTCAAGGCCCCCGGCTTCGGCGACCGCCGCAAGGCGATGCTGCAGGACATGGCGACGCTGACCGGCGCCGAGGTCATCTCCGAGGAGGTCGGCCTCAAGCTCGACCAGGTCGGCCTGGACGTGCTCGGCTCCGCCCGCCGCGTCACGGTCACCAAGGACGACACCACGCTCGTCGACGGCGCCGGTGACTCCGGTGCCGTGCAGGGCCGCGTCGCCCAGATCAAGGCCGAGATCGAGAACACGGACTCCGACTGGGACCGCGAGAAGCTCCAGGAGCGCCTCGCGAAGCTGGCCGGCGGCGTGTGCGTGATCAAGGTCGGCGCCGCCACCGAGGTGGAGCTGAAGGAGAAGAAGCACCGTCTGGAGGACGCCATCTCCGCGACCCGCGCCGCGGTCGAGGAGGGCATCGTCTCCGGTGGTGGCTCCGCGCTCGTCCACGCCGTGAAGGTCCTGGAGGGCAACCTCGGCAAGACCGGCGACGAGGCCACCGGTGTCGCGGTCGTCCGCAAGGCCGCCGTCGAGCCGCTGCGCTGGATCGCCGAGAACGCCGGCCTGGAGGGCTACGTCATCACCTCCAAGGTCGCCGAGCTCGACAAGGGCCAGGGCTTCAACGCCGCGACCGGCGAGTACGGCGACCTGGTCAAGTCCGGTGTCATCGACCCGGTCAAGGTCACCCGCTCCGCCCTGGAGAACGCCGCCTCCATCGCCTCCCTCCTCCTCACGACCGAGACCCTGGTCGTCGAGAAGAAGGAAGAGGAGCCGGCCGACGCGGGCCACGGCGGCCACGGCCACGCCCACTGAGGCACCGCCCCAGCGAGAGAAGCCCCCGTTCCGCCCGGCGGAACGGGGGCTTCCCCATGTTGTCCCCGCGACTACTGCTCCAGCGCGTCCAGCGCCCCCAGCTGGTGCATCAGCCCCAGCCGGTCGTACTCCCACCACGCCTCCGCGATCCGGCCGTCGGGCATGCACCGGTGGATCGTCGTGCCCGTCATGGTGACGTCCCGGCCGGTCGCCGCGATGCCGAGGAACTCGCCCTTGTGCCGGCCGTTCCAGGCCCAGCGGGTGCACACCCGGTCACCCTGCGCGATCTGGTCGTCGACCGTGAAGGAGAAGTCGAAGCCCGCCCGCCACATCTCGGCCTCCCGCCGGAACGCGTCGAGCCCCAGGGTGTCCGGTTCGTTGCCGTGGTCGTGGTAGTCCTCCACCAACAGGTCGTTGAACGGGGGCAGTTCGCCCTTCGTCGCCAGGGTCTCGAAGAACCGCCGCGCGGTCGCCGCGTACAGCTGCTCGTCCCGCACCACGTCCAGATCCGTGAACGTGGGCACGTCGTCGCAGAGCGCCACCATCTCCTGGAAGATCCGGTCCGTCTCCGGCAGTTTCGAGTTCCGCATCGCCTCCTCGTACGAGGGGAACTCCACGATCTCCACGAAGTGCGCCCCGTCCGACCGGTCCTTCCCGATCAGACTGTGCGTCGCCGTCCGCCTGCCCCTGGTCTGCTCGACCCATGTGTCCATCAGCCGGTTCATCTCGTCGAACCGACTGGTCCTGCAGTCGATGAGCTGCACGAATGTCATGATGCGCCGCCTCCCGACCCCCCTGGTCCGGATGAACGACTCCATTGTCCCGCGGCGCCCCCTCCCCCTCACCCGCTGGCGCCGCGACCACGGCTACTGCGGTCCGTACTTCCGCCCCGTCTTCGAGCTGATCCCGCCCAGCAGACCGCGCGGCACCACCTTCACCACCCCCATCAGGGCCTTGTAGCGGGGGTCGGGAATGGAGACGGTCCGGTTGCGGGAGAGGTCGGCGAGGGCGGCGGTGACGAGCTTGTCGGCGTCGAGCCACATCCAGGACGGGATGTTGTCGGTGCCCATACCGGCCCGGTCGTGGAACTCGGTGCGGACGAACCCGGGGCACAGGGCCATGAGCCGGACCCCCGTGCCGGCCAGATCGCGCGCGGCCCCCTGCGTGAACTGCACGACCCAGGCCTTCGACGCCCCGTACGTACCGCGCGGCACGAACGCGGCGACCGAGGCGACATTGACGACCCCGCCGCGACCGCGTTCCCGCATGGCCTCGGTCGCCGCCGACGTCAGACGCAGCACCGCCTCGCAGTGCACCTTGAGCATCCGCAGCTCGTCGGCCATGGAGACGTCGAGATAGCGGCCCTTGTTGCCGAAGCCGGCGTTGTTGACCAGCAGGTCGACCGGGTTCTTGCGGTCGGCCAGCCGCCGGGCCACCGTCTCGATGCCGTCGTCCTCCGCGAGGTCCGCCGTCAGCACCTCCGCCTCGATGCCGTGCCGGTCGTGCAGTTCGGTCGCCTGCTCCCGCAGCCGCTTGGTGTCACGCGCCACCAGCACCAGGTTGTGCCCGTCCGCCGCCAGCCGCCGCGCGAAGGCGGCACCGATCCCCGCGGTCGATCCCGTAATCAGAGCCGTTGTCATGGCGCAAGCGTAGTGACCGGGACTGTGCGCATCCGTGTGCTCCACCGCACGTTCACCAGCGACTTCGCGGGCCTTCCGGTGAACACCCGCCCCGGCGCGGCACCTTCACCGGCGCCCCGCACCCGACCGGCCCGTCATCCCTGCGCCGCCACGTACTTCCGCGCGATCTCCAGCAGTTCCGGGTGCAGCGCCTCGCCGGCCTCCAACAGCCTTGGCAGCAGGCTGTGTTCGGTCATCGTGGCGCGGAACGAGAACGCCACGGTGATGTCGTGACCGGGGCGGTGGACGATCTCGATCGGGTCGCCCGCCCGGATCTCGCCGGGCTGAATCACCCGCAGATACGCGCCGGGCGCGCCCTGGCGCGTGAAGCGCTTGACCCACTGCCGTTCACCCAGGTGGCGCTGGAAGTTGAGACAGGGGACGCGGCCGGACGTGACCTCCAGAACCACCTCGGAGCCGATCCGCCAACGCTCGCCGATGAGGGCGCCGCACACGTCGAGCCCCTCGGTGGTGAGGTTCTCGCCGAAGACCCCGCTGGGCAGCGTACGGCCCAGTTCGCGCTCCCAGCCGTCCAGGTCCTCGCGGGCGAAGGCGTAGACCGCCTGGTCGTCGCCGCCGTGGTGCTGTGTGTTGCACACCGCGTCCCCGGCCACCCCGCTGGCACCGACGCCCTTGGGCCCGGGCGCGAACACCCGCACCGGCCCGTCCACCGGCCGTTTGTCGATGCCCGAGACCCGCTTCGACTCCTCCACGACGTCGACGGCCTCGGGGCGCCCCACATTCAGTGACAGAAGCTTCATAAGGGCACGGTATGCGGCCGGAGGTCAAAGCGTCGACGCGATATTCGGCACGCTGTCCAAGCTCCGCTTATGCTCGGCCCTGTGATCGAGGCCCGACATCTCCGTGTCCTGCGCGCCGTCGCCGCCACCGGCTCCTTCTCGGCGGCCGGACGCGAACTCGGCTGCACCCAGCCCGCCGTCAGTCAGCAGATGAAGGCACTGGAGTCCTCCGTCGGCACCCCGCTGCTGGTCCGCGGCGCCCGGGAGATGCGGCTGACCCAGGCCGGCGAGGCGCTCGTGCGGCACGCGGCCGGCATCCTCGCCGGGCTCACCGCGGCCGAGGAGGAGGTCGCCGCCATCGCGGGCCTGCGCGCCGGGCGGGTCCGGCTGGTCTCGTTCCCCAGCGGCAGCTCCACCCTCGTCCCCACCGCCCTGGCCGCCCTGCGCGCCGCGCACCCGGGCACCCGCGTCTCCCTGGAGGAGGCCGAACCGCCGCGCTCGGTCGGGATGCTCCGCGAGGGCGACTGCGACATCGCGCTGGCCTTCCGCTACGAGGGCGCCGCGGACGCGGGGGAGGCGGTGGGGGAGTGGGACGACCTGGTCGTGCGCCCCCTGCTCACGGACCGGCTCGTCGGGCTCGTGCCCGAGGGGCACCGGCTGGCGCGTACGGGGACCGTCGGCATCGGGGAACTCGCCGGGGAACCCTGGATCGCCGGCTGCCCGCGCTGCCGGGGGCAGTTGGTGCGGGTCTGCGAGAGCGCGGGCTTCACGCCCCGTATCGATTTCGCGACCGACGACTACCCGGCGGTGGTCGGCCTGGTGGGCGCGGGTCTCGGCGTCGCCGTCCTGCCCGAGCTGGCCATCGAGTCCGTCCGTACCGAGGGGGTGCGGACGGTGGCGGTCGAGCCCGCGGTGCGCCGGGAGATCGTGGCGCTCACGCTGCCGGACCTGGCTCAGGTGCCCACGGTCGCGGCGACGCTGGACCGGCTGGCCGGAGCGGCCGCGCGGTAGGGCCCGCGCTGGAGGCGAATGGGTGACCGCCTCTGAAAAAACGTTCCTTCAGGTGTTCGAACCGGCGTCGGTCCCGGACGCGGACGCCGTCACCAGACGGTGGCGCGCCCTGCCCATGAGCTCCTCGCGCTCGTCCTCGGTCAGCCCGCCCCACACGCCGTACGGCTCGCGCACCGCGAGGGCGTGGGCCGCGCACTGCGCGCGGACCGGGCATCTCATGCAGACCTCTTTGGCCGAGTTCTCACGAGCGCTCCGTGCCGCACCGCGTTCTCCTTCGGGGTGGAAGAAGAGTGAGCTGTCGACCCCACGGCAGGCCGCGAGGAGCTGCCAGTCCCACAGATCAGCGTTCGGTCCGGGAAGGCGGGAGAAATCTGCCATTACGTGTCTCCTTGTTGCCGTTCTGGTAGGAGATGTTGCCCATGACCGTACATCGACTATCTAAGGAGATGAAAATATGACTCATTGCGAATCTAGCCTCAGACACCAACAAATGGGAAGAAAAACGGCTGAATGGGGCATAGGTTGTGGTGAAACGTTGAGGGTCCGTTGTGCATGTCTGCACCGTGTGCGCGCCCTCACGTAGAGTGCCGAAGGTGACCAGCCATCCCGTAACTCTTTCGAGTGACCGTCGTTGAGACGGGCGGAGGCGGTTGAAAGAACAAGCGCTCGGGCAGGCGTTCGTGTCCGCTCGTGAGTGTCGACCGCACAGGTGACGATTTCGTACCAGCCTGGAGGCTCAAGGTGACGCGCATCAGCTGCGGAGGGCGGCCATGACATCCGTCCTCGTCTGCGACGACTCCCCGCTTGCCCGAGAGGCGCTGCGCCGCGCGGTGGCGACCGTGCCCGGCGTCGAGCGCGTGACCACGGCGGCCAACGGCGAGGAAGTCCTCCGCCGCTGGGGGGCCGACCGCTCGGACCTGATTCTGATGGACGTACGCATGCCCGGTCTGGGCGGCGTCGAGACCGTACGGCGGCTGCTGTCCGCCGACCCCGGGGCGCGCATCATCATGCTCACCGTCGCCGAGGACCTGGACGGCGTGGCCCTCGCGGTCGCCGCCGGCGCCCGGGGCTATCTGCACAAGGACGCCTCCCGCGCGGAGCTGCGTGCCACGGTGACGCAGGCCCTCGCCGACCCGACGTGGCGGCTCGCCCCGCGCCGGCTGCGCTCCGCCGAGATGGGTGCCGCGCCCACCCTCACGGCGCGCGAGATCCAGGTGCTGGAGGGCATGAGCCACGGCCGTTCCAACGCCGAGATCGGGCGCGAGCTGTTCCTCTCCGAGGACACCGTCAAGACCCACGCGCGGCGTCTGTTCAAGAAGCTCGGCGCCTCGGACCGCGCGCACGCGGTGGCGCTCGGCTTCCGCTGGGGTCTGGTTCGCTAGGTGAGCCGCGACGGGGGTTCGGGAATCCCCGCCTGCCGTGAGGCGGGCGGGGGCGCTTACCGGCAGGTGAGCCGGGGTGCGCACGCCCGGGTGGGCGGGGCCGGGCGGGTGCCCGCTGCTGGTTTCGCCGCGGATGCCGCATCCTTGAGGTGTGGAGTTCCTCGGGGAGCAGTCGAACGAGCGGGAGGGGAGGGCGCAGGAGATGAGTTCCGGCGCGCCTGCTCATAACGCTTCGGTGCACAACCACGGACGTGGCGCCACGGACCGGACGGCCGCAAGGCACCATGGACCGATGCGCGACGACGAGACGACAGTGATCGGTGCGCTCGTGCATCGCGCGGTCGACGGGGACGAGCAGGCCACGCACGATCTGCTCGCCCATGTCCATCCCTTGGCGCTGCGCTACTGCCGCACCCGTCTGTCCCGGCTGCCGGGCGACGCGCGGCACTTCGTGGAGGACCTGGCGCAGGAGGTCTGCGTCGCCGTCCTCCTCGCGCTGCCGCGCTACAAGGACACCGGAAGGCCGTTCGAGGCGTTCGTCTTCGCCATCGCCGGCCACAAGGTCGCCGACCTGCAGCGCGCCGCGATGCGCCACCCCGGGTCGACGGCCGTTCCCTCCGACGAGATGCCGGAGCGCCCCGACGACTCCCTGGGCCCCGAGGAGCGCGCCCTGCTCAGCAGCGACGCCGAGTGGGCCAAGAAACTCCTGGCCAACCTCCCCGAGAACCAGCGGGAGCTGCTGCTGCTGCGCATCGCGGTGGGGCTCACGGCCGAGGAGACCGGACAGATGCTGGGGATGTCACCGGGCGCGGTCCGGGTGGCCCAGCACCGGGCACTCAGCAGGCTCCGGGCACTGGCGGAGCAGTAGTCGCACGGGCTCTTGGGGCGTCCCGCTTGAACAGGTGGGGCGCCTTTTCCGTACGTACCGGCACAGCTTCCGTACGAACATACGAAGCCCGGCAGTACTTCGTACCGTGGAATGTGTGCCCCGCGCTTCCCGTTAGCATGGACATCCGCACCGATCAAGGCCATTTGGGGAAGGTGTCATGACTGCCAACGTCGACGGAGTGCCCGATAAATTCGCGACGCTCGGGCTGACCTACGACGACGTGCTGCTGCTGCCGGGCTCGTCGGACATGGCGCCCGACGAGATCGACACCGCCTCGTACGTCTCCAAGAACGTGCGGGTGAACATCCCGCTGCTCTCGGCCGCCATGGACAAGGTCACCGAGTCCCGGATGGCCATCGCCATGGCCCGCCAGGGCGGCGTCGGTGTCCTGCACCGCAACCTGTCCATCGAGGACCAGGCCAACCAGGTCGACCTGGTGAAGCGCTCCGAGTCCGGCATGGTCGCCGACCCGATCACCGTGCACCCGGACGCCACGCTCGCCGAGGCCGACGCGCTCTGCGCCAAGTTCCGTATCAGCGGCGTCCCGGTGACCGACGGCAACAAGAAGCTGCTCGGCATCGTCACCAACCGCGACATGGCCTTCGAGACCGACCGCCAGCAGCGGGTCCGCGAGGTCATGACGCCGATGCCGCTGGTCACCGGCAAGGTCGGCATCTCCGGCGTCGAGGCCATGGAGCTGCTGCGCAAGCACAAGATCGAGAAGCTGCCGCTGGTCGACGACGCGGGCATCCTCAAGGGCCTCATCACGGTCAAGGACTTCGTCAAGGCCGAGAAGTACCCGCACGCGGCCAAGGACGGCGAGGGCCGCCTCCTCGTCGGCGCGGCCGTCGGTGTCGCCGGCGACGCCTTCGAGCGCGCCCAGGCCCTCATCGACAACGGCGTCGACTTCATCGTCGTCGACACCGCCCACGGCCACTCCCGGCTGGTCGGCGACATGGTCGCCAAGATCAAGTCGAACTCCTCCGGCGTCGACGTCATCGGCGGCAACATCGCCACGCGTGACGGCGCCCAGGCCCTGATCGACGCCGGCGTGGACGGCATCAAGGTCGGCGTCGGCCCCGGCTCCATCTGTACGACCCGTGTCGTCGCCGGTATCGGCGTCCCGCAGGTCACCGCCATCTACGAGGCATCCCTCGCCGCCAAGGAGGCCGGGATCCCGGTCATCGGCGACGGTGGTCTGCAGTACTCCGGCGACATCGCCAAGGCCCTGGTCGCGGGCGCCGACACGGTGATGCTGGGCTCGCTGCTCGCGGGCTGCGCCGAGTCGCCGGGCGAGCTGCTCTTCATCAACGGCAAGCAGTTCAAGTCGTACCGGGGCATGGGTTCGCTGGGTGCCATGCAGTCGCGCGGCGACCGCAAGTCGTTCTCCAAGGACCGCTACTTCCAGGAGGGCGTCGCCTCCGACGAGCAGCTCGTCCCCGAGGGCATCGAGGGCCAGGTGCCCTACCGCGGCCCGCTCTCCTCGGTCGTCCACCAGCTGGTCGGCGGCCTGCGCCAGTCGATGTTCTACGTCGGCGGCCGTACCGTCCCGGACCTCCAGGCCAACGGCCGGTTCGTCCGGATCACCTCCGCGGGGCTCAAGGAGAGCCACCCGCACGACATCCAGATGACCGTCGAGGCGCCGAACTACAGCCGTAAGTAGACAGCTGACCTGGTGGGGGCGGCCTCGGTGCATGCGGGGCCGCCCTCGTCGTGCCCGTCGGCGATACTGGTAGACGCTGAACGCATCAGGGAAAGGCCACAGACGTGACTGAGATCGAGATCGGGCGCGGCAAGCGCGGCCGCCGGGCGTATGCCTTCGACGACATCGCCGTCGTCCCCAGCCGCCGTACGCGGGACCCGAAGGAGGTCTCGATCGCCTGGCAGATCGACGCCTACCGCTTCGAGCTGCCGTTCCTGGCCGCCCCCATGGACTCGGTCGTCTCCCCGGCCACCGCGATCCGCATCGGCGAGCTGGGCGGCCTCGGCGTCCTCAACCTCGAAGGGCTGTGGACGCGGTACGAGGACCCGCAGCCGCTGCTCGACGAGATCACCGGCCTGCCCGACGAGGCCGCGACCCGGCGCCTCCAGGAGATCTACGCCGCTCCCATCAAGGAGGAGCTGATCGGGCAGCGCATCAAGGAGGTGCGCGACTCGGGTGTGGTGACCGCCGCCGCGCTCTCGCCGCAGCGCACCGCCCAGTTCTCCAAGGCCGTCGTGGACGCGGGCGTCGACATCTTCGTCATCCGCGGGACGACCGTGTCGGCGGAGCACGTCTCCGGCTCGCACGAGCCGCTGAACCTGAAGCAGTTCATCTACGAACTGGACGTCCCCGTGATCGTCGGCGGCTGCGCCACGTACACGGCCGCCCTGCACCTGATGCGCACCGGCGCGGCCGGCGTCCTCGTCGGCTTCGGCGGCGGCGCGGCGCACACCACGCGCAACGTGCTCGGCATCCGGGTGCCGATGGCCACGGCGGTCGCCGACGTCGCCGCCGCCCGCCGGGACTACATGGACGAGTCCGGCGGCCGGTACGTGCACGTCATCGCCGACGGCGGTGTCGGCTGGTCCGGCGACCTGCCGAAGGCGATCGCCTGCGGCGCGGACGCGGTGATGATGGGCTCGCCGCTGGCCCGCGCGACGGACGCGCCCGGCAAGGGCAACCACTGGGGCATGGAGGCGGTGAACGAGGAGCTGCCGCGCGGCAAGAAGGTCGACCTCGGGACCGTCGGCACGATCGAGGAGGTCCTCACCGGGCCCTCCCACACGCCCGACGGCTCCATGAACCTCTTCGGTGCGCTGCGGCGGGCGATGGCCACGACCGGGTACAGCGAGCTGAAGGAGTTCCAGCGGGTCGAGGTCACGGTGGCGGACTCGCAGCACATGCGGTGACGTGACGCCGCGCTCGGCTTGAGCGGGGCTCTTGGGGCTCGGTCGCCTTCGGGTGACTGAGCCCTTTTGCGTGCCCAAGTGGGGTGGTGGGGGCGTGAGTTGCGGGGGTGGGGGCGCGTGGGGGTGTTCGGGACGAATGTGGGCCGAATGGGCGTAGCCGGGCGATAGCGTTCGTGTCCGGCGCCCCAGTTCGGCTGGGGCCCCCTTCCAAGGACATGGTCCGGACCCCGCCCTCGGGGCCCGGACCGATTCCGACGGACCGCCTACCGGGTCAATGGGCGGTGTCGTGGAAGGGGGCGCCCATGGGACGTCACCGCAAGCCCACCCGCTGGGACCGAGTCCGTCTTCGGATGGTGCAGTGCCGGAGGAGGTGGATCTTGCGGATTTTCGGATGGTGAGCGGCCGCCCCCAAACCGATTAGGGGCGGACACTCCGTGATCCATCCAGGAGCCTGCCGCAGTGACCGCTGCGGTGGGCTCCGCCTTGTTGGTGAGATGGTGAGCGGCCGCCCCCACGCCAAATAGGGGCGGACACTCCGTGATCCATCCAGGAGACTGCCGCAGTGGCCACTGCGGCAGGCTTCACTTGTTTCCGTACGGTACCGGGGTGGGGCGGGGTCTGCCACCAGCCCCGGTGGCCGGGGCTGTGGCGTGCGCCCCCTCTCACAACCTGTGCGCCGCCCCCGTGGGTGTGGCCCCCCGCGTATCCAGCAGGAGTTGCGCCTTCACCGACAGGCCCTGGAGGTCGTAGGTGCGGTGTTGCTGGAGGAGGATCGTCAGGTCGGCGTCGGCGGTGGCCTCGTAGAGGGAGTCGGCGCGGGGGATGGGGCGGTCGAGGACGCTCCAGGTGGGGATGTGCGGGTCGTGGTAGCTGACGTGGGCGCCGAGTTCGAGGAGGCGGCGGGCGATCTCGTCGGCGGGGGTGCCCTGTTGGTCGGGGACGTCGGGCTTGTAGGTGACGCCGAGCAGGAGGACACGGGCGCCCCGGGCCGACTTGCCGTGCTCGTTGAGGAGGGTGGCGGCGCGCTGGACGACGTACTGGGGCATGCGGTGGTTGACCCGCTGGGCCAGTTCGACCATGCGCAGGGAGCGGGGGGCGTGGCCCGACAGGTCCTGGGGGAGGGCGTGGCCGCCGACGCCGGGGCCGGGGCGGAAGGCCTGGAAGCCGAAGGGCTTGGTCTCGGCGCAGCGGATGACGTCCCAGAGGTCGATGTTCAGGTCGTGGCAGAGGGCGGCCATCTCGTTGACCAACGCGATGTTGACGTGGCGGTAGTTGGTCTCCAGGAGGTGGACCGTCTCCGCTTCGCGCAGCCCACGCGCGCGTACGACCTTGTCGGTGAGGCGGCCGTAGAAGGCTGCCGCTGATTCCGTGCAGGCGGGGGTGAGGCCGCCGATCACCTTGGGGGTGTTGGCGGGGCCGAAGGCGCGGTTGCCCGGGTCGACGCGGGGCGGGGAGTAGGCGAGGTGGAAGTCGCGGCCCGCGCGCAGGCCTGAGCCCTCTTCGAGGAGGGGGCGCAGGAGTTCCTCGGTGGTGCCCGGGGGGACCGGGGACTCCAGGATGACCGTGGTGTGCGGGCGCAGCCGGGCGGCCAGGGTGCGGGCGGCCTCCTCGACCTGGCTGAGGTCGAGCGAGCCGTCGGCGCCCGGGGCGGTGGGGGCGCAGATGACCGCCGTACGGACGCGGCAGAGTTCGGCGGGGCTGGTGGTGGGCTTGAAGCCGCGGGCCAGCATGCGGCGCAGTTCGCCGGGGGTGAGGGAGCCGGAGTCGGGGCCGGTGCGGTAACCGAGCGTGGCGATGCCGGCGGCGACGGCGGCCTGCGCCAGCGGCAGCCCCAATTGGCCGAGTCCGATGACGGCGAGATCTGCGGGCATGGCGTGTGGCCGTCCTTCCCAGTAACCGAAGCGGGACAGGTGCGCAAGCCCGGTGGACTGGATGAGCGAGCGCAATGTCACACTAGGAGTAAATATGACCGATATGCGGGATTGGGGATTTGTTTTTCTGTGCGCGTCCTGCGGAGTTATCCACAGGCTGCGGGCTGGTGGTGGCCGAAGTCGGGCAACACGGTCAGAATTCTGGGCAGGGGAGACGGATGGGGCCGGCGCGACGGACAACAGGAGGCAGCGGTGAGGACAGCGGCACTGGGACCGGCGCAGCGGGCCGAGTCACTGGCGGGTATGGCCGAGCGCGAACTGGACGTGCTGGTCGTGGGTGGTGGTGTGGTCGGCGCGGGCACGGCCCTGGACGCCGTGACCCGCGGTCTGTCCACGGGCCTGGTCGAGGCGCGTGACTGGGCGTCCGGCACCTCCAGCCGGTCCAGCAAACTGATCCACGGCGGGCTGCGCTATCTGGAGATGCTCGACTTCGCCCTCGTACGCGAGGCGTTGAAGGAGCGCGGGCTGCTGCTGGAGCGCCTGGCGCCGCATCTGGTGAAGCCCGTCCCGTTCCTCTATCCCTTGCAGCACAAGGGCTGGGAGCGGTGGTACGCGGGCTCGGGCGTCGCGTTGTACGACGGGATGTCCATGGCGCGCGGGCACGGGCGCGGGCTGCCGGTCCACCGTCATCTGACCCGCCACCACGCCCTGCGGATCGCGCCCTGTCTGAAGAAGGACGCGCTGGTCGGGGCGCTGCAGTACTACGACGCGCAGATGGACGACGCGCGGTATGTGGCGACCATGGTGCGCACGGCCGCCTCGTACGGGGCGAAGGTCGCCAACCGGGCGCGGGTGACCGGGTTCCTGCGGGAGGGTGAGCGGGTCGTCGGGGCCAGGGTGCGGGACGTCGAGGGCGGCGGGGAGTACGAGATCCGGGCCCGGCAGGTGGTGAACGCGACCGGGGTGTGGACCGACGACACCCAGGCGATGGTCGGCGAGCGCGGGCAGTTCCACGTCCGGGCCTCCAAGGGCATCCATCTGGTCGTACCGAAGGACCGGATCCACTCCACGTCCGGGCTGATCCTGCGGACCGAGAAGTCCGTGCTGTTCGTGATCCCCTGGGGGCGGCACTGGATCGTGGGGACGACCGACACCGACTGGGACCTCGACAAGGCGCATCCGGCGGCGTCCAGCGCGGACATCGACTATCTCCTTGAGCATGTGAACTCGGTGCTGGCGGTGCCGCTGACGCGGGACGACGTACAAGGGGTGTACGCGGGGCTGCGGCCGTTGCTCGCGGGGGAGTCCGACGCCACCAGCAAGCTCTCGCGCGAGCACATCGTGGCGCATCCGGTGCCGGGGCTGGTGGTGGTGGCCGGCGGCAAGTACACGACGTACCGGGTCATGGCCAAGGACGCGGTGGACGCCGCCGTGCACGGGCTGGATCAGCGGGTCGCGGAGTGTGTCACCGAGGATGTGCCGCTGCTGGGGGCGGAGGGCTATCGGGCGCTGTGGAACGCGCGGGCCCGGATCGCGGCGAGTACGGGGCTTCATGTGGTGCGCGTGGAGCACCTGTTGAACCGGTACGGGTCGGCGACCGAGGAGGTGCTCGATCTGATCGCGGCCGATCCGTCGATGGGGGAGCCGCTGCAGGCAGCCGACGACTATCTGCGGGCCGAGGTGGTGTACGCGGCCTCGCACGAGGGGGCGCGGCATCTCGACGACGTGCTGACGCGGCGGACACGGATCTCGATCGAGACGTTCGACCGGGGGACGCGGAGTGCGCGGGAGGCGGCGGAGTTGATGGCTCCGGTGCTCGGGTGGGACGCGGACCAGATCGAGCGGGAGGTGCAGCACTATGAGAAGAGGGTGGAGGCGGAGCGGGAGTCGCAGCGGCAGCCGGACGATCTGACGGCGGACGCGGCTCGGTTGGGGGCGCCGGACATCGTGCCGCTGTAGCCGCCTGCCTGTCGCCCTTCGGGCTCGTCCTCGAACGCCGGACGGGCTCGATCGGGCTGGATCGGGGCGGGCCGTGGCTGGTTGAGGGGGCCCTGGGCGTGGGGCGGTTGGCGGGTGGGTGACAATGGAGGCTCTGTCAGGGCGGGTTGTATGAGGGGACGCATGTCGGAGGCGGAGCGGGCTGGGGATTCCCGTCAGGACAAGGACGCACGTCTCCTCGCCGGGCGGTACCGGCTGGGAGGGGTCCTCGGTCGCGGCGGTATGGGCACGGTGTGGCGTGCCGAGGACGAGACGTTGGGCCGTACGGTCGCCGTCAAGGAGTTGAGGTTCCCGTCGAGCATCGACGCGGACGAGAAGCGGCGGCTGATCACGCGCACGCTGCGCGAGGCCAAGGCGATCGCGCGGATCCGTAACAACGCCGCGGTGACGGTGTTCGACGTCGTGCACGAGGACGACCGGCCGTGGATCGTGATGGAGCTCGTCGAGGGCAAGTCGCTCGCCGAGGTCATCCGTGAGGACGGGGTGCTCGAACCGCGGCGCGCCGCCGAGGTGGGCCTCGCCATCCTCGACGTGCTGCGGGCCGCGCACCGCGAGGGCATCCTGCACCGGGACGTGAAGCCGTCGAACGTCCTCATCGACAAGCACGACGGCCGGGTCGTCCTCACCGACTTCGGTATCGCCCAGGTCGAGGGCGACCCCTCCATCACCTCGACCGGCATGCTCGTGGGCGCGCCCTCGTACATCTCGCCGGAGCGGGCGCGCGGGCACAAGCCCGGCCCCGCGGCCGACCTGTGGTCGCTCGGCGGTCTGCTCTACGCGGCGGTCGAGGGGGTGCCGCCCTACGACAAGGGGTCGGCCATAGCGACCCTGACCGCGGTGATGACCGAGCCGGTGCCGGATCCGAAGCGCGCCGGGGCCCTCAAGGACGTCATCTTCGGGCTGCTGACCAAGGATCCCGAGCGGCGGCTCGACGACGCCGGTGCGCGGGCGATGCTCAACACCGTCATTCACGCGCCCGATCCGAAGGAGGTCGACCCGGTCGACGCGACGCGGGTCGTGCCGTTGCCGCCGGTGCCGGAGGAGCGTCCGAAGAAGGGCGGCTCCGGGGCCGGTTCCGGGAGCAAGGGCGGTGGCGGTGAGCGGCCGCGGGCGCCTCGGTGGTCCATGCGGAAGAACGCGGCCGGGGCGGCGGCGGGCGCCGGAGCGGGGGCCGGGGTCGCGGCCGTCGGGTCCGGGGCTGTCGGCGGTGGTGTCGGCGGGGCTGGTTCCGGTTCTTCCGGTTCGGCTTCTTCCGGCTCTGGTTCTGGTTCCGGGGCGGTGGGCTCGCGGGGTGGTTCCGGTGGTGGTTCCGGCGGGGCTTCTGGCGGGGTGCTCGGTGGGGCTTCCGGTGGAGTCGGGGGCGGTGCGAAGTCCGCGGCCGGGTCTCCGGCGGTCGTGACGACCCGGTCCGCTTCCGTCGGGGTGGCCTCGGGTGCCGAGGCCGCGAAGGCCGGCGGTGGCTCGGCGCGGACCACGGGCAAGCCGGCGGCCGGGGTGCCCGGTCCGCGGGGCGCCGGTGGGGGCACGGGCGTCGGTACGGGAAACTCCGGTTCGGCGGGGCGGACTTCCGGGTGGCCCGAGATGCCGCCGCCGGATCTGCCGCCGCGTCCGGTGCCCAGGGCGCCGATCACCGACGTGGTGTCGCGGCGGACGCTGGCCGTCATCGCGGTCGCCGTGGTGCTGGTCGTCCTCGGGACCGTCCTGGCCCTCACCCTCGGTGGCGACGACGGCGGTTCGAACGACAGCAAGGGCGCCGACACCAAGGCGGCCGCGTCCAGCGGGGCGGCGTCGGGGAGCGACGCCGACGGCAAGGACACGGGCGACGACACGGCGGACAAGGACACGTCCAAGGGCACCTCCAAGGGCACGGACAAGGGGTCCGACCCCAGTCCGGACGGCGACGTCACGGACGAGGCCGGCGGTTCGGGCGGGTCCGGCGGCAGTTCGCCGAGCCCTTCGGGCGGGTCGAACGGTTCGGTGAACGGAGACGGCTCCGGCGGCTCGGGGGACATCGCGACCCAGACGTACAAGAGCGGTCAGGGGTTCTCGATCGGGCTGCCCGATGGGTGGAAGTACCAGTCCACGGACGCGGCGGGGGCCCGCTTCTCCGGCCCCGACGGGCAGCGGCTGCTCGTCGGGTGGACGACCACCCCGAAGAACGACCCGGTCGCGGACTGGAAGAACCAAGAGCGGTACATGACGCGCGCGCAGTACAAGCGGATCCGAATACAGGCGGTGGACTACCGGGGCTGGAACGCGGCCGACTGGGAGTTCACCTATGTGGAGAGCGGTACGAAGAACCGGTCGATCGACCGTGGATTCGTCGTCGACTCCCGGCAGGGATACGCGCTGATGTACACCGCGAAGGCGGCCAAGTGGAGTGGTGAGCTGCGCAAGGACACGTGGAAGACGTTCACGGGGACGTTCGAGCCGAAGTCGTGACGTGGTGATGTGTGGGGATGTGCGCAGGGGCGCGTGTGGGTGAGTGGTGTGCGCCGGTGCGTTCGAGGCCGTGCGCGTGTGCGGTTTCGTGCCTCAGCTCGGGGTGCCGTCCGGGGGCGTGAGGGGGCGCGGGTCGGGGTGAGTGCTCTCGATGTGAGCTCGGCTTCGGGAGTTGTGCCCGCCGGGTGAGTTCAGGGACGGGCCCTCCGGGGAAGATCGGATGCGTTCGAGCGCATTCGAGACGAACGAGATATCGCATCGAGTCAATGTGAGTTGCCTCCGGCACGTATCGTGAAGGGCTGCGGACCGTACGCATCCAGCACGGAACGGGTCGCGGGGCGAGCGGAATTGACCGATCGGGCGGCCGGGGGAGGGCATTGTGGACGAATACGCGGGGCGAGTGCTCGCCGACCGCTATCGCCTGCCGCTGCCGCCCTCCGACGAGTACGAGATCGCCTCCGAGCTGCGGGCCTTCGACACCTACAGCGGGCAGGAAGTCCTCGTACGGCAGGTGCCGTTGCCCGAGGTCGTCGAGGCGGAGATGCTCGACGCCGACGGACTGCCCGAGGGGTACGTGGCCCGGGACGCCGGGGGCCGCCGGGGCGCGGCGCGGGCCACGCGCCGGTCCACGGACCCGGCCGTACGGCGGGCCATCGAGGCCGCGCAGGCCGCCGCGCAGATCCCCGACCATCCACGGCTCGACCAGGTCTTCGACGTGTTCGCCGAGGGCGGCTCGTTGTGGATAGTGAGCGAACTGGTGTCCGCACGGACGCTGGAGGCGCTGCTCGCGGAGCAGCCGCTGACCCCGTACCGCGCGGCCGAGGTCGCCTCCGACGTGCTCACCGCGCTGCGGGCGCTGCACGCCCATGGCTGGGTCCACCGCAACATCACCGCCCGTACGGTGCTGGTCTGCGACGACGGCCGGGTGATGCTGACCGGGCTGGCGGCCGGGGCGGCGGAAGAGGCGTTGTGCGGCTACGACCCGGTGCCCGCGCGGGAGTTCGAGGACTGGCCGCCCGCGGGGCCCGCCGGGGGCGCGGGAGCGCCTGCCCTGGGGTCCGGCGGGCGTCAGGCCGGCCACGGCGTGCGGGGGGAACCGGTGCCGCCCGGTGGGGTCGCCGTTCCCGGTGCGCGTGGCGCACTGCCCGGGGGGAGCGGCGGTACGTTCGGCGGAGCCCGTGGTGTGGGGGCCGTCGGGCCCGGTGTGTCCGGTGGGGCGGTCGAGGATCCCGAGGCGGCCCGGCGGGCCGCCATAGAGGCGCGGGCGGGGAGCGCGGCGGCTCCGGGCACGGACCCCTCCGGAGGGCAGCGCGCGCTGGAGTCCGGCGGGGACGCCCGCGCGGCGCGGGCGGGTGCGATCGCGGCGTACCGCGCGGGTGCGCGGGCCGCGGCCCGGGTGCAGGACGATCAACGGGGCGAGCCGGGGACGGCGTTGCCCGCGCAGCGGCCGGCGCCGCAGGACGGCACGGGTACGGCGGCGACCTCCGGCGGGGCGGCCCGTCCGGTGCCGCTGCACCAGATCGCCGACCCCTACGGCGTCCTCGCGAACGGCGGCGCCACGAGCGCCTGGCACGGCGCGCTGCCGCGGGGCGGGACGGCTGGGGCCGGTGGTGCCGGTTCCGGCGACAGCGGTGCGAACGGCGGCGGTGCCTATGGGAGCGGGGCGCCCGGCGGGGCGTCGTACGGTGGTGCCTCCTCGCGGATCGACGGCCGGGATGACGGCGGGGAAGATGACGGCGCCCCCTTGGACGTGGGCGGGGCCGGGCCGCATGTGGCATCCGCGCGCGGTGTGCGGACCGGCGCTGGATACGGCGATGCGGGACACGGCTACGGCGGCCGGGCCCAGGGGAGCGGTGCATACCGGGACCATGTGAAGGGCGTCGGCGGTGCTGGTGCTGGTGCTGGTGCTGGTGCCTACGCCGACGCCGCGCCGGGTACTGGTGGCCCGGAGCCCGGTGGTGCGGCGGTCCCGGGGGGTGTGGCGGACGCCGCCCCCTGGAGTGGTGCGGGGGTCACGGACGTTCCTCGGCGGGGGCCCGCGACCGCGCTTGCCGCTGAGCGGGCGCGGCAGGCGCGGATGGCTGTCGTCGGGCCGGTCACCGAGCGTTGGGCGCCGGAGCAGGCCGGGCCGGTGCACGAGAACTGGCAGTTGGCGGCACCGATCGGTCCGGCGACGGACCTGTGGGCGCTCGGGGCGCTGCTCTTCCGGGCCGTCCAGGGGCATGCCCCCTACCCGGAGGAGAACACCGCCGAGCTGGTGCAGATGGTGTGCGCCGAGCCGCCCGCGTTCGCCGAGGAGTGCGGGCCGCTGCGGCCGGTCGTGGAGTCGCTGCTGCGTCAGGACCCCACCGAGCGGCTGGACTTCGAGGAACTGCGGGGCTGGCTGCGCTCCCTGGTGCGGTCGGCGCCCGAACCCGAGGCCGGTACGCATGTCGTGCCCGCGCCGCCCGTGGACGCGAGTCGGCTGCCGATCGTACGGCGGCGGGGCGAACTGGTCCGCAGGCGCCGGGCCGGGCTGCCCGCGACCAGCGCGCACGCCCGCCACAAGCGCACCCGCGAGAAGCCCCCGCAGCCCCGCAAGCTCGGCCGCAACCTCCTGCTGCTGATCCTGCTCGCGCTGGTGGCGGCGATCACGTACGCCATGGTGTTCCTGCCGAAGGCCACGCCGAGCAGCGAGGGCGGTGACACCGGCAGCCGTACGGAGAGTGCCGGGCAGCCGAGCGCGGCGCCGGAGGCGAGCAGCGAGTCCCGGCCCGACCAGAACGCGAACTCGCCCGACGGCGGCGAGGAGGGGACGAGCGGGGCGAGCCCGTCGCCGTCGGAGTCGTCCGGCTCGACGCAGACACAGACCGGGGACCCCGAGGTCGCCCAGGGGTTCACCCTGCGCAAGGACCCCGAGGGCTTCCAGGTCGCCGTCGCCGCCGGCTGGGACCGCGGCGGCGAGAACGGACGCGGCCAGATCGTGTACTCCCAGGGCGACTTCGAGCTGATCCTCGTCCCCGGGCGGGACAGCGCGCAGACGTTCGGCAGTGATCCGCTGAAGTACCAGCGGGAGGACGAGCGCGAGTTGCAGCCGTTCCGGGACTCTTCCTGGGCCACGTCCACCGGGATGCGGTTGATCGAGGTGGGCGGAGTCACCTCGGCCGAGGGGCAGTTCACCTGGCAGGACTCCGAGGGGCGCGGCGTCTTCGTACGGAATCTCGCGATACTCCTCGACGGGCGGTACCACGTGGTGCAGTTGCGCGGGCCGGAGGCGGAGCGGGACGAGGTCACGCGGCTGTACGAGCAGGCGGCGGCCACGTACAAGGTGACCGGCTAGGGCTAGGGCTGGGGGCTGGGTGCGTCTGCTGGGCGTCAGCCGGGGGTCTGCCGGGTCTCGGCCGTGCGAACGGGCGGCGGCTGTTCGGGGCGGCGGCGGAAGGTTGTACTCCGGTCGCGGAAGCGAGAACCGTCACAGTGCTGTCTCTGTGCGGGCGGGCCGGTTCCCCGGGGCGCGGGCCGCTCCCTAATGTGACCCTGTCAAGAATATTGCGGGGCAACGTGAATCAGATGCAGGGCCGGCTCCTCGCGGAGCGCTACCGGCTCGTCGACACCATCGGCAGCGGCGGTATGGGCCGGGTCTGGCGTGCGCACGATGAGGTGCTGCACCGGGCCGTCGCCATCAAGGAGTTGACGGCCGCTCTCTACGTCTCGGAGAACGAGCAGGCCATCCTGTTGCGGCGGACCAGGGCGGAGGCGCGGGCGGCCGCGCGGATCAACCACTCGGCCGTCGTCACCGTGCACGATGTGCTGGAGCACGACAACCGGCCGTGGATCGTCATGGAGTTGGTCGAGGGCGTCTCGCTCGCCGACGCGGTCCGGGATCAGGGGCGCGTCGAGGCGCGGGAGGCGGCGCGGATCGGGATGTGGGTGCTGCGCGCGCTGCGTGCCGCCCACGGGGCCGGTGTCCTGCACCGCGATGTGAAGCCGGGGAACGTGCTGATCGCCGAGGACGGGCGGGTCATGCTGACCGACTTCGGCATCGCGCAGGTCGAGGGCGATACGACGATCACCCGGACCGGCGAGATCGTCGGCTCCGTCGACTACATAGCCCCCGAGCGGGTGCGCGGGCAGGAGCCCGGGCCCGCGTCCGATCTGTGGTCGCTGGGGGCCACGTTGTACACGGCGGTCGAGGGGACGTCGCCGTTCCGGCGCACCACTCCGCTCACCACCATGCAGGCCGTGGTGAGCGAGGAGGCCGCGGAGCCCGTGGCCGCGGGGCCGTTGGGACCCGTCATCACCGCGCTGCTGTGCAAGGACCCGGCTGTCCGGCCCGGCCCCGACGAGGCCGAGCAGATGCTCGCGGAGGCGGCGGAGGGGCGACGGCCGCGGGGGGCACGGGCGTTTGTGGCTACGGAGTCGGGGGGTGCTGGTGGTGTTGGTGGCGTGGGTGGTGCCGGTGGTGTTGGGGGTTCCGGCGGTTCGGGTGGGGGTTCTCAAGGAGTCTCAGGGGCCGCGGGTGGGTCGGGGGCGTGGGGTTCGCGTGATGTGCGGGGTGCGGGGGGCGCGCACGGCGTAGAGGGCGCGCAGGGTGTTGTGGGTGCGCGCGGTACGTCGGGGGGCGACGGTGCGTGGGGGTCCGGGCGGTCCACCGTGGGGGCGGCTTCGGGCGGGGGGCAGGCGGCCGGCGTCTTCGAGGGCGGTACCGGTACGCCGGTCGCGCCGGTGCCGGGGGGTGGGCATCAGCTCGGCTCTGTCGGTTCTGCCGCCGGTGCCGGAATGGGCGGTACGGGCGATGCCGGGGCGCGGGGCGCCAAGCGGCGCGGGTGGGGGCGTAAGGCCGCGGTGGTTCTTCTGCTGGCCGCGTTGGTCGGTGGGGGTGGTGCCGTCGCGCTGCACTACGCGGACGGGTGGAGCGCGGGGGGCGGCTCCGGCGCGAACGGATCGGAGGACGGGGATCAGTCGGCCGACGGGGTGCCGGAGGGGTGGGAGCGGGTCGAGGACCCGGAGGGTTTCAGCCTTGCTCTGCCCAAGGGGTGGGAGCGGAAGGTGGACGGGTCGCAGATCGACTACACGCCGGACGGCGGTGAGCATTTCCTCCGGGTCGCCGTGGACGACTCGCCGGACTTCGACAGTCCGTACCACCACCAGCTCGACCTGGAGGAGCAGGTGAGGACGCGGGCGGAGTACGAGCGGGTGAGCCTGAAGGAGAACATCTACCGCGACCGGCCGGGTGCGTTGTGGGACTTCACCTGGACCGCGCGGGAGAAGGACTCGGAGTTCCCCGGGCCGCGTCGGGCGATCGAGCAGATGTATCTCTCCCGGGACGGTGTCGAGTACACGATCTACATGTCCTCGCCCGCGGCGGACTGGAAGACGGCGGAGGAACGGTTCTACGCGGTCCTCCGCAGCTGGCGGGCACCGCAGGCGTGAGGTGAGGACGCGCCGGGCGGGGAGGAGGGCGCCGTGACCGGGGGCCGCCGGGCAGCGCCGGCGGCGGGTCGGTGGGCCGCCGGTGAGCGTCGGTGGCGGGTCGGTGGGCTGGGGGTGGAGCCTTGGTCTGCTGTGGATGGGGCACTGGTGGAGCCTTGGTCTGCTGCGGGTGAGGCGCCGGTGAGGGCCGGTTGCGGGGGCGCCTCCGGCGTGGGCTGCGGGGGAGGGGGCTTGCGGCCTGACACCCGGCTGGTCAGGTGGACCGTGCGCCGGGCCACACACGCCGGGCCGCACACGCCGGGCCACACGCGCCGGGCCGCACACGCCGGGCTCGCGCATCGGCTCGGGGTGCACCGGCGGTGGGGGCATTGGCTAGGGCTGCATCGTTCAGGGGCACATCGGCTAGGGGCACATCGGCTAGGGCACATCGGCCAGGGCACATCGGCCAGGGGCAGACCTGTCCCGGACACACTTGCTGCTGGGCGTCGGCGGCTTCGGGCGCAGCGGTTGGGGGTGTACCTGCTCGTGGGGACGCCGGATCCGGGGTCGCCCAGACCTCCTGCTCGGGCACACTTGCTGCCGGGCGCCGGCGGCTCCGGGCGCACCGGTTGGGGTGCACCGGCGGTGGGGGCATCGTCCAGGGGCACATCGGCTAGGGCACTTCGGCCAGGGGCAGGCCTGTCCCGGCCACACTTGCTGCTGGGCGCCGGCGGCTTCGGGCGCAGCGGTTGGGGGCGTACCTGCTCGTGGGGACGCCGGATCCGGGGTCGCCCAGACCTCCTGCTCGGGCACAGTTGCCGTCCGGCCATCGCCTCCGCGCGCGCCGGCGGGGGCGTATCTGCTTCCTGCGCCCTGGCCCCGGGGCCAGATCAGACACGCCTGTCTCGGGCACGCTTGCCGCCGGGCTTTCGCCTCCGCGCGCCCCGGCGGGGGTGCACCTGCTCCCGGGCACCCCGGCTCCGGGATCAGCCCAGACGCACCTGCCTCGGGCACACTGGCCTCCGGGCTTGCCCGGCTCCAGACATACCTGCCCCTGGGGGCCCCGGACACGCCTGTCCCCGGTGCACCGGCCCCGGAGCACGTGCCCCCAGATACATCGCCCCCACACGCCTGCTTCCGGGTACGCCTGTCCCAGGCACACCGACCCCGACGTCCCTGTCTCAGGCGCCGACCCCGGCCACCCACACACCAGCTCGCGCGCGGTCCCCGCGGGGCGTCGGTTGTCGGCCAGGGGGTTGCGGGGGAGCGGAGGGTTTTGGTCCGGTGCGGCATGATGGGGCTCATGGGGACCGAGGGGGAGAACGTCCGTGTCATAGCCGGGCGTTACCGGCTGGAGGCCAGGATCGGCCGCGGCGGTATGGGCATCGTGTGGCGGGCCACCGACCAACTCCTCGGTCGGCAGGTGGCGGTCAAGGAACTGGCCCTCGACGACTCGCTCCCGGAGGAACGCTCCCGGCAGCGCCGTGAGCGCACCTTGCGGGAAGCACGGGCGGTCGCCCGGCTCGGCCACCCGCACATCATCGTCGTGCACGACGTCGTCGAGCAGGACGAACGCCCGTACATTGTCATGGAGTTGATCGACGGCGGCTCGCTCGCGGAGCGGATCGCGGAGCACGGGCCCGTCGACGCGCGGGAGGCCGCGCGGATCGGGATCGATCTGCTGGGCGCGCTGCGGCGGGCCCACGACGCCGGCGTGTTGCACCGCGACCTCAAACCGGCGAACGTCCTGATGGAGGCCGGCACCGACCGGGTGGTCCTCACCGACTTCGGTATCGCCCAGGTCGCCGGCGCGACCACACTGACCGAGAGCGGGTCCTTCGTCGGCTCGCCGGAGTACACCGCCCCGGAGCGGATGTCCGGCGTCCGCACCGGGCCGGAGTCCGACCTGTGGTCGCTGGGCGCGCTGCTCTGCGCCGTGCTCAGCGGCGAATCGCCGTTCCGGCGGGACTCGTTGGGCGGCATCCTGCACGCCGTCGTCGTCGACGAGATCCGGCCGCCCCCGCAGGCCGCGCCGCTGCTCCCCGTCGTACGGGGGCTGCTGGAGCGCGACCCGGACCGGCGGCTCGACGCGGTGGAGGCGGAGCGGCTGCTGCGGGCCTTTCGGGAGACCGGCCGGACACCGCGGATCACGAAAAGCCCCAGGGCGTCGACCGGGTACACGCCGACCCGGCGCGACGTGCCGCGCCCCGGGCGGGACGCGCAGCGTACGGCCGCTGCCGCTGCCGCCGCCTCCGGGGCCGCCGCCGAGGATGTCGCCTCGGCCGGGCAGTCCCCGCCCGGGCAGCCCGCTCCCGGACCCGCGGCCACCCCGCCGGAACAGCCCGCGCCGCAGCGGCAGCACTCCACCCGGAGCGTGCTGGTCGCCGCCGCGCTGGTGGCGGCGATGGCCGGGGCCGGCGTGTCGGCGGCGGCGCTGCTGATGCAGGAAGGGGGCGGCGAGGGCGGCACGCCGGGCAGTTCGGCACCGGAGACGCCGGGCCAGTCGGGCCGGCCCGGCGAGTCGGGCCAGCCGGGACAGCCGGGCCAGTCCGGTGAGACCGGTGAGACCGGTGAGACCGATGGGTCGGCCTCGCCGAGTACATCAAGTACGTCGGGTACGTCGGGTGTCTCGGGCGGGTCCGGGCACTCCGACGCCACGCCCACCGTCACGCGTTCGCGGGCGGCCACCGCGCCGACCGTGCCCTCGGGGTACCGGCTCGCCGAGGACGACCAGGGCTTCAGCCTCGCCGTGCCGGACGACTTCACCCGGGAGCCGCAGGGAGAGCGGGTGTTCTACATGTCGCCGGGGCAGGCGATCCGTATCGGCGTCAAGTTCGACGACCCGGCGGCGGGCGGTCCCGTCGGGGTGATGCGGCGCGCCCATGAGAAGGGGCCCTCCACGAACCCCGGCTACCGCGACGGCCGGGTCAGGGAGACCGCGCACGACGGACGGCCCGCCGCGCTCTGGGAGTTCACCTGGGACGGTTTCAGCGCGACGGAGGGGCCCCGGCACACGTACGACCTGTGCTGGGAGCAGGACGGGCGGCTGTACGACGTGTGGGTGTCGGCGCCGGTCGGGCGGGTGAGCGAGGCGAAGGAGTACTTCGACGTGGCGGTGGACACGTTCGTTCGTCACTAAACCGGAGATAAGTGGTGTTCCGCGTCACGGGTCTGTGACCGGAAAGCGACGGGGGTGGCTGCCGAAGCGCTTGCCGCGATACAGATGAGCGTATGAGCAGCAACGGGGGCGCCCCTTACGGATCCGGGCCGGGGCCCGGCTACGGACCCGACGAGCCGACGAGTTTCGGACTGCAACCACCGCGGCCGAGTGCGCCGTACCCGGGGAACCCGTACGCGCAGCCGGCCCAGGCGACGGGCCAGGTACCGGCTCAGGTGACGGACCAGGTGGCGGCGCAGCCCTCCGAGCCCGCGCCGGACCCCGGCACCGGGCGGCTGATCGCGGGGCGTTACCGGCTGCTCGCCAAGCTCGGCCATGGCGGGATGGGGACGGTGTGGCGGGCGCAGGACGAGACGGTGGATCGTGAGGTCGCCGTCAAGGAGCCCCGCGTACCGGAGCATCTTCCCGACCGTGAACGTGCCAACGCCTTCGAGCGGATGCGCCGCGAGGCCCGTGCGGCGGCCCGGCTCGATCATCCGTCGGTCGTGAACGTGCATGACGTGGCGGTCGTGGACGGCCAGCCGTGGATCGTGATGGAGCTGGTGCGGGGGCGCTCGCTGGGCGACGCGCTCCAGGAGGGCACCCTCGGGGTGCGGGACGCGGCGAGAATCGGCCTCGACGTGCTCGGCGCGCTGGAGGCCGCGCACGCGGCGGGCATCCTGCACCGGGACGTCAAGCCGGACAACGTCCTCCTCGGCCGCCACGACCGGGTCGTCCTCGCCGACTTCGGCATCGCCCAGATCGAGGGCGAGACGAACCTGACGGACACCGGCGGCTTCGTCGGCTCGCCCGAGTACATCGCCCCCGAGCGCGTGCTGGGCCAGCGGCCCGGCCCCGCCTCCGACCTCTGGTCGCTCGGTGTCGTCCTCTACGCAGCCACCGAGGGCGTGTCGCCCTTCCGGCGCAGCAACACGCCCGCGACCCTGCAGTCCGTGCTCAACGCCACGCCCGCGGCGCCCGCCTCGGCCACCGGCCCGCTCGCCGAGGCCATCAACGGCCTGCTGCAGAAGGACCCGGCGCGCCGTCCCACCGCCGCCCGGGTCCGCGAACTCCTGGAGACGGCCGCCAACCCGCCGGTGCCTGCGCCCACCCAGGTGGTCCAGCAGATCGTCACGCCCCCGGCGGCGGAGGGCAAGGGCATCAGGATCGGTGCCAAGACCCTCGCCGGGGTCGGCGCGGCCGTCGTGGCGACGGCGGTCGCCGGGCTCGGCGTGCTGGGCGTGGCGGCGGCGGTGACGGCGTACGTGGTGATCGCCGACCCCTTCGCGGGGCCCCTGCCGGAAGGCTGGAAGCAGCGGGACCTCGGCTCTAAGGTCGCCGCGAGCGTCGGCGTGCCCGGGGACTTCGTGAAGGACCGCTTCGCGCCGGACGAGACCGACGGGACGTTCGCGCAGTACAGCGACCCGAGCGGGCTGATCCGGATCAACATCGACCGGGACGTCAAGATGGACGACAAGGAGAACGAGATCCCGGGCGTCGCGCTGGACAGGGCGTACGCGGACTGGGAGTTGGTCAAGGACGGCGAGTACACGCTGGACGTCGCGAGCGACCCCGCGCCGAAGGGGCGGCCGCAGGAGACGACGTTCCAGGAGCACGAGGCCGCCGAGAACACCATCGTGTACACGACCACGGACAGCCAGGCCCCGCGGCTGCGCGAGGCCCGGGTCCTGTACTACAAGGCGGGCAACGGTGACATGTACCGGATCTGGATCGACTATCCGGGCAAGGGACACTTCACCGAGCAGGGCCGTGAGATCGCCCGTACGGCCATCACGAATCTGAAGATCGATCAGATGTAGCGCCTCGCGGTCTGCCCTCTCAGTGCGTCCTCTCCGTGATCCAGGCCAGGACCCGGTCCGCCACCCCCGGTTCGTCCAGCAGCGCTCCGCCGTGCGAGGAACCGGCCACCGTCTTCACGGTGACCCCGTTCGCGGGCATGTTGTGATCGGTCTCCTCGGCCGCTTCGAGGTCGCGCGAGTGCCGGACGGGGACGGGGTCGTTCTTGGAGTGCAGCAGGAACATGGGCGCGTCGTCGGCGCCGGAGGCACGGCTCCCGGCGGCCATGTCGTCCCAGGTGTCCCGGCAGCCGGGCTGTGGGGAGGCGGCGGGGGCGGTGGCGTACGCGTCCGTCGGGGAGCAGCGGGCCAGGAGCACGGCGTTGTCGCGGAGCCCGCGCTGCCAGTCGGTCGCGGTGGACGCGTTGCCGGCCTGCCAGGCGCGGTACGGGGAGACCACGGGGGACAGCGCGACCACGCCGTCGAAGCGGTAGGCACCGGAGCGGTAGGTGGCGATGTTCGTCGCAATCTGGCCACCGGTGGAGGAGCCCAGGAGGATCAGCCGGTTGGTGTCGAGGTCGAAGTCGGCGGCGTGGTCGCGGATCCAGTCGAGCGCGGAGAGGGCGTCGGTACGCTGGGCCGGCCAGGGGGCGTCGGCGTTCAGCCGGTAGTCGACGTCGAAGACGGCGTACCCGGCGTCCGCGAAGGTGCGCGACCAGCCGGCCCAGCCGGTGTCCCTGGACCACTCGCCGCCGTGCAGGATCAGGATGCCGGGCTGCTTCCCCTCGCGCTCCTCACCGGCGGCGTTCCAGTAGGCGTCGAGGGTCTGCCGGGTGTGCGATCCGTAGGAGTACGTGGCCTCGTTGCGGGCCGCCGCCGCGCTGTCGCGCATGTCCCAGACGAGCAGGGTCGCGACGGCGGCGGCGCAGAGAACGAGACAACCCCAGAGCCGACGCACCACTACCTGCCCTTCCAACGACCTGACGATCGCCCGTACAACCCGCCAACCCGCCAACCCGCCAACCCGCCAACCCGCTTACGTGAGTCATCGGACTATAGGCGGCGCGGTCGCACATGTGCCAAGCGGGGCAAGGGGGGCAGGGGGGAGAGCAAGGGGGAAGAGCGCCGCGCGGCGACGTGGCCGGAGCCCGGGAGCCATCGCCTTGCCGGGCTCCTTGCCCCTAACATGCCGTGTCAAGTGCATGATCGGCGCGAAGGGCGAGCGAGCGTGGGCATCGAACACCTGGACGTGCGGGCTCACGCGAGACAGCGCTGGGCGGCCAGGGCCGCACTCGGCTGCGCCGTCCTCGCCGTCCTGCTGCCGCTCGGCTACGCGCGCGGGGCGAGTCTTCTGCTCGTCGCCGGGGTGGTCCTGGGCGCCGGCCTCACCGTGGCCTCGCTGTGGTGGGTGCTGGTGCACCGCGGCGCCGCCCGGATCGCGGCGGGCACGCTGGCCGTGGCCGCGCCGGTCGGTGTCGTCTGGTGGTTCGCCGCCGTCAACCTGCTCTGGGTCGTGATCGTCTCCGCCGCGCTGTGGGCCGTCGCCGTCTGGTCCGGCAAGTTCGCCCTCAGCAGCACCAAGTCCCATGTGGTGCAGGTACCGGAGCACCGCACCCCCGCCCCCACGCGCCCCTTCCTCATCATGAACCCCAAGTCCGGGGGCGGGAAGGTCGAACGCTTCCGGCTGAAGGAGCGCGCCGAACGCCTCGGCGCCACCGTCCATCTGCTCGACCCCGCGCACCACGAGGACGTCGCCGTACTCGCCCGCGACGCCGTCAGGAACGGCGCCGACCTGCTCGGCGTGGCCGGTGGCGACGGCACCCAGGCCCAGGTCGCGGCCATCGCGGCGGCGTACGACGTCCCGCTGCTCGTCATCTCCGCGGGCACCCGCAACCACTTCGCCATGGACCTCGGGCTCGACCGCGAGAACCCCGCCGCCTGCCTCGACGCCCTCACCGACAAGGGCGTCGAACTCCACGTCGACCTCGGTTACGCCAGCGGCCACCCCTTCGTCAACAACGCCTCGTTCGGCGCGTACGCGGCCGTCGTGCAGAGCCCCGCCTACCGTGACGACAAGGTCCGTACGACGCTGGAGCTGCTGCCCGAACTGCTCACGCACCAGCGGGGGCCGCGGCTGACCGCCCGGATCGGGGACGCCGTCATCGACGCGCCCCAGGCCGTGCTCGTCAGCAACAACGTCTACCGCAGCGACGACCTGGTCGGCCTCGGCCGCCGCGAGCGGTTGGACGCCGGGGTGCTGGGTGTCGTCGGCGTCCGGGTCGACAGCGCCGCCGAGGCCGCGGGCATGGTCCTCGGCCCGAACGCCCCCGGCCTCAGCCTTCTCGTCGCCGACGAGATCGTGGTCGAGGCCGACCAGCCGGAGATCGAGGTCGGCGTCGACGGCGAGGCGCTCGTCCTGCCGACGCCTGTCCACTGCCGGGTCTCGCCGAAGGCCCTGCGCGTCCGCGTGCCCCGCGACCGGCCCGGCGTCCCCGAGCCCAAGCCGCCCCTCGACTGGCGCCGGCTCCGCAAGCTCGCCGCCGCGGTCGGCCGCACGGCCCTGCCCAAGCACCGCGAACGGTACGGCTGGGCCCAGCAGTTGTGGGACAGGTGGCGTTAGCCGTCCGCCGCACCGGGTGGTAGTGATGGGGCATGAGCGACGACGGCGAACATCCGCACGACGCACACCAGTACGACGGTTGGGGTGCGGGGCAGGGTACGGAGAGGGGTGGCCGTCGGGGTGTCATGAGCGGCGGCGGCGGTCGGGGCGCGGAGGGTGCGGGCCGGGGCGTGGAGGGTGCGGGCCGGGGCGTGGAGGGCGGTGGCCGGGGCTTGGAGGGCGGCGGGCGGTTGGTGGACGGCGGGCGGTTGGTGGACGGGCGCTACCGGCTCACCGAGCGCATCGGGTCCGGCGGTACGGGCACGGTCTGGAAGGCCGTCGATCAGCTCGTCGAGCGTGAGGTGGCCGTCAAACAGCCCCGGTTACCGGGTGGTTCGGGGTACCCGGGGATCCCGGTCGGTTCCGGGCCGCCGCCGGACGGGCCGGACGACCCCGAGAGCGAGGCGCGGCGACGGACCGCCCACCGTCTCTACCGGGAGGCGCGGGCCGCCGCCCGAGTCGACCACCCGTCCGCCGTCACCATCCACGACGTCGTGATCGAGGACGGCCACCCCTGGATCGTCATGGAGTGGGTCCGCGGCGAGTCCCTCCACGAGGCGCTCCGGCGCGGCCCGCTCACCCCCGCCGAGTCCGCGCGGATCGGGCTCGCCGTCGTCGGCGCGCTGCACGCCGCGCACAGCGTCGGCATCGTCCACCGCGACGTCAAACCGGCCAACGTCCTCCTCGGCCCGCACGGACGCGTCGTCCTCACCGACTTCGGCACCGCGCACGCGCCGAGCGAGGCCGAGGAACCCCACACCGCGAGCGTCGACTCCATCGACTCTGCCGACTCCGCCGACTCCATCGGCACCGTCGACTCCAGCGATGCCATCGGCTCGCTCGAATTCGTCGCCCCCGAGCGCATGTCCGGCCGTACCGCCGGCCCGCCCTCCGACCTGTGGTCCCTCGGCGTCCTCCTCTACGCCGCCGTCGAAGGCGCGTCCCCGTTCCGCCGTACGACCCCGGAGTCCACCCGCGCCGCGATCCTCTCCGCCGACCCACCGCCCCCCGAACACGCCGGCCCCCTCGCCCCCCTGCTCCTCCGCCTCCTCACCAAGAACCCGGCGTCCCGACCCGACGCCGACGAGGTGACGGCGGCGCTCCGGCCGATAGCCGGGGGCCGCCCCGCACCGAAGCCGACGCCACCGCAGGCCCCGCCCACGACCGGCCGCATACCGTCACCCGCGAGACAGAGAAGAGCACCCGAACACAGCTGACGCGGGGGCGAGTCGCCCGGTGCCACTTCCTGAAAGATCGGCGATCGACGGCGAGCCGAAGACGGATGAGCAGAAAGCCGACCTGAGCCCGACGCGCACTGGGCCGGCTCAAGGCCGACGGGCGGGAAGCCGAAGCCCGGCGGGCAGCAGGCCGCCCGAAGCGCGACCGGCGGAAGGCCGACCGAAGCCGATTGGCGGGAAGCCGGCCAAAGCCCGAAGGGCAGTAGGCAAGCTGAAGCCGACGGAAGACCGATGGGGCCCCGGGCCAGCCGAAGCCCGACGCGCACCGGGCCAGCTCAAAGCCGATTGGCGGGAAGCCGGCCGAAGCCCGGCGGCAGCACGCCGGCCAAAGCCCGGCGCGCACCCGGCGGCCAGCCGAAGCCCGATGCGAAGCGCGGCCGGCCGGAGGCGGCGGCGGGATTCTGGGGAGGTGATCCACGCCGCATTCGCGGCCGCACCGCGCGCCCCGCCCCGCTGATCAGCGACTTCGTTGCCAGCGATCACTGGCGTGGTGGGTGCGCCCGGTGAAACCCTGTTACCGCCGGGTACCCAAAGTCGTCCGGTCCGGAATACCCTGCGCGTCATGACGGACTCGCAGGCCCCCGAAAAGACCGGCACGACCACCACGGGAACGACCGGCACCAACCCCCTCGCGGCGGCCCCGCAGGGCGCCCGTACCGCCGCCGACGTGGTCACCCCGGAGCTGGTCGCCCAGCTCACCAAGGGTGTCGTCGGCACCGGCCGTACCGCCAACCACACGCCGTTCACCGGTGAGAAGCTGGCCGACCTGCCGGAGTCCACGCCCGAGGACGTGGAGAAGGCCTACGAGCGGGCCCGTGCCGCCCAGGCCGTGTGGGCGAAGGTGCCGGTGCGTGAGCGCGCCGCGGTCCTGCTCCGCTTCCACGACCTGGTCCTGGAGCGCCAGGCCGAGGTCCTCGACCTCATCCAGCTGGAGACCGGCAAGGCCCGTCTGCACGCCCACGAGGAGGTCCAGGCCGTCGCGGTCGCCGCCCGCCACTACGGCCGCAAGGCCCCCTTCTACCTCAAGCCGAAGCGGCACACCGGCGCCGTACCGACCCTCACCAAGGTCACCGAACTGCGCCACCCGCGCGGCGTGATCGGCCAGATCGCCCCCTGGAACTACCCCCTCGAACTCTCCGTGGGCGACGCGATCCCGGCCTTCGTGGCGGGCAACGCGGTGGTCATGAAGCCGGACACCGAGACCTGCCTGACCGCCCTGTGGGCCCGTGACCTGCTCATCGAGGCCGGTCTGCCCGCCGACGTCTTCCAGGTCGTCCTCGGCGAGGGCCCGGTCATCGGCCCCGAGGTCGTCAAGCACGCCGACTACGTCTCCTTCACCGGCTCCACCCGCACCGGCCGCGAGGTCGCCCAGGGCGCCGCCGCCCGTCTCGTCGGCGTCTCCCTCGAACTCGGCGGCAAGAACGCGATGCTGGTCCTTGAGGACGCCGACATAGACAAGGCGGCGGCGGGCGCCGTCCGCGCCTGCTTCAGCTCCGCCGGTCAACTCTGCATCTCCATCGAGCGGCTGTACGTCCACGAGTCCGTCGCCGACGCCTTCCTGGACCGCTTCGCCGCCCGCACGAAGGCCATGCGCCTCGGCACGTCCCTCGCGTACGGCGCCGAGATGGGCTCCCTCGTCGGCGAACGCCAGCTTCAGACCGTCACCCGCCACGTCGAGGAGGCCGTGGAGAAGGGCGCCACGGTCGTCGCGGGCGGTGTGGCCCGCCCCGACATCGGCCCCTACTTCTACGAGCCGACCATCCTCGACGGCGTCACGGAACCCATGTCCGTCTGCACGGAGGAGACCTTCGGCCCGGTCGTCTCCGTCTACCGCTTCAAGGACGAGGACGCGGCCATCGAGGAGGCCAACTCCACGGCGTACGGCCTCAACGCCTCCGTCTGGACCAAGGACGGCCGCCGCGGCCGCGAGGTCGCCTCCCGCGTCCGCGCCGGCACGGTCAACGTCAACGAGGGCTACGCCTCCGCCTACGGCTCCGTCCAGTCCCCCATGGGCGGCATGAAGGACTCCGGCCTCGGCCGCCGCCACGGCTCCGAGGGCATCCTCAAGTACACCGAGGCCCAGACGGTCGCCCAGCAGCGCCTGCTGCCCATGGCCCCGTCCCTCGGCATGGACGACGAGAAGTACGCCCAGTTCATGAGCCGCAGCCTGAGGGCCATGAAGGCACTCCGGCTCCGTTAGGCCTTCGGTCCCGCCCGCCCACCGTTCTCAACGAGGAGAGCACGTGTCGTACGACCACGACTACGACGTCATCGTCGTCGGATCCGGTTTCGGCGGCTCGGTCACCGCCCTGCGTCTGACCGAGAAGGGCTACAAGGTCGGCGTGCTCGAAGCGGGCCGCCGTTTCACGCGCGACTCGCTCCCGAAGAACTCCTGGGACCTGAAGAACTACCTGTGGGCGCCCGCACTCGGGCTCTACGGCATCCAGCGCATCCACCTGCTGGGCAACGTCATGGTGCTGGCCGGAGCCGGCGTGGGCGGCGGCTCCCTCAACTACGCCAACACCCTCTACGTCCCGCCGAAACCGTTCTTCGAGGACCCGCAGTGGAAGGACATCACCGACTGGCAGGAGGAGCTGAAGCCGTACTACGACCAGGCCCGCCGTATGCTCGGCGTCCGGCTCAACCCGACGATGACGCCCTCCGACGTACACCTGAAGGCCGCCGCCGAGCGGATGGGCGTCGGCGACAGCTTCCACCTCGCCCCGGTCGGCGTCTTCTTCGGTGACGGCGAGGACGCCGATGGCAAGGCCAAGGCCGCCCCCGGGGACCGGGTCGCGGACCCCTACTTCGGCGGCGCGGGCCCCGCCCGCAACGCCTGCACCGAGTGCGGCGAATGCATGACCGGCTGCCGCCACGGCGCCAAGAACACCCTCAACGAGAACTACCTCCACCTCGCCGAGCAGGCGGGCGCGATCGTCCACCCCATGACCACCGTCGTCGCCCTCACCGAGGACTCCCAGGGCGGGTACGCCGTCACGACCCTCCCGACCGACAACCGGAGGAAGGGTGAGGGCCGGGTGCTCAGGGCCCGCCGAGTCGTCCTCGCGGCCGGCACCTACGGCACCCAGACCCTGCTGCACCGGATGAAGGAGAACGGCCAACTCCCGCACATCTCGGACCGGTTGGGCATGCTGACCCGTACCAACTCCGAGGCCCTGGTCGGCGCCCAGACCGACAACCGCCGCTACCGCAAGGCGCACGGTGTACCCGAGGTCGACTTCACCCGGGGCGTGGCGATCACCTCCTCCATCCACCCCGACGAGAACACCCATATCGAGCCGGTCCGTTACGGTAAGGGCTCCAACGCGATGGGCGGGCTGTCGATCCTCCAGGTCCCGTACGCGGGCGGCACCGCGTCGGGCGCCACCCGCGTCCTCGGCTGGCTGGCGTCCGCGGCCAGGCACCCTCTGCTGGTGGCCCGTTCGCTGTCCAACCGCCGCTGGTCGGAGCGGACCATCATCGGCCTGGTGATGCAGTCCCTGGACAACTCCCTGTCGACGCACCTGAAGTCGAAGGGCCTGGGCAAAGGTCTGTTGACGGCACGTCAGGGCCATGGCGCGCCCAACCCCAAGCAGATCGAGGCCGCTTCACGGGCCGCCTCCACCATCGCCGCGGAGATCAACGGTTTCGCCGGCAGCAACGTGGGCGAGCTGATGGGCACCCCGCTCACCGCGCACTTCCTCGGCGGCTGCCCCATCGGTGCCACGGCCGCCGACGGCGTCATCGACCCGTACCACCGGCTGTACGGCCACCCCGGTATCTCCGTCGTCGACGGCTCGGCCGTCTCCGCGAACCTCGGCGTGAACCCGTCCCTGACCATCACCGCCCAGGCCGAGCGCGCGATGTCGTACTGGCCCAACAACGGCGAGCCCGACCACCGCCCGGCCTCCGGCGCCGCCTACGCACGCCTCGCCCCGGTGGAGCCCCTGCACCCGGCGGTCCCGGCGGAGGCGTTCGGCGCGCTGCGGCTGCCGCTGGTACCGGTGCCGACGGTGCCGCCGAAGAAGTAGCCCGCCGGCCGGCGGAAGCGGCACGGAGAATGACAGCGGAGAAGGACCCGCACCCCCCTCCGAGCGCGGGTCCTTCTCTCGTGTGCCAGGTGTGACCGGCGAGTGGGGCAAAGGGTTGCCCTTGCGATAACAGTTTTCTCGTGTGACCTGAGACACAGGAAAAGGTGGCTGGAATCGCACAACCCATGGGCACGCTGCGCCGTCACATTCATGTTCGATGGGGCCTGTGGGGCCCCTGTGATCCGGAAAACGAAAGTCATGAAGGTGGGGGACATGAAGTCGACGATGTCGCGGGCGGCGGTGGCCGTATCGGTCGCGGTCGCGCTGGGATTCACCGCGGCGTGTGGTGGGGGCGGCGACGAGGACAAGGCCGCGGACGCGAAGCCGTCCGCCGCCGGCAGCGCCTCGGCCGCCGGGGACGGGAAGGACGCGGCCGGGAAGCCCGCGCTGACCGAGGCCCAGCTGAAGGAGGCGGCCCTCGCGAAGGGGGACGTGAAGGGCTACACGATCTCCGAGATGCCGGCGGACGACATGCCCGCCGTGCCGGTTCCCGCGGAGCCGGCCGCCTGCCAGTCCCTCGCGAACATGTTCTTCTTCACCTCCGACCCGCAGGCGAAGGACCGCACGGGACGCAGGGTCACCGCGGTGGACGAGCTGTCCGCCACCGTGCTGGCCGTCGCCCTCGCCGCGCACGAGCAGAGCGACGCCGAGAAGGTCATGGCCGACCTGCGCGAGGCGACGGAGAGCTGCGACGGGTACGAGCAGGTCGGCAACAAGTACACCGACATCGAGACCCTCACCGCTCCGAAGCAGGGCGACGAGGCCGTCGCGTACAAGCTGAAGGGCGACATCGAGGGCTCGAAGATCCCGATGTCCTTCACGGTGGTGCGCAGCGGCTCGACGCTCATCACGTTCTCGTCGATGAACATGCTCGACGCGGACAAGGCCGAGGTGCCGGCCGACGTCCTGGAGACGCAGGTCGCGAAGGTGGAGAAGGTCGCCGGCTGACCGGACGCGGTGCGACGAAGGGCCCCGGGGGGCGGCTGGAACGCAGCCGACCGCGGGGCCCTGCCGTTTCTCTGCGCCCGGCCGTGTTCTCTTCGCCCGGTCGAGTCGGCGGTTCGTTCCGCATCGTGAGGGGGAGAACGGCCTCCGCAACCGGTCTGCCCGCCCTGGAACGGTTCCGCCGGCCGGCCCCGGGCGTCCCCGGAGCCGACCGTTCTCTTGGGTGACCGGGCTGCTGTCCCCTGCCGTCCGGTCACAACCCTGGAGCGAGGTCCCACGGCGCACGGCACGATCCGGACGCCTCATCGCTCCAGCGGAGCCACGCGTGGTTCTTTCGGGCCCGGGCCTGGCTGGCACGGACACCGACACCAACGAAGCGTGTCGGACGACGGTCACGCGCCGTACGGGTGAGACGGCAGGCGTACGTACGTGCGCCGGTCAGATGCGACCCCGGCACAGCTCCAGCAGGGTCATCGCGAGCGCGGTGCCGGGCTTGCCGAGGGCGTCCCGGTAGTGGGCCAGGATCTCCATCTCGCGGGACAGGTTCACGCGCCGGCCGCCGGACTCGATCCGGGCGTCCTGGATCACGGCGGAGACCGCCACGCGTTCCTGGATCAGGCCGATGATCCGGTCGTCCAGCGCGTCGATGCGCTCACGCGCACCGCTGATCACGTCGGCGGCCTCGGCGGTACGGGCGCCGGTCACGTCGGTCGCGGTCATGGTCATCAGGGGTTCTCCTCGTCGGAAGTCGCACATCAGAGTCGAAATCGGCTCCCCGAAGCGGCAAGACCCGGAAAACGCCAGACGCCCCGGACCTTGTCGGCCCGGGGCGCCTGGGGAAGTCGCTAGTCAGTAGCTCAAGCAACACGACCATGGCAGCCGGTGGGCCGGTTGCCATAGCTAAAGAGGAAGGTCGCCTGCGTGAACATGCGGGCCAGTATGCCACGCCCCGCAGCTACCCGGGCCCGGGGGCGGAGCCGCGGGCGGAGCCCTCGGTCGGGCCGCCTCGTGAGAGCGCACCCCGGTAGACTCGACGGCACAAGACCCCCGCCCAACCGCCGGAAGGCACCCCGTGTCATCAGCGAACCCCGCTGCCGCCGCCCCCGACACCGTCCTGGTCGTCGACTTCGGCGCCCAGTACGCCCAGCTCATCGCCCGTCGGGTCCGCGAGGCCCGGGTCTACAGCGAGATCGTGCCGAGCACCATGCCGGTCGCGGAGATGCTCGCCAAGAACCCGGCGGCGATCATCCTCTCCGGCGGCCCCTCCTCGGTCTACGCCGAGGGCGCCCCCCGCCTCGACCGCGCCCTCTTCGAGGCAGGCGTCCCCGTCTTCGGCATGTGCTACGGCTTCCAGCTGATGGCCACCACCCTCGGCGGCACCGTCGACAACACCGGCGCCCGCGAGTACGGCCGTACGCCCCTGCATGTCTCCAAGTCCGGCAGCACCCTCTTCGAGGGCACCCCCGCCGAGCAGTCCGTCTGGATGTCCCACGGCGACGCCTGCTCCGCCGCCCCCGAGGGCTTCACCGTCACGGCCGCCACCGACGTCGTACCGGTCGCCGCCTTCGAGAACGACGAGAAGAAGCTGTACGGCGTCCAGTACCACCCGGAGGTCCTGCACTCCACGCACGGCCAGCAGGTGCTCGAACACTTCCTCTACCGCGGCGCGGGCCTGACCCCCTCCTGGACCACCGGCAACGTCATCGAGGAGCAGGTCGAGGCCATCCGCGAGCTGGTCGGCGACAAGCGCGCGATCTGCGGCCTCTCCGGCGGCGTGGACTCCGCGGTCGCCGCGGCCCTCGTACAGAAGGCCATCGGCTCCCAGCTGACCTGCGTGTACGTCGACCACGGCCTCATGCGCAAGAACGAGACCGAGCAGGTCGAGAAGGACTTCGTCGCCGCGACCGGCGTCCAGCTGAAGGTCGTCGACGCGGAGGAGCGGTTCCTGAAGGCGCTCGCCGGGGTCTCCGACCCCGAGCAGAAGCGGAAGATCATCGGCCGCGAGTTCATCCGCGTCTTCGAGCAGGCCCAGGCGGAGATCATCGCCGACGAGGGCCCCGAGGTCGCGTTCCTCGTCCAGGGCACGCTGTACCCGGACGTCGTCGAGTCCGGCGGCGGCACCGGCACGGCCAACATCAAGTCCCACCACAACGTGGGTGGCCTGCCGGAAGACCTCGAATTCCAGCTGATCGAGCCGCTCCGCAAGCTGTTCAAGGACGAGGTCCGGATGGTCGGCCAGGAGCTGGGGCTCCCGGAGGAGATCGTCCAGCGCCAGCCGTTCCCGGGCCCCGGCCTCGGCATCCGGATCGTCGGCGAGGTCACCAAGGACCGCCTCGACCTGCTCCGCGAGGCCGACGCCATCGCCCGCGAGGAGCTGACGGCCGCCGGCCTCGACCGTGACATCTGGCAGTGCCCGGTGGTCCTGCTGGCCGACGTCCGCTCGGTCGGAGTCCAGGGCGACGGCCGCACCTACGGCCACCCCATCGTCCTGCGCCCGGTGTCCAGCGAGGACGCCATGACCGCCGACTGGTCGCGCCTGCCGTACGACGTCCTCGCGAAGATCTCCACCCGGATCACCAACGAGGTCGCCGACGTCAACCGCGTCGTCCTCGACGTGACGAGCAAGCCGCCGGGCACCATCGAGTGGGAGTGAGCCCTTTTTCCGGGGAGAGGCTCAGCTCCGCTTTCCCCCGGTGAGGCTCAGGTCCGTTTGAGGGTGCGCACCGGCTCTCCGGGCTTCCAGACCTGGACGACCAGATACTTGTCGTCCTCGACAGAGGTCCGTACGACCTCCGTCAGCTCGGTGCGGAAGAGGTGGAACGGCTCCGGCGGTTCCACCTCTTCGCCGTACGCCGCCTTGACCGCGGGATCCTCGACCTCGACCGCCCGCCCGCTCACCCGTACGTCACCGCCGCCCATCTCCGTACCGGGCCCGGGGTTGGCCTGCAGCGCGAAGCGGGGGTCGCGGCGCAGATCGAGCGCCTTGAGCGAGTCGGGCATCATCCCCAGCCACAGCTCCCCGTTCACGAACCGGACCTCCAGCCCGGTCGTCCGCGGGGAGCCGTCCCGGCGGAGGGTGGCGAGGACGTGATGGGTGAAGGCCCCGAAACGCGCCTCGACGGTCTGTGCGAACTCAGGTTCGGCGGCCACGAAGGCGCCCCAGTTCACCTGGGAGGGATTCACCTGCGAAAGATTCTCCGGCATACGTCGAGTCTCGCGCGGATACCCGACAACCACTGTCCGATTACCCCGAGCGACGTACGACACTGCCCGACCCGGCCGGGGGGCGCGCCCCCTGACTCGCTTCCGTGACTTGCGTAACGGTTGCGCACTCTCTTCACCGGACGGACCTGTTCTGCGCGGGGGACCGACGGTAACTTCCGCTTCGTAAAGGAAGTCACTCTGGAGGACACATGCACGGGCCCACACCGCCCCTGCCCCTACCCACCGACCAGCTCCGGTTCGCCATGCCGCCGATGCACGAGTCGGCGGAGGACGAGCGGCGGCACCGCAAGGAACGGCTGGCCGGGGCCCTGCGGATCTTCGGGCGACAGGGGTTCGAGGAGGGCGTCTCGGGGCACATCACCGCGCGCGACCCGGAGTTCAGTGACTGTTTCTGGGTCAATCCGTTCGGGATGCCGTTCAAGCACGTCACGGTGAGTGACCTGGTCCTCGCCAACCAGGACGGCCAGGTGATCGAGGGCCGCTACCACGTGAACCAGGCGGCCTTCACCGTCCACGCCCAGGTGCACGCCGCCCGCCCCGATGTCGTCGCGGTCGCCCACTGTCACTCCGTGCACGGCCGCGCGCTGGCCGCCCTCGGCGAACTGCTCGACCCGATCACCCAGGAGTCCTGCGCGTTCTACGAGGACCAGGCGCTCTACGACCACTACACGGGCGTCGCGGTGGACGCGGACGAGGGCCGCCGTATCGCCGGCGTGCTCGGCAGCCGCAAGGCGCTCGTGCTGCGCAACCACGGACTGCTGACGGTCGGCGACTCGGTCGACGCGGCGGCCTGGTGGTTCCTGTCCATGGAACGCTCGGCCCAGGTACAGCTCACCGCGAAGGCGGCGGGCCGCCCGCTCCTCATCGAACACCGGCAGGCGGTGGCGACACGGGAGCAGGCCGGCGGCGACCTGGTGGCATGGATCAACTACCAGCCGCTGTGGCAGGACATCAGCCGGAGCGAGCCGGATCTGCTGAGCTGAGCGGCATTTTCTTCGCGTTTTTCGGTCAGAAGCCGCGCAGCACCGCCGCCTTCGTGGCCGCGAACTCCTCGTCCGTGAGGACGCCGTCGCGGTGCAGCTCGCCGAGTTCACGGAGGCGGCGCAGCAGTACGTCGTGATGGTCCGGGGCGGCCGGGGCGGGTCGTGATGAGGCGGAGGGTTCCGTGAGTCGGGAGTGGTCCGGGTGATCGGTGGTACCGAGGGTGGACGGATGGGGCAGCCGTGCCGTGACGGCCGTGGCGACGAGCGCCGTCAGCAAATCCCGGCGCGTACTGCCCCACAGGTCCAGCGCGAACGGGTCCCGCTCCGGCGGCAGCTTCGAGAAGACGGTCTCCCGCGTCACGAACCGCAGGAACCCGTCCTCGTAACCGGAGTTGGGCAGCCACTCGACCCGCATCAGTTCGGTGACGTCGATGATCCGCGGGCCGGTCGCGCGTTTGACCCGGTCGGAGGTGTCGTTCCAGTCGATCCGGACCCGCGTACCGTCGAACGAGACGGTGCCGTCGCTGGACCGCACCGACACCGGCACGGGCGGCCCGGGCAGGAGATAGACCCGGGCGGGCTCCTTCGGCGTCTGCTCCAGCAGCATCGACTGCCGTATCTCCTCCGCCACGTACTCGGCGATCCCGGAACGGTCGAGATCGACGGTCAGCCGGTACGGGTCGGCCGCGTCCGGGAGCCGTCCCCCGGTGGCCTGGAGCAGCGGATCACTGCCCTCGCGAAGCCGCAACCTCAGCCGCCCGCGCTTGCGTTCGGGCTCGTAGACGACACCGGCCACCGCCTCCAGGGGCACCGCGACCTCCCCGTACGTCTGCCGGAACAGCGCCACGGAACGGTGCAGGCCCGGCGTGATCCGGACCGTGCTGCCGTCGAAGGCCCAGGTCCCGTCCCGCTGGATGATCTCGGCCATAGGAGGATTCTCGCAGCCGGGTCAACACGGGCGCCGGGACTTCACCCCGCGCATCACTTGCACGGAGCGGACCTGCCGGACGCGGACGGTGTTCCGTACGGCACAATTCGCTGTCATCGCAGGGCAGTTGTACGGCGGCACGGCTGTGGTAGTGAGCGGACGCATGTACGGCATCCGGCAGCGGCATCCGGCAGCGGTAGCGGGTGCGGTAGTGATGGCGATTTCTCGACAGCGATGTCGACAGCAAGGACGATGACGGCGGATGCCGAGGGACGCGGACGCGGAGGCGGACGCGACGCGGGAAGGCGGGCTCGGGCGTGGCGGTGCAGGAGGCTAGAGGGGGCATGGGCATGAGCGCCGGTGCCCATGAGGGCGGGTGCGCCTGCGGGGACTGCCCGCACGGCGCCCGCGCGGGACACCGGCGCGCGGTCGCCGAGTTCCTGCTGAAGCGGGAGGAGTTCGCGTCGGGACAGGGGCTGCCGGCGGCCGTCGCCCACTCCGCGTCCGCCTCCCGGCAGTGGGTCTCCGACGAACTCACCCAGTCCGCGGCCCTCGTCGCCGAACGCGGCCGGGTCGAGGGCGAGGCCTGGCTCGCCCGCCTCTGGCTGCGCACGGCGATCGTCGTCTGGGTCGCGGTCGTCACCCTCCTCCTCGTCCAGTCCCTCACCGCGATCGGCGCGGGCTGGACGGTCGCCCGCACCGCCGGTCTGCTCGCCGCCCTGCTGGTGGGCGCGGCCCTGACGGGCGCCGGATATCTGCACCGGGCCCGCGGCGGCGCCCTCGCCCCGGTCATCGGCGAGGACAACCGTCTCTCCACATCCCGTGCGATCGCGGCCGGCTGGGTGCTCTTCGTCGTCTTCGCGGTCCTCGTCCTCGTCGGCCGCCTCGCCGCCGCCTCCGACCACCGTGAACGCGACGCCCTCATCGCCGGCCTCGACCTCGCCCGCGGCGCCGGCATCGTGACCGTCCTGGCGGTCGTCTGCGGCATCGCGGTCCTGGTCCGGCGCGTGGTCGGCCTCCGCGTCCTGTCCCAACGCCTGCAGAAGGTCCGCGCCCACCGCCCGCGCGCCGCCGACCTCCTCACCGACGACTCGGGCCGGGGCAGCTTCACGGACATCCAGTACGTCATCGTCTGCGCCGTCGCCCTCACCTTCGCGGCGGTCCGCCTCGCCCGCCGCCCCGACCAGCTCCCCGACCTTCCCTGGGGCCTCGCCCTCCTCGTCCTCGTCTCCGCGGCCACCTACGTCGCCGGCAAGTACGCGGAGGGCGGCCGCCCCGTCATCCTCTCCGTGGTCCGCGCCCGCGAGGCCGGCGACCTCGACGCCCCCATCCGCAACGGCGACGACATCGAGATCCGCGGCTCCGGCTTCGTCCCACCCGGCGCCCAGACCGCCGACCACCTCTCCCGCATGGTCGTCCGCATCGGCCCCGTCCACGTCCACGTCCCCCTCGTCCCCGTCGCCGGCGGCTTCAGCAACCCCACCGACGCCGTCCTCACCGCCCCCGTCCCCGCCGACGTCGAACCCGGCAAGGTCGACGTCCAGGTCGTCACCGCCGCCGGCGTCGAAACCCCCCGCTACACGATCGAGGTCTCAGCCGACTGACCAACGACCGTGCGGCGACTTCGTCCGGCTGGGGCTGGGGCTGGGGCCAGGGCTCTCGGACGGGTCGGGGCGGCGGGGTGAGGAAAAAGGCTTTCGAGGCCACAACCCGCCCCTCGACAAGGCACCCCGACTCGGAAAAACACGCCCGAACCATTGAGCACCCCCACCCCTCCGAACGTATCGTCTGTTGAGGGGTCAACGGCACGGCGGACAAGAGGCGGCGCAGACCATGACTCACGACATTCGCTCGGACTCCCACACCCCCTACTCCGACGGCGGCTCGGACTGGCGGGACTCAGCCACCCGCTACGCCCTGCTGCCCCTACGCATCTTCCTCGCCGTCACCTTCATCTACGCCGGCCTGGACAAACTCACCGACAGCGCCTTCATGGCGGACTCCGGTTCCGGCTCCATCGGCGACATGATGAGCGCCGCCCGCGACTCCTCCGCCATCCCAGCCTTGATCGACATGGCCCTCAACAACCCCGTCGGCTTCGGCTACGCCATCGCCCTCGGCGAACTCGCCGTCGGTATCGGCACCCTCCTCGGCCTCCTCACCCGCCTCGCCGCGGTCGGCGGCGCCCTGATCTCCCTCAGCCTCTGGCTGACGGTCAGCTGGTCGGCCTCCCCGTACTACTACGGCAACGACCTCCCCTACCTCATGGCCTGGATCCCCCTGATCCTCGCCGGCGCCCCGGTCCTCTCCGTGGACGCGGCCATCCGCTCCCGCCGCCACGGCGGCAGCAGCAGGCACCGCGCGAACTCCTACCGCTGACCCACGAGCCGCCGCCGAACCGCGCCCGCGACCACCCCTCACCTCCCATCACCGCCGCCCCGAAGAACCGACCCGGGGCGGCCGCGCCGTCCCCACCGCTCCCCGACTCCACCCCAGGCCCACTCCGCCCGCCCACCCCAACAGGCTGAGCCGCCCGCGTCGTCCGTCCGCGTCGTCCGTCCGCGTCGCCCGCCCGCCTTGTCCGTGCCGTACGCCCACGCCGTACGCCCACGCCGTACGCCCGAGCAGTACGCCAACGGCCCCTGGACACGCTTCCGGTCGAGGTCAACCCCGACGAGGCCCCGGCCCCCCGCCCGCGACCGCCACCACCGCTTGCCTCCAGCACCGCTCGTCTCAGGTTGCGCGGCGTGCCCTCTGCAGCGCGCCCCTCATCTCATCTGGCCGGGTGCGGGCTCCGGTCACACTCCGGCGCCCCGCACTGGGAACCCCGTAGCCGGCCGGTCCGACCCCGGCTCGGCTCCGGCTCCCTTCCTCTGCCACCGGCCGAGCAGCCCCGTCCGGCTGCCCCCGATGCATCTCACCTCCCCGCCCGCTCGCACTTACCCCCTCCGCTCACCCCGCCGGCCCTCTCGACCCCGCCGCCCCCTCCGCGCCGCCCTTTCCCGCGCTCCCCGCCGCACCTATCGGCCCCGTCTCCCCGGTGGGCCCAGCCGACCCGGCCCCGCCAGCCGTGGCCCCGCCCATCGGCCCCGTCGGCCCCTTCCACCCAGCTCCCCGCCGCCCCCGTATCGCGTGATCCAGAAAGCCCAGCGCACCCGCCAGACACAGCCCTCCGACGACGAGCGGGATCACGACGAACCACGGGGTCTCCCAGGCAGCTCCCGCGTCGCCGAGGTAGAGGACACCGGCGGTGGTGAGGACGAGGCCGGCGACGAGCTTGCCCGGTCGGAACTCATGACGTAGCACGGGCCACCTCCGCCTGCCCCAGACCGACTTCGAGGTCGATGGTGAGTGTGCCGCCGTCGGCCGAACCCTTCTCGGGGGTCAGCGTCAGCCGATCGCTCTTGTCCGGTGCCACGTCCACGTCCTCCTTGTCGTCACCCGGCAACTGGATGTCACCGAGGCCCACTTCGACGTCGAGCCGTACGGTGACGTCCGGCGGCACCACCACCTTCACCTTGCCCGCGCCCACCTCCACGCTCGTGGTCAGCGTGTCCCCCTTGGCCAGGTCCACCCCGGAGAGGTCCAGCGTGCCCACACCCGTCCCCAGCTCGTAGCGGGCCGCCACGCTCTCCGCGTTCCGCGGTGCCCACTCCGTACGGACCCAGTCCGTGGTGATGTTGGTCGGGAGCGCCGCCGTGCACGCCAGGAGTCCCGCCGTGACCAGGGCCAGGAAAATCGACCCCGCTCCCGTACGGCCCAGGAAGGCGCTCAGGGCTATTCCCAGGCCGAACACGGTCAGCGCGCAGGCCAGGCCGGTCTGCAGGCTGGCGGCGAGAGCGCGGTCCTCCCAGGTCGCGCCGGTGCCGATACCGCCGGCGAGCAGCGCGAGCAGGAAGATCCAGCCGCCTGTCCAGCGCGGACCGCGCGGCTTCGGCGGGCGCGGGGTGCGTATGCCCTGGCGGGAGGGCGGCGTGCCGTGGGCGATGTTGAACGCCGCCGCCATGTCCCGGTCGCGGGTCCCCCAAGGCCCCCACAGATAGCCTGTGCCGCCCACATGCGTCCCGTCCTTGACTATCGGGTCGCGCCACCAGGAGGGGTAGGCGGAGGCCACGGGCGGCGCCTGGGCCTCCGGCGGCGCGTCGGCCACGGCCTGCGCGGCGAGCGGATCGGGGTCGGGGGCGCCGCGGTGCCGCGACCAGTACCCCGCGCCGGCCAGGAGCAGGGAGAGCACCACGGAGAAGGTCAGAACGCTGGTGTTGCTCAGCAAGGTGAGGAAGACACCGCAGCCGACCAGCGCGAAGAGCACGGCGGTGAGGGCGTGGCCGCCGACTCGGCCGGTCAGCAGCTTGCGTACCTCGTTCTCCTCCTCGTCGTCGTAGGGCACGAACAGCCAGGCGAAGCCGTAGAAGAGCAGACCGAGGCCACCGGTCGCGGCGAGGACCGCGAGCACCACCCGGAAGATCACCGGGTCCATGTCGCACTGCCGCCCGAGCCCGGAACAGACACCGCCCAGCATCTTGTACCGCCGATCGCGGCGGAACTTGTGCGGGGCGGCCGGACCGACGTCAGGAGTATCCGGGTCGTCCGGGTTGAGCAGCCCCGCCGATTCGGGGCCGGACGTTCCCGACGTGCCGGATGCGCCGGACACTCCGGGAGAGGGGCTGCCGGCAGCCCCAGTAGTCCCGGTAGCCCGGGCAGCCCCGGCAGCTCCTGCCGGATACCCGGTGCCTCCGGCAGGACCGGCGATGGCCGCTTGATCCGTGGGCGCGTCCGGGCCCGCCTGCGTGCCCCCGCGCGAGCCCGCGCCCGTGCGCGGTTGCCCGCCCGTCCGCCTGGCCGCGTCCGTGTGCGGGTCCGTGCCCGCGTCCCCGTGTGCGCGCGGCTCCTCTGCCCCCGTGCCCGGTGGGGGCACGGCGTCCTGCGGCTCGGTGGGGGGCCGCAGGGCGTCCGGACCCGAGCCGGGGCCCGGCTCCGCTGCCGCGTGCTGGTGATCCGTCATGCGTCCATCGTGACCGCCGAGCCGGTCCGATGGCAGTCGGGATGACCCTGGTCGAACCCTGATATCCGCCCCGGGATGCGTTCGATCATGGTGGGCCGAAGATCAGGGGCGTCTCGGGGGTCGACCCTGATGCCTCGATCGGCCGTGCGTGTGAACATCGATGGCATGCCGGAAGCCGCAGCACTGCCAGTCGACACTCCGCGGCCCCCGCGCAAGCTCTACCGCAGCAGCGACGGACGCTGGCTCGGAGGAGTGGCGCGAGGGCTCGCCGGACATCTCGGCCTGCCGGTGACCTGGGTGCGGCTCGTGTTCGCCGGCCTCTTCCTGGCGGACGGCCTCGGCGCCCTGGTCTACGCGGCGTTCTGGTTCTTCGTCCCGCTCGGCGTGGGAGGCGTCGACAATCAGCGGCCCCCGGCCATCGCCACCGAGACCTCCCCCGACGGCCGCCGCAGACTCGTGGCCCGCAAGCCCGACCGCGGTCAGATAGTCGCCCTCCTGCTCATGGTCGTCGTGGCCATGGTCTTCGTCGGCAATGTGAACCTGGGGGAGGGCGCCAGGGCGTATCTCTGGCCGACCGTGCTCGTCGCGGCCGGTGTCGCCCTGGTCTGGCGGCAGGCGGACAACGCGCGGCGGGCCCGCTGGGCGGAGGTCGGCCGGCGTCGGCGCACGATCACGCTGCTCCGCTCCGTGGCCGGTGTCCTGCTGGTCACCGCGGGAGTCTCCGGGATATTCGTTCTGCAGGGCTCGGCCGCCCACCTCGGCTCGGTGCTGCAGGCCGCGCTCGCCGTCATCGTGGGTATAGCGCTGCTGGCAGGCCCGTACCTCGTCCGCATGACCCAGGACCTCTCCGAGGAGCGCCTGATGCGTATCCGCGCCCAGGAGCGCGCGGAGGTCGCGGCCCATGTCCACGACTCGGTGCTGCACACGCTGACTCTGATACAGCGCAACGCGGACAGCCCGAACGAGGTCCGCCGCCTCGCCCGCGCCCAGGAGCGCGACCTGCGGAACTGGCTGTACAAACCCGAGGGCACAGGAAAGGACGAGGCCGATGAGCCCGACACGCTCGCCGAGGCCGTGCGGCGGAACGCGGCGGAGGTCGAGGACAAGCACGGCGTCCCCATAGAAGTGGTCGTCGTCGGCGACTGCCCCCTCGACGAAGGACTGACCGCGCAGATGCAGGCCGCGCGCGAGGCGATGGTGAACGCCGCCAAGTACGGTGGCGAGGGCGGCGCCGTGCAGGTCTTCGCCGAGGTCGAGGGAAGGACGGTCTTCGTGTCCGTCCGGGACCGCGGCCCCGGCTTCGACCTCGACGCGATACCCGCCGACCGCATGGGCGTCAGAGAATCGATCATCGGCCGTATGGAGCGCAACGGGGGTACGGCACGGCTCCGCGCCGTACCGGACGGCGGCACGGAGGTCGAGCTGGAGATGGAGAGGGCGGAGACGACGTCATGAGTGACGCGAACGGGGCGAACGACACTGCCGCACAGGGCGGTTCGGGCACGGGCCCGGACGGGGGCCAGGGAGGTCCGGCCGCGCGGGGCACGCGTGCGGCCGAGGGCGGGCCCGACGCATCCGCCACGGCCGGGCCGCCCGCCACGGCCGCAGCCGGAGCTGGGACTGAGGCCGAGGCCGGAGCTGCTCAGCCCGGTGCCGGTGCCGGTGCTGGGGTCGGGGTCTCCGGGCCCGGGCGGCATGTCCGGGTCGTGCTCGTGGACGATCACCGGATGTTCCGCACGGGAGTCCAGGCCGAGATCGGGCAGACGGACCACACGGGGGTGGAGGTCGTCGGGGAGGCGCCCGACGTGGACCAGGCGGTCTCGGTGATCACGAGTACGCGGCCCGAGGTGGTGCTCCTCGATGTGCATCTGCCCGGCGGCGGTGGGGTCGAAGTGCTGCGCCGCTGCTCGGCGTTGATGGCGGACGCCGAGCAGCCCGTGCGGTTCCTCGCCCTGTCCGTGTCGGATGCGGCGGAGGATGTGATCGGTGTGATCCGGGGCGGTGCGCGCGGCTATGTCACCAAGACGATCACCGGCTCGGACCTGGTGAACTCCATCTTCCGCGTTCAGGAGGGCGACGCGGTCTTCTCCCCGCGCCTGGCCGGCTTCGTCCTGGACGCCTTCGCCTCCACCGACGCCCCGCCCGTCGACGAGGATCTCGACCGGCTCACCCAGCGCGAGCGCGAGGTGCTGCGTCTCATCGCCCGCGGCTATGCGTACAAGGAGATCGCCAAGCAGCTCTACATCTCGGTGAAGACGGTGGAGTCCCATGTCTCGGCCGTACTGCGGAAGTTGCAGCTCTCCAACCGGCATGAGCTGACGAGATGGGCGACGGCACGGCGCCTGGTCTGAGGGCAGGGCGGCCGGTCGGGCGCCGCCCCCGCCCGCCCGTCGGTGCGCACCCCCGCCCGGCCCGTGCCGCCCGCGCTCAGGCCGTCCGCTTCAGGCCACCCGCGTCGCCCCCGCGTAGGGCATCTCGTCGAGAGGGGCCACGCGTACCGGGGCCGAAGGGTTCGGGGCGTGGATCATCTGGCCGTTGCCGACGTAGATGCCCACGTGGCTGATGCCGGAGTAGAAGAAGACGAGGTCGCCGGGGCGGAGTTCGGAGCGGGCGACGCGGCGGCCGGCGTCGATCTGGGAGTAGGTGGTGCGGGGGAGGGAGACACCGGCGGCGCGGTAGGCCGCCAGGGTGAGGCCGGAGCAGTCGAAGGCGTTGGGGCCGGTGGCGCCCCAGACGTAGGGGCTGCCGAGCTTGGAGTAGGCGTAGGAGACGGCCGCGGCGGCGCGGGAGTTGGGGGCCTCGGTGGAGGCGGAGACGGGGGAGACCGGGCCGGTGAGGTCGCGGCGGGCCGAGGCTGAGGAGCGCGAGGCGTGCCCGGGGGTGCCGCCCGGGGCGTCGAGCCGTGCGCGGTCCTCGGTGGTGAGCCGGTCGAGCAGCTGACGGGCGTCGGTCAGTTTGGAGGTGACGGTCTTCTTGTGCCGCTTCAGCTCCGTCTGCCGGGTCTTGAGCGTGCCGAGTTCGACGCGGGCGGCGCCGCGCAGCCGTTCGATCTCCAGGAGCTGCTTCCGTACGCTCGCCACGTCGGCCGAGTGCCGGCTGCCGACGCGCTCGGCGAGGGCGGCGCCGTCCAGGTACCGGTCCGGGTCGGCGGAGAGCGCGAGCTGCCAGGAGGGGTCCATGCCCCCGCCGCGGTACTGCGCGGCCGCGACCGAGCCGAGTTCGTCGCGGGACGAGTTGAGCCGGTCGGTGCGGCGGGCGGCCTGGTCGCGCAGCTCTTCGAGGTTCTCCTGGGCCTTGTCGGCCTTCTCCTTCGCGCCGTTGTACTTCTCGGTGGCGACCTCGGCCTCTTGGTAGAGCTTGTCCACCTTCGCCTTGACCTGGTCGGGCGTGAGCTGTGGATCGGCGTGCCCGGTGCCGTCGAAACCGGTCGCGGTCGCCGCGCCCGCGAGGGCGAACGTCGCGGCCGTGCGGACCGTGTGGCCGCCGAGTGAGCGCTGTCTGGGCTTGCGGTGCGCTGCCACGTGGGGTGCGTGTCCTCTCCGTACGACCGCCGTCCGCGGTACGGACATCGTCTGCCCGTACGGACCGCCTGGGGGGAGCGGTGACACGTCCGGCGGCGGCCCGCACAGGGGGAGCGGGACGCCGCCGGACCTTCTCGGCGGGGGTGGCCGACTGCCGCCCCTGGCCCGGGCGGCGGTGGGGAGCCGGTCACCTGAGGGAGGACGCTAAACCTGACTGTGAGGGTCCGGTAACGCGTTGTACGGAAGTGGCGTGCACCGACCGTGAGGTGACCGTATGTGACCGTGATCCCGTCCTGGCGCCGCCGACTTCACGCTGTGCGATGACCGATGCGGTGATTTCGGACCAAGCGGGGGTGTGGCGGTGCTATGCGGCGCATATATGCAAGATCGACAGAGCGTCTCGGCCGCCCCGGTGCCCGGCGGGGCGTGGGCCTCTCATTAGGCTCCGCGCATGGACGTCCTCATCCACATCCTCGTCGCCCTCCACATCATCGGCATCGCCTCGCTCCTGGGCGGTTTCCTCACCCAGATGAAGGCCATGGGGCAGGGCACCGCCCGCTTCGTCCCGGCCATGCTCCACGGCGCCCTCACCATGCTGGTCACCGGCGCCCTCCTCGTCGGCCTCAACCAGGCCGACGACCAGCCCGTGAACAACATCAAGATCGGCGTCAAACTCGCCCTGCTGATCGTGATCCTCGGACTGGTCTACGTGAAGCGGGACGACGAGACGGTGGAGAAGCCGCTGTTCGGACTCGTGGGCGCCCTGACCGTCGCGAACATCTTCATCGCGGTGCTCTGGACCTGACGGACCCGCCCAGCCCAGCCCCGCGCCGACCATCCGCGGCCCCGCCGCTACGCCGGTCGCACCACGCTGTGGATCGACGACTCGCCGTCGTAGAAGACCGACTCCTCGCGGACGTACGTGCCCGGCTTCGGGGCGTGGATCATCATGCCGTTGCCGATGTAGAGGCCGACGTGGCCGATGTTGTCGTAGAAGAAGATCAGGTCGCCGGGCCTGGCGTTCGCCAGGGAGACGGTGGTGCCGCTGTCGACCTGGTCGTAGGTGGTGCGGGGGAGGTCGACGCCGGCGGCCTTCCAGGCGGCCTGGGTGAGGCCGGAACAGTCGTAGGAGCCGGGGCCGGTGGCGCCCCAGACGTACGGCTTGCCGATCTGCGCGCGGGCGAAGGCGAGGGCCTTGGCGGCCTTCGAGGCGTACGTGGAGTCCTCGGCGGTGGCGGCGGTCTCGGTGGTGGTGCCGGTCGACGCCTCCGTGCCGGTGGAGGGCTTCTCCTGGACCGTCCCCTGGGTTCCCTGGGTTCCCTGGGCGCCCTGGGTCCCCTGGGCCGTCTGTGCCGCCGCCTGCTGCCGCGCGAGTTCCTCGGCCTTGCGGTCGGCCTCCTCCTGCTCGCGCTGTTCGATCGCGGCGAGCCGGGCCTTCTCCTCGGCGGTGAGGGTGGAGAGCAGTTCGCGGGCCTCGGCCAGCTTCGCCTGGACCGTGGCCTTGCGGGCCTTGAGGGTCTTCTGCGACTCGGTGAGCTGTTCGAGGCTGTCGCTCGCCTCCTGGCGCTGCTCCGTCGCCTCGGCCTGCTCGGTGACGTATGCGTCGACGGCTTCCTGCTGACGGTCCGTCAACCGGTCCATCAGCTGGTTCTGGTCGAAGTAGGCCTGCGGGTCGTCCGCCAGGAGCAGTGAGGCCTGGTCGGGGGCGGCCGCGCCGTCGCGGTACTGGGCCGCGGCGAACGAACCCAGCTCCTCCCGCGTCTCGTTGAGCTTCTCCTGGCGCTTGGCGACGGTTTCGAGGAGGGTCTCGACCTGCTTCTTCTGCTTGGTCGTCCGCTCCTTGGCCGCGTTGTAGTTCTCGGTCGCCGATCCGGCCTTGCGGTAGAGGTCGTCGACCTTCTTCTCGACTTCCTCCAGGCTCGGCTTGTCGTCGGTCGAGGGCGAGGCCGCGGCCGTCTGCGAGAGCAGGGCCACGGAGGTGAGTGCGGCGGTGGCGAGGGCGGGGGTGCGGATGCCCGCGCGCGTCCGGCCGGCCGGACGCGGCTTGCGGTGCGGCGCCATGGTTCGGCGTCTCCTTCCGTTGTCCGCCTACCGAGTTAGCTGTCGGGTTCGGGCGCAAGCTTCGGAAGGTTTGCCCTACGACCCTTGCCGCGTGCGGCGGTCGGGCCGATTCACCCCGGAGGTCGGTGGGTCCCCGGCTCCGGCGCCCACGTAAGGCGTACCGGACTCGGCGGAGGCCGTGCGGCCCGGCGACGTTCGCCGGTTGGGTCGTACGGTCCTAGGGAAGAAGCTAGCCAACTCGTGTGGCCCGTGTGAAGGTTGATGTTCGATATGCCCGATACGTTTTCGTGACCTTAGCCTCTTCGGCGCGACAGGCGGTAGGCTCGATCGCTCACCGTCGTACGGCGGTCGCGGTGCGTGGCGGATGTGGACTTCCCGGGGCGGCCTCTCGCTGTCAGTGGGGGCGCCTAGACTCGGAGAGCGATGAGCAGCCTCTTTGACGACAGCTTCCTGGCGGACCTCCAGGCCCCCCGCGGCCACGCGGAGGAGCCCCCGCCGCCGCCCGAGGACGATCACGTACCGGAGCCGCTTCCGGACGATCTGTTCGGCGGGAAGTTCGACGCGCCCCCGGACCGGGACGCGTACTACCGCGACGGCGCCCCCCGCCCCGCGATCGACGCGGCGGCGCTCCTGGACGGGCTGAACGACAACCAGCGCGCGGCCGTGGTCCACGCGGGCTCGCCCCTGCTCATCGTGGCCGGCGCCGGCTCCGGCAAGACCCGGGTGCTCACCCACCGCATCGCCCATCTGCTCGGCGAGCGGCGGGTCCATCCCGGCCAGATCCTCGCGATCACCTTCACCAACAAGGCCGCCGGCGAGATGAAGGAGCGCGTCGAGCAGCTCGTCGGACCGCGCGCCCACGCCATGTGGGTCATGACCTTCCACAGCGCCTGCGTACGGATCCTGCGGCGGGAGAGCAAGAAGCTCGGCTTCACCTCCTCCTTCTCGATCTACGACGCCGCCGACAGCAAGCGGCTGATGGCGCTCGTCTGCCGTGATCTGGACCTCGACCCCAAGCGCTTCCCGCCCAAGTCCTTCAGCGCCAAGATCTCGAACCTGAAGAACGAGCTGATCGACGAGGAGGACTTCGCCGCGCAGGCCGCCGACGGCTTCGAGAAGACCCTCGCCCAGGCCTATGCGATGTACCAGTCGCGCCTCCGCGAGGCGAACGCGCTGGACTTCGACGACCTGATCATGACGACGGTCAATCTGCTGCGCGCCTTCCCGGACGTCGCCGAGCACTACCGCCGCCGCTTCCGGCATGTCCTGGTCGACGAGTACCAGGACACCAACCACGCCCAGTACGCCCTGGTCAGAGAGCTGGTCGGCACCTCCGAGCACCCCGTCGACGTACCGCCCAACGAGTGGGACGTACCGCCCGCCGAACTCTGTGTCGTGGGTGACGCCGACCAGTCGATCTACGCCTTCCGCGGCGCGACGATCCGCAACATCCTCCAGTTCGAGGAGGACTACCCGGACGCGACGACGATCCTGCTGGAGCAGAACTACCGCTCCACGCAGACGATCCTCTCCGCGGCCAACGCGGTCATCGAGCGCAACGAGTCCCGCCGCCCGAAGAACCTGTGGACCAACGCGGGCGCGGGCGCGCGGATCACCGGCTATGTCGCCGACACCGAGCACGACGAGGCCCAGTTCGTGGCCGACGAGATAGACCGGCTGACGGACGCGGGCGACGCGAAGGCCGGAGATGTCGCGGTCTTCTATCGGACGAACGCCCAGTCCCGAGTCTTCGAAGAGGTGTTCATCCGCGTCGGCCTGCCCTACAAGGTCGTCGGCGGTGTCCGCTTCTACGAGCGCAAGGAGGTCCGGGACGTCCTCGCCTATCTGCGCGTTCTCGCCAACCCGGAGGACTCCGTCCCGCTGCGCCGTATCCTCAATGTGCCCAAGCGCGGTATCGGCGACCGCGCCGAGGCGATGATCGACGCCCTCTCGCAGCGCGAGAAGATCAGCTTCCCGCAGGCCCTGAAGCGCGTCGACGAGGCGTACGGCATGGCGGCCCGGTCGACGAACGCGGTCAAGCGGTTCAACACGCTGATGGAGGACCTGCGGACCGTCGTCGAGTCCGGGGCCGGACCGGCGACCGTCCTGGAGGCGGTCCTCGAACGCACCGGCTATCTCGCCGAGTTGCAGGCCTCCACCGACCCCCAGGACGAGACCCGGATCGAGAACCTCCAGGAACTCGCCGCCGTCGCCCTGGAGTTCGAGCAGGAGGCCGGGGCCGCGGAAGGCGAGACCGAGGGCGACGCGCCGGCCGCGGCACCCGCCGGCCTCGCCGCCTTCCTGGAGCGGGTGGCGCTGGTCGCCGACTCCGACCAGATCCCGGACGAAGAGGAGGACGGCTCGGGCGTCATCACGCTCATGACCCTCCACACCGCCAAGGGCCTGGAGTTCCCGGTGGTCTTCCTCACCGGCATGGAGGACGGCGTCTTCCCGCACATGCGCGCCCTCGGCCAGACCAAGGAGCTGGAGGAGGAGCGCCGTCTCGCGTACGTGGGCATCACCCGTGCCCGTGAACGGCTCTACCTCACCCGGTCGTCGCTGCGCAGCGCCTGGGGCCAGCCCTCGTACAACCCGCCCTCCCGGTTCCTGGAGGAGATCCCGGCCACCCATCTGGAGTGGAAGCGCACCGGTGCCTCCGCGCCGGTGTCCTCGGGCCCGGCCGCCGGGATCGTGTCCTCGCTGTCCTCGTCCCGCTCCCGTTCCTCGGCCTCCGGCGCGTCCGGCTTCGCGACCCGCCGCGGTGACGAGAAGCCGGTGGTCTCGCTCGCGGTGGGCGACCGCGTCACCCATGACCAGTTCGGCCTCGGCACGGTCGTCGGGGTCGGGGGCGCGGGCGCCAACGCGGAGGCGACGATCGACTTCGGCGACGCCAAGCCGAAGCGGTTGCTGCTGCGGTACGCGCCGGTGGAGAAGCTGTAGCCGACGGTCCGCCGGTGAGGTGACATGACTCGGGCCCCTGCTGAGCAGGGGCCCGGTCTTTGGTTTTGTGTCCGTCGCGGTTACGTCGGGTCCAGCCCGTGGCTGCGCAGCCACGGCAGGGGGTCGATCGCGGAGCCGCCCGCCGGGTGGACCTCGAAGTGCAGGTGCGGGCCGGTCGAGTTGCCCGAGTTGCCCGAGTAGGCGATGGTGTCGCCGGCCTTGACGGTCGTACCGGAGGCGACCTTGTACGTGGAGAGGTGGCAGTACCAGGTCTCGGTGCCGTCCTTGGCGGTCACGATGACCATGTTGCCGTAGGCGCTGTTCCACTGGGTGCGTACGGTGCCGTCGGTCGCGGCCATCACCGGGGTGCCGTAAGTGACCGGGAAGTCTATGCCGGTGTGCAGGGACATCCAGTTGACGCCGGACTGTCCGTAGTACGCGCTGAGTCCGTGGCGGGCGACCGGCAGGGCGAACTTCGGCCGCAGGCGCTCCTTGCGGGCCGCCTCGGCGGCCGCCTTCTTCTGCTCCAGCTCCTGCTGGGCCTTGAGGTCGATGCGCTCCTGCGTCCGGCTGGCCCGGTCCGCGAAGTCGTCGGCCTCGGCGGAGAGGCTCTCCAGCTGGGTGTCGAGCTGGTTGTTGGCCATGGACGGCTTCACGGCGGTGGCGTCCGACTTGACGGACGCCGTCGTCTCCGTGTCGTCCGAGGTGGCGCCGACCGAGGCCGCCGCGATGCCCGCGACCCCCATGACACAGGCCGAGGGAACGGCCACGGTCAGCAGGGCGGAACGTTTGGCCGGAGCCTTCCGGCGGGACCGCGATGCCGCGCGGGTGGCCGCCCGGCCGGGGCTCGCGCCGCCGGCGGTGGCCGGGGTGACCTCCTCCTCGCCGTCGAGGAGAACGGCGCCGCGGTCCGCGTCGCCGTTCTCGAACTCGCCGTCCGCGGGGAGGTGTTCGTCCTGGTCGTACGGGGCGATCTGCTCGAAGGTGGCGGTCGCCTGCTGGTGGAAGTCCGCGGCCTCGGCCGACAGGTCCACGCCCGACAGGTCCACCATGACGGTCTGCGGGTGCTCGTGCGCGTCGCCGCCGTGCTCGTCAGCCGCCGGGGTGCCGTCGCTGTTCCACTGCGTGGCGTCGAACGCGCCCGTGTCGAAGTGCTGGGTGCCGATCCACTGCTGGGTCTGGTCGGACGAACCCAACTGGCCCGACTCGTCGGACTGTTCGGCCTGCAGCCAGCCGCTCGCGTCCCACTGTCCGCTCGCGTCCGGCCCCGTCGACTGCGTCGGGACCTGGGAGAGGTGCTCGTAACCGGCCGACCAGGACGTCGTGTCGTAGCCGCCCGTGTCGTACGCGGCCTGGTGCTGCGCGGCGTACGAGTCGTAGTTCGGCGTCTGATGGCTGCCCGTCGACCACTGGGAGGCGTCATAGGTGCCGGTGCCGGTGCCGGAGTCGTTGCCGGGCAGGTCACCGAAGAGCGGGTCGGTCGCGAAGGTCCCGGTGACGGTCGCCTGGGCGCCGTTGCCGGAGTCGAAACCGGTGGCGGAGTAGTCGCCGTACGTGGTGAAGTCGCCGTACGTGGCTTCCTGGTGGCCGTACGACGCGTAGTGCGCCGGGTCGGCTTCGGAAGCCGGAGCCGGGGGTGTTGCGGTCCCCGACGGGTGACGATCGTTCACCAACTTCTCTTTCGCCTCGACGACAGGGGCTGGCAGAGCAGTGCGGTGACTGTACCCGGCGGTATGCGGGCGCGACAATCTTCAACGGGTTTCACGCGCGCAGGAAACGGGCATTCGAGCGTCTTTCGGCGGTCTGTGGGCACGACCTTGGCCTTGCGTTCGAGAGCTGTTCGAAAGCGGATGGCTGTGTGAGGGGCGTGAGACGCCCGTGCCGCCGGGGGCGAGACGTTTCGCCGGGTGGCGGTGCGTCGGGCGGGGGCGCGTTGATGTCGTCGGGAGGGCGTCGCGCGTCGGGTGCGTGGCGGGGGCGCGTGGGCGTGCGTCATGTTTGGCGCCGTATGTCCGTGTTTCGCCGCCCTGTGTCGCACGTCACGTCACTGCGCTTGTCGGGGGCCGGCCCCGGTGAGGCCCGGTCAGGCCACGGTCAGGCCGCCGGGGCGGGCGGTGGCGCGGGTGCCTGTCCGCGAGGTGTCGAGGGCCTCCCGGATTCCGGCGGCGACGGCCGGGTGCACGGGCAGGGCGAGGTGGCCGATCCCGGTGACCCGGATGTTCTGTGCCATCAGGTCCGGGTGGTCGACGCAGGCCGTCTCCAGCGGCGCCATCACATGGTCGAGGTCGCTCCAGAACGCCACGAAGTGGGTACGACAGCCCGGCGCCGGCTCCCGCAGCTCCTCCAGCACGTCCGAACCCGGCCGCATCTGGCGGACGATCGGGTGCGCGTCCGCCAGCGGCACGGCCCGGGTGCCGCCGTGCGGGGTGCCCAGGGTGACAAGGGTGCGGACGCGGAGGTCACCGCCGAGCCGCTGCACGTAGTACCGGGCTATCAGCCCGCCGAGGCTGTGCCCGACGACGTCCACCCGCTCCTGGCCCGTCCGCTCGCAGATGTCCTCGATGTGCCGGCCGAGCAGCTCGGCGGCGGCGCGGATGTCGCAGGTCAGGGGTGAGTAGTTGAGCGACTCCAGGTGCCGGCCGCCGGCTTGCGCCAGGGAGCGGCGCAGCAGGACGAAGACCGAGCGGTTGTCGATGAAGCCGTGCAGCAGGACGACCGGGGGCTTCTCCTCGGTCGGCAGCCGGGGTGCGTCGGCCGGCGGGAGGGTGGGCGTGAGCCGGCGCTCCTGTGTCATCCCGGAGGGGTACAGCAGCAGATGCCCGGCGAGGATCGCCAACTCCAGGGCGGTCGCCTTGAGAAGAGCCATGGAAAGACCTGGCAGCTGGGTGGGCAGGAACCGCTCGCAGAGCGGAAGAAGGGGCGCGACCGCCCTGGTGACCTTCATGCCCGACCTCCCGTCGGCAGACGGGCGGACGTCTCTGTCCCCCGTGTGCCCTAGTGAAGAGCCCCGGTGCGGGCGGCGGTCGGCGGGGCGATGCGACGTGACGCGGTGCGTGTGGCGTGCGTGACGTGCGGTGCGTGCGCGACGTGTGAAGCGCCGCTCACGCGGCGGGGGTTCGGCCCTTCCGGCTCCCCGCTGCCCTGCCCTCCGCCGTCTGCCGGTGCCGATTCACTCCGCCGCCCCGGCCTCTCTCGGGTGGTGGGGCGGTGGTGCGGTGCGGCATCCTTCCGACGGCTCTCCTTGCGCACGCTTCCTCGTGGCGCGCACGCCACGGGAGCCTCTGGCCGGCGGCCCGGAAACGGTCCGGATGCCGCGATCACCTCCGTGATCACCTCGGTCCCCGTGACGCGTGAGCCGCGGAAACCGGGAGCGGTGCGCGGCGAACGTGTCCCACCGTGTGATTTCCCCCTCGCCCGGCACCGCGAAACGGCCGCTTGCACGATGCTGGAGAGAACGTTCGTTTACTTTCCCCGGGTTCGGTGGGGAGGGGTTCCATGGACCTGGGCCTGGATCTGGACCTGGACCCGAACCTGGAGCGGTGGTGTGCGTGGTGTGGGCGATTCGCGGTCCAGGTGCGCCAGTGTTCGTTATGGGTTGATGTAGTCGTTTCGTGGAGGCAGTGATGGGTGTGGCAGCCGGTCCGATCCGTGTGGTGGTGGCCAAGCCGGGACTCGACGGTCACGATCGCGGGGCCAAGGTGATCGCGCGGGCGCTGCGCGACGCCGGTATGGAGGTCATCTACACCGGCCTTCACCAGACTCCCGAGCAGATCGTCGACACCGCGATCCAGGAGGACGCCGACGCGATCGGTCTCTCCATCCTCTCCGGCGCCCACAACACGCTCTTCGCCGCCGTCATCGAACTCCTCGAGGAGCGTGACGCCGAGGACATTCTCGTCTTCGGCGGCGGGATCATTCCCGAGGCGGACATCGCTCCGCTCAAGGACAAGGGAGTCGCCGAGATCTTCACGCCCGGGGCGACGACGGCGTCGATCGTGGAGTGGGTGCGGGGGCATGCGCGGCGCTCTGGCTGCGCCTGATAGCTCGGGGGTGCGGGTCGGTTGGGCGGGTGCGGGTGCGTGGGGCTTCTCGCGCAGTTCCCCGCGCCCCTGAAAAAGCGGGGCTACGCCCCTGCTTTTTCGGCCCGAAAGAGCCGTAGTAGGCCCGCAAGGGCCCGCGGCCCTTAAGGGGCGCGGGGAACTGCGCGAGCAACCCCCACTCACCCGCACCCGCCAACGAATGCCGCACCCCCGAGCTATGACGCGCCCGGCGGCTCCAATTCCGCCCGCATCGTCGCCCGCAACCGCAACGTCGTCGCGAGCCGCTGAAACGCCTCGGCCCAGTACCCACCCGCCCCCGGCGCCGCATCCTCCGCGTCCTCCGGCACAGCAGTCAGCGGCTGGAGCCGCACCGCCTCCGCAGGATCCAGGCACCGCTCCGCCAGCCCCATCACCCCGCTGAAACTCCAGGGATAACTCCCCGCGTCCCGAGCGATGTTGAGCGCGTCCACCACGGCCCGCCCCAGCGGCGGAGCCCACGGCACCGCGCACACCCCGAGCAGCTGAAACGCCTCCGACAAGCCGTGCGTGGCGATGAACCCCGCCACCCACTCGGCCCGCTCCGCACCCTCCAACGTCGCCAGCAGCCTCGCCCGTTCGGCCAGGGACACGGCCCCCGGACCGCCCGCCTCCGGCGTGGAGGGCGCGCCCAGGAGTGCCCGCGACCAGCCGGGGTCCCGCTGCCGCACCGCCGCCCGGCACCACGCCCCGTGCAGCTCGCTCTGCCAGTCGTCCGCGACCGGCAGCGCCACGATCTCCCCCGGCGTACGCCCCCCGAACCGCCGCGACCAGGCCCCGAGCGGTGCCGCCTCCACCAACTGGCCCAGCCACCACGACCGTTCGCCCCGCCCGGCCGGAGCCTTGGACAGCACACCGTCGCGCTCCATGCCCGGGTCGCACTCGTGCGGGGCCTCGACGACGAGCGTGGGGGTCCCGGCGGCCGAGGGGGTGCCGTCCGGGTGGTCGACGGCGACACACGCCGTCGCCCGCTTCGCCATGCGCCGCGCGAGCGCCGAGTCGGGCAGCGCGGAGAGCAACTCCGCCGCCGTGGCCCGCACATTGCGGCTGCGGTCGGCCAACGCGGCCTCCAGGAAGGGTTCGTCCGCCGGCTCCAGTCCCGTACGGAGTGTGTCGAGGAACATCAGCCGGTCCTCGGCCCGCTCGGTCGGCCAGGTGGCCGACAGCACCTCACGGGCCGAGGCGGCGTCCCGGGCCCGTATCGCCGTGAGCAGGGCGACGCGCTCCGCGAACAGGCCCTCCTGCCACAGTCGTCGCACCCGCTCGGGCTCGTCCGGACCCGGCAGCGCCGCGCCCCCGCCGGGCACGGCCCGCAGCGCGAAACGCCAGTCCGGGTTCAGCCGGGCCAGCCACAGCGCCCGCGGGCCCGCGAAGGCCAGGACGGCGGGACGCAGATCCGTACGGCCACGCGCCGCGTCCAGCAGCGCGGGCAGGGCCTCCGGAGGCGCCGTGTAACCGTGTGCGTTGGCCAACGCCAGCCACTGGGGCAGCAGTTCCATCAGATCGGGAGCCGTGCCCCGCCGACCGCCGCCGGTGCCGGGCCGGTCGGTCAGCAACGTCGTCAGCCGTCGTGCCGCGGCGGGCGGCAGCGGGGAACGCAGGTCCGGCGCCGCCGGCTCCGGTCGCGCCGCCGCCCGCACCGGCCGGATGCCCGCCCGGCGCCGCACGGTCTCCACGGCCGCCGCGTCCAGCAACGCCACGGGCGCCTCCCGGCCCGACGTCGCCCCCGGCGGCGTACGCCGGTCCGTCCCGAGCAGCGCGGTCGTGACCAACTCCTCCCAGGAGAGCCCCGCCGAAGCCTCAGAGGTACCGGTCATGAGGTTCCTTCCGTGTGCCGTCTGGGCGTGAACCGCTGCCACCGCTGTCGTCGCCGTCGTCTCTCGGGCGACAGCTTCCGCCGATGCCTCCGCTCTCCCCCTCAGCACAGCGACACCGCCTGCCCCGCCGAGTGCCGCGCGTCCTCCTCCGCCCACGCCGTCAGCGGTGTGAAGCCGCGGTGGCCGCACTCGCCGAAGACCGTGACCGGTGTGCCGCCGGAGAGGGCTATGAGGCGCCACAGGCCGGGGCGGGAGCGGGCGGAGGGGGTGAGGGGGAGGGCCAGGTCGCCGTCGGCGTCGGCCAGTTGCCAGGAGTCGCCGTCCGGGGTGGGGATGACGCGGGTGAGCGTGACCGGGGAGGAGTCCAGCCAGGGGTCGTCCCGGAGGGCCGTGCCGTAGCGGGCCGCCGCCTCGGCCGGAGTGATCCCCGGCGGTCGTACGGCGGTGGGCTCGGGCGCGGTGAAACGCTCACCGAGGGCCGAACGCGGCTGTCCCGCGCCCGGGTAGGCCGACATCTCGGCCTCGAACGCCAGCCCGACCGGCAGTGACAGCTCGGGGGCGCGGCCGGCGGCTCCATAGGAGAGGAGCAGCGCCGTACGGCCCGACCCGGTGCCGTGCAGCCAGATGCGGCGGGTGGTGAGGTGGGAGTCGGACGTGTCGTACTGGGCCAGCGTGAGCCAGCGGTCGCGGACCGGTGGGCCGTCCGGGGAGCCGGTCAGGCCGATACGGGAACGGACCGTGGCCGCGAGGCCGTCCGGGAGCAGAGCGCGGCGCAGCCAGCCCTGGTCGAGAAGGTGGAGCAGGGCGCACTCCTCCAGGAGCCGGACCGGCCAGCCCGGACCCGAGCCCGGTATCGCGCCCAACTCCCGCACTCGCGCCGCCAGTCCGGGGGCCTGGGCGTCGACCATCCGGGCCGCCGTCTCCTCCCATAGCCCGTACCCCGCCTGTTCCGCGGCGGCCAGGCCGCCGCGGAACAGGTCGGTCAGACGCTGTTCGAGCTCCGCCGCGCCCGCGGTGATCCGGTCGGCGCGCCGCTCCGCTCGTCGGCGCGCCGCCTCGGGATCAGCGGACGTGGCCCCAGATGCCGCGTCCGTCCTCGTCGTCCTCGCCGCTGCGCGCGTGCGGCGGCCTGACAGCCACTGCTCCGCCCAGTCCGGCACCGGTCCGGGCGGCACCGCGGTGTCGTCGCCCGACCAGAGCAGGAGCAGCCCCAGCGCATGCTTGCACGGGAACTTCCTGCTCGGACAACTGCAGTTGTAGGCAGGCCCGGAGGAGTCCGCCACGTCGATGATCGTCTGATACGGCTTGCTGCCACTTCCTTTGCACAGTCCCCACACCGTCCCCTCGTCCGAACTGCCAGCACTCGACCACGGCCCTGCCACGGCGAGTTTGCTTCCGGCTTTGCGCGACGCTGCGTCAGGTGCCAATGCCAGCACCTGCTCAGCCGTCCAGCGCACCCCCTGCTGAGTCATGTTCTGAAGGTAGATCCCACCACTGACAATTGGCTTGCGCGATCCAATTTCCGCAGGTCAGACTGGATTGTCAGTGGCGTGGTGCAGGGTGGTCACCAGATCCGAACCGGCCGAGCTGGAGGGGGACTCAGCCATGCCTGTGTCCGTTGGAACGACCACTGTCGACCCGAGCCACAACCAGTCCGCGCCCGCGAACGCCTGTGCGGGCGGTGAGAGCGTGCGCACGGGCGGTGAGGTGCTGCGGGCGCACGCCGAGCACGCCTTCGCCGAGGAACTGGCCGCGCTGGCCGCCCAGGACGACCGGCCCCGGCCGGCCCGCTGGAAGCTCTCGCCGTGGGCCGTCGCCACCTATCTGCTCGGCGGCACGCTGCCGGACGGCACGGTGATCACCCCGAAGTACGTCGGGCCGCGCCGCATCGTCGAGGTCGCCGTCACCACCCTCGCCACCGACCGCGCCCTGCTGCTGCTCGGCGTGCCCGGCACCGCCAAGACCTGGGTGTCCGAGCACCTCGCGGCAGCCGTCAGCGGCGACTCCACCCTGCTCGTACAGGGCACTGCGGGCACCCCGGAGGAGGCGATCCGGTACGGCTGGAACTACGCGCAGCTGCTCGCCCACGGCCCCAGCCGCGACGCGCTCGTGCCCAGCCCCGTCATGCGGGCCATGGCGGAGGGCATGACGGCCCGCGTCGAGGAGCTGACCCGCATCCCCGCCGACGTCCAGGACACGCTGATCACGATCCTGTCCGAGAAGACGCTGCCGATACCGGAGTTGGGTCAGGAGACACAGGCGGTCCGCGGCTTCAACCTCATCGCCACGGCCAACGACCGCGACCGCGGGGTGAACGACCTGTCGAGCGCGCTGCGCCGCCGTTTCAACACCGTGGTGCTGCCGCTGCCGGAGAGCGCCGACGCCGAGGTCGACATCGTCTCGCGCCGCGTCGACCAGATCGGCCGCTCCCTGGACCTGCCGGCCGTGCCCGACGGCGTCGACGAGATCCGCCGCGTCGTCACGGTCTTCCGCGAACTGCGCGACGGCGTCACGACGGACGGCCGTACGAAGCTCAAGTCGCCCAGCGGCACGCTGTCCACCGCCGAGGCGATCTCCGTCGTCACGGGCGGGCTCGCCCTCGCCGCCCACTTCGGCGACGGCGTCCTGCGGGCCTCCGACGTCGCCGCCGGGATCCTCGGCGCCGTCGTCCGCGACCCGGCCGCCGACCGTGTCGTCTGGCAGGAGTACCTGGAAGCGGTCGTCCGCGAGCGCGACGGCTGGACCGACTTCTACCGGGCCTGCCGCGAGGCGAGCGCGTGAGGGGGAGGGGGGAGGAGACGGCGGAGTCCGGCGGCGGTGCGGTGGCCGACGGGGCCGACGGGGTGGGTGCACGTGCCGGGGGCGGGCCGTTGCTGCTCGGGGTGCGGCATCACGGGCCCGGGTCGGCGCGGGCCGTGCGGGGCGCGTTGGAGGCGGCCCGGCCCCGGGTCGTGCTGATCGAGGGGCCGCCGGAGGCGGACGGGCTGATCGCGCTGGCCTGCGACGAGGGCATGCGGCCGCCGGTCGCGCTGCTCGCCCACGCGGTCGACGAGCCCGGGCGGTGCTCCTTCTGGCCGTTCGCCGAGTTCTCCCCGGAGTGGGTGGCGCTCAAGTGGGCCCTCGCCCATGGCGTTCCGGCCCGTTTCATCGACCTTCCGGCGACGCACACGCTGGCCTGGGGGAGGGACGAGGAAGAGGAGGCGGCCCCGGCCGAGGAGGCGGAGGACGAGGGGCCGAAGACGGAGGGGGCGAAGGCGGAGGCGACGAAGGCAGAGGCGGCGTCGGGCGAGGTGGTCCGGGGTGATCCGCTGGCCGCGCTCGCCGAGGCCGCCGGGTATGACGATGCCGAGCGGTGGTGGGAGGACGTGGTCGAGCACCGGGGGACGGGCGAGGACGTCTTCGCCCCGTTCACCGTGCTGGAGGAGGCCATGGGCGCGCTCCGGGAGGTGTACGGGACCGGGGGACGCGACCGGGACCCGGCGCGCGAGGCGTACATGCGGTTGCAACTGCGGGCCGCGCAGAAGGAGTTCGGGGACAACGGGGTGGCCGTCGTGTGCGGGGCCTGGCATGTGCCCGCGCTGCGGGAGAAGCGGACCGTGGCCGCCGACCGGGCACTGCTGAAGGGGCTGCCCAAGGTCAGGACCGACATGACCTGGGTGCCATGGACCAACCGGAGGCTCGCCCGGGCCGGTGGCTACGGCGCGGGCATCGACTCACCCGGCTGGTACGGGCATCTGTTCGACGCCCCGGACCGTCCCGTGGAGCGGTGGCTGACCAAGGTCGCGGGACTGCTGCGCGAGGAGGACCGGATCGTCTCCTCCGCCCATGTCATCGAGGCGGTGCGGCTGGCCGAGACACTCGCCGCGATGCGCGGGCGCCCGCTGCCGGGCCTGACCGAGACCACCGACGCCGTACGGGCGGTGATGTGCGACGGCTCCGACGTACCGCTGTCGCTGGTGCGGGACCGGCTGGTGGTCGGCGACGTCCTCGGAGAGGTACCCGAGTCGGCGCCGGCGGTGCCCCTGCAGCGGGACCTCACCCGGCTCCAGCGGCGGCTGCGGCTCAAGCCCGAGGCGCTGGAGCGGGAGGTGGAGCTGGACCTGCGCAAGGAGAACGACGCCGAACGCAGCCGGCTGCTGCATCGGCTGCGGCTGCTCGGCGTCGGATGGGGCGAGCCGACGACCTCGCGCGGCAGCACCGGCACGTTCCGGGAGACCTGGCGGCTGCGCTGGGAGCCGGAGCTGTCGGTGCGGGTCGCCGAGGCCGGGGTGTGGGGGACCACGGTGCTCTCCGCCGCGACCGCCAAGGCCGAGGCGGACGCCGTCACGGCCCGGTCCCTCGCCGACATCACCGGCCTCGCCGAGCACTGCCTCCTGGCCGGACTCCCCGACGTCCTCCCCGTGGTGGTGCGGGTGCTCGCCGACCGCGCCGCCCTCGACGCCGACGTGGGCCACCTCGCCCAGGCACTCCCGGCCCTGGTGCGTTCCCTTCGCTACGGCGACGTCCGCGCCACCGACACCCGGGCACTGGCCGAGGTCGCCGCCGGGCTCGCCGAGCGCGTCTTCGTCGGGCTGCCGCCCGCGTGCGCCGCGCTCGACGCGGAGGCGGCCCAGGAGATGCGCCGTCATGTGGAGGCCGTGCACGGGGCGGTGGGCCTGCTCGGCGAGACCGCCCCGACTGTCCCGACCGCCTCGAACGTCTCGGAGGACGACACCGCACGGGCCGGCGGAAGCGGGACCGGGGCAGGGCCGGGGACCAGGGGCGGGATACGGGGCCGCTGGCACTCGGTGCTCCATGTCCTCACCGCGCGGGACACGGTGCCCGGGGTGATCCGGGGGCGGGCCGTACGACTGCTGTTGGACGACGGGGAGTTGGCGCAGGACGAGGCGGCGCGGCTCATGGGGCTCGTGCTGTCGCCGGGTACGGAACCGGCGGACGCGGCGGCGTGGATCGAAGGCTTCGTCGGCGGCGGCTCCGGCGGCGGAATGCTGCTCGTGCACGACGAACGGCTCCTCGGCCTGGTGGACGCCTGGCTCACCGGGGTGCCGGGGGACGCGTTCACGGACGTACTGCCGCTGCTGCGGCGGACGTTCTCGGCGTACGAGCCGGGGGTGCGGCGGACGCTCGGCGAGCTGGTGCGGCGCGGGCCGGCGCGGCGGGGCGGCGCGATGGCCGTCGGGTCCGGCGGCATACCGGGCTACGCCGACGACCTGGACGCCGACCGCGCGGACGCGGTGCTGCCGGTGGTGCGGCTGCTGCTGGGCCTGGACGGTGAGGGGCGGGCGACCGCCGACGACAACGACCTGGTGAACGACCTTGTGGGGGTGGCGGGATGACGACCGACGGACTGCGCTCGCGTGAGCCGAGGCGGACCACCGAGACGATCGACGCCGGGGACGGGCCGGTGCGTGGCCGCGTGGCACGGCCGGGCGACCGCCCGACGACCGTGACGGTGATGCCCCTCTGGGCCCGGCCTCGCGCGGGGGTGCGCGGATGACGCGAAGGATGACGACGGAGGCGGGGTCGGAGTTGGGCGCGGGCGGGGACGCCGCCGACGAGCGGTTGCGGCGCTGGCGGCTCGTGCTGGGCGGGGACGCGGCCGACGGTACGGGGTGCACGCTGGGCGCGCGGGACGCGGCGATGGACCAGACCCTGGGCGCGCTGTACGGGAACGGCAAGGGGAAGGGGGACAAGGCGCGGGCGGGGCAGGACCGTTCGGCGGGGCTCGGGGCGTCGGCGCCGTCCGTAGCCCGGTGGCTGGGGGACATCCGGACGTACTTCCCCTCCTCCGTCGTCCAGGTCATGCAGCGGGACGCCATCGACCGGCTGGGCCTCTCCGCGCTGCTCCTCGAACCGGAGATGCTGGAGGCCGTGGAGGCCGACGTCCATCTCGTCGGCACCCTCCTCTCCCTCAACAAGGCCATGCCGGAGACGACGAAGGAGACCGCGCGGGCCGTCGTACGGAAGGTCGTCGAGGACCTGGAGAAGCGGCTCGCGACCCGTACCCGGGCCACGCTCACCGGTGCCCTCGACCGCAGCGCCCGCGTCAGCAGGCCGCGCCACCACGACATCGACTGGAACCGCACGATCGCGGCCAACCTCAAGAACTACCTGCCGGAGTACCGGACGGTCGTGCCCGAGCGGCTCATCGGATACGGGCGGGCCTCGCAGTCGGTGAAGAAGGAGGTCGTCCTCTGCATCGACCAGTCGGGGTCGATGGCGGCGTCCGTCGTCTACGCGTCCGTGTTCGGGGCGGTGCTGGCGTCCATGCGGTCCCTCAGCACCCGGCTCGTCGTCTTCGACACGGCCGTCGTCGACCTCACCGACCAGCTCGACGACCCGGTCGACGTCCTCTTCGGCACACAGCTCGGCGGCGGTACGGACATCAACCGGGCGCTCGCGTACTGCCAGTCGAGGATCACCCGGCCCGCCGACACGGTGGTCGTGCTGATCAGCGACCTGTACGAGGGCGGGATACGGGACGAGATGCTGAAGCGGGTGGCGGCGATGAAGGCCTCGGGGGTGCAGTTCGTGACCCTGCTGGCGCTCTCCGACGAAGGGGCGCCGGCGTACGACCGGGAACACGCGGCGGCTCTCGCGGCCCTCGGCGCACCGGCGTTCGCCTGCACGCCCGACCTGTTCCCGGAGGTGATGGCGGCGGCGATCGAGAAGCGGCCGTTGCCGATACCGGACTCCGTCTGACGGCAGTCGGTAACCGGACAGGGGAGGTTGAAAAGAGGACATGACAGCGCATCGGTAACCCGGGGCTTGCGCCAGGGCGGGAGTCCCGTGCGAGGATCGGCAACGCTTCACACCCTTCACACGGGTGTTCGCATCTCGCGCAACTTCCGCAACTCCGCCGCGTACTCCGCCGTTCCGCCGCACGGGAGGGTCCTCCCCGTCTTGGCCGTCTCGCCCGCCTTGTCCGTCCTGACGTCAGCAGCCGCGCTGCGCGGTGCCGGTGCCGGTGCCGCCCTGCGCGTGACGCGCGGGGCCGTCGGGCGTCGTTCGGTGCGGGTCGCGCTGTTGGTGGGCGGGCTGTTCGTCCTGGGCGTCCTCTGCGGGGCCCGCGCGAACGCGGCGGAGGGCACACCGGCCTCGACCTCGTCACCACCCCTGTCCGCCGTCACCGCCGGCGTCAGCGCGGTCGCCGGTCAGGGCGCCGGTCAGGTCGGCGCCGTGGTGCCTCCGGTCGAGGAGCGCCTCGTCGCCCCGGCCGGGCGCCATGTGGTCGCACCGGCCGGCGAAAGGATCGTCCGGCCGGTCGCCGGGGGCGTCGTGCGACCGGTCGCCGGGGGCGTCGTACAGCCGCTCGCCGAGCAGGCCGTACGACCGGTCGCCGAGGACGTCGTCGCGCCCGTCGTCGAGGACATCGTCCGACCGGTCACCGATCCGGTGGTCGATCCAGTGGTGGAGTCGGTGGTCGCTCCGGTCGTCGATTCGGTCGTCGTTCCGGTGGTGCGGCCGGTCACCGAGCATGTCGTGGTGCCGGTGGGGGAGGTCGTGGAGTCGGTGACCGAGGGGCTCGGTGGGGTGACGTCGCAGCTTCCGCCGGTGAGCGGGTTGCCGTCGCTGCCCGGGGTGCCGGGGCTTCCGGAGTTGCCGGAACTGCCCGGCTGGACCACGTTGCCGGTGGAGACGGCGCCCGTCGCGGTGACACCGCTGGAGCCGGGGCGGGCGGCGGCCGAGAGGCCGGGCCGGGCCGCAGCGACCGACGGCAAGGGCGGGCGTGATGGCGAGCGGGCCCCCGGGTCCCATGCCGCTGTCGGATACGGCCCGCATGCCGCCGCTGGTGGCGCGGTGGACGTATCGGCTCCTCGCCGGGACACCAGTGTCGGGGGCCCGTCCCTCGTGCGGGTGCCCGCGCAGCAGAACCCCGACGGTCCTCCGACCGGCGCCCTCGGCCGGCACTCCGCCGTCGACAACGGCGGGCCCCGGCACGCCGAGCCGTACACCGTCGCCTCCTTCGACCGGGCGCCGCTGAGCCTCGTGCCCGGCGCCCCCGTGGCCGACGCCCCGGACGGAACCCGGGACCGGCACCGGGACATCCCCGAGTTCCCCGGCTAGAGCCGGTTCTTCCACCCCCGCCGCACGCTCGCGCGGGGGCGGGACAGGCCTGCCCGCCGTCCCGGAGGCCCGGACGCCAGCCCCTCGGAGCCACGGCCGCGACCTCGTCGGCATGACGGCCCGGCACCGCCGGTAGCGCCGGTCTCGCCGACCGCGCACCCGCCGGTCCCGGTCCCGTACGGCTCCCCAGCACTCGGATCCCCCAAGGAACTGACGCCCGCATGAACAACGAACCCCGCGCTTCCCGCACCCTCCGCGCCCTCCGCGCCCCCCGCGCCCCCCGCGCTCCCCATGCTTCCCGTGCCCTCCGCCGCCCCGGCGTGATGGCGATCGGCCGTGCCGCCCGCGGGCCCTGACCCCGTGCGGCGGTCGCCTACGAGCGGCTGCCTACGGGCGGCTGCCCGAGGGCGGTTGTGGACGACCGTCCCAGCGGCTGAAACCCGGACGGCCGAAAGCCGTCGGCCTGGTCCGGGTGGGAGCGTGGGGGCGGTGGCGGATGGTCTCCCAATGGGGAGGAGATCACCCGCCGAGGGGCCCTTCGGAAGAGGTGTCGGAAGAGGTGAAGGGCCTCGGAGGGGCCTCACCGGACGTACCCCCGTCCGGTGAGGTCCCGCACGCGCGGCACGCGGTGCCAGTGAGCGCGGCATCATGTGACAGGTATCACCGCTCAGGTGTGACCCTCGATTTAGGGGCCCTCCGGAAGCAGCGATAACCTGCGAGACGGACATGCCGCGCGCTCGGACACCGTGTGCGCCTCCCTTGTGACTCTCGGCGGACGTCACGTTGCCCTTCGCGGCACGCCCACGCATCAGACGAACCGCGATCACTGATAGGGACGGAAGCGCGTGGACCTGTTCGAGTACCAGGCGAGGGACCTCTTCGCCAAGCACGGTGTACCGGTGCTGGCCGGTGAAGTCATCGACACGCCTGAGGCGGCGCGCGAGATCACCGAGCGGCTGGGCGGCAAGTCTGTCGTCAAGGCTCAGGTGAAGGTCGGTGGTCGAGGCAAGGCCGGCGGCGTCAAGCTCGCCGCCACCCCGGACGAGGCTGTCGCCCGTTCGACGGACATTCTCGGGATGGACATCAAGGGCCACACGGTCCACAAGGTGATGATCGCCGAGACCGCTCCGGAAATCGTCGAGGAGTACTACGTCTCCTACCTCCTCGACCGCACCAACCGCACCTTCCTCTCCATCGCCTCCGTCGAGGGCGGCATGGAGATCGAGGAGGTGGCGGCCACCCGCCCCGAGGCCGTCGCCAAGACCCCGATCGACGCCAACGTGGGTGTGACCCCCGAGGTCGCCCGTGGCATCGTCGAGGCCGCGAACTTCCCGGCCGAGGTCGCCGACAAGGTCGCCGACATCCTCGTCACCCTGTGGAAGACCTTCATCGACGAGGACGCCCTCCTCGTCGAGGTCAACCCGCTGGCGAAGGTCGCCTCCGGCGACGTCCTCGCCCTCGACGGCAAGGTCTCCCTGGACGAGAACGCGGACTTCCGCCACCCCGACCACGAGGAACTGGTCGACCACGCGGCCGCCAACCCCCTTGAGGCCGCCGCCAAGGAGAAGAACCTCAACTACGTCAAGCTCGACGGTGAGGTCGGCATCATCGGCAACGGCGCGGGTCTCGTCATGAGCACCCTGGACGTCGTCGCGTACGCCGGTGAGAACCACGGCGGCGTCAAGCCGGCCAACTTCCTCGACATCGGCGGTGGCGCCTCCGCCGCCGTCATGGCGAACGGCCTGGAGATCATCCTCGGCGACCCGGACGTCAAGTCCGTGTTCGTCAACGTCTTTGGTGGCATCACCGCCTGCGACGAGGTCGCCAACGGCATCGTGCAGGCGCTGCAGCTGCTCGCGGACAAGGGTGAGGAAGTCACCAAGCCCCTCGTCGTCCGCCTCGACGGCAACAACGCCGAGCTGGGTCGCAAGATCCTCTCCGACGCCAACCACCCGCTGGTCCAGCGCGTGGACACCATGGACGGCGCGGCCGACAAGGCCGCCGAGCTCGCGGCTGCGAAGTAAGGGAAGAGGGACAGAACAGCCATGGCTATCTTCCTGAACAAGGACAGCAAGGTCATCGTCCAGGGCATGACCGGTGCCACGGGCATGAAGCACACCAAGCTCATGCTGGCCGACGGCACGAACATCGTCGGTGGCGTGAACCCGCGCAAGGCGGGCACGTCGGTCGACATCGACGGCACCGACATCCCGGTGTTCGGCACGGTCGCCGAGGCGATCGAGAAGACGGGCGCGAACGTGTCCGTCCTCTTCGTACCCCCGGCCTTCGCCAAGGCGGCCGTCGTCGAGGCCATCGACGCCGAGATCCCGCTCGCGGTCGTCATCACCGAGGGCATCGCGGTCCACGACTCGGCCGCGTTCTACGCGTACGCCGTGTCGCAGGGCAACAAGACCCGGATCATCGGCCCGAACTGCCCGGGTCTGATCACCCCCGGTCAGTCGAACGCCGGCATCATCCCCGGTGACATCACCAAGCCGGGCCGCATCGGTCTGGTCTCGAAGTCCGGCACGCTGACGTACCAGATGATGTACGAGCTCCGTGACATCGGCTTCTCCTCGGCCGTCGGCATCGGTGGCGACCCGGTCATCGGTACGACGCACATCGACGCGCTTGCCGCGTTCGAGGCCGACCCCGACACCGACCTGATCGTGATGATCGGTGAGATCGGTGGCGACGCGGAGGAGCGGGCCGCGGACTTCATCAAGGCGAACGTGAAGAAGCCGGTCGTCGGTTACGTCGCCGGGTTCACCGCGCCCGAGGGCAAGACCATGGGCCACGCCGGTGCCATCGTCTCCGGGTCCTCCGGTACGGCCGCCGCGAAGAAGGAGGCCCTTGAGGCCGCCGGCGTCAAGGTGGGCAAGACCCCGACCGAGACGGCGAAGCTCGCGCGCGAGATCCTCAACGGCTGATCGTCTCTTCGGCTCGGCCGAGCCTTCACGGGCCCGTACCCCTTGGTGGGGTGCGGGCCCGTTGGCGTCTCTCGGGGGTACGGGTGTAGCGGCTCAGTGGGGTTCTGGGTGGAGGCGTTCCGGGCCCGCTGCCGTCGCCGATCTGAGTTTGGTGCGGAGTTTCTGTTCGGTTTTGGAGAGGGGGCCGGGGGCCGCTTTCGGGGGGATGCCCTGGACGGGGGCGCCCGGGGGGACCGGGGGTTCGTAGTGGTCGGGGGCGGTGTGGAGGGTGAGGGCGGTGGTGGTGAGGAGGACGGTGGTGAAGGCGATGGCGGCGTGGATCCAGCGGCGGGCGCGCAGGTCGGCCCGGGCGCGGAGGGCGGGGGGCCTCGTGGGGCCCGGGCGGATGCCGGAGGGGAGCGTGGCCAGGAGGCGGTTGAGGTCGTCGGGGGCGACCGGCTCGGGGAGGCGTGCGGCGACGGTCGCGCGGGCGTAGAGAAGGCGGCCCGCCGCCGCGGGTGTGCTGGCCTCGGTCTCGGCGGCCGTGTCGGGAAGGTCGAGGCCGACACCGTCGTAGAGGAGCAGGGTGCGGCGGTACGGGGGCGGCAGTTCGAGCAGTGCGGTCAGCAGGGCGCGGCCGGTGGGGTCGGCCGGCTGGGGTTCGGGGTGCCGGCGGGGGCGCAGACGGTGCCAGGGGGAGAGGGCGTAGTCGTGGGCCGCGGCCCGCACCCAGCCCGCCGGGTCGCGGTCGACGGCCACCTCCGGCCAGCGGTGCCAGGCGAGCTGGAAGGCGCGTTCCACGGCCTCGCGCGCGAGGTGGCGCCGCCCGGTGAGCAGGTACGTCTGCTGGACGAGGGTGGGGGCGCAGTACGCGTACAGGGCGTCGAAGGCCTGGGCGGGGGTCAGGGGGGCCGGGGTGCGGGGCCGGGTCGGATCGTCGGCGCCGGTGGTGGGATGGGCGCCGGTACGGGGGGCTGGGGTGTTGTCGGTGCCGTTGTCGGTGCCGTTGTCGGTGGCGCAGTCGGTGCCGAGGGGCTGCTGGTACCACTCGGTACTGCTCGGCGCGGACGGCGCGGACGGCGCGTGTGAAGCGTGCGGCTCGTGTGGCATGTGCGGTTCGTGCAGCTCGTGTGGTTCGTACGGCTGCCCGGAGGGCCCGGCTTCGGCCCCGGTCCCCGTCCCGGTGGTCCCGGCCCCAGGCCCGGTCACCGGATCGCCTCCCGCCGTAGCGACCTCTGTCGGAGCAACTTTCGTACGAAAAAGCACATAAGCACATATTGGGCGACACGTGCACGAAACCTTCGTTACGCCGGTAAAGCGCGTGTCGTTGGGAGCATGGCCGACGTGACTCACGCGACCGACCCGAATGAGCCGAACGAGCCGAACGAGCCGAGGGCCATGGCACCGACGGCGTCCCTTTACGCGTCCTCGCCGAGGTCTCCGCTGTCGCCACTGATCAGGCGGGCGCGCCGGCGGTCGTCCAAGCTGGTCGCCGGGATGCTGGGCGGGGCCCTGGCGGCGGGGCTCGGGCTCGGGGCGTTCGTCGCGCTGGTGATGATGCTGTGGATCAGCTCGCCGTACCCGGACAGCGGGCCCGGCGGGGCGTTGCACGTGGCGGCGGTGCTGTGGCTGCTCTCCCATGGCGTGGAGCTCATCCGTACCGACACGCTCTCCGGCGCCCCCGCCCCGGTCGGCCTCGTCCCTCTCTTCCTGCTCGCCCTCCCGACGGTGCTGCTGCACCGGTCGGCCCGTGACCATGCGGGCGAGGGCTCGGCGGTGAGCGCCCGTGCGATGTGGGCGGGGCTCGTCATCGGTTACGCGGCGGTCGGCGCGGTGGTCACGTTGTACGCCTCGGGTGGGGTGCTGCGGCCGCGGTGGTGGTGGGCCGCGCTGTGCGTGCCGCTGCTCGCGGCGCTCGCGGCGGGTACGGGGGTGTGGGCGGGACGCGGGCGCCCCCGGCTGCCCCTGCCCGCGCTCCTCGGCGGCACCCCGGCGACGGCGTGGCGGCGGCATCTCGTGGCCGCCGCCGGGCGGGCCGCCGGGGCGGGGGTGCTCGTGCTGGCGGGCGGTGGGGCGCTGCTGGTGGCCGTGTCCCTGGTCTGGCACGGGGGCGCGGCCCGCGACTCCTTCCTCCAGCTGACCGAGGCGCTGTCCGGGCGGTTCGCCGTACTGCTGCTCTGCCTCGCCCTCGTGCCGAACGCGGCGCTGTGGGCGGCGGCCTACGCGCTCGGTCCCGGGTTCGTGCTGGGCGGCGGGCACACCGTCGCGCCGCTGGAGGTGGCGGCTCCGGCCGCGGCGGTCCTGCTGCCGCCGTTTCCGCTGCTCGCGGCGGTTCCGGAGGGTGGGGGCACGCCGGTGTACTGGGCGGTGGGGGCGGTGCCGCTGGCCGCGGGGGTGACGGTCGGGTGGTTCACCGCGGCGCGGGCCGCGGCCGATCGGGTGGCGCCGTGGTCCGCGTGGCGGACGGCCGGTGCGACCCTCCTCGCGGGCCTCCTCTGCGCCGCGGCCTTCGCCCTCCTCACCGTCCTCTCCGGCGGCCCCCTCGGCCTCGCCGCCCTGGCCGACTTCGGCCCCGTGTGGTGGCAGACGGGCGGTGCGACCTGGGCGTGGGTGAGTGCGGTGGGAGTGCCGGTGGCCCTCGGGGCGCGATGGGGGCGTGTGCGGGCGCGCGCGAGAGCGGACGTGACAGTGGGGGCCCGGCGGACGGGCGCGGGTGGGGTGCCTGGGGCGCGGGGGACCGATCAGGCGGAGGTGCGCGTGGGTGCCGGGCGGGGGGAGAAGCGGGCGGGGGCGGCTGCGGACACCGGGCCGGAGACGGGGGCTGGGGCGGGTTCTGGGAAGAGGGCTGGGGGTGGGTGGGGGAGATCGATCGTGGCGAGGGTGTTCCGGCGGGGGGCCAGGCCCGGGGATGCCTCCGCTGACCTGCGGGGGACGACTGCCGGGGCCGTCCCGGGGAGTGGGGTCGGCGGTGCGAACGGCGTGACGTCGAAGCGCACACCAGACGAGCCCCGAACCGGCTCCCGGGCGCCCGAACGGCCCACGACATCGACCTCCCCGACGCAGCCGCAACCTCTCCCACCTCCTCCGCGACGCTCGCGCCGGTTCCCGGCATGGCTCTCCAAGGCGAGGGGGCGCCCCGCCGAGCGGCCAACGCCGGGAACTCCGACGCCGACCACAAACACCGGCCCGAACACCGGTTCCCGGCCAGCATCTGGACCAGGTGCGGCGGGTGCTGGCGGAGCCGGTGCTGGGGTCGGGGTCGGCGGCCTCGGGCTCGGCAGCGGCGATGGCCCCGGCACCGGCCTTGCGCACAGCACCAGCGCCAGCCCTCGCCTCGGGGCCAGCGGCGATCATGGTCCCGGCATGGGTCTGGGGCCTGACCTCGGGCTCGGCACTGGCGATGGCTCCGGTACCGGCCTCGCGCACGGCACCAGTACCGGCACTCGCCTAGGGCCTGGCGGCGGTCGTGGTCCTGGCACGGGTGTGGGGCCTGGCCTCGGGCTCGGCACTGCCGATGGCTCCGGTACCGGCCTCGCGCACGGCAGCAGTACCGGCACTCGCCTAGGGCCTGGCGGCGGTCGTGGTCCTGGCGCGGGTGTGGGGCCTGGCCCCGGGCCCGGCACTGGCGATGGCTCCGGTACCGGCCTCGCGCACGGCACCAGTACCGGCACTCGCCTAGGGCCTGGCGGCGGTCGTGGTCCTGGCACGGGTCTGGGGCCTGACCTCGGGCACGGCACCAACATCGGGCACGGCACCGGAGTCGGGCACAGCAGCGGCCGTGGGCAAGGGACCACCCCCGGCTCAAGCGCCCCACACGGCTCCGGCAGCGACCCCACCGACGCCCTCACGCCGTACGACGCCCTCGACCCGTACGCCTACAAGTCCACCGCTCCCACACCCGCACCCCCGCCCGCCTGGGACTCGGGTTCCCGCACGGCCCGCTGGGCGGCACTGCGTGAGGCGGACTCGGCCGACCGGCGAGAGCATCAGCGCCCCGACGCGGCCCCTGCGCGCAACCCCGAAGCCGCCCCCGACCCCACCCCCGGCGAAGCCCCCTGACGGGGTGAAGGTGCTGCCGGGGATTCGGGGCGTCTTCGGGGGTGGTGGGGGCGTGAGGCTACTGCGCGCCCAGGATTTCGCGGAGGGGGCCCTCGGGGAGGAGGTCCTTGCAGGACTTCGCGGAGGTGGTGGTGAGGGAGTCGTTGACGCAGGTGTAGTAGTCGCGGTAGACGAACTGGGCCGTGAAGGTGATCGCGACGATGGCGAGGGCGATCGTGGAGGTCACCAGCCCGCTGATGGCCGCCGTCCTCTGGGGGCGCCCACTCGGCTCGGGCGCCGCGGGCCGGGACGGGTCCGGCGACTGCGGCTTGGCCCGCAGCGCGCTGACCGCCCAGTACACGGCCAGCGAGCCGAGCAGCAGGGCGACGTACGGCCAGGCGAAGAGCGCGAAGAAGAAGGCCCACATGCCGCAGAGCAGTGAGTACCGAGCGCGGCGCTGGGCGGGGTCCGTCGGGTCCCAGCGCAGTCCGCTGCCGGGACCGCCCTCGGGCCCCTGACCGGAACCACCCGGTCCACCCGGTCCGCCCTGGCCACCGGGACGCTGACCGAAGGGTCCGCCGGAGGAGCGGCCGGGCTGCCGGTCGCTCCACTGACTGCCCCACGGCGAATGACCACCGCCCCGCCCCGCCCCGTCGTCGGAACCCTGGCCGTCGGGCCGGCGCGGCTGCCAGGGCCGGTCGGGCGTGCCCTCGGGCGGCGGCGCGAACGGATTGTCGTCCGAGGAGCCCGCGCCCCGGCCCCGCCCGGGCTGCCCGGACTGCTCGGGGGCGTCCTCGCTCTCGCGCGGAGGCGTGGGCGAGGAACTCCGCTCGCGCGACAGGAGCGAAGGAAAGCGGAGGCTGCGGTCCGGCATCAGGAGTGCGTCTTCCCCTTGGTGAATACGGCGAGGTGGTGAATACGGCGATGAAGGAACTAGGCGATCTAGGAACCAGGAAGTGTGCTCGGCGGTGAAATCTACTGGTGGCGCATGAGCTGTCACTCCGTGAACGCCCCGCACATCGACCGCGTTCCCGAGCCCACTCCTCGCGAACGCTACCTTCCGGCCACGCCCCCGTCCCACGGGGGCCGTCCGGTGTGCCGGTATCGTTGCTGACGGTCGGCCGCTTCGTAGACTTCCCCGTATCGAGGGACGCGAAGCATTCGTATGAACGTACAAGAGTGCAAGTCCCCGTACCCGTACCTGTATGGGTACCCGTAGAAAGGGCCCCACCGTGGCCGCCAAGCCCGTGGCCAAGCGCCTCGTCGTGCTGGTCTCCGGATCCGGCACCAACCTCCAGGCGCTGCTGGACGGCATCGAGACCATCGGAGTCGAGGCCTACGGGGCCGAGATCGTGGCCGTCGGAGCCGACCGCGGTGGCATCGAGGGGCTCGCCCGTGCCGAGCGCGCCGGGCTGCCGACCTTCGTCTGCCGGGTCAAGGACCACGAGACCCGCGACCAGTGGGACGCGGCGCTCACCGAGGCCGTCGCCGCGTACGAGCCGGATCTCGTCGTGTCCGCCGGGTTCATGAAGATCGTGGGCAAGGAGTTCCTGGCACGGTTCGGCGGCCGGTTCGTCAACACCCACCCGGCGCTGCTCCCCAGTTTCCCCGGGGCCCACGGGGTGCGGGACGCGCTCGCGTACGGCGCCCGGGTCACCGGCTGCACCGTCCACTTCGTCGACGACGGCGTCGACACCGGGCCGATCATCGCGCAGGGCGTGGTGGAGGTCCGGGACGAGGACGACGAGAGCGCTCTGCACGAGCGCATCAAGGAAGTCGAGCGAAGGCTGCTCGTCGATGTCGTGGGGCGGCTCGCCCGCAACGGCTATCGCATTGAGGGACGAAAGGTAGTTATCCAGTGACCGCCGACAGCAACAAGCGGCCCCTTCGCCGGGCGCTCGTCAGCGTCTACGACAAGACCGGGCTGGAGCAGCTCGCGCGCGGGCTGCACGAGGCCGGTGTCGAGCTGGTCTCCACCGGCTCCACGGCCGCGAAGATCGCCGCGGCCGGCGTCCCCGTCACCAAGGTCGAGGAGCTGACCGGCTTCCCCGAGTGCCTGGACGGCCGGGTCAAGACCCTGCACCCCAAGGTGCACGCGGGCATCCTCGCCGACCTGCGGCTGGACAGCCACCGGCAGCAGCTCGACGAGCTGGGCGTGGCCCCCTTCGATCTCGTCGTCGTCAACCTGTACCCCTTCCGCGAGACCGTCGCCTCGGGTGCCACCCCCGACGAGTGCGTCGAGCAGATCGACATCGGCGGCCCGTCGATGGTCCGCGCGGCGGCGAAGAACCACCCGTCGGTGGCCGTCGTCACCAGCCCGGCCCGGTACGCCGATGTCCTGAACGCCGTCCAGGACGGCGGTTTCGACCTCGCCACCCGCAAGCGGCTCGCGGCCGAGGCCTTCCAGCACACGGCCGCGTACGACGTCGCCGTGGCCTCCTGGTTCGCCTCGTCCTACGCGCCCGCCGACGACTCGCAGTTCCCCGACTTCCTCGGGGCCACCTGGGAGCGCGCGCACACCCTGCGCTACGGCGAGAACCCGCACCAGCCGGCCGCGCTGTACGTCTCCGGGACCGGCGGTCTCGCCGAGGCCGAGCAGCTGCACGGCAAGGAGATGTCGTACAACAACTACACGGACACGGACGCCGCGCGCCGTGCCGCGTACGACCACGACGAGCCGGCCGTCGCGATCATCAAGCACGCCAACCCCTGCGGGATCGCGGTCGGCGCGGACGTCGCCGAGGCGCACCGCAAGGCGCACGCGTGCGACCCGCTGTCCGCGTTCGGCGGTGTGATCGCCGTCAACCGGCCGGTCAGCAAGGAGATGGCGGAGCAGGTCGCGGAGATCTTCACCGAGGTCATCGTGGCGCCCGACTACGAGGAGGGGGCCGTGGAGGCCCTCGCCAAGAAGAAGAACATCCGGGTGCTCAAGGCCCCCGGCGCGCCCGCCGCGCCGGTCGAGCTCAAACCGGTCGACGGCGGCGCGCTCCTCCAGGTGACCGACCGGCTCCAGGCCGACGGCGACGACCCCGCCCACTGGACCCTCGCGACCGGGGACGCCCTCTCCGCCGACGAGCTGGCCGAGCTGGCGTTCGCCTGGAAGGCCTGCCGGGCCGTCAAGTCCAACGCGATCCTGCTGGCCAAGGACGGCGCCTCCGTGGGCGTCGGCATGGGGCAGGTCAATCGCGTCGACTCCGCGAAGCTCGCGGTCGAGCGGGCCGGGGAGGAGCGCGCGCGGGGCTCGTACGCTGCCTCCGACGCGTTCTTCCCCTTCCCCGACGGGCTGGAGATCCTGACCGCCGCCGGCGTCAAGGCCGTCGTGCAGCCGGGCGGTTCGGTCCGTGACGAGCTGGTCGTCGAGGCCGCGCGGAAGGCGGGCGTGACGATGTACTTCACGGGGACGCGGCACTTCTTCCACTGAGTCGCGCCACGGGGCGACGGGGCCCCGTCGCCCCGTCGACGGCTCGTACGCCAAGGGGGCGCGGCACTCGAAGCGCCGCGCCCCCTTGGCGTTCGTTCAGGCGGAGGTTCAGGAGGACGTGCCCGGCATGCACTCGGGGGCCCATTTGTGGGAGCGGACGAGTGGGCCGTCGCCCCGGTAGTTGACTTTGGCCTGGTCCCTGACGCAGCCGCTCGGGTTCTTGTAGTCGGGGTCGCTGAAGAGCTGGACGACGATGAACTCGGGGTCGATGTAGCCGTTGTTGAAGGCCGACTCCGGCCTGCTGTCCTTCGCCCAGGCACAGGGGATGAACTCGTCGTGCCAGTCGAGGTCGTAGTCGTACCAGTTGCACATGTCGCCCTGTCCGTCCGCCTCTGAGAAGAAGCAGATGTCCCCTCGGGCACAGCGCGCCCACCCCTGTGGGGCGGGTTCGCGCATCGCCAGCAGGCCCGCGGTGACGAGGGAGACCGCCGTGATCGCGGCCAGTCCGCCCAGCAGGGCCGGATGGGGGCCGCGTCGCGGCTGGAGCCGGGGCAGCCGGGGGGAGCGGGCGGCGTCGGCGGCGGGTTCGACCCTGCGGAGCAGGGACTGGGCGGTGTGGACGGCACGGGCCTCGTGCGTGGGCGCCAGACAGTCGGTGACGATCTGCCGCCAGAGGCCCGGCAGTTCGGGCGACAGACGCAGCTCCTCATGGCCCTTGGCGTAGCGCAGGACCGCATCACGGCGGGCGGCCTGGGTCGCCCCCGGGAACGGCGGACCGCCGGTCAGGACCAGGTGGGCGAGGACGCCGAAGGCCCAGATGTCGGCGGTGGGGCGGGTGCGGTGGCCGTGTTCGCCGATCTCTGCCCACAGGAGCTCGGGCGGGGTGCAGTCGATGGTGGTGAACGCGGGGGAATAGGCGTGGGTTCCCTGCATCTCGGCGGCCAGGTTGAAGTCCGCCAGCCGGACCGAACCGTCGGCCATCAGCAGGACGTTGGCCGGCTTGAGGTCGCCGTGGACCCACCCCGCGTGGTGGAGGTGGGCCACCCCCTCGCAGATCTGGGCGAGCAGCGAGGGGCCACCGGGGACGGCGACCGCGCGGTCGGACCGGCCCGGGCGTTGCTTCCCGAGCCGTTCGAGTAACTGGTCGAGGGAACCCTCGGCGCGTTCCAGCACGAGGACGGTGGCTCCGTCGAGCAGCGGCTCGGACGGATCGTCCACGGTCAGGGCCTCGTACATGCGGATGAGCCGGGGGCGCTGAAGGCGGCGCAGCAGCTCCGTCTCCCGTTCGGCGAGTTCCTGGAGATGGCGCAGCTGGCGGGGTGTGCGGGTACCGGTCGGCAGGAACTTCAGGGCGGCCTCGGCCGGCAGTCCCCCGGCAGGCTCCACGCGACGGGCGGCGTACACCGTGCCGAAGCCCCCGGAGGCGATGGGTTCGCGGATTTCCCAGGCTCCGACGCGGTATCCGTGCGGAACGGGTACGGCGTGTGTCGTCCACTCGTTCACGGTGCGGCCCTCTCCTTCAACAGCGCCAGGTCGTCCTCCCGGACGAGGTCGAACCGCAGGGCCAGGGAGACCAGACGGTCCTTCTTGCCGTTGAGGCGCGGGCCGCCGCCCGGTGTCGTGTCGGGCATCGGTTTCAGCCGCAGCTTGACCGCGAGGTAGTCGATGTTCCACTGCACCGACGTCCGCGAGACCGTCGGCCAGCTGGGCCGCAGCGACTTCACCAGTTCGTCGGCGGTGGGCGGCGCGGCATGCGGTTCGTCGCGCAGACGCCGCGCGCACAGGGCGACGAGTACCTGGAAGTACCGCTTGCCGCGGTCGAGCGGGAAGGCGCACTCGGTGGGGGCGCCGTGCCGTGGGCCCGTGTGGTCCAGGAAGTCGTGGCGTGGCGCCCATACCTCGAAACTCAGCAGATCGCTCCCCGCGGGCAGGACCACACGCGAGAACTCGAACGGGACCGGGGCATCGAGCCGTCCGGGCGAGACCTTGACGTGTTCACCCGCGCCTTCCGGGTTCTCGACGACATAGGTCTGGCCACGGCTGAGGTTGCTGAGCCTCCAGTAGGCGCCCGCCGCCGTGATCTCGCCGGCCTCGCGGGACACACCTTCGTGGGCGATGGTGAGGTGGGGGCCGTTCGACTGTGGCGTACGGCCGAACGGCAGGGACTCGCACGGACCGAGACGTATGTGGTCTTCCGGGCCGACGCTGTGCGCAGGGACGACGATGATGCTGTGCATGCTGTGGGCCTCCCCCGACGGAAACTGACATCAGGGTAAGGAACGGAGCATGAGCCGCCCAAGAGTATGTAAAAAAGGGCGTGTCTACCCGGATGGGGCGGCCCCAGGGTGTACTGGAGTGGCCTGCCCGACCGGGCGAACCGCACCGTCGGTCACGCGCCCTGGGTGTCCAGGAACTTGTCGCACTCCGACTCCCACACCCCCTTGTGGGAACTGATGGCGTTGTCCATGTCGGTCCCGTCGGAGAAGGTGTGCTCGGAGAGGTCGCTGATGTGGCCCTCGGACCTGCGGACGCACGCGGATCCGCCGCCCCAGTCCTGCCCCGTACCGTTGAAGACCATGACGGCCGTGCCGGCTGTGCTTCTGTGCAGGATGGCGGACGCCCTGTCGGTGTCGCTGCCCTGGAACGGGCCCGTGCTGTCGCCCCAGTCCGAGTCCCAGCTCGTCGTGCGGCCGAGCAGACCGCTGCAGTCGGTGAGGTCGTAGACGTAGAGGTAGCCCGGGACCGCGGCGTTCCAGGCGTTGTCGCAAGCCGTGGAGGCCTGTGCCCCCGTGGTGGGGACGAGTACGCCGAGGCCGGCGAGGCCGAGGGTGGCGGCGGTGGCGAGGATCTTGCGCATGGTGATCGCTCCTTGTGTCGTGGAATCGCCTAACGGGCCGTGGCCCGCCGGGAGACGGCGGGCCACGGTGCTCACACGGGGTCGGCCGCGGATGGACCCGGTCGGGTCAGGAGTCCAGGAACTTGTCGCACTCCGACTCCCACACCCACTTGTGGGAGCTGATGCTCTTGTCCACGCTGACGCCGTTGGTGTAGGTCTGTCCGGCGAGGCTGCTCATGTAGAACTCGGACTTCTTGAGGCAGCTGTGGCCGCCACCGTAGTTCGCGTGCTGGTAGACCTTGACGGCCATGCCGGAGGTGCCCTTGTGCAGGATCGACTCCGCGTCGTCGTTCTCGGCGCCCTGGAACGGGCCGACGCTGTCGGCCCAGTGGGTGTCGGCACCCTCGGTCTTGCCCATGTAGCCGCTGCAGTTGTCGGCGTTGTAGGCGTAGAAGTAGCCCGAATCCGCGGCGTTCCAGGCGTTGTCGCATGCCGTGGAGGCCTGCGCGCCGCTGACGGGGACGAGTACGCCGAGGCCGGCGAGGCCGAGGGTGGCGGCGGTGGCGAGGATCTTGCGCATGGTGGATCGCTCCTTGTCGTGTGGTGTCGTGTGTGGCGTGTCGTTCGGTTGTGGTGCTGGATCGTCCGCGGCTGAGATGCGGCGGAAGTCTGGGGGTGCGCGGGGGAGTCGGCAGCCGGCTGCCGTCCTTCACACGGTCGAGCCGGTGATGTCCTCGGCGCGGGCCAGGGCGGTGAGGCTCATGCGGCGGTACGCGGCGACCTCCTCGCCGTAGGTGCCGAGCTGCTTCTCGCGATACTCGGTGTCCAGGGCGCAGGCCGTGGCGGCGAGCGGGGTCTCGGTGGCGCAGGTGGCCTCGGCGACCGCGAGCCGTACCTCGACCGCGTACGCCTCGTCGACGCCCAGCCCCTCGGTGAGCCGCGGCAGCTTCTTCTGGAGCGCCGGCGGATCGGTGTAGTCGTGGCCCGCCTCGCGCATGCACGCGGACCACTTCTCGACCGCGGCGACGAAACGCTTGTCCTTGAGGAGTTCCGGTACGTACAGCGAGGTGAGGCCGGTGGCGGTCTTCTCGGCCTTGAACCAGGTCTCGAAGTCGCCGTAGAGCTCGTTCTTGGCGTCGGCCAGGCAGCTCTCGCGGGGGGTCTGGACGGTGCCGCCGCCGGGCAGTTCAGCCGTCAGCATCCCGACCGACGGACCGCCTTCGAGCGTCTTGCCGTAGCGGACGCGTTCCTTGTCCGGCAGCGCGTTGGCGTACGCGGTGTTGGGGTCGTCGCGCTGGAAGTCCTGGAGTCTCCGGTCGATCCGGCTGCCGTAGCCGTTCCGCTTCGCCCAGTCGACATCGGTCAGGACGTAACCGCCGCCCTTGAGCTCGTCGGCGGTCGGCTGCCGCTCCACCCAGTACGCGAAACCCGCCGCCGCCATGCACTTCTTGACGAGCAGTCCTTCGGCGCGCCGGACCAGGAGCCGCTCGGCGTCGGTCAGCTCCCGGCCCACGGACGCGGTGTTCTGCCGCGTGGGGGCGCCGGCGCCGGGCTGACGGCTCACGTCCGTCGTGCAGCCGGCCGCGGTGACAGCGACGATGGCGGCGCTCACGCAGACGGCGGCGGATGCTCGCTTCATGGTGGTGCGACCCCGTTCGTCCGGCGCGGCCCCCCGTGGCCGGCGCATGCCGAGAACGATGACCGAGGTACGTCCCGCCCGGCCACGTTGTTGCGGCTGGACGCAAAGGAGCAGCTCAGCGCGGAGAGGGGGGCGATACGGGGCGGAAGCGGAGGGTCCGTGTCCGGCGCGTACGTCAGCCGCCCCGGTGGCGGTACCTGGAACTCTTCAGGGACATCGGCGCAGAAAGGCCGCGTTACCGTCGAAGGACCGCACGAGCTGAGTTCATCGGGGGAGAACGAGGTGCTACGCGTCCATTTCAGCGATGCCGACCTTGCCAGAACCAGACTGTCCGCCGCGCCGGACCCGCTCTGGGAGATCGCCGCCAGTCTGCACCGGCTTCAGAGCCGACAGGGGCGCTGGGCCTACGCCGAGTGGTACCGCACGACCCGGCGACGGCTGCGGGAGACGGGCCTGGAACCAGCCGTACGCAACGTGCTGCTGCCGCTGTTCCCGCGGGCCGCCTACTTCCCGGACTTCCTGACACCTTTCCAGGCCGCAGACGGGCTCGACGCCGGCCTGGAAGGCATCCTGGCCACCCCTCCGCGCAGGGTCCTGCGGGAGATGGCCCACCTAGACCGCGTCGTCGGAGCGCCCTCGTGGGCGGCGGAACTGGCCGGGCCGTCGGCCCGCAGGGAGCTGGTCCGGGTACTGCGTGCCTACCACAGGGCCGCCGTAGCCCCGTACGAGGACCTGATTCAGGCCCGTGTCGACGCCGAGCGGGCGGCGCGCTGCCGAGGCCTCATGAACAGCGGTGTCGAGGGCATGCTGGCAGGCCTCGGCCCCGCCATGCGCTGGGAACGCCCCGTCCTGCACGTCGACTACAGCCCTGCCGTGGACCGCGATCTGCGTCTGGACGGCCGCGGGATCACCCTGGTTCCGTCGTACTTCAACTGGCAGCGACCGGTCACTCTCGCCGACCCCACGCTGCCACCGGTCCTGGTCTATCCGCTGTGCCGCGAGCCCGCGGCCCCCCGGCCCGCCGACAGCCCGGGAGGGGCGGCCGATCTCGCCGGGGCGTCCCTGGCGGCCCTGCTGGGGCGTGCGCGGGCGGCGGCCCTGTGCACCGTGGCGGCGGCCGGCGCCACGACCGGTGAGATCGCCCGGGGGGCGGGGATGGCCACATCCTCCGCCAGCAGACACGCCACCACGCTGCGGGACGCCGGCCTCATCACCAGCGTCCGGCGCGGTGCGACCATGCTGCACACCCTCACACCGGCGGGGGCGACCATGCTGCGGGCCGCCGCGGACGCGTCGACCGACGCGCGGTGACACCGGTGACCGGCCTCGCGTCCGCGGATCGGGCGGATCAGGCGCACCGGGCGGATCGGGCGGATCGGACGCGCCGGGCGGAGCGCGCACGGGTGGCCGGGGCCTTCCCGCTGACGCTCCGCCGGTTCACGTCGATTGGGCGGCGGCTCAGTAACGCGGGCGGTTGAACCACGCCTTGCCGTTCGCGTTGCCGACGAAGACGGCTATCAGGATGCCCAGGACCAGGTGGACCAGGCCGATCAGGAAGAACGGGAAGACGCCGAGGATCGCGGTGATGATGCCGAAGACCAGGGCCGCGATGCGTACGCCGTTGCCGCCGGACTTGAACTTGACCGCCAGCATGATCGCGTAGACCAGCCAGGCCGTGGCGAAGATCGCGATCGCCACCATCTGGCCGGTGGGGATGTCGCCGAGCGCCTCCGCGAGGGCCGGGTCCTCGGCGCTGTCGCTGGCCGCGGCCACACCGATCGCGCCGATGCCGTACAGGAGCACGCCGATCACCTGGAGGCCGACGATGACCCAGAGCATGATGCGGGCCGCGTTCACCGTGCTGGGCATGGTCTCGGGTGCGTTCGGGTAGCCGCCGTAGCCCTGGGAGACCGGCGGGGCGGCCGGATAGCCGCCGTAGCCCGGCTGCTGGGGCGGGGTCTGCTGCGGGTAGCCGTACGGCTGGGCGGGCGGCTGCTGCTGGGGCTGGCCGTACGGGTTGTTCGGGTCGCCGAAGCTCATGCGGGGTTTCCTCCGTTGCCTGGTGCGGGGACGCGCGGCACGGTTCGGAGGAATGCCCTGAATCTTCTGAAATGGTCACGCCCCCCGGCAGTGCCCGCGGCACTGTGCCCCAATCGTTTTATATGCCCGGTCGGATGTCCAGGGAGATTCATCGGGTGTTGTGCAAGTGCAACACATCCGATCTTGTGGGGAGGGGCGCGGGGAGGGTGGGGCGAGGGCGTGGGGAGGACTCGGCGAGGGCGTGGCGAGGGCGTGGGGGCGTCCGTCAGGTGACCGGATTGGAACCGGGCGCGGGTCATCCGCGAAGATTGGGGCCATGAGCGCCCAGATTCTCGATGGCAAGGCCACCGCAGCCGCGATCAAGTCCGATCTGACCGCCCGCGTGGCGGTGCTGAAGGAGAAGGGCGTCACGCCCGGACTCGGCACGATCCTGGTCGGCGAGGACCCCGGCAGCCAGAAGTACGTCGCCGGCAAGCACCGCGACTGCGCGCAGGTCGGTATCGCCTCCATCCAGCGTGAACTGCCCGCGACCGCCACCCAGGAGGAGATCGAGGCGGTGGTGCGGGAGCTGAACGAGGACCCCGCGTGCACCGGTTACATCGTGCAGCTGCCGCTGCCCAAGGGCATCGACGAGAACCGCATCCTCGAACTGATGGACCCCGACAAGGACGCGGACGGTCTGCACCCGATGAACCTCGGGCGCCTCGTCCTCAACGAGCCCGCGCCGCTGCCCTGCACCCCGAACGGTGTCCTCACCCTCCTCCGTCAGTACGGCGTCGAGATCAAGGGCGCCGAGGTCGTGGTCGTCGGCCGCGGTGTCACCATCGGCCGCCCGATGCCGCTGCTGCTCACCCGGCGCAGCGAGAACGCGACGGTGACCCAGTGCCACACCGGCACGCGTGACCTGGCCGCGCACCTCAGGAAGGCGGACATCATCGTCGCCGCGGCCGGCTCCGCCCACCTCGTCCGGCCCGAGGACGTGAAGCCGGGCGCCGCCGTCCTCGACGTCGGTGTCTCCCGCTCCGCCGAGGGCAAGATCGTCGGCGACGTCCACCCCGGCGTCGCGGAGGTCGCCGGCTGGATCTCCCCCAACCCCGGCGGCGTCGGCCCCATGACCCGGGCCCAGCTCCTCGTCAACGTGGTCGAGGCGGCAGAGCGCAGTGCCGGCTGACGGCGGCCCCGGGGAGACGACGAACGGACCGGGCGCGGCGCGACGAAGCGTTAGGACGGACGTGGCGGGGGACGCGGCGGGCCGGGCGACGGACGTGGCGGCGGACGCGGCGGTGTCGGAGAGGGTGCAGATGGCGAGGACGACGACGGGTACGGCCGGCGGGCCGACCGAGGCCGCGGAGGCGGGCGGGGGGCCCGCGGGAGTGGGCGGGGGGACGGGTACGGCTGAGCCTTTGGAGGCGACCGAGGTGGGGGAGGTTGCCGAGGTGCCCGGGGCTGCTGGGGGCGCCAGGACTGCCGGGGCCGCTGGAGCGGGCGCGGTGGCCGCGGTGGCCGGGGTGGCCGAAGCAGTCGAGCCCGGTGGGTCGGGTGTGTCGAGTGGGTCGGAGGCGCCCGCTGAGGTGCCCGAATCGGCCGAGGCGTCTGAGTCGCCCGAGGCGGCTGAGCCTGAGCCGGTCGGGTCCGCGGGGTCGGCTGGGGTGCCTTCGCCGACCTCACCGGCTTCGCCAACCTCACCGGCTTCGCCAACCTCACCGGCTTCGCCAACCTCACCGGCTTCGCCAACCTCACCGGCTTCGCCAACCTCAC
>NZ_JBVKAY010000002.1:0-621968 GCF_055657445.1 Streptomyces sp. NPDC107538 | reverse complement strand
ACCTCACCGGCTTCGCCAACCTCACCGGCTTCGCCAACCTCACCGGCTTCGCCAACCTCACCGGCTTCGCCAACCTCACCGGCTTCGCCAACCTCACCGGCTTCGCCAACCTCGTCGGCCTCACCGTCCCCGGCGGCTTCGTCGAACTCGTCAACTCCGCGAACCTCGTCGCCCCCGGCGGCTTCGTCGAACTCGTCGGCCCCGTCGACCTCACCGTCCCCGGCGGCTTCATCGTCCTCCCCGGCCCCCTCGGCCTCGTCAGTCGATGAGATCGAGGTGCGGGATCATGTCAGCGTGCCCGGTGTCGACGGGAAGCCCGTTCGGGGTACGCGGCGGTTTCCGATGTTCACCAAGGACACCGCGCGGCCCGAGGGCGGCGGGCGGGCGGCGCCGCGTGAGGCGCCGGCGCCCGTCCGGCAGTGGCCGATCCTCGCCGTCCTGTGCACCGTGGGACTCGGCCTGCTGCTCACCGCGCTCGACGCGTTCCGGGTCGGCACGATCCTGATCGGCGCGGCGCTGCTCGCCGGCGCGGTGCTGCGCTGGGCCGTCCGGGACGTCGGCATGCTCGCGGTCCGCTCCCGTTTCACCGACATGGCCACGTACATCGTGCTGGGCACCGCCATCGTGCTCCTCGCGCTGATGGCCCAGCCGAAGCCGCTGCTGGAGATCCCGTTCCTCAAGGACACCCTGCACTTCACGGTGGGCGACGAGGCGGGCTGAGAGGTCCCCAGCAGTACACGCGGCAGTACACACGACGGCGGCCCGTCCCCTCCCCCGAGTAAGGACGGACCGCCGTCTCGCGTTCCACGTTCCTGCACGACGAACGCCCGCTTCAACACCTGTCAGCCCGCTGTGGCACGGAAGTGACCATTCCGCCAAGGTGTCCGCACCGGGCGACGACGACAGCCCCCGGACGTCATCGGCGCATGCCACGACCGGCACCCGGAGCCGACCTGCGGAGCCAGTGCGCGGAAGCCGGTGCGCGGGTCGCCGTACGCGCCCCCTTCTCGCACCCTTCACCTCGCTTCACAAGACCGCCCGCGTCACTCCATCGCACTGTCCGAACGCCACCGCGCCGCCGCCCGTACCGGTGGGAACCGGTGCACCCGCGACCGTCGTCACCTGCTCAGACCCGCCCGCGAGCCGAGGAGGCAGCCGATGAGCGCCTGGCAGCCGCTGCCTGACGAACTCCCCCCGGAGGTACAGCATTTCGTCGAGCAGCTGCGCCTGCTGAAGGACCGCACGGGACTCAGTCTCGTCGCGCTCGGCGCGCGCACCGCGTACAGCAAGTCCTCCTGGCAGCGCTACCTCAACGGCACCCAGCCCCCGCCCCGCCAGGCGGTCGTCGCCCTGTGCCGGGTCGCCGGGGAGGACGCCGAACGCTTCGGCGCGCGCTGGGAACTGGCCGTACGGGCCTGGCCGCGCCCGGCGCCCCAGACGGTGCCCCCGTACGCGCCGTCGCCGAACCCCCTCGGGGCCGCAGCGGCCGAGCGGGCCGGGGCGGAGGCCGACCCGGAGGCGTACCAGGACGAGCCCACGCTTCCCTGGTGGGACACCCCCGCCGACGAGCCGAGGCCCCGCCCGCCCGGCCGTATCGCCCTCTACGCCGCCCTGGCCGTCCTGCTCGCCCTGGCTCTCGTCGGCGCCGCGCTGCTGGGGGCCGTCACCCTGAGGTGACGGCCCCCAGCGCACCCGGCGGCTCAGCCGCGCCAGTCGTACGCGGCCACCTTCCACTGCGAGCCGATGCGGACGTAGTACTCCCCGTCGAGCCGCTTGAAGGTGACCTCGTGCGCCAGGCCGGCGTAGGTGACCTTGCCGTCGCTGTAGGGGCCGTCCAGGAAGCCGTCGGCCTGGCCGAAGGTCTCCTTGCCGACGATCCCGTCGACGTCCTCCAGATCCTCCTGCGCCTGCCAGTACTTGGTCGCCGAGCGGGTCTTCCAGCCGAAGACCCCGTCGATGTCCCCCTGGGTGAAGGTGTGCAGACCCCCGCCGGAGTCCTTCCACCGGGCGCCGTCGGCGTACAGGACGCTCTGCCACAGTCGCGTGGCGTTGCTCTTCGCGTGCGAGCCGACGGACAGCGTGCCCTCGTCGCCCCAGTCGTTGTACGCCGCTCCGGAGCCGTCGACGACGTACGCCCCGGACGCCGTGGCGAGCGGGGCGGTGACGCCGAGCGCGAGCCCGGCCGACGTCGTCACGGCGACCGCCCCGAGCAGCAGCCTGGCCTTGAGTTGCATGTGATCCCCCTGGTCCCCGTTGACCTTCCGACATTCACTGACGCACACGGTTCGCACGAGCCCCTGTTCGACTCACGTGACTGTGCATGTGTGGTCGGTGTGTCGATGTGTTGACAAGTTCGAGGATTTGCCATCGACTCGCTCAACACCAGGGCTAAAGTGAGCATTTGGGACGGTCCGGGACGTCCCGTGCGGGGACCTGCGATTCCGCCCGGATATCGGGGATACCGGCGGGACGCCGGTGGGACACTGGACCGCGGACAGTTGCGGACCGTGGCGGACGGTTGCGTGCCGTGGCGGACCGTTGGGGGGCGCGCGGCAGTGCGTGCGCCAGCCCGAAATGCTCCCGCACGCCCCTTTCCAGGGAACTGACATCCCGACCGGACGCATCCCAGTGGGTAGGCCGGAACGGGGCTCCGCGGAGGGCCCCGGAGCAGGTCCCGGACCAGGATGTCCCGGGCCAGGATTCAGCGAGGGTGTCATGCGCGGCACGAAGATAGGGACAGCGGGCGCGGGGGGAAAATCCAGAGTCGTACGGAGACGCGTACGGAGATCCGTACGGGGGGAAGAGGGGGGAAGCAATGCCTCGTTGGAGGGCCTTGCCGGATGAACTCGATCCACAGGTCAGGGAGTTCGCGGGCCAGTTGCGCCGGCTCGTCGACCGCAGTGGACTGAGTATCGCCGCGGTGGCCGACCGCACGGGCTACAGCAAGACGTCCTGGGAGCGGTATCTCAACGGCAGACTGCTCGCGCCGAAAGGCGCGATCGTCGCGTTGGCCGAGGTCACCGGCACCGATCCCGTCCATCTCACCACCATGTGGGAGCTGGCCGAACGCGCGTGGAGCCGTTCGGAGATGCGCCACGACATGACCATGGAAGCGATCCGCATCTCCCAGGCGCGCGCCGCCCTGGGTGAGACGGGCGGCCAGGCCACGGTCAAGGGCGGCGGCAGGAACGGCAGGGCGGGCCGCAGCGCCACCGCGATCCCGGGCGTGGCGGGCCCGGCGGGCGTCTCGCCGATGGTCCCGCCGCAGCCGCGCTCCTCCGGCGGCGACCGCGCCTCGCGCCCGCCGTACGGGGGTTCGACCACACCGGCCACGGCGTCGTCGGCACCGGCCTCGTCCTCCCCGGTCTCCTCTCCGTCCTCTCCGTCCTCGTCGTCCTCTCCGTCCTCGTCTTCCTCCGCTCCGCCGTACGGTGGCGGCGCGGGAGCGGTCGCCGGTGGCCCGCCGCGCGTCAGTTGGGGGGCCAAGTCCTCGCCGTCGACCTCGTCACCGGCCCCGACGCCGCCATCGACTTCGTCGCCGTCGTCCTCGCCGTCCTCGCCGTCCTCGGCGTCGTCGTCCCGCGCCCCGGCCGATGCGTCGGGTGCCGGTGGTGCCCAGGCATTCGGTGGCGTGCAGGCGTTCGGTGGTGCGCAGGGTTCCGGCGGTGCGCAGGACTCCGGTGGTGTCTCGGTGCCGTCCGGGGTCTTCGGGCCGCCGCCCGGCGGCGGCGGTCGTACCGACGACGGGGACTCCCAGCCGAGGCGGCGGGTGACGATGTTCCTCGCCGGAGCCGTCGGCGCGCTCGTGGTGATCGCGGCGGCCTTCTTCCTCACCAACGGTGACGGCAAGGAGCAGGCGGGGGACAAGCCGTCCGCCTCCCCGTCGACCTCGCTCGGCACGAACCCCGACCTCCCGGCCGGTGTGAAGTGCAGCGGCAAGGACTGTGAGGGCAAGGACCCGGAGACCATGGGCTGCATCGGCAACCTCGTCCGGACCACCGACGAGGCCACGATCGGCACCACACGGGTCGAGGTCCGCTACAGCAAGACCTGCCAAGCCGCCTGGGCCCGGATCACCGGCGCCGCCCAGGGCGACGAGGTCCAGGTCACGGTCGGCACGAAGAAGCAGACCGCCGCCATCGAAGCGGCCGGCGACAACATCGCCTACACGCAGATGGTCGCCGTGAAGGACGCGGGCGAGGCCACGGCCTGCGCCACACTGGCGGCGGGGCAGAAGGGCTGCACGGGGTAGAAGGACCGCACGGGGTGGCGGGGGGTGTGCGTGGGGTGGCGGGGGCGCTCCCGGGGTGCCCGGAGGGGCGCGGGGAACCGCGCGACAAGCCCCCCACCGTCCGCCAGGCGGTCAACGCTCCGTCATCGCTCGGACGAAAAAAGTAATCACGGTGTAAGGGGAATGCCCGGCGAACTCCGGGGCAGGCGGACAGTACCCCCACGGGAGTCCGGCCCGCCCGGGAGATCTCACCCCCTCCCGGCCCGGCACCCCCACATGGCGGCCGCCCTGGTCCCTCTCTCCCGGACCGGCGGCCGCCTTTCTTCTGCGCTCCGCGCGTCGGGCGACTTGTGGGGTGGGCCACACGAACCCCGGCCGTCCGGCATCCCGGATGCGCGATAGCCTGACCACCGATCTCTCTTGACGCCAAGAGATCGATCATTTGTACGTCAGTACGTAGTACGTCCCACAGGGGCAGGGACGCCCCACCGCCAGCTGTCATACGGAGAACGCCATGACCCGCACTCCCGTGAACGTCACCGTCACCGGCGCGGCCGGCCAGATCGGTTACGCCCTGCTCTTCCGCATCGCCTCCGGCCAGCTGCTCGGCGCGGACGTGCCGGTCAAGCTCCGCCTCCTGGAGATCACCCCGGCGCTCAAGGCCGCCGAGGGCACCGCCATGGAGCTCGACGACTGCGCCTTCCCGCTCCTGGCGGGCATCGACATCACGGACGACCCGAACGTCGCCTTCGACGGCGCCAACGTCGGTCTGCTCGTAGGCGCCCGCCCCCGCACCAAGGGCATGGAGCGCGGTGACCTCCTGGAGGCCAACGGCGGCATCTTCAAGCCGCAGGGCAAGGCCATCAACGACAACGCGGCGGACGACATCAAGGTCCTCGTCGTCGGCAACCCGGCCAACACCAACGCCCTCATCGCCCAGGCCGCCGCGCCGGACGTCCCGGCCGAGCGCTTCACCGCGATGACCCGCCTGGACCACAACCGCGCGCTGACCCAGCTGTCGAAGAAGACGGGCGTGCCGGTCTCCGAGATCAAGAAGCTCACGATCTGGGGCAACCACTCCGCGACCCAGTACCCGGACATCTTCCACGCCACGGTCGCCGGCAAGAACGCCGCCGAGGTCGTGAACGACGAGAAGTGGCTCGCCGAGGACTTCATCCCGACCGTCGCCAAGCGCGGCGCCGCGATCATCGAGGCCCGTGGCGCCTCGTCGGCCGCCTCCGCCGCCAACGCCGCCATCGACCACGTCCACACCTGGGTCAACGGCACCGCCGAGGGCGACTGGGCCTCCATGGGCATCCCGTCCGACGGTTCGTACGGTGTGGCCGAGGGCCTCATCTCCTCCTTCCCGGTCACCGTCAAGGACGGCAAGTACGAGATCGTCCAGGGCCTGGAGATCAACGAGTTCTCCCGTGCCCGGATCGACGCCTCGGTCCAGGAGCTGGCGGAGGAGCGCGACGCGGTCCGCGCGCTCGGCCTCATCTGAGCCGCCCCTCTCTGAGAGCCGTCCCTCTCTGAGGGCCGTCCCTTTAGCTCACGCCCGCAGGCCCTGTCCCGGTTTCGACCAGGACGGGGCCTGTTCGGCGTGTACGCCGCTATCGTCTGTCTACGCACGTCGTGAGAGCACCTACGGCGCCGACGGGGGGACACGATGACGCGCTGGGACCCGCACCAAGGACGCTGGGTGGACGACGACCCGCCCGGACGGGGCGGCCCGTGGCCGCGCACGATCGCCGTCGTCGCCCTCGCGGCGCTGCTCGGCGGTGGCATCGGCTTCGGGGTGTGGACCCTGTTCCGGGACGACGGCACGCCCCGTACGACCTCCGCGAACAGTTCCACCGACAGTTCCACCGATGGCTCAACCGACCGTTCCACCGACAACTCCTCGTCGACGCCCGCGCCCTCCGCCGCTACGGGGGACCCGAAGAACGACGCGGACGGGAGCGGGGCGGGCGGCGACGCGGACGCGAGCGGCGAGGACACCGGCCAGGTCTCACCTAAGGCGTCGGACGCGGACTCCGACTCGTCCGTCGCCCCGGGCTACGTCCGCTCCGACGACCCGGCCGGCTTCACCGTCGACGTCCCCGCCGGCTGGGACCGCACCGCCAAGACGCCGAGCGGCAAGCCCACGGTCGTCACCTACGACTCCCCGGACGGCACCCGCACCCTCCAGCTCTTCCAGGTCAGCGAGGGCACCCCCGCCGAGTCCATGGACCTGGCCGAGAACGAGAACTACGGCTTCGCCCGCCTCCCCGGCTACCGCGCCCTGGAGCGTTCCGCCGCCGACGACGACAGCTACACCGAGGTCGTCTACCGCTTCGACGGCGAAGGCGACCGGGGCCCCCGCCAGGTCGTCGACCACCGCTTCCGCGCGGCCGACGGCACGATCTACGGAGTCCGCCTCAGCGCCCCCGAGTCGACCCCGCTCGCCGACCTGCGCGAGCCGGTCACCATGGTGGTCACCTCCCTGTGCCCGGCGGGGGCGACCTGCGTACGGGGGTGAGCGCGCGGCGGATCACCGCCGCCGGGGCGGCTGCGCCGGTGTGAGCCTCTTCTCGAAGAAGTGGGCCCCGTACACGTCGTCGTTGTACCGGGGGATCTCCGTGTACCCGCAGGCCCGGTACATCGCCTGCGCCTCCGTCAACGAGGCGTGCGTATCGAGCCGTACGACGCCGAGACCGCGCTCGGCGGCCGCCCGCTCCAGCTCGCCGAGCAGCCGCCGGGCGAGCCCGAGCCGACGGGCCCCGGGATGCACCCACACATGCTTGATCTCGCCGACCCGGGACCCGGGATCGAGGGTGCGCAACGCCCCGCACGCCACGGCCCGGTCCTCCTCATAGGCGATGAGGAAGGCTCCCGCGCGCCCCGAGACCTCATGGGGCGGTACGAGGGTGGCCGGGTCGTATCCCTCGGGGAACCGCTCGTCGATGTCGGCGGCATAGGCGTCGAGGCAGGCCCGGGCCTCCGCCGACCCGCCGTCCACGGCCTCGACCCGGATCGCGGCGAGCCGCAGCAGCCGCCGCGCGGCCCCCAGCGCCTCGGTCAGCTCGCCCCGCTGCACCGGACTCAGCCCGCGCAGCAGCCCCTCGGCGAGCGCGTCGGCCCGGCGGTTCTGCTCCGCGACCTCGCGGCGCCCCGCCGACGTCAGCGCGGCGACCCGGACCCGGCTGTCCCCGCCGTGCACGCCGACCCGGACCAGCCCCTGCCCCTCCAGCGCTTTGACCATCCGGCTCAGATACCCGGCGTCCAGCCCGAGCCGGGCTCGCAGCTCGCGCAACGACGCCCCCTCGCCGCCCGCGCCGGCCTCCCCGATCTCGAAGAGCAGCCGTGCCTCCCCGAGCGGCCGGTCCTGCCCGAGGTAGTGATCGTCCAACGCCCCGATCCGGCGCGTGAAGTACCGGTTGAACCGCCGCAGACTCCGCACGTCCCGCACGGCCACCGGCTCGGACTGCTGCTCGCGCTTGGCCTCCATATTTATTTGACTTTAGTCAAGGAAATGAGGGCTGTCGACGGGAGGAGCAGGGCTCCCGCCCGCCACCGGGCGCCGCCCTCCGGCCCTCACTTCACCGCAGCTCCCGGAAGAACTCCCGGACATCGACGACGAGCGCTTCCGGGGCCTCCATGGCGAGGAAGTGACCCCCGCGTTCGAGTTCCGTCCACCGCACGATGTCGTGGTCCCGCTCCGCCCAGCGCCGGATCGTCACGTCATGCGCGGACAGCAGCACGGCAGTGGGCACGCGCCCGCCACCGTCCCCGTCCCCGTCACTCCACGCACTCCCGTCACTCCAGGCACTCCCGTCACTCGACGCACCCTCGTCACTCCACGCACCCTCGTCGCCCCAGGCACTCGCGGAGATCTCCTCGTAGTAGATCTGCGCGGCCGAGGCGGCCGTGCCGGTGAACCAGTACAGGGAGATGTTCGTGAGCATGTGGTCCCGATCGACAGCGGCCTCCGGCAACCCGTCCTCAGGGTCGGTGAGTTCCTTGAACTTCTCGACGATCCAGGCCAGTTGCCCCACGGGGGAGTCGGTGAGCCCGTACGCCACCGTCTGCGGTCGTTTGGAATTGCACTGGAGATAGCCGTCGTTGAAGTCCTGCATGGTCTGCCAACGCCGCTGCTCGGCCTCGCTGAGGCCGTCCATCTCGCCCTCCGCCCCGGCCGGGAAGGTGATCATGCCGTTGACATGGACCCCGATGACCCGCTCCGGCGCCTGCTTCCCCATCTCGGGGGCGACCCACGACCCGGTGTCGTAGCCCTGGACGCCATAACGCCCGTACCCCAGTTGCGACATCAGCCCGGTGAGCACCGAAGCCATCCGGGCCGCGTTCATGCCCGGCCCCGCCAGCGGCGTGGAGAAACCGAACCCCGGCAGCGACGGAACGACCACATGGAACGCGTCGCCCGGATCCCCGCCGTGCGCCCCGGGATCGGACAGCGGCCCGATGACATCCAGGAAGTCCACCACCGAACCCGGCCAGCCGTGCAGCAGCATCAACGGTGTCGCCCCCGGCTCCGGCGAACGCACATGCAGGAAGTGGACGTTCTGTCCCTCGATCTCCGTCGTGTACTGGGGGTACGCATTGACCGCCGCCTCCTGCGCCCGCCAGTCGTAGCCGGTGCGCCAGTACTCGGCGAGGTCCTTCAGATAGCCCACCGGCACACCCCGGCTCCACCCGACACCGGGCAGTTCCTCGGGCCAGCGGGTGGCGGCCAGCCGGCCGCGCAGGTCGTCGAGCCGGTCCTGCGGGATCGCGATCCGGAACGGTACGGGGTCGAGCCGTGGCGTGGGCAGGGGAGTGGTCTCGGGTGCCGACGTCGTCGTGTTCTCCATGGCTCCGACGCTACGAACCGGTTGGGTCACCTTCGGTCCTAACTCTGCGGCACCCTCATGACCATGCTGGAGACCTCCGGGAGACTGCTGAGACTGCTCGCCCTGCTGCAGACCCATCGCGAGCGCGACCGCTCCGGTGCCGAACTCGCCGAGCACCTCGGCGTCAGCCGACGCACCCTGCGCCGGGACATCGAGCGCCTGCGCGAACTCGGCTACCCCGTGCACGCCGTCCGGGGCGCCGCCGGCTACCGGCTCGGCGCCGGGGCGAGCCTGCCGCCGCTGCTGCTCGACGACGAGGAGGCCGTCGCCGTCGTGGTCGGACTGCGCACCGCCGCCGACGGCACGGTCACCGGCATCGAGGAGGCCTCGCTGCGCGCCCTCACCAAACTGGAGCAGGTCCTGCCCTCCCGCCTCCGCCACCGGGTCACCACCCTGCGCACCGCCACCGTACGAGCCGGCGCGGCCCCCGCCCCCCGGGTCTCGCCGGACACCCTCCTCACCATCGCCGAAGCCTGCCGCCGCCACGAGCAGCTCCGCTTCGACTACACCGGCCCTCACCCCACCGCCACCCCCACCCTTCCCATCACCCTCAACACCCCCGACCCCCACCCCGCCCCACCCGTCCGCACCGTCGAGCCGCACAGCCTCGTCAGCTTCGACCGGCGCTGGTATCTCGTCGCCTGGGACCTCGACCGCGCGGACTGGCGGACCTTCCGGGTCGACCGCCTCGTGCCGCGCACCCCGACCGGACCGCGCTTCACCCCGCGCGCACTCCCCGACGGCGACGCGGCGACCTATCTCGCACACCGCCTCTCGTCCCGGGCCTGGCCCTTCCGGGCCTCCGTCACCCTGCACGAACCGGCAGCGTCGGCCGGAGAACGGCTCTGGCCCGGTATGGGCGTGCTCGAACCCCTCGACGACGAGCGCTGTCTGCTGCACCTGGGCGCCGAGACCCCCCGGGACCTCGCCTGGATGATCACGACCATGGACGCCGACTTCACCCTCGACGCCTCCGCGCCACCCGAACTCATCGACGCCCTGCGCGCCCAGGCGACCCGCTCCCTGGAGGCGATCCGCCGTCTGTGACCGTGCCCCCGCACCCGGTTGGCCCCGGCAAGGAGTCGATCACTAGTCTGAGCGCCGATAAAGCGCACATAAGCAGGGCCTTCGGGTCCGACGGGGGAGCACACATGGGAGAACAGCGCAGGCGGCTGCGGTCCAGCACGGTCGTACTCGGTGGGATGGGCGTCGTCGCGGCGGCCCTGACCTCCTGCGGTTCCGATCCGGACCGCCGCTGCGTGGACCGTGACAGCTACGACTACGCCAACGGCTACAAGATCATCGCCGACAAGAACTGCAACTCCGGCTCCAGTTCCTCGTCGTCGTACGGCAAGAACCGCAAGAGCAACAGCAGCGGCAACCGCAGCCAGAGCGACTCGGCCGACGCCGCCTGGTACTACGACGCCGACGTCAGCGCCGGCTGGGCCGACTACGGCACCTTCAGCCGCAGCGAGGCCGTCGACCGGGACGGCTTCGGCTGCTCGGGCGACGGTGACGGCTCCGGCTCCAGTGGCGGCTGACCCGGCGGACGAGACAGAGCCATGGAACGCCGCACCATCGCACCCCGCCCCGGCTGGCAGGAGACCGTCGAGGAACAGGGGCTCATCTACCCGCTGACCCGGTACCCCGACAACTCCCTGCGCCCCTACTGGGACGAGAGCGCGTACTACGTCTTCTCGCTCCCCGAGGTCGAGGCGCTGGAGGAGGTCGTCGAGGAACTCCACGGCATGTGCCTGGCGGCGGCCGAGCACATCGTGGCCGAGGACCGCTTCGCCGACCTGGGGATCACCGACCCGCGCCTCGCCGGCCTCGTCGCCGAGGCCTGGCGCCGACGGGCCGAACTGCCGTCCGTCTACGGCCGCTTCGACCTCCGCTACGACGGGACCGGCCCCGCCAAGCTGCTGGAGTACAACGCCGACACCCCGACCTCGCTCGTCGAGGCGGCCGGCCCCCAGTGGTTCTGGATGGAGGAACGCTTCCCGGGCGCCGACCAGTGGAACTCCCTCCACGAACGCCTTGTCGACGCCTGGAAGAAGCAGTCCTCCCTCCTCCCGCCGGGCAGCCCCCTCTACTTCGCGCACTCCGCCGGGGACGAGCTGGGCGAGGACCTGATGACGGTCGCCTATCTGAAGGAGACCGCCGAACAGGCCGGCCTCGACACCGACTGGATCTCCATGGAGGACATCGGCTGGGAGCGCCTCTCCGAACGCTTCGTCGACAAGAAACTCCGCTTCATCCGCAGCATCTTCAAGCTCTATCCCTGGGAGTGGCTCACCACCGACCGCTTCGCCCCGCATGTCCTCGCCACCCTCGACAACGGCGGCGGCACCGGGACCACCCTGTGGATCGAGCCCGCCTGGAAGATGCTCCTCAGCAACAAGGCCCTCCTCGCGATCCTCTGGGAGCTGTACCCCGGCCATCCCAACCTCCTCCCCGCCCATCTCGACGGCCCCCGCGAACTGGCCGCCACCACCGGCTACGTCGCCAAACCCCTCCTCGGCCGCGAAGGCGCCGGCGTCACCCTCCACCCACCGGGTGCCGACCCCGTCCTCCGCGAAGAGCCCTGCTGCTACCAGGAGTTGGCGCCCCTCCCGGCCTTCGACGGCAACCATGTCGTCCTCGGTGCCTGGGTCGTCGAGAACGAGTCCGCCGGCCTCGGTATCCGCGAGTCCTCGGGCCTCGTCACGGACGAATACGCCCGCTTCCTCCCCCATGTGATCCTCTAGCGCGCCGGACCGTGCGCCGGACCGCGCGCCTCGGAGCGGGCCGGGGCACCGTCGTTCGTATGGTGGACGCCGGGGCTCCGGCGTCCCCGGCGCCCGATAGGGTGACCGGCAGGGCCGTGACTGGCGCGCTGGGATGGGACGGACCATCGGGGAGCGGCCCGGGAAAGATGAGTGCCGTGCGCCTGGGCCGTACCGTGAACGCTGAACGCAACGTCCGGAGGTCCCCATGTCAGCCGAGCCCCTTTCCCACGAGTCCACCGCCTTCCGTGCCGCCCTCGATGTGATCCGCGCCGTCGAGCCGCGCGTGGCCGATGCCATCGGCCAGGAGGTCACCGACCAGCGCGAGATGCTCAAGCTGATCGCCTCCGAGAACTACGCCTCCCCGGCCACCCTCCTGACCATGGGCAACTGGTTCAGCGACAAGTACGCCGAGGGCACCGTCGGCCGCCGTTTCTACGCCGGCTGCCGCAACGTCGACACCGTCGAGTCCCTCGCCGCCGAGCACGCCAAGGAACTCTTCGGCGCCCGGCACGCCTATGTCCAGCCGCACTCCGGGATCGACGCCAACCTCGTCGCCTTCTGGTCCGTCCTCGCCGACCGTGTCGAGGTCCCCTTCCTGGCGAAGGCCGGCGCCCGCCAGGTCAACGACCTCTCCGAGGCCGACTGGGCCGAACTCCGCCAGGCCTTCGGCAACCAGCGCATGCTCGGCATGTCCCTGGACGCCGGCGGCCACCTCACCCACGGCTTCCGCCCGAACATCTCCGGCAAGATGTTCGACCAGCGCTCCTACGGCACGGACCCCGCCACCGGCCTCATCGACTACGAGGCCCTGCGCGCCTCCGCCCGCGACTTCAAGCCGCTGATCATCGTCGCCGGTTACTCCGCCTACCCCCGTCTCGTGAACTTCCGGATCATGCGCGAGATCGCCGACGAGGTCGGTGCCACGCTCATGGTGGACATGGCGCACTTCGCGGGCCTCGTCGCCGGCAAGGTCCTCACCGGCGACTTCGACCCGGTGCCGCACGCCCAGATCGTCACCACGACCACCCACAAGTCGCTGCGTGGCCCGCGCGGCGGCATGGTCCTGTGCGACGACTCCCTCAAGGACCAGGTCGACCGCGGCTGCCCGATGGTCCTCGGCGGCCCCCTCCCGCATGTCATGGCAGCCAAGGCCGTCGCCCTCGCCGAGGCCCGGCAGCCCGCCTTCCAGGACTACGCCCAGCGCATCGTCGACAACTCCCGGGCGCTGGCCGAAGGCCTGATGCGCCGGGGCGCCACCCTCGTGACGGGTGGCACCGACAACCACCTCAACCTGATCGATGTCGCCACCTCCTACGGTCTCACCGGCCGTCAGGCCGAGGCCGCGCTGCTGGACTCCGGCATCGTCACCAACCGCAACGCCATCCCGGCCGACCCGAACGGCGCCTGGTATACCTCCGGCATCCGGATCGGCACGCCCGCGCTGACCACGCGTGGTCTGGGCACCGCCGAGATGGACGAGGTCGCCGGCCTCATCGACCGCGTCCTCACCACCACCGAACCCGGCACCACCAAGTCGGGCGCCCCCTCCAAGGCCCAGCACGTCCTCGACGCGAAGGTCGCCGACGAGATCTCCCGCCGCGCCACCGACCTCGTCGCCGGCTTCCCGCTGTACCCGGAGATCGACCTCGGCTGATCCCGCCGGCCTTCTGATCGCCTTCTGCCCGACCGCGTTCTGACCGCCTTCTGACCGCCTCCTGCTCGCGTTCAGACCGGCGCCGCTCAGGCGTCCAGCAGCTCCTGACGGGGCTCCCGCGGCGGCCCGGACCCGTGCCGGGCCGCCGCCCGGCGCAGAAGGAGCGTGGCACCGCCGGAGCCGAGGAGCAGGCCCAGCGCCAGGGCGGGTATCGCCCAGCGGACGCGATCGGTCGGGCTCGGTGTGTCGGCCGCGGACCCGGCGACGGCGGTCGTCCCGGCGGTGCCGGCAGGGGCCCCGCCCGTCGCGCCGCTCGAAGACGACTCGTCCCGCACCGAGGCTCCGGGGGCCGGATCACCCGGGGCCGCGCTCATGATCTCCAGGCCGGTGAGCAGCTTGCGCAGCTGGTCCGGCTGCTTCGCCCTGTGCCAGACGCCGGTTCCCGGAGTGCCCAAGGCCTCCTCCTCGGTGCCGAGCGTCGTATGGATCCAGATGTCCTTGGTGTCCGGCGCGGCGGTGTAGACCCGGTCGAGCCGCCACGGGGTCACGTCGTGGATCATCCACGTCACGCTGACCATGTCGCTGATCCGCTCTCCCCATATCTCGTCCCGGCCCCACTCAGGGGCCTCCTCCCGGCTCCCGTCGAGCGCGCCGCCCGCGGGGGCGAGGAGCTTCTCCAGGTCGCCGTACTCCTCCTGTGTGCCGTACAGCGAAGCCGTCCGATGGCTGGTCGGGGAGACCAGCAGCACGCTCGTCGGCCCGCCCGCCGCCGAGGGCGGAGCCCCCAGCAGGAGCAGGGCCAAGGCCGTCATCAACACGCCCACCAACGCCGTCAGTTGTCGCAGTCCACGCATCCGACACCCCCCGGTCGATCCCGGTGCGGCCCGTCCGCACTCGCGGTGTCACTTCTGGTACACCGCTCGACCCGCCGGGGTTCCCACCCACCGGAACCGAGTCCGCCGCCCCCGGCCCGCTGGACCCTCGGCCCGCTGGACCCCGGCCCGACTGACCCCCGTCCCGCTCACTCCACCGACTCCGCGATCTCCCGCGCCCGCTCCTTCGACTCCACGCCCTCCAGTCGCAGCGTGAACTCGTCGTCGTGGACCCACAGCAGCGTGGGCCCCGCCGTGCGCTCGGAACGGGTGAAGCGGGAGCCGTCCTCGGAGGTCATCCAGAAGCGCAGGAGATGCGGCTCGGGGAACCACAGCGCGGCGGACGCGCCCGCGCCCCCGCTCCCGTCCAGCTCGACCCACTCCACCGCCTGCTCACCCGCCACGGTCTTGCCGTACTCGGGTGCCAGCCGGGCCGCGTACTCGTCGAGCCGGATGGTGTGCCCCCGCTCGTCCCAGCAGAGAGTGATCACGAAACGGTCCTTCGGCGCACGGGCCACGGACACCGCGTCCGGGGCGCCCAGCGCACCCGGCACGAGCGGAGCGAACCCCGCCCGCCGCCCGGCCTCGGCGAGCGGGACCGGGTCCGGGCAACCGGGCACCCCCGGCACCCCCGGCCCCCCCGCTCCGGGCGAAGGCGTGGCCGACGGGTCGTACCGCACCTCGACCCCGCCGAAGCTGAACCAGTCGGCCACCGCCGCACGCACCGGAGGGGTGAGGACGAGGACCGTGAGCACCCCGCACAGCGCGGCCGTCAGCGTGCGCCACCGCAGCCCGGCCCACCGGCGCACCCCCCGCAGCCGCTCACCGATCCCCGGCGGCTCGGCCACCGGCGTCGGCACCCGCTCGGCGAGTATCTGCCGCAGCACCCGCTCGACCATGGTGTCGTCCCCGTCGGGACCCTCGCCCGGAGGCCGGTCCAGCGCCCGCCCGAGCGCCCGCAGCTCCTCGGGCAACCGGACATCACGGCCGTCACCCTCCGTGCCATCACCGCCCCTCAGCGGCCCCCGACCCCCCACTTCGCCCCGGCCCTCACCTCGCCCGAGACCCTCGCCCTCGTCCGGCTCACGCACACTCCTCACCCCCTCCCCCTCCCGGCTGTCCCAGCGGATCCCCCGGCTCGAACTCCGGCAGGAGCCGCCCCAGCTTGCGCAGTGCCCGGCTCAGGCGGGACTTCACCGTGCCCCGGGGCCAGCCCAGGGCCGCCGCCGTCTCCGGCTCGTCCATCTCCAGCAGATAGCGGTAGGTGACGACCAGGCGGTGCTCCTCGCTCAGCTTCTCCAGGGCGCCCAGGAGCGCGACGCGGCGCTCGATCTCCAGCGCGGCGACCGCCGGGTCCGCCGACGGCGGTATCAGCGGCTCGGCCTCTATCAGGGCCGCCTCACGGTCGGCCAGGGACCGCTGGCGACCCGCTGTCCGCACTGTGTTCCTCGTCTCATTGGCCACGATCGACAGCAGCCACGGCCGGAACGCCGAGCCGTCCCGGAAGCGGCCCAGGGAGCAGTACGCCTTGAAGAAGGCCTGCTGCACCACGTCCTCCGCGTCCGCACCGGCGCCCAGCGCCCGGGCCGCCCGCAGCGCGATGCCCGTATGGGCGCGCACCAGCTCCGCATACGCCTCCGGCTCCCCGGCGCGCACGCGTGCGATCACCGCGGCCTCATCGACGATGCGGCCCCCCTCCCGCGTTCTCACAACATGGGTACACCGCCCGGACCGGATCGGTTCCCACCCGTGTCACATCTGTTTCCGGTCGGTTCCGGAACGCCCCCCGACACCTGAGAGAATGGTGAGCATGGCCTCTGATCGACCCCGCGTGCTCTCCGGCATCCAGCCCACCGCCGGCTCGTTCCACCTCGGCAACTACCTCGGCGCCGTCCGCCAGTGGGTGGCCCTGCAGGAGTCCCACGACGCGTTCTACATGGTCGTCGACCTGCACGCGATCACCGTCGCGCAGGCCCCCGCGGACCTGCGCGCCAACACCCGGCTCGCCGTCGCGCAGCTGCTCGCCGCCGGTCTCGACCCGGAGCGCTGCACGCTCTTCGTCCAGAGCCACGTCCCCGAGCACGCGCAGCTCGGCTGGGTCATGAACTGCCTCACCGGCTTCGGCGAGGCCTCCCGGATGACCCAGTTCAAGGACAAGTCCGCCAAGCAGGGCGCCGACCGCGCGAGCGTCGGCCTCTTCACGTACCCGATCCTCCAGGTCGCCGACATCCTGCTGTACCAGGCGAACGAGGTGCCGGTCGGCGAGGACCAGCGCCAGCACATCGAGCTGACCCGTGACCTCGCCGAGCGCTTCAACGGCCGCTTCGGCGAGACCTTCACGATCCCGAAGCCGTACATCCTGAAGGAGACGGCGAAGATCTACGACCTTCAGGACCCCGCGATCAAGATGAGCAAGTCGGCGTCGACCCCGAAGGGGTTGATCAACCTGCTCGACGACCCGAAGGTCACCGCGAAGAAGGTCAAGAGCGCGGTCACCGACACCGACACGGTGATCCGCTTCGACACCGCGGAGAAGCCGGGCGTCAGCAACCTGCTCAGCATCTACTCGACCCTGACGGGGGCGGGTGTCGCGGAACTGGAGCAGAAGTACGTCGGCAAGGGCTACGGTGCGCTCAAGACGGACCTCGCCGAGGCCATGGTCGAGTTCGTGACGCCGTTCCGGGAGCGTACCCAGCAGTATCTGGACGACCCGGAGACGCTCGACTCGATTCTGGCCAAGGGGGCCGAGAAGGCGCGCGCGGTCGCCGCGGAGACGCTCTCCCAGGCGTACGACCGGGTGGGTTTCCTGCCCGCCAAGCACTGAGCCGCACCACCTCTGCCCCCGAGCGCCCGATCGCACCACCGGTCGCACCACCGACAGCGCCGCACATCACTCCCGCTGCGCCTGCCCGGAACACCGCCGTGGCCGTACAGTCGATAGCTGGTGCGGTCGACGCGTCCGGTGCGACGGGGCGCGGCCGACGAGGACATTCGACAACGCGCATGACACGCATGACACGACGACAGGAGACGACGTGGGGACCGTAACGATCGGTGTGTCGATCGCGGTCCCGGAGCCCCACGGCAGCCAGCTCCAGGAGCGGCGCACGGGCTTCGGCGACGCCGCCGCTCACGGCATCCCCACACATGTCACGCTGCTGCCGCCGACAGAGGTCGAGGGCGACCAGCTGCCGGCGATCGAGGCGCATCTCGCCGAGGTCGCGGCGGCCGGCCGGCCCTTCCCGATGCGGCTGTCCGGCACGGGCACCTTCCGGCCCGTGTCGCCCGTCGTCTTCGTACGGGTCGTGGAGGGGGCCGAGGCCTGCACCTGGCTGCAGAAGCAGGTCCGGGACGCCTCGGGGCCGGTGGCGCGCGAGCTGAACTTCCCGTACCACCCGCATGTCACCGTGGCGCACGGCATCGCCGAGGAGGCGATGGACCGGGCGTTCGAGGAGCTGGCCGGGTACGAGGCACAGTGGCCCTGCACCGGCTTCGCGCTCTACGAGCAGGGGCCCGACGGGGTCTGGCGGAAGCTGCGCGAGTTCGCGTTCGGCGGCTCCGTCGTTCCCCCACAGGCGGGGGCGCCCGTGGGGGACACGACGCTGCCGGCCCTGTGACCCCGCTCCTAGAGCGGCAGGCGGCGGAACAGCGCCCGGGGGACGTGCCTCAGGGCCGCCATCACCAGGCGGAGTGAGCCCGGTACCCACACCGTTTCCGAGCGGCGGCGCAGGCCCAGTTCGATGGCGGTGGCGACCGCTTCCGGGGTCGTCGCGAGGGGGGACTCCGGGCGGCCCCCGGTCATTCCGGTGCGGACGAAGCCGGGGCGGACCAGCATGACGTGGGCGCCGGTGCCGTGCAGGGCGTCGCCCAGGCCCTGGGTGAAGGTGTCGAGGCCGGCCTTGCTGGAGCCGTAGATGAAGTTGGAGCGGCGGGCCCGCTCGGCGGCCACCGAGGACAGGACGACGAGGGAGCCGTGCCCCTGCGCCTGGAGGGCCCGCCCGCAGACCAGGGCGGAGGAGACGGCGCCCGTGTAGTTGGTCTGGGCGACACGCGCGGCGGCCACCGGGTCGCGTTCGTCGTTCGCCTGGTCGCCGAGCACCCCGAAGGCGAGCAGGACCATGTCGATGTCGCCCTCGGCGAAGACCTTGCCGAGGATCGCCTCGTGCGACTCGGGGTCGAGCGCGTCGAAGGAGATGGTGTGGGTCTCCGCGCCGAGTCCGCGCAGCTGGACGGCCGCGTTCTCCAGATCCTGCGAGGGGCGCCCCGCCAGCCACACCGTGCGGGTCCGGCGGGCGATCAGCCGACGGGCCGTGGCGAGCGCGATGTCCGACGTACCTCCGAGGATCAGCAGGGACTGGGGGGTGCCGAAGGCGTCCTTCATGACAGCTCCTGGGTGTGGGGACAGGGGTTTTCGGTGGTCCGGATCAGGGCGTTCCGCAGCTGCCGCGGGCGCCATGGGCACCACCACGGGCGCTACGGGTCGTCATAGGCCCAGACGGCGGGACAGGTCCGACACGAAGACGCCGCCCGGGTCCAACTCCCGTCGCAGCGCGCGGAATTCGGCCAGCCGGGGATACATCGCGGCCAGCAGGTCGGGGCGCAGTCGGGCGTCCTTCGCCAGGTAGACGCGGCCGGCGGCGGACGCCACCTCCTCGTCGAGCGTGTCCAGGAAGGCGCCGAGGCCGGGCAGTCCCGCCGGGATGTCCAGGGCCAGGGTCCAGCCGGGCATCGGGAAGGACAGCCAGCCGGGGTCGCCCGCGCCGAACCGCTTCAGGACGGCGAGGAAGGAGGGGCAGCGGCGCGCCGAGATCCGGTGCACGATCCGGCGCAGGGCCTCCTCGTGGCCGTGTCCGACGACGAACTGGTACTGGACGAAGCCGGAGCGGCCGTAGATCCGGTTCCAGTGCGGGACGCCGTCGAGGGGGTGGAAGAAGGTGGGGATCCGCTGGAGTTCGCCGGTGCGGGCGTGGGGTGCGTGGCGGTACCACAGCTCGTTGAAGAGTCGTACGCCCGTACGGCCGAGGAGGCCGTCCGGGAGGTGGGCGGGGGCGGCCGGCAGCTGGCGGGTCCGGAATTCCAACGGCCCGAACCGCCTCACCCGCGCGCGCGGGCCGCGCAGTGCCTCCAGGGGCGCGTGGTCGCCGCGGGTCAGGATCGCGCGCCCGGTCGACGCGCCCCGGGCGAGGAGGTCGATCCAGGCGACGGAGTAGCGGTGGTGGCGGTCGGTGGCCGTGAGGCGGGCGAGGAGGTCGTCGAGGTCGCGGGCGCGTTCGGTGTCGACCGACATCCAGGACGTCTCGACGGGGAGGAGCCGGACGGTCGCGGTCAGGATGACGCCCGTCAGGCCCATGCCGCCGGCCGTGGCGTCGAAGAGCGGGGTGCCGGGGACGACCGTGCGGATCTCGCCGTCCGCCGTCAGCAGGTCCAGGGAGAGGACGTGACGGGCGAACGAACCGGAGACATGGTGGTTCTTGCCGTGGATGTCGGCGGCGACGGCGCCGCCCACGGTCACCTGGCGGGTCCCGGGGGTCACCGGCACGAACCAGCCGAGCGGGAGCAGCACCTCCATCAGCCGGTGCAGGGAGACCCCCGCGTCGCACAGGACGGTGCCGCCGTCCGCGTCGATGGCGTGGATCCGGTCCAGGCCCGTCATGTCGAGGACGGTCCCGCCCGCGCTCTGCGCCGCGTCCCCGTACGCCCGCCCGAGCCCCCGCGCGATCCCGCCGCGCGCCCCGCACGCCCGTACGGCGTCCGCGGCCTCGTCGTACGTACGGGGGCGGAGCAGCCGGGCGGTGGTCGGCGCGGTGCGGCCCCAGCCGGTGACGGGGACGGGGCGGCCGGGTGCGGGTGCGGGTGCGGGGGGTGCGGGAGCCGGAGGGGCGGGGGCGGCGTCGGCTGGCATGGGCGCGACCGTATCGCCGCCTAAGTGAAGGAATCGGGCGCTTCGGTCCGGTCGCTCTGCCGCCTCACCGAAATGGGTGATCGGCGGGCGGTCGAAGAGTGATTAAGGGGATGTCGTTCAAGATTGCCGCAGTTCTCGGACGGCCGCCTACAAGAGTGACGCGGCATGGATGAAGTTGACGTCGTCGACGGTGTGCGGGGCCTGGACCGGCGGTTGCTCTCCGCGCTCCACGCCCGTGCCGCCGACCCGCGCGTGGCGACCGCCGCGCGGGGGCTGTCCTGGGTGGGGGAGCACGGGCTGCTGTGGCTCGCGGCCGGCCTGGCCGGGGCCGCCGTCGACCGGGAACGGCGCGGGGTGTGGCTGCGCGGCACGGCCCTGACCGCCGGGGCGCATCTGGCCAGCATGGGCGTGAAGCGGGTCGTACGACGTCCCCGCCCCGCGCATGCCGCACCCCCCGCGCCCCATACCCGCCTCGCACCCCTCGCACCTCTCGTCCGCACCGCCGGACGGCACTCCTTCCCCAGCTCGCACGCGAGTTCGGCCGCGGCGGCGGTCGCCGTCGTGGCCCACGGGGCCCTGGGCGCCCCGCTGCTGCTTCCCGTCCTCGCCCCGCTCGCCGCCGCGATGTGCCTCTCCCGGCTGGTGGCCGGTGTGCACTACCCGTCGGACGTGGCGGCGGGCGTCGCCCTTGGGGCGCTCACGGCGCGGCTCGGCGCACGCTGGGTGGTGAACGGTCGTGGCTGAGCGCACGGTGGTCCTGGAGCACCGGACGCTCCCCGGGCAGGCGCCCCCGCGGGCCGGCCTCGCCCTCGGCCTCCTCCGGGCCGCACGCCCCCGCCAATGGATCAAGAACATCCTGGTCGTCGCCGCGCCCGCCGCCGCCGGGGAACTCCTCACGCCCCGCGCGCTCACCCAACTCCCGCTCGTCTTCGCCCTCTTCACGGCCTGCTCCGCCGCCGTGTACCTCGTCAACGACGCCCGGGACGCCGAGGCGGACCGCGCCCACCCGGTCAAACGCCACCGCCCGGTCGCCGCCGGACAGGTCCCCGTCCCGGTCGCGTACGGCGTCGGCGGCGCCCTGGCCGTGCTCGCCCCGGTGACCGCCGCCTGGCTCTGCCCGCCGTACGTCACCGCGCTGCTGATCGCGTACCTCGGCCTCCAACTCGCCTACTGCGTCAGCCTCAAGCACGTCCTGGTCGTCGATCTGGCGGTCGTCACCACCGGGTTCCTGATGCGGGCGATGATCGGCGGGCTCGCGCTGGGCATCCCGCTGTCGCGCTGGTTCCTGATCACCACCGGGTTCGGCGCGCTGTTCATGGTCGCGGCCAAGCGGTACTCGGAGGCCCTGCAGACGGCCGACCGGCCCGGCGCGACCCGGGCGCTGCTCACCGAGTACACGGCCGGATACCTGCGCTTCGTCTGGCAGCTGGCGGCCGGGGTCGCCGTCCTCGGCTACTGCCTCTGGGCCCTGGAGGAGGGCGGCGCACCGAGCACCGGCATCCTGCCCTGGCGTCAACTCTCCCTGGTCGCCTTCGTCCTGGCCGTCCTCCGCTACGCCGTCTTCGCCGACCGGGGCACCGCGGGCGAGCCCGAGGACGTGGTCCTGCACGACCGCCCCCTCACCCTCGTCGCGGCGGCGTGGATGACGATGTACGCGGCCGCGGTGGCGGACTGGTGACACCGCGGCGGGGGGCGTCGAAACCGGTGACCGCCGGGGAGCGGATCCCGGGCCGGTGCGGGGGTATCCGGTAGCGGAGCATCGGTCGGCGACGAGTGGGGCAGAGTTCGGATCATGGACTGGCTGAAAAAGCTCCCCGGGATCGGTCCCCTGGTGGAGCGCCTGACGACCACGCACGCGTGGCGGTCGTACGAGCGGCTGGAGCGGGTGAAGTGGACCCGCCTGGCCGCGGCGATGACCTTCATCAGCTTCCTGGCGCTGTTCCCGCTGCTGACCGTGGCCGCCGCCATCGCCGCGGCCACCCTCGGCGAGGACAGACAGCGGGACCTGGAGGACCGGGTCGCCGAGCAGGTGCCCGGCATCTCCGACCAGCTCGACATCGCGGGCCTCGTCGACAACGCCGGCACGATCGGGATCATCGCCGGCGCGCTGCTGCTGTTCACCGGCATCGGCTGGGTCGGCGAGATGCGCGGCTGTCTGCGCGCGGTCTGGGAGAAACCGGACGACGACGGGAACTTCTTCCTCGCCAAGGGCAAGGACACGGGCGTCCTGGTCGGTCTCGGCGGCGCGGTACTCGTCTCCCTGGCCGCGTCCACCTCCGCGTCCTGGGCCGTCGGCCGGTTCGCGGACCAGCTCGGCATCGACCGCGACGGATGGGGCGGCATCCTGCTGCGCGTCGCCGCGTTCGCCGTCGCCGTCCTCGCCGACTTTCTGCTGCTCCTCTACGCCCTCACCCTGCTGCCCGGCGTCCAGCCGCCCCGCCGCCGCCTCGTCGTCGCCGCCCTCATAGGAGCCATCGGCTTCGAACTCCTCAAGCTCCTCCTCAGCGGCTACATGCAGGGCATCGCCGCCAAGAGCATGTACGGAGCCTTCGGCGTCCCCATCGCCCTCCTCCTCTGGATCAACTTCACGACCAAGCTGCTGCTGTACTGCGCGGCTTGGACGGCGGAGGGCAGCAAAGAGAGTGGGGAGGCAGCGGATCCGAAGCCTCCGACCGAGGGCAGCGCCCCGTAAGGGGCGCGAGGAACGGCGCGACAAGCCCCAACGCACCCGCACCCCGCATCGGACATCAACCAGGCACCCCCTCCCCGGACCCGGACCGCCCTACTTCTTCCCCCGCAGAGGCCACTTCCGATTCACCAGGAACACCCCACCGGCCACCACCCCCAACACGCCCCCCATGACCCCCAGGGCAACCCCGACCCCGCCACCCCCGCCGGAGGCCCCCGCGGCGACCGACTTTCCGCCCGCCCCACCGGAGGCCGACGCGGACGCCGTAGCCCCCGGCTGCGCACTCGGCTCGGCATCCCCACCGGAGGTCTCCGCACTCTTCGGCGGCACCAGCTCACCCACCGGCGTCACCTTGCCCGCCGCCTTGAACCCCCAGTCGAGGAGGCTCGCGGTCTCCTTGTAGACCTGGTTGTGCTCGTCCTTCTCCGGATGCATGACGGTGACGAGGAGAACCCGGTCACCCCGCTCGGCGACCCCGGTGAAGGTCGCACCCGCGTTCGTCGTGTTGCCGTTCTTCACACCCGCGATGCCCTGGTAGGAGTCGAGCCCGCTGTCCCCGGTGAGCAGCCGGTTGGTGTTCTGGATCTCGAAGGACGAACGGCTCTTCTTGCCGTTCTTCCCCTTCTTCGTCTCGCCCGGGAACTTCGCCCGCACGGTGGAGCAGTACTCCCGGAAGTCCTTCTTCTGCAGCCCCGACCTGGCGATCAGCGTCAGGTCGTACGCCGACGACACCTGCCCCTTGGCGTCGTAGCCGTCGGGGCTGACCGCGTGCGTGTCGAGGGCCTGGAGCTCCTCGGCGTGCGCGTTCATGTCCGCGACGGTCTGCTTGACCCCGCCGTTCATGGCCGACAGGACGTGCACCGCGTCGTTGCCGGAGCGAAGGAAGACACCGAGCCACAGATCGTGGACGGTGTACGTCTCGTCCTCCTTTATGCCGACCATGCTGGAGCCCGCGCCGACACCCGCCAGATCGGCCGGGGCGACCTTGTGCTCGTCGTCCCGGTTGAACTTCGGCAGCAGCGTGTCCGCGAACAGCATCTTCAGCGTGCTCGCCGGGGCGAGCCGCCAGTGCGCGTTGTGCGCGGCCAGCACCTCGCCCGACTCGGCGTCCGCGACGATCCAGGAGCGGGCGCTGATGCCCTTGGGCAGGACGGGCGCGTCACTGCCGAGCGTGGCCTGGGTCCCCGGCTTGCCCAGCGACTCGCCGCCGACGGTCGACATGTTCGCCGGAGGCGTCGCGGACGGCGAGGTGCTCGGACTCGGTGACGGCTTCGCCTTCGCCGCGAAGGCCGCGGGAGCCGCGAGGGCCGGGGCGGCCGTCAGCGTCGACAGCGAGGTCAGCGAGAGGGACAGCAGGGTGGCTGAGGTGACCAGCAGGGGGCGCCTGGCGGTCTTCTTGGAGGCGGGCACGATCGAGAAAGTACATGGCTCCGACCGGTAAATCCCACTGGAGCGCCCCGTGGCTCGCCCGCTCCTGCTCGCGCCCCCGCTCGCACCCCGGCGCGAGGACCCCCCGGCCGACGGCGATACTGAACGCATGACGCTCAGCCGCCCCCTCTCCTGGTTCCTGCTCGCCTTCGGGGTGTGGAGCTGGGTCATCTGGACCACTTTCATCAAAAACCTGTGGAAGGACGGCAGCGGGCTCGCGTTCGACGACGCGGGTGATCCGACGGCGTACTTCTGGGTGCATCTGACGCTCGCCGTCGTCTCCTTTGCCCTTGGGACGGCCATCGGGGTCATCGGGTTGCGCGGCGTGCGCGCCCTTCGCCGAGACCGTGTGACCGGGAGTACGACGTGATGATCGCTGTCTTCGTCCTCGTCGCCCTGCTGGTGCTGGGCGCCTTCGGGGCGCTGCACTGGTACGCGTGGCGCCGCCTGGTGCGCGACACGACGCGCGGGCCGGGGCTCGCCAGACGCGTGGGCACGGTGGTGTTCATCGCCGGACCGCTGCTGATGGTCGGCGGCTTCGCGGCCGAGCGCACCGGTGCCCCCTTCTGGCTGCAGCGGACGCTGACCTGGCCGGGCTTCATGTGGCTCGCCCTCGCGCTGTATCTGCTGCTGGCCCTGCTGGTGGGGGAGCTCGTACGGCCCCTCGTGCTCCGTCTGGTGGCGCGGCGCGCCCCGGCGCCCGCGCCGGAGCCGGACCAGGAGCCGATGGTGCGCGAGCCCGAACCGCAGCCGGTCCCGGCGGGCGGCGGCCCCGCGGAGGCCGAGGCCGCGGAGGCCACCGAGCCCGGACAGCCCGTCGCCCCCGCCGGCCCCGCCGCCTCCTCGGCGGCCGAACCCCCGGCCCCGCCCGCCTCCACCACCCCGGCCGCCCCCGCGCCCCCGGCCGACCCCTCCCGCCGGCTCTTCGTCTCCCGGGTCGTCGGCGGGGCCGTCGCCGCCGCGGCCGTCGGTACCGTCGGCTACGGCACCTACGGCGTCGTACGCGGCCCCAAGCTCAAGCGGGTCACCGTGCCGCTGGCCAAACTCCCGCGCGCGGCCCACGGTTTCCGGATCGCGGTGGTCAGCGACATCCACCTCTCGCCGATGCTGGGCCGGGGCTTCGCCCAGAAGGTCGTCGACACGATCAACTCGACGCAGCCCGACCTGATCGCGGTGGTCGGCGACCTCGTCGACGGCGATGTCGAGGACCTGGGTCCGGCGGCGGCGCCGCTCGCCGGTCTGAAGGCGCGACACGGCAGCTTCTTCGTCACCGGCAACCACGAGTACATCTCCGGCGCCGAGCAGTGGGTCGAGGAGGTGCGGCGGCTGGGCCTGACCCCGCTGGAGAACGCCCGCCGCGAGCTGCCGTATCTCGATCTCGCCGGGGTGAACGACATCGCGGGCGAGGACGAGGGCCAGGGCCCCGACTTCGCCAAGGCGCTCGGCGACCGGGACACCTCGCGCGCCGTGGTGCTGATGGCCCATCAGCCCGTGCAGATCCACGACGCCGTCGACCACGGCGTCGACCTCCAGCTCTCCGGGCACACCCACGGTGGCCAGATGTGGCCCATGACCTATGTCGCCGAGGCCGCCAACCCCACCCTCGCGGGCCTGGAGCGCTACGGCGACACCCAGCTCTACGTCACCCGCGGCGCGGGTGCCTGGGGGCCGCCGGTGCGGGTCGGGGCGCCGTCGGACATCACCGTGGTGGAGCTGGCGTCGAAGCAGGCCTGATACGGCCCCCATGCTTACTAAGTTCTTTCTCAACTCAACAAAACCTGTCTTCCGTCAACACAGGCGACTGTGGTTAGGTGATCCGCGCCACCGAGGAACCACTGTGCGTAGTGGGCCGGGTGGGAATCCCTGGGAGGGGCGCCGATGCGGTCGGTTCGCTTGCGGATTCTCGCGTCGCTGCTGGTCCTGGCGAGCGCGGCGATCGGCGGCTGGCAGTTGCTGCCGGCCCAGCGGGACGTGAACCGGGCGATCACCGTCGGCACGACCGACGCGGTCACCTCGCTCGACCCGGCCGGCGCCTACGACGCGGGCTCCTGGGCGCTGTTCAGTAATGTGTTCCAGTCCCTGCTGACCTTCGAGCCGGGCGGTGCCACACCCGTTCCGGACGCCGCCCGGGCGTGCGGGTTCGTCGGCAACGCCCTCACCGTCTACCGCTGCACCCTCCGCCCGGACCTGCGGTTCCCCAGCGGGCGCGAGGTCACCGGCAAGGACGTCAAGTACTCCTTCGACCGGGTCAAGCGCATCAACGCGGACACCGGCCCCGCCGCGCTGCTCGACACGCTCCGGTCGGTCACCGCGGACGGACTGTCCGTCAGCTTCCGTCTCTCCTCGCCGGACGCCACCTTTCCGTTCAAGGTGGCCACCGGCGCCGGTGCGATCGTCGACAGCACCAAGTACGCGACGAGCAGGCTGCGTACGGACGGCGGTGCCGACGGCAGCGGGCCCTACACGCTGACCTCGTACGCGGACGAACAGGCCCGGCTCGCCCCGAACGGCGACTACCGGGGCGCCGTCCAGCAGCCCGGCAGCCCCGTCCTGATGCGCTACTACAAGGACTCGGCGGCGCTGCAGAAGGCGTGGAAGGCACGGCGGATCGACGTGGTCACCCGCACCCTGCCGCCCGCGACGCTCGCCGCGCTGTCGCCCAGCGACCCCGACCAGCGGGTCACCGAGGCCGACAGCACCGAGACCCGCAACGTCGTGCTCAACGTGCGGCCGAACTCGCCCTTCCAGGACCGCCGGGTACGGCAGGCGCTGGCCGCGCTGATCAACCGCGAGAAGCTGGTCGCCGACGTCTACCGGGGCACCACCGACCCGCTCTACTCGCTCATCCCGGCCGGCATCACCGGCCACACCACCTCGTTCTTCGACGCGAACCCCAAGCCCGACCCGCAGCGCGCCCGCCGGCTCCTCGACGAGGCCGGCGTCTCCATGCCCGTGCGCTTCACCTTCGGGTACGCCGAGGGCCGGGGCTCGTCCGCCGCCGAGGCCGCCGAGCTGAAGGAACAGCTGGAGGCGAGCGGGCTGTTCTATGTGACCACCAAGGCGTACGAGTGGACCGCCTTCCAACAGCGGTACGCCGAAGGCAAGTTGGATGCGTACGGGGTGGGCTGGGTCGCCGACTACCCCGACCCCGACACCTTCGCCGGACCCCTTGTCGGCACCGGCAACTCCCTGGACAACGGCTACAGCAGTGAGCAGGCCGACCGGCTCATCAAGGACAGCCGGCGCTACGAGGACCGCGGCCGGGCCGCCGCGGACTTCAAGGAACTGCAGGACGTCGTGGCCCAGGACGTGCCGATGATCCCGCTGTGGCAGCGCAAGGAGTACGTGCTCAGCAGTGAGGAGGTCGGCGGGGCGCAGTATCTGTCCGACGGGACCGGGGTCTTCCGGCTGTGGCGGCTGGACTGGATCTGACGAGGGTCACGGTGATGGCTCCGGCCCTGGGCATGGCCGATGGTTCCGGCCGGGATATGACAGACGCCGGGTGACAGCTGACGCGAACTCGCGGGCCGGACGTTCGAGGGAGTGACAGGACGCGCTCGCCCACCGCATCTTCTGTGTCGGGGATGTGATCGGGGTGAGGAGCGAACGTGGTGAGACGCAACTCCTTCCGGCTGCCCCGCCATCCGGCGTCCGTGGGCCTCGCCCGGCACCGTGTACGGGAACACCTGGTCGACTGGGGGCACGGTGAGGGCTCCCCGGCCCTGGAGGACATCGTGCTCGTCGTCTCCGAGCTGGCCACCAACGTCGTACGCCACGGCCCTTTGCTGGAGCGGGAGTTCGAGGTCGCGGTGACCGCGCTGGCGGACGGATCCTGCTTCATCGAGGTCTCGGACGAGGGGATGGCCCCGCCCCGGCTCAGGGAGGTGGGGGAGTGGGCGGAGTCGGGGCGGGGGCTGCGGCTGGTGGAGCATCTCGCGGCGGCCTGGGGGGTGTGGAGCCGGGGTCGGCACGGCAAGACGGTGTGGGCGCTGGTGGGGGCGCCCCCAGAGCGACCGTCACTTTCAGGCCATCGCCCGGGACCGTGGTCACCGTGACCTCGCCTGCGTGGGCCTCCACCACTCCCTGCCCGATCGCCATGCCCAGACCGCTGCCCGCGCCGCCGCCCGCCCGGAAGAAGCGGTCGAAGACCCGGGCCGCGTCCTCCTCCGCCAGACCGGGCGCCTAGTCCGCCACGCACAGCCGTACGACGCCGTCCTCCCGCGCGAGGGAGAGGCGCACCGGCACGTCCGCCGGGGTGTGGGTGCGGACGTTGCTCACCAGGTCGCCCAGGACCTGCCGGAGGCCCGACTCGTCGGCCCGGAGCGGGAGGGCGCCGTCGGCGTGGACGGTGACCGGGCGGTCGGGCTGCTGGGCGCGGAGGTCGGCGGCGGCGTCGCGGACCAGGCGGGTCAGGTCGACGTTCCGCAGACGGAGTTCGGGGCGCTGGTCGAGCCGGGCGAGGGCGAGGAGTTCCTCGACGAGGTGGCCCGCACGGGAGTTCCCACAGGGGCCCGGTCCCGCCTTGGAGTTCCTTGAGAGTCATGGGCGGCCCATGTCGCCGCTCCCGCGCCGCGGTCAAGGGTGAACCCAGGACCTGGGGGACCGAACGACGACCAATGCGCGGGCACGGACTACGCGAATGTCTTCTCCCTCCCGGACACGGACTCCAAGCACGCGTACGACCTGATGGACAAGGCCTTCCCGGAGCGCGCGGGCGACACCGACACGGTGGTGTGGAAGGTGGCCGAGGGGTCGGTCGACGACGACTCCGTACGGCCCTGGTGCCGGCCGCGATGCATCTGCTCGGGAAGGCGAACTGATGGCTGCCGGCAGGGCTGGAACGACGGCTGCCGCATCTGGCGGTGGAGCCGAGGGAGGAGACTTCGGCGGTTGCGCCCCCGGACGGTCCCGCTTCCGTGATCCACGGTTTCGTCAGTACGGCGGACGGTGAGCCGGCCGAGGGCGCCGAGGTGACCCTGTTGTCGCGGGGCGGCCGTCAGCTGGACCGGGTGACGGCCCTGGCGGACGGCTCGTACATCGTGGCGGTACCCGGCCCGGGGCCTTACCTCCTGGCCACGACCTCACCGACGTCCGCCTCCCGCGCGCGTCAGGTGGTCGTGGGGGAGGGGCCGCTGGTGTACGACGTGGAGGTGGCCGGGGTGGTCGAGGGGGAGGTGGACGCGGTCAACCAGCCTTCTTCTGTCCCGCCTTGATGATTTGGTCGACGTCCAGGGCGACCTTGGCGCCGATCGTCTCCGGCAGGGAAATGATCTCGCCGGGGGCGTGGACGCGATGGCTCGTGTACTCGCCCTTGGCGGGATCGGTGAGTACGTGGAGCCGCTGGTGCTTGCGGTCGACGACGACATAGACGGGGACCTGCGCCTCGGCGTAGGCGGTGACCTTGGTCTTGAGGTCGTTCTTCCAGTTCCCGGAGGTGACTTCGAGGACGAGGCGGAAGCAGATCGGATCGTAGGAGTTGTTCTCCACGAGGTGCTCGTCGATGTCGGCGTCCACCACCGCGAGGTCGGGGATGGCGTAGTCCTCGGTATCGGTGGGCAACCAGAGCCCCACGCCTTGGAGCACCGCTGTTTCGCCGTCGTCGAGGCCCGCCTCGATGAACGGACGCATCAGTTTCGTCAGGGCGCGGGCATGGGCGCTGTCCGGGGCCGGGGACACGAGGAGAAGGCCTCCGATGATCTCGACGCGGTAGCCCGGATGACGCTCCATGATCTCGTCGGCGATGGCGGTGAGCGGCCGAGGATCGACGGACTGCTCGACGCATGCAGCGGACATCGCGTGCCTCCCGTGGGCTGGTGTCGAGAAAATCATCGTAGGCAGGAGCGGAACCAGGTGTCCCGTTCGACTTCGTTCACCCGAAAGTGATCACTCCACCCCTCGCCCCTCGCCCCCCGGCCCCGGCACCCCCTCCGGCGCCCCCTTTGTCATCCCCGGCAGGAAGTCCGTGAACAGCTCGTGCACCTCGCGGACCAGCGGCCGCAGCGCCCGGAACCGCGCCAACGAGACGCCCCGGGTGGTCAGGCGTGCCCCCCGCTCGGCCAGCCGGTAGCTGCGGGCGCGCCCCTCGCTCCGGTCGAAGACCCAGTACAGGACGAGCCCCATCTGGGAGAGCCACATCAACTCCGGGAGGATTTCCCGGAGTTCGTCCGGGACCTTGGCCTTGGACCCGGCGAGGATCTCGCGGTGGATGCCGATGGACTCCTCGCGCGGCCCCTCCGACTCGGGGGAGAAGGGGCTGAGCGGGCTCTCCGGATCGGCCGCGTTCTTGAAGAACTGCGCCGCGAACTCGTGGTACGGCTCCGCCACGTCCAGCCACGCCTTCAGCACCCCGGCGATCCGCGCCTCCAGGTCCTTCTCCCGCTCCAGCACGGGCCGCACCGCCGTGAGGTGCTCGGCGCCGATCCGGTCGTAGAACCCCTGGATCAGGTGTTCCTTGCCGGCGAAGTAGTAGTACGCGTTCCCGACAGAGACCCCGGCCTCCTTGGCGATGCTCCGCATCGTCGTCTTGTCGTACCCGCGCTCCTGGAAGAGCCGCAGCGCGGTCTGCAGGATCAGCGCACGGGTCTGCTCGGACTTGGCGGAACCCTTGGGACCGGGCTGCTCCGCGCCGTCCCTGGGGCCGCCGGCCCCCGCGTCGGGCTGGTCGGCGCCGGGCTCTGGGCTGGGGTTGTCGTTCAGTGCGGCCACGGGCAGAGCCTAACGAGTCGCGCGGGTACCGGTGTCGCAGCCGCCGGGAGGGCGGTACAGCCACCCGTACCGCCGGTCGTACGCCCATCCCGTCAGCTCGGCCCCGCCGCTCCCGCAGCCCGAGCCGGGCTGGCGGTGGGCGCCGCGCCACTTCGCGGCGGTGAGGACGGCGGTGCGCGCGAGCCGGGCCCCCGCCGGGGTGCTCAGCCGGTGCGCGAGCGGCCGGTACTCACGCAGCGCCCACAGGCACACGATCCAGGCGGCGGCCCCGCGGTACACCTGCCCGCCGTCGCCCACGATCGTGATCTCCTCCAGGGTCGCCCCGTGGTCGAGCGACGGGAACCGCCGCCGGGCCTCCTCGGACCCCGCCGCCACGAACCCCAGCGGTACCAACTGGCGCTGCCTGCCCAGCCAGTCCCGCAGGAAGGCGCACAGTCCGCACCCGGCGTCGTACAGCACGGTGAGCCCGCGGACCGGGACGCGCTCAGCGCCCCGGTCCCCGGTGGCCGCCTGGGCCGTGGTGCTCATACCTGCCCCGTCGGCGCGCTCCAGCCCTGCGGCGCGGCCCAGGCCTGCGGCGCGACCGGCGGCAGTTGCTCCCGCTCCATGACGCCCCGCCGCCGGAACCTGTTCAGCACGAAGACGTTCCCCAGGTGCAGCACCCCGAGCACGAGCAGCACCACGCCGAGCTTCGCCGACACCGCCTCGAACACCTCACGCGGGCTGGTGATGGCCCCGTCGGCGTCCAGGTACAGCGCCACGAACCCGAGGTTCACGAGATAGAACCCCACCACCAGCAGGTGGTTCACCGCGTCCGCGAGCGCCTCGTTCCCCCGCAGCACGTCCGAGAGGAAGATCCGCCCGTTCCTGCTCAACGTCCGCGCCACCCACACCGTCAGCCCCACGCTGACCAGCGAATACACGACGTACGCGACGACCGTGAGATCCATGTCCCCACCCCTCAGCAACATTCTTGAACGCGTTCAAAGCGTCCCGGGGAGGACTGTAGCGCTGTTTTTGAACACGTTCAACCGATCAGTCGATCATCCGGTGCGGGCCAGCTCCGGCCGCTTGCTGTAGTCCGTGAACCCGATGACGTTCCCCCAGGGGTCCGCGAACTCGACGGTCCAGCCGGTGGCGACGGAGAACGGGGGGTCGAGCGGCGGCACCCCCGCCGCCGTCAGGTCCCGCGCGGCGGCCCGCGCGTCGGGCACCTCCAGCCACACCCGTGCGGACGCCCACACGGGCGGTCGCTGCCGCAGCTCCTCCTCCACCCGCAGCAGCAGTCCGGGCGTCTCCTTGCCGACCTTCAGCCCCGCGATCCCGGCCTCGTCCAGCCGGAAGCCCACCTCGAAGCCGGCCCGCTCGTAGAACGAGACGGCCTCGCCGAGGTCGCCGACGGGGAGGAGGACGTTGTCGAAACCGAGCAGGTCGTACGACTCGTGCGACATGTGTGATGCATGTGATGCGTATGACTCTTTGTCTGACATGTCGTCAGATTAGAGCGTCGGCTGGTACGACCGCGGGAACGACAGCACGTGCCCACGCGGCCGGGGCATGGAAAGGAGGCCGAGCCGCGGCTTCCCGCGGCCGGCCCCCTCCCCGCCCTCGCTGCCGGTCAACCGATGGCGATCCGGGTCTTCCAGTAGCTCGCGGAAGCCACGATCTCCGTACCCGAGCCCGCCAGGACCGTCTTGCCACCGGCGTAGAAGCGGACCGAACCGTCGGAACGCACCGTCCAGACGTCGGGAACGGTGTCCCCGTTCGCGTCCGGGGTCCCGATCAGCAGCGGGATGTTGGCGTTGGACCAGCCGGCGGAACCGTACTCGAGGTCGGTGCCGCCGGAGGAGTCGGCTTCGGAGGACAGGGACTCCAGATCGGTGCCACCACCGCCCGCCGCCTTGCCCTTGCGGAGCATGAGCTGGGCGTACTCGTCCGTGCGGTACACCATGTCCGTCACCCCGTCGCCGGTGATGTCCAGGACGGTGACGATGTCGCGCTCGGTCCAGGCGGAGCCCGACAGACGGATCGCCTGGTCGATGGTGGCGCCGTGGTAGCCGGTGAGAGCCCAGAGTTCGTCGCCCGCGGTGGCGAAGAAGTCGGTACGGCCGTCGCCGGTGGCGTCACCCGTGGACACGATCTGCGTCAGCGAGGCCGGGCTGGGCGCCCCGTCGGGCAGCAGGATCTCCACGCGCTTGTCGATGTTGACGGCACCGTAGCCGTCGCCGGGATACACCCACAACTTGCCGCCGACGCGCACCACCAGGTCCTGGAGGCCGTCACCGCCGTAGATGTCCCCGTTGTGGGTGATCAGGGCACCCTTGAAGTGGCCGGAGGGTGCGGCGACATACGGCGGCAGGTCGTCGCCGTTCGGATCCTTGGCCGGGTTGGACCGGTAGGCGCCGGCCATCGAGTAGTCCAGGTCACCGGAGCCCTTGGCGAGGTCGTTGGTGGCCTGGGAGGGGTAGAGGGCCAGATTGCCCGCGTCGGTGACGACCATCAGGTCCGGGAGCTTGTCCCCGGTGAAGTCGCCGGGTGAGTCGGCCTGGTCGCGGGGGCTGACGTAGAAGAAGTACTTCGTGGGCTGCGACACGTTGCCCGCGCCGTCCACGGTTCGCACGTAGAGGACGTTGGGACCGGCGGTGGGCGGCTTGGCGTTCGTCAGCGTCGCGCTGACGGTGGTCGCGGTACCGGCCTTCCGGTCCAGGTGGAAGGGATAGCTGGGCGCGTTGAACCCGTACTCGTACCGCACGACATCCGTGTTGAGCGCACGCACGGTGAACGTGCCGGCCGTGCCGAACTTCTTGGTGCTCCACTTCGAGTCGTCGGCGCCGCTGCCGAAGCCGTTCTCGTCGCCGTCGGCGTTGGGGAAGTCGGTGGAGCTGACCTTGGGCGATTTCGGCGCGGCCGTGTCGAGGACGAAGCGGCACGGTGTCTTGGCCGGGGAGAAGGGGGAGGACGATTCCGCGTCGTCCCAGGCTCGCACCCGCCAGGAGTAGAGCGTGCCGTTGGTCAGTCTGCTGGTGGAGAACTCCTTCGTCGTCCTGAGCGCCGTGCCCTTGTCCGATCCCACGGACACTTTGCCGGTCGCGCCCAGCAGGTCACCCGTCGTCGCCCATTTGCCGTGCGGCCACAGGTCGAAGTCGAGGAAATCGAGGTTCTTGTCCTTGTCGGACGCCTTCGCGGTGAAGGTCAGACTTCCCGAACCCATCCGGGCGTAGGGCTGAGTGGTGGTGCATTTGGCGTCGGGGCCGAGGTCGAGGGAGGTCGGCGCACTGGGCTTGCGGTTGTAGATCAATTCCAGTACCGGCGGGTTCTCGCCGTTGGCCTGGAACTTCTTCCACGCGTACTGCGAATCCTCGTCCCGGGCCCGCATTCCGAACGTGATGGTGTCCCGCCCTTCGTCGGCCTTCTTCTGCGCGGCGGACCGCACATTGAAGCCTTCCCAGGCGTCTCCGCAACTGGACTTGTAGCCGTGCGCGAAGCTCTTGGTGGTGACCTTGTTGCCGTCGTGCAGCTTGGGCGCGTTCTTCCAGTTGGTACGCCCGTTGACCTTGCCGGTGACATGCACGCTCATCGAGCGGGCGCTGCACGACCAGGAGTACGTTTCCAGCATGTACAGCTTCGCCGACTCGATCTTCGTTCCCTTGAGGTCCTTGTCGAAGTCCATGTTGAAGTACGAGCGCGAGGTGCCCCAGGTGTCCGACTCGAAGCCGACCCGGGCCTCGTGCGTACCGCCCTTGTTGAAGCCCTTGCCGTTGTAGAACGTAGCGTTGGGGTGCCGGCTGTACGCGGTGGTCCAGTCCTGGATGTGCTTCTTGACGGACGGGTCGATGAAGACCGGATACGTGGTGGCGGGGTCGTCGAGGAAATCCTGGTCCGGGGTGAGAAGCCAGTTCGCTCCCGACAGGTCGGCCTCGACGAGTTCGCCACGCGAGTCGGGGGCGGGGCCGTCGAGCCCGGCCAGGCCGAGGGTGGCCGCCGAGCCGGTCGGGGAGGGTTCGGGCGTCGGCTCGGCCGGGGCGGTGGGCGGCGGGGAGTCCGACGGAGTGGGCCCCGGGCCGTCGGTGGCCACCGGGAGCTCTTCGGGGTCCGGGTCGATCTGCTCGTCCGTCTCGACGAGTTCTTCCTCGGTGGGAGTCGTGTCGTCGCTCGGCGTGGGGCTCGACGAGTCGACGGGGTCCGGGCTCTCGTCGTCGGTCGGCTGGGCGGAGGCGCCGACCGAGCCGTCGGTGACCGCCGGCGTGCCGCTGCTGTCCCACATCAGCGGCGTCGGCGACAGCGCGACCTCCTCGCCGTCCGCGTCCTCGGCGGCGAGGACACCGGTGAGGGGGTTCAGGCGGAACGACAGGCTCGTCGAAGTGATGCCGTAGGTGAGCTGCCGGGCGCGCGGATCGGCCGCCGCCTGCCGGTTCTTGAGGACGAGCAACTGCGCGAAGCCGTCGTCGTCGGCCGTGAGGACGAGGTCGGCGCCCGGGAAGATCTCCGGGTACAGCGCGCGCGAGCCGTCGATGACCGGTGCGGGTACCGTGCCGGGCCAGGTGAGTTGGATGTCGTGGCCGTCGACGGTGAGGGTGACCAGGGTGCTCGCGTCGACCGCGGCCGTACTCAGGCTCTTGAGCAGGGAGACGCGCTGCACTGTGGACCGGGAGGCGCGCTCCCCCTCGTCGCGCGTCGCCCCGGAGCCGGCCGAGAACACCATCCGGGTGTTGGTGGCCTTCGGCTCCCAGCCGTTCTCGGTGCGACGGAGGTCGTAGTCGATGTCCTTCCACCGGCCGCCCACCTTGGCCCGGACGGGGGAGGCGTAGAGCTTCTTGGCCATCGAGCCGTCGGAGCGCGCCCATGTGGTGGACCGGGCGGTGCGCAGTGCCGTGACCTCGACTGGCTTCCCGGTCTTCGCGGCCCGCGCGAGCGCGGCGGCTTCCGTGACCGGCTTCGCCTTCCGGGCGTCACTCGACCGGTCGCGTGGGCCGGGCTCGTCCAGACCGAGACCGGCGAAGGCGATGCCGGTGGCGGCGAGCGCCGCGGTGAGTACGACGGCGATCGTCCGTCCGCCGGGTACGTGACGCCGGTTGCGCTCCTTGCGCGTCATCGGGCGAGTTCCCCTTCCCCCCAGGAAACCGGCACGGGACAGGGCTCGGCCGGGCCAGCCGATGATGGCTCAAGAGCGGGCTGCCGTCACGCTTCGCAAGCGGAGGGAATTGATTGAGTCGGACACAGGGAAGCCACGTAAAGGTGGTTGGAAGCCGGAGGTGGTAACTGCCTTCCGGCTGAGCCCTATTGGCATATAGGGCGGCAGATCGCTCCTTAACTCCCCCGCATAGGTGCGTATTTGCGAAGGGAACCGGTGAATTGCGCGGTTCACGGCAGACAGGTGACGGATTCCGGTACCTCAGGTAAACGAAGAATGGAACTTCACCTACCGTTACGATCCGTTACGTACCGTGTCGATCATCACATCCGCACAGGTGATCTAGCGGAACTCCACAAGACCGACACAGAATCTCCCGTATCTGATACGCCATCACGCGTGGTCCGTTCCTGGTCCCGCCTCGAATGGTCCGGGGGGACCTCGCCGTGTTCGGTCGCTTCTCGCCTGTCCGCACTCGTCGGCTGCGCCGTGTCCGCGCGGCCGTCGTACCCGCCGTCGGAGCGGCCCTGCTCGTAGGCCTGCTGCCCGCGCAGTCGTTCGCGCTGCCGCCCGACCCGGCGACCGCGGAGAAGGGCCGCGAGACACTCACCCTGGAGACGCTCGACCAGGACGAGACGGTCGCGGGAGAGGTCTCCGAGCCCGACTTGGAAACGCTGAAGGTCGATGTCCCGCCGGACCTGCAGCAGGCCCCGACGAACACGGTCACGGTGCCGGCCGCCGCCACGAGATCGGTCGACTTCGGCTCCGCCGCGAGCAGCACGACACCCGCGTCGGCACGCGCGGCCACGACCGCCCCGCAGATCGCCCTGACCCCCGTCGAAGGGCTCCCGATCAGCCTCGGCCAGGCTCCGGACCAGACGGCCCCCACCGGCACCTGGCAGGTCCAGGTCTACGACCGCGCGGCCGCCGTGTCCCAGGGTGTCGACGGCACGGTGATGAAGGTCCAGGCTCCCGCGACCGGCTCCGTGCCGGTCTCGGTCAAGCTCGACTACGCGAAGTTCAAGAACCTGTACGGCGCCGACTGGGCCTCCCGTCTGCGCTTCGTCCAGTTCCCCGAGTGCTACCTGACCACGCCCGACGACGAGGCCTGCCAGGAGTACGAGGAGCTGGAGACCACCAACGACTTCCAGGGCCAGTCGATCACCGCCACGGTCGACACGGCTGCGGACGGAACCGTCACCCCGGCCTCGGCCGAGAAGCTCGCGAACGACGGACCGTCGATCGCCCAGGCGGCCTACCGCACTTCGGGCGTGGGGGTCACGCCGGTCGCCGCGACCGGCGACTCGGCCGTCGTCGGGGCGGTCGACTCCGGCGGCGGTGCCGGCGGCACCTTCAAGGCCACGCCACTCGCCTCCAGCGGCAAGTGGTCGGCGGGTGGCTCGTCCGGCGCGTTCACCTGGTCGTACCCGCTGACGGTTCCGGCGGCTCCCGCCGGCCCGGCCCCGAACATCGAGTTCACCTACAACTCCCAGACCGTGGACGGCCGTACGGCCGTCGCTTCCCCCCAGTCCTCCTGGATCGGCGAGGGTTGGGACTACGACGCCGGTCACATCGAGCGCCGCTACCGCGCCTGCCAGGACGACCGCAAGAAGATGAAGTCCGGCACCGCCAACAACACGGCCAAGAAGGACAAGACATCCGACCTGTGCTGGGTTTCGTACAACGCGGTGATGTCCCTGGGCGGTAAGACGACAGAGCTGGTCCGGGACGCGGCCTCCGGCAGCAAACCCGAGACCGACACCGAGATCTACCGCTCCGAGAGCGACGACGGCACCCGGATCGAACACCGCGTCGGCGGCACCAACGGTGACAACAACGGCGAGTACTGGATCGTCACGACCACGGACGGCACGAAGTACTACTACGGCCTCAACCAGGTCGGCGGCGGTCACGCCGACACCGACTCCGTCTCCACCGTCCCCGTCTTCGGCAACCACCCGGGCGAACCCTGCCACGCCACCGCCTTCGCCGACTCCCGCTGCGGCGCGGGAAAGAAGCAGGCCTGGCGCTGGGGCCTGGACAAGGTCGTCGACGTGCACGGCAACACGCTGGTCGTCACCTGGAAGCAGGAGATCAACCACTACGCCGTGAAGAAGAAGTTCAAGTCCCCCGAGCAGTACGACCGTTACGCCTACCCGAAGACCATCGAGTACGGCATGCACGCGGACCTGACCAAGCCGTCCGCGACCGTCGAGTTCGGTGTGGCGCAGAGGTGCCTGAAGTCGGCCACGGCCTGCGACGCGGCGAACTTCGCCAAGACCTCCGACCCCGGCGCCTACCGCCCCTGGTGGGACACCCCCGGCAACCTCAACTGCAAGTCGACGTCGAAACTGTGCCCGGCCTTCCCATCCTTCTGGACGCAACTGCGCCTCGACTCGGTGACGACGAAGGCGGCCCGCGCCGGCCAGACCGGCCTGGGCAAGGTGGACACCTACGAACTCCACCAGTCCTTCCCCGAGGACTGGTACTACACCTCCCCCGGCCTCTGGCTGAACTCGATCACCCGGCGCGGCTTCGCCCCCGGCGACACCACCGGCACCCTCCAACACAAGGACGGCGTCAGCTTCGGCGAGTACACGGTCGGCTCCTCGTCTCCCCTGAAAGCTCGCCTGAAGGACCGGCAGCTTCCCAACCTGGTGTCGAGCGGGCCGAAGGATCAGCGCCCGCCCTTCACCCGTCCCCGCATCGGCACGGTCGCCACCGAGCACGGCGCTGACATCGAGGTCGAGTACAAGGGCGGCTGCGCGAGCGAGCCGTCGGAGGACAAGGGCAAGAACAACGGCACGTGTTACCCGGTGCGCTGGTCGCCCGACGGTGACGAGAAGAAGCCCGCGAAATCCTGGTTCAACAAGTACGTCGTCGACTCCGTGACCGAGAACGACAAGGTCACCCCGCGGGGCAAGCTCATCCACACGACGTACGACTACGCGGGCCCCGCCTGGGCCAAGTCCGAGGACGAGTTCACCCGTCCGTCCCTGCGCACCCACAACGTCTGGCGCGGCTACCGCCAGGTGGCGGTGACCAAGGGCAGCAAGACAGCCTCTTCGGCGGCGGCGCCGCAGGCACAGTCGTACTCCGAGACGCGCTACTTCCAGGGTGTCGGCGGTGAAGTCAAGGACTCCACGGGCAAGTACACGCTCGTCACCGACGACGAGCCGCAGTACGCGGGCATGACGGCGGAGAGCCTCACCTATCTCAACTCGGACAAGGGGACGCCTCAGAAGCGCATCCTCAACTACCCCTGGTCCAAGCAGACCGCTTCCCGGTCCCGTGAGGCCGAGGACGGCACGGACATGGATCCGCTCCTGGCCCACCGCAGTGGGGTGGAGCGCACGGACGAGATCCAGAAGGTCGACGACAGCTGGCAGGCCGTCCGTACCCGGACGACGGTCGACGACACGTACGGCATCCCGGTCCAGGTCGAGACGGCCGTGGTCAAGCCCGACGGCTCCGGCGAGGCCCTCTCCGACCAGATCTGCACGAGGACGTCGTACGTGCACAACACGTCAGCGTGGATCATCGGCCTGCCCAAGCAGCAGCGCACCACGGGCACCACCTGTGCGGCCCACGACATCGCCGACCCGGCCACGAAGCTGATCAAGGCGACCCGCACCACCTACGACAACCAGTCGTACGGCGACGCCCCGACGAAGGGGCTGGTCACGGCTTCCGCCGGCGTGGACGGTACCGGGACTTCGTACTCGGTGGTCACGAAGACGACGTACGACCCGCTGGGCCGGGTCCGGACCGTCGCCAAGCCGGGGGCCGGTACGACGGAGATGCAGTACACGCCCGGAGACGCGGGCGGCCCCGTCACCTCCGTGAAGGCGATCAACGCCAAGGGCCACGCCGTCACCACGACCTTCGACCCGGGCCGCAGCCTGGCGCTGACGGTCACCGACGCCAACGGCCGGGTCATCCGGAACGAGTACGACGCCCTCGGACGCTTTCTGAAGGGTTGGTCGCCGACCCGCTCCTCGGGAAGCAAGTCGCCGAACGTGGAGATCTCCTACCAGCCGGCCATTGCCACGTCCGACAAGGCCCGGCCCGCCGCCGTCACCACCAAGACGCTGAAGGACGACGGCACGTACAGCAGTCAGGTGACGATCTTCGACGGCCTGATGCGGCAGGTCCAGACCCAGTCGGAGGCGCATGGTCCCGGCCGCGTCATCACGGACACCACATACAACGATCACGGCCTGACGGACGAGCAGACCAGCGCGTACCTGGCCAAGGGTGAGCCGGCCGCCGAACTCTTCGCCCCCAAGTCGAAGTCACTCGTCCCGAGCCGGGTCAAGTTCCGGTACGACGGCCTGGAACGGCCGGTGAGCGAGTCGACGTACCACGACGAGAAGATGGTGCATGCGGCCAGGACGGAGTACGGCGACACCAGCACGTACGTGGACCCGGTCGGCTCCACGTCGCCGCGGGCCCGGACCTTCACGGACGCGCTCGGCCGGGTCACCTCGATCACCCACTACTCGGCCGACAGCACGACGACCGCCGGACGCACGACCACCTACGGGTACGACGCGCGTGGCCTGCGCACCAGCGTCACCGACCCCGCCGGCAACGAGTGGACGTACACGTACGACGCCCGGGGCCGGGTGACCTCCACCACCGACCCGGACGTGGGCAAGACGGACACCTGGTACGACGAGGCGGACCGCCCGTACAAGGTCACGGACGCGGAGCAGCGGACGACGTACACGGAGTACGACGAGCTGGGCCGGGTCGAGTTCGTCCGTGAGGGTTCCGAGAACAGCACGCCGGTCAAGTCCTTCACGTACGACTCACTGTCGGGCGCCCTAGGCCAGCCGGTCGCCTCGACCAGGCACACGGTGAACGGCGACTACATCAGCCGTGTCACCGGCTACGACACCGAGTACCGCCCGACGGGGACCGAGACGGTGATCCCGGCCAACACCATGACGGCGGGGCTCGCCGGCACGTACGCGTACAAGTACACGTACACGCAGACCGGAAAGCCGCAGACGGTCACGCTGCCGTCGGTGGGCGGTCTGGCCCAGGAGAAGGTCGTCACCCGCTACAACAGCGACGGTCTGACCGAGTCGACGTCGGGTCTGGCCTGGTACACGTCCGACGTCACGTACTCACCGTACGGCGAACCGCTCCGCACGGTGTCCGGCTCCCAGCCCAACCGAGTCTGGACCACCAACTTCGTCGACCCCTACACCGGCCGTCTCCAGCGCACGGTCGCCGACCGGGAGACCGCCGGCCCGCACCGCATCTCGGACAGCTCCTACGCGTACGACAAGTCGGGGGTCATCACCTCGAACGCCCGTCAGTTGTCGGACGCTTCGGGTTCCGTGTGGGACACCCAGTGCTTCACGTACGACGTGATGGGTGAGCTGGTCAACGCCTGGACGTCGAACATCGCGCCCGCCGGCGACGGCACGGGCTGCAAGTCGGCGAACGGCACGACGTGGGGCCCGCGGAAGGACTACGCGGCCTCGTCGGGCCCGGTGGCCGACGCTCCGGACACGGCGACGGACACCTCGGCCCCGGACACCTCGCTGAAGTCGACGCTCGCGGCCACGGCCCCGGCGGCGAACACGGTCGCCTCCGGCGCCACCGCCTACCACCAGTCCTTCACCTTCGACTGGCTGGGCAACCGCGCGACCCTGACGGAGGCCGACCCGGCGGACGCGACCAAGAACCTCACCTTCACGTACGGCTACAACCCCACCGAGCAGCCGCACACGATGACGTCGATCACCTCCAGCCCGGCGGGGCAGGGGAGCACGTACACGTATGACGCGGTGGGCAACACGACGGTCCGCGACCTGGCCGCCGGGCCCCAGGACCTGAAGTGGACCTCGGAGAACAAGCCCGAATCGATCACGGTCGGCGGCAAGAAGACGACATACGTCCACGACGCCACCGGCAACCGCCTCCTGGAGAACTCCCCCTCCGGTTCGACCCTGTACCTGGGCGAGACAGAGGTGACAACGGGCAGCGCCGGCGCGGTGACCCGCGCCTCCCGCTCCTATGCCCAGCCCGGCGCCCCGTCGGTGACCCGCACCACGACGAGCGGCGCGACGACGGGCCACCAGCTCTCGGCCCTCCTCGCGGACCACCTGGGCACGGCGAACACGGCCGTCGCCCTGGCGAGCGGCCAGGCGGTCACCCGCCGCGCCGCCAAGCCCTACGGCGAACTCCGCGGCCCGAAGCCGGCGTCATGGCCCAACAAACGCGGCTACATCGGCGTAGGCATCGAGGACACCACCACCGGCCTCACCCACATCGGCGCCCGCGAGTACGACCAGAACTCGGGCCGCTTCATCTCGGCGGACCCCATCATCGACATCGCGGACCCGCTGCAGATGAACGGGTATGCGTACTCCAACAACAGCCCGGTCTCGAACTCCGATCCCACGGGTCTGTGCATGAGCTGTGGCGAGGGATATCCGATCGGAGGAACAGGGGGCACTAAGGACAACCCCAAACGCTTTGTGGGCGCGTCTCAGGGTGCTTCTCAGGGAGGGGATGGGACCCGGGCAAGCGGAGTCGGTGGAGCGGCCACGGCGGGCAGAGAGGGGCGCGACCCTGCCGCTATGCGCGAGGACACCATCCGCCACAACGCGGCTGTGAAGGCCGTTGCGGCCTACCTGCGGGCTCTGTATTGGATGAACCCAAATGTTCAGGTGTTCACCGAGTATCAAATCAAGGGAGCGGGAAAGGGAAAGGCTACTGACGGCCGAGCAGATGTCGTCGTGTACTGGGACGACTATGTGTTCATTTGGGAAGTCAAGTCCGCGAAAACGGCGGAGAAGGATGCACCGGCTGAGCTTGATCGTTACATAAGGGTGCTTCAGAAAGAGGAGCGAAAAAATGGAAGGATCGTCCGGCGTGGTCACGATCTGCCCCAGATCGCGACCATGGATCCATTGAATCCGAGGAAGCAATTGGTCGCCCAATCGACACGGTCTCGCGTGAAGTCGCCGTTTACGGGAGAGCAGTACAACGGGGTCATAGGCTGGTGGACGCGCAATCAGTCAAACAGAGCTCCAAGAGGACATGAACCGGCGACCGTTCATGCGCCTGTCAGCATTCAAGTCTGGCAGCCCACGCCGGAAGAGCAGAGAGACATCGCATTGGCAGCCGTAGCCGCAGGCGCCGCTTACGTGATCGGCAAGATGGTGACCAGTCCGTTCGGGCTTGAGTAGGGTGGACCAGTGGACATCCTTGACTCCCTCAACGCCAACCTCTCCCACGGATTGGTGATCGAGCTCACGGTCTTTGGGGCCGACCAGGAACTGCTGGCCGACGCTGCGTTCCAGTGGCTCACGGAAGGGGCTGGCGAGCTCGCAGGGAGGGACATATTGAGGGCGACGGGCCGGTACCGGGTCGCAGTAGAAGGGACTGCACGGTTTCCGGCCATGAGCCCGCGCGGCGGATCCAATCGTTGGGGGTGCGTTGCCGTGGCGCCGCAAGGCACGTTCGAGGTCCGCTACAACCCCTACACCCCGGAAGTGCTGCCGTGGCTGAGGCGAGCGGTTGACGATCGGGCCGAGTCGATATCTGTGACGAGTGGGGTTTTCACGCAGGGCGGTGAAATTGGCAACCCCGACGTCTCCGTCGCGGCAGTCTTTGATGAGGAGCTTCCCGAGTATGTGAAGTTGCTTGTACACTTGGACGAGCGCGAACTACTCGACCCTGTGAGCGCGCCTGTTGCGCAGGACGGTCTTCTGCGGTGTGTCCAGTGGGCCTGCGACCGGTTCGAAGTTGTCTTCGGGCATGTTTCCTACCGGCACGCCTGCGGGGAAACAGAGCTGGAGCGCTTCCTCAAGGGGTACGACGGTGATCCGACGGTCAACACGCCTAAATGGCGCTTGCGCCTGCGCGGCTACTCCTGGCTCATGGTCGTCCCCGCCGAGATCGTCAGCGTCCTGGGGGGCGTTGACGCCTTGCGTGCCTCTGGCGCTTTTCACTCGGTTGCTATCCTACCCAATGAGGCTCTGCTGCTCCAAGCTACTCCCCAATTCCGGGGATATCGTGGAGAATTCGTGGAAAATGTCCATCGCGCAGTGAAGGATGTTCTAATCAGCGGCGAGTTTCGAAAACCGGCTGCTTTGCCCGGTGTGCCGCCGGCCCACATGGTGGTGCTGCCTGAATGAGCCCGGATCCACCGCGTGAATGCTGACCATCGTCTTCGCCGTTGTCGAGAATCTTTCGGGATTTGGGCAGTGTGGGGTGCCGGGTGGCCGTCCGGTGCAGGGTCTCCGAGGGTCTTCCTGATTGTGGGTGGGCAGTCGCATCACCTGGTTCAGGTGAGCATGCGCTGGCCGGTTGCGGTCCACAGGTCGGTGTCGGCGAAGACCTGCTCGACCTGGGCTTGTTCGCGGTGCATCGGCTTGGCCTGGGTGAGGACGAACAGGCTGTCGGTGAAGACGACGTAGTGGCGCCAGATGCCGAAGAGCTCGGCTTGCCCCTGGAGCACGCTCGCCGGGTTCAGGCGTCTGACCCGGCGCACGATGAGGCTGGCTGTGGTGTGGAACGCCTTCTTCCAGCGTGCGCTGGTCGGCCTGGTGTACCTGCGCCGACACGACACCCTCGCCCAGCTCGCGGCCGGCTTCAGCATTTCCGTCGGCACCGCCCACGCCTACATGACAGCCGTCGTCGGCCTGCTCGCCGACCGCGCCCCCGGACTGCTGCGCGCCCTGCGCGAGGCTGACCCGGAGTACGTCCTGCTCGACGGCACTCTGGCGGAATGCGACCGGGTCGGCGACAGCCGGGACGACTTCTCCCACAAGCAACGCCGTCACGGGGTGAACGTGCAGGTCGTGACCGACCCGGCCAGTCGGCTGCTGTGGATCTCGCCCGCCCTGCCCGGTCGCGCGCACGACCTCACCGCGGCCCGCGCCCACCGCATCATCCCGATCCTCGCTGACCGCGCCTATATGGGAGCCGGTCCATGGGTGACCGCAGCCCTCCGACGCCCGCCAGGCCGTGACCTCACACCCACCCAACAGACCGTCAACCGTGCGCTGTCCGTAGCCCTGGCACCGGTCGAGCGCGGCATCGCACGACTGAAGTCCTGGCGCGTCTTCCGCAGATCCCGGTGCAGCCCGAACCGAATGACGTCAATCGCCGCCGCCGTCCTCACCCTGGAGCGGCAACGCTGAAAGGCTCAGTGTCTGGGACAGCAGTCCATGTCTGCCGCGTGAGAGGCCGGGGCCAGCTCGACGCCGAGCGGGCGGACCGGCGGCGGTGGTAAGGAGGTGGGCGGAGTGACGCTTCCCGGGCGTTTAGGTGAGGGGGCCACCCGTTCACGGAGAACGGGTGGCCCCCTCGGGAGCAGCACGGTGCGGCCCTCTCGGTCAGGCCTTGCAGCTGCCCACCCGTCGGCTGCTCACCGCGATGTCGTCCATCCGCATGTCGAACGCGGCCGGGGCCGGGTTCGCCTGGTACAGCTGCCAGCCCAGCTTCAGTTTGTCGAAGGTGGGGAAGACGAAGTCGTCGGTCGTGCCGCCGTGGTTCTTCGTGGAGACGGTCAGGTCGGGCTGGGGCACGCCGTCCAGGTAGACCGTGACGCGGTTGTCCGTGGCGTCCAGGTGGAATTCCGCGCACTGCCACTTACCCGCGACCGCCGGAGCCGAGGTCTTCCAGTTGGTCCAGTCGCCCGTGGGCCCCAGGTCCGAGCCGACACCCCAGAAGTTGCCCTTGTCGGTGGGGGCGTACTGGCCGCCGAGGGGGCGGACCAGGGTGGGGGAGTCGGGACCGGAGGCCTCCGCGAGGGTCCAGTGGGCCCAGTCGGGGGCGGTCGGGAACTCGGTCACCTGTAGTCGCATACGGGCCCAGAAACTGTTGCCGCGCGGGGCGAGGTCGGACAGGACCATGAAGGCGCGGCCGTTGCCCTCGGTGTGGACGCGGAGTTCGCGGCCGTGGCCGGTGGAGCTGGGCGCGACGGACAGGGTGCCGTTGGCCGTGTCGGTGGTCCAGCCCCGGCCCTCGGTCACCGGGCCGAGGGGGAGGCGGTCGAAGTTCTCCCGGACGAGCGTGCTGCCGTACGCGTGGCCGGACGTGTCGAGTGGGGCGGGTGACGCCGAGGCAGTGGGGGGTGTCGCGATCAGGATCGCGGCCGCGGCCGACAGTGCGGCCGCGGCTTTCCTCAGGTAGGTCATGGGGGCAGTGTGTGATCTACCGCCCGATCCGTCACGGAGGTTGGACGCAATCCAGCCAAGCGGCGATGCAGCGCCGCGACCCGAGGGGCGGGGTCTCGGCGCCGGGCTACGCCAGGCCCCCGGGTCCCGTTGAAGTTCGCGACGATCTCCAACTCCCCGCCCAGCGCCTCCACGTAAGCCGCGACCGTCCCCGCCTCGGCGGACCCGGTCCTGCCGCGTTCGATGGCGGACACCCGTTCCTGGCGCACATGCCGGCAGCTACTCAGGTCGTCGGCCAGGCATGGATCACCCGATGCAGTGGCCCCTCCCTGGCGGGCCCGCCCCCGTTCGTTCCCAGAGCGAGGTCCTTCAGCACGGAGAGGATGTCAATGCGGGAAACTCGGGTTCAGGCTCAGCTCTGTCACGCTGTCGCTCGTGATCCCGGACGCGCCCGCCCGGAAGTACAGGCTCGTCGTGCCGTTCACGCTCCCGGCGAGGAGGTCCTTGTCGCCGTCGCCGTCGAGGTCGCGCAGGCGGGTGGCGGATCCGAACATCTCGTACTCCTTGGGGTTGTCCGGCACTCCCGCCGTCGCCCGGCTGAACCACTGGGAGCCCGTGCCGGACAGACCCTTCTTGCCGCCGCGCAATATGTGGAGGCCACCCGCGTCCTTCACGGAGCCGACCTTCTCCCCGGGGACGCCGACCGCGAGGTCCGGGTACCCGTCGCGGTTCGTGTCGCCGGCAGAGAGTTCGTACCCGAAGCCGTCGCCCTTCGTCGCGGCCGTGGCGACGCCTGAAGTGGCCTGGGTGAGCTGGTACTTGGTGGTCGGGCCGCTCTTGCCGCCGCGCACGACGACCACCGAGCCCGCGCCCTTGTCGTACGACGTGTCGCCGACCGCCAGGTCGCCGTAGCCGTCCTTGTCGAAGTCCGCGATGACGCCGGTCGGGTCGTAATCCGGCTCCGTGTTGTTGATCGCGACCAGCTTGCTGCTCCACTTGACCGTCTTGCCGCCGCGCAGCAACCAGGCGTCCTGGGTCATCTTGTTCTTGCGGTATCCCTGGCCGAGGACGTACAGGTCGGTGGCCTTGTCCTTGGTGACCTTTCCGGCGACCAGCCCGGTGGGTTCGAGGGTGCGGGTGTGGTTCGAGCGGGTGTGCCTGGTGACCTTTCCTGTCTTGCCGGCCTTGGTGAAACCACCCCGGTAGACGTAGACGGTGTCGAGGCCGTCGGCGACCGCCAGGTCCGCCTTGCCGTCGCCGTCGAAGTCGCCGGTTTCGAGCTCGTTGCCGAAGCTGAGGTGGGACTTCGCCTTGAGCGGGAGCCTGGTCGCCTTGGTCCCGAGACCGGACTTGGCGCCCCACATGATGGTGACCGCGCCCGCACTGGCCTTCCCGCTCACCTTCTCGCTGCGGTCGGCGACCGCCAGATCGGCGTAGCCGTCACGGTCGAGGTCGGCGGCGGCGAGGTCCTCACCGAACCCGTCGGCGTAGCCGCCCGCGTCACCGGACTTGCCCGGCACACCCGCGCTGTTCTGGGTGAACCTCTTGGTCTTGGTGCCGACACCGGTCGCCGTCCCGTACGTCACGGTGAACGAGCCCCAGTCGGTGGTCGCGTAGTCCCGGTACCCGTCGCCGTTGAAGTCGTCGGCGTACTTGGCGGGGGCGGCGCTCGCGGTGCCCGTCGAGAGGGTGAGCAGTCCGCCGGTCAGTGCCACGGCTGCGGCCGTCGCGAGAGCAAGGCGGGTGTTGCTGCGCGTGAACATGCGTCTCCTGCGGTGTGCGCGAGGGCTCGCCGGGCGGCGGCCCGCGCTGGCGTGGTTGCCGCGTCCGGGCAGCGGTGCACAGGTGCGGCCGTGCGAGGCCGGCCGGAAGTGCGCACGCTGCGTGCCGAACGGGCGTACGGAGAAGACCGGTTGGGAGCTGCCGGGGTTGTACGGCTCGGGCGAGATTTTTTCTCGGTGTGGGGTGGTCGCCGCGCCGCGTACAGTACGCGCACATGTCAAAGCCCTGGGGCTCTCGGGGCTGAAGGCGACGGGGGGCGACGGGGAGCGGCGCAGGTTGTGATCCGGCTCGTCGGCGCGTGGGGAGAGGCGTTCGTCGATGGTGGATGCGCGGAGAAGACGTACGGCGGCCGTGGTGGCCGTCGCGCTGGGGCTGCTGCTCGGCGGCTGCGGCCAGCGCGGCAATGTGGAGGAGCCGCTGGTCGCGTACGAAGGCCTTCGGGACCTGCCCGAGGCGCTCGACGCCGACGGTACGACGATCCGGGTCGGGGACCCGGAGGCACCGGTCACCGTTCACCTGTACGAGGACCCGCGCTGCCCCTACTGCGAGGAGTTCGAGCAGACCGGCGGCGGCCCGGCCGCGCGAGAACGGACGTTGCGGCGCACCGTGGTCACCGAGTACACCCTCGCTTCCTTCCTGGACGACAGAGTGGGCGGCAGCGGCTCGAAGAAGGCCGTCAACGCCCTGCGCGCCGCGCTGGAGGAGGGCAAGTTCGCCGAGTACCACGCCGTGCTCTACGACAACCAGCCCGAGGAGATCGTCGACGGCTTCACCGACGCGTATCTGCTCGAAATCGCCGCCGAGGTGGAGGGGCTGCGCGGCCCGGTGTTCGATTCCGCCGTCAAGACCATGAAGTATCGCGACTTCGTGAGCCGGTCCCAGAAAGCCTATGAGCGGGCGGGGTCCGACCCGCGCGGGCCCGGCACGCCCACCGCCGTCATCAACGGGAACCGGGTGCGCGAGATGTACTCCGGTGTTCTCTACGACCGGGCGGTGTTCGACGAACTGCTCGACTCCGTGGAGAAGGACCCGGAGTGGTGGGAGGAGTACCGGCTCGTGTCGGAGGACATGGGCACGAACTGACTGATGTCAGACCCACCCTCTACTGTCCCCTCTATGGCAACGGTGACGTTCGTCGATGAGACGACGGGTGGGGTGCGGGGCGGGAGTCGGTCGCTCGACTTCGCCGAGGAGCGGGTGTCGGTGGGGGAGTTGATTCGGCGGCGGGTGTTTCAGGAGGTCGCGGAGTTCAACGCGCGGGGGCACGGTGTCTTTCAGGGGCTCGTGCGGCACGCGGACGCCGAGCGCGTGCTCAACGGGTACGCGGTGCGCAGCCCCCGGCGGATCGATCCCGAGGTGCAGTCGGACCTCGCGCTGAAGGCGTTCGCCGGGAACGGGTTCCTCGTGCTCGTGGGGGACCGGCAGGTCACCGACGTCGACGAGGTGATCGAGCTGGCGCTCGGCACCGAGGTCACCTTTCTCAGGCTCGTCCCCCTGGTCGGTGGCTGATGGCCGCCGCGCACACGCCCCGCTCCCTCGTGCAGCGGGCGCGGAACCGGATCGAGGCCGGGGACATGGGGCGGCTCGCCGATGAGGTGATGAAGGCCGTGTTCGCCACCAAGGGGTACTGGGGTGGCGGGTGGACGCAGCTGGTGGATGAGCTGCGGGGGTTGTCCGATGTCCACCGGGTGGCGTTCGCGCACGCCTTCGTCGAGCGGTTCCGCGCCCTGGACGAGAGCTCCGACGCCCGGCCCAACGCCATCGGTCTGCTCGGCATGGTTGCCAGTGATCAGGCCGACGCCCTGCTCGCCGAGGAGCGGCGGGTCGAGCTGGAGCGGTTCGGCAGGCGGGTCAACTTCTGGCAGTCCGGCTCCTTCTACGTCCTCGCCGAGGCCGAGCTGACCGCCGGCCGCCCGCTGCCCGCCCCCGTCGTCGCCGTCTTCCGCCGCTCCGCCATGGACTCGTACTGCGATCCCGAACTGGTCGCCCTGACGAAGAAGTTCACCGAGCAGCTGCTCAATGTGGGTGAGGCGTGGGCCGAGAGCGCCATGGCCGCCGCGGCGGACGCCGACGCCGCCGACCGTGCCGACGGCACCCACTGGCACGCCCTCCTCGCCCACGCCCTCACCGCCACCACCTCCAAACCCACCCCCAAGTGGGACGACACCGCCCGTACGCTCATCGACACCCTCGTCCACTCCCTCGGCGCCGATCGCGTCCGCACCACCGTCCTGTCCTGGCTCGCCCTCGTCGGCCGCCCCCGGACGTTCCCGTTGGAGCGGCAGGAGCACGAGCCGGACGTCAACAACGTGTTCGACGCCTTCAACGCGACCGCCCTGCGCGGCCTCGCCTGGCTGGTCTCCCTCGTCCCACCGCACCCGGACATCACCCGCGCCCTCGGCGCCCTCGTCGAGACCTCGCTGCGGAAGGTCGCCGGGATCGGGCCCCGCAGCCCCAAGGTCGCCAACGCGGGAGTCGTCGCCCTCTCCCGAATCGCCGGTACCGGCGACGACGGCAGCGCCCTCGCCGAACTCGCCCGGCTCACCAACCGCGTCACCTACAAGGCCACCGCGAAGCTCCTCGACACCACGCTCACCGAGCGGGCGACCGCGCTCGGGCTGAGCCGGGAGGAGATCGAGGAGCTGGCCGTACCGGCGTACGGGCTCACCGGCGTCGGGTGCGCGGAGCACCGGCTCGGCGGGACCACCGCCGAGATCCGGGTGCACGGCAGCCGGGCCGTGCTCACCTGGCGCGACTCCGCCGGGAAGACCGTCAAGAGCGTGCCCGCGGCCGTCCGGCGGGACCATGCCGAGGAGTTGAAGGAGCTGAAGGCCGCCGTCAAGGACATCGACAAGATGCTCAGTGCGCAGAGCGAGCGGCTCGACCGGCAGTTCCTCGCGCGGCGCACCTGGACGTACGACGTCTGGCGGGAGCGGTATCTCGACCACCCCCTCGTCGGTACGCTCGCCCGCCGCCTCCTCTGGGTCGTCGACGGCACGACGGTCGGATTCGCCGACGGAGAGCCGCGCACCCTGACCGACGCCCCCGTCATCAGCGGCTCCGAGGTCGAGCTCTGGCACCCCATAGGCCACGACCCCGCCGAGGTCCTCGCCTGGCGGGACTGGCTGGAGCGGCACGGGATCACGCAGCCGTTCAAGCAGGCCCACCGCGAGGTGTATCTGCTCACCGACGCCGAGCGGGCCACCGGCACCTACTCCAACCGGTTCGCGGCCCACATCCTGCGCCAGCACCAGTTCAACTCCCTCGTCGCGCTCAGGGGGTGGCGCAACCGGCTGCGGATGGCCGTCGACGACGTGGCCCCGCCCGCGACCCGCGAACTGCCGCGCTGGGGGCTGCGGGCGGAGTACTGGATCGAGGGGGAGGGCCACGAGTACGGGGAGGACACCACCGACGCGGGCGCCTATCTGCGGCTGCGGACCGACCAGGTCCGCTTCTATCCGCTCGACGCCCCGGAGAACCAGGCCCCGTGCTGGGGCGGCGCCTACGCGATGTGGCTGCCCGACGGCCGCGATCCGGTCGACCCGGTCCCGCTCGCCGAGATACCCCCGCTCGTCCTCTCCGAAGTGCTGCGCGACGTCGACCTGTTCGTGGGCGTCGCCAGCGTGGGCAACGACCCGACCTGGCAGGACGGCGGACCCGGCGGGCGGTTCCACGAGTACTGGACGGCGTACGGCTTCGGTGAGCTGAACCAGAGCGCCGAGACCCGGCGGGCGCTGCTGGAGCGGCTCGTGCCACGGCTCGCGATCGCCGACCGGTGCACCCTGGAAGGGCGGTTCCTCCAGGTCAAGGGCGAGCTGCACACGTACCGCATCCATCTCGGCTCGGGCAACGTCCTGATGTCGCCGAACGACCACTACCTGTGCGTCGTCCCCAAGTCGGCCGCCGGCGACGGGAACCGAACGGCGCCCACCGGCTATCTCCCTTACGAGGGCGACCGTATGCTCGCTGTCATCCTCAGCAAGGCGATGCTGCTCGCCAAGGACACGGAGATCACGGACCCGACGATCCTCAGCCAGCTGTGAATCGACTGTGAGCACGGGAGTGTGACTCCGGCCACATGCGGGAGTCGGGCCGGGCCCGGTCGAAGTAACAACTTCTCTCCGGGCCCTTCCCTCCTGCAATATGACGGACAGCCCATAGTGCGTTCATTGCGTCATTCAGCCGCTCAAGCAAACAACACGCAGGAGTCAGTACCGTGACCGAGCAGCCTCAGCAGCCCGCTCAGCCCCCGCAGCCGCCGCAGCCCGGATACGGGTACCCCGGCGCCGCCCCCGGCCAGCCGGGCGCCAACCCGTACGGGGCTCCGCAGGCCGGCGATCCGTACGGGGCTCCGCAGGGCGGCTACCAGCAGCCGGGCGCGGGCCAGCCCGGCTACGGCTACCCCCAGCAGGGCGGCTACCCCCAGGGCGGCTACCAGGTGCCGCCCACGCCGGGCGGCGCGTACACCGGCGACCCCAACGCCCCGTACGGCTACGACCCCTACGGCCGCCCGTACTCCGACAAGTCGAAGATCGTCGCGGGCATCCTCTCGCTGTTCCTCGGTACCTTCGGCGTCGGCCGCTTCTACATCGGTCATGTCGGCCTCGGCATCGCGCAGCTCCTCACCTGCGGCGGCCTCGGTATCTGGTCGCTGGTCGACGGCATCATCCTGCTGACCGGCAGCAACACCACGGACTCCAACGGACGTGTCCTGCGTGGCTGAGCGCGGCCTCAGCACCCTCCGGCATCCGGCGGCGGCCCCCTTCGCGGTGGCCGCCGCCGGGCTGGCGGGCGCCGCGTACCTGTACGGCACCAACCCGCACGAGCCCGGCCATCTGCTGCCCCAGTGCCCGTTCCGCTATGTCACGGGGCTGCTCTGCCCCGCCTGCGGGGGCACCCGCATGGTGTACGACCTGATGCACGGCCAGTTCGCCGCCGCCTGGCACGACAACCGGGTGCTGCTGCTCGCCACGCCCTTCGCGCTCGCCCTGCTCGGCCGCTGGTCCGTCGAGGGACTGCGCGGCCGCCGCTGGCGCCCCGAACTGAAGCCCCGCACCCAGGCGTTGATCCTGGGCATCGCGGTGACGTGGATGATCGTCCGCAATCTTCACTGAGCGGTCACGGCCGAATCGGCTCCCCCTTCCCCTTTCCGACCCCTGTAAATCCCTTACGCCCGCTTTATGTTGCTCAGTTGTCGCAAGTTGGCTGGAATCGGATCACGGAATCGGAACGATCGCTCGAATCCCCTCCCATCCGCCCCTTGCGTCTCACTACGCTGCAACGGCTGCAGGGGGGATGACGGGGGATAACGTCGTGCTCGATCGTTGGCCGGTATTTGCCGTGCCCGATCGCTGCTGGCCATGTGCCGCGCCTTCTCTCCTGGGATCCCCCCGGAGCAATCCGCTTCGGTTATTCAGTCAGTACATCCAGGAGTTATTTCCATGACCGTCCCCACCCCTGACGCTCCCTTCGGCCACGACCCGCAGGGGCGCCCGTACTCCGACAAGTCGAAGATCGTCGCCGGCATTCTGCAGCTCTTCCTCGGCACGCTCGGCATCGGTCGCTTCTACGTCGGTTCCGTCGGCGTGGGTGTCGCCCAGCTCCTCACCTGCGGTGGTCTGGGCTTCTGGTCCCTGATCGACGGCATCCTGTTCCTCACGAGCAACGACCGCACCGACGCTCAGGGTCGTGTCCTGCGCGGCTGATCGCGCGGAGGATCGCCTCTCAGGTGAGAGGTGATCGACCGAAGGGCCTCGTCCACCGCGGAGCTTTCCCCAAAGCTCCGCGCGGGGACGGGGCCCTCGTGCGTGGGCCGGACGGACTCCGGAAAGCCGGAAGGCCCGCAGACGAGTCTGCGGGCCTTCCGACTTCGAAGAACAGGCGAGGGATCAGAAGCGGCGCGTGATGAGCGCCCGCTTCACCTCCTGGATCGCCTTGGTGACCTCGATACCGCGCGGGCAGGCGTCCGTGCAGTTGAACGTCGTACGGCAACGCCACACGCCGTCACGGTCGTTGAGGATCTCCAGCCGCTGCTCACCGGCCTCGTCGCGCGAGTCGAAGATGAAACGGTGGGCGTTGACGATCGCGGCCGGACCGAAGTACTGGCCGTCGTTCCAGAACACCGGGCACGAGGACGTGCACGCGGCGCAGAGGATGCACTTCGTGGTGTCGTCGAACCGCTCACGGTCCTCGGCGGTCTGGAAACGCTCCCGCGTCGGCTCGTTGGTGTCCTTCGTGATCAGGAAGGGCATCACGTCCCGGTACGCCTGGAAGAACGGCTCCATGTCCACGACCAGGTCCTTGAGGACCGTGAGGCCCTTGATGGGCTCGATCGTGATCGGCTTCTCGGGGTTGATGTCCTTGATCAGCGTCTTGCAGGCCAGCCGGTTCTTGCCGTTGATCCGCATGGCGTCCGACCCGCAGATGCCGTGGGCGCAGGAGCGGCGGAAGGTCAGGGTGCCGTCCTCGTCCCACTTGATCTTGTGCAGACCGTCGAGGACGCGCTCCTTGGGGTCGATCTCCAGGACGAAGTCCTGCCAGCTCGCCTCGGCCGCGACCTCGGGGTTGAAGCGGCGCACGCGGAACGTGACCGTGATGTACGGGGAGGCCGCGGACTCCGCCTCGACCTTGTCCAGAACAGGGGTAGCCATCAGTACTTACGCTCCATCGGCTGGTAGCGGGTCTGGACGACCGGCTTGTAGTCGAGACGAATAGAGTCCGTGCCGTCGTCGCCGACCTCGCGGTACGCCATGGTGTGGCGCATGAAGTTGACGTCGTCGCGGTTCGGGTAGTCCTCGCGGTAGTGACCGCCGCGGGACTCCTTGCGGGCGAGCGCCGACACGGCCATGACCTCGGCCAGGTCGAGCAGGTTGCCCAGCTCGACGGCCTCCAGCAGGTCGGTGTTGAACCGCTTGCCCTTGTCCTGGATCGCCACGTTCTTGTAGCGGGCGCGCAGCTCGGCGATCTTCTCGACGGCCGTCTTGATCGTCTGCTCGGTGCGGAACACCATGACGTTGGCGTCCATGGTCTCCTGCAGCTCGCGGCGCAGCTCCGCCACCCGCTCGTTGCCCGTGGAGTTGCGCAGCCGCTCGATCTGCTCGACGACCAGGGACTCCGGGTTCTCCGGCAGCTCGACGAAGTCGGCCTTCTGGGAGTAGTCGGCGGCGGCGATGCCGGCCCGCCGTCCGAAGACGTTGATGTCGAGCAGGGAGTTGGTGCCCAGGCGGTTGGCGCCGTGCACCGACACGCACGCGACCTCACCGGCGGCGTACAGGCCCGGGACGACGGTGGTGTTGTCGATGAGGACCTCACCCTCGACGTTCGTCGGGATGCCGCCCATGGCGTAGTGCGCGGTCGGCTGGATCGGGATCGGGTCCGTGTAGGGCTCGATACCGAGGTACGTCCGCGCGAACTCGGTGATGTCCGGGAGCTTCGCGTCCAGCTGCTCCGGCGGGAGGTGGGTGAGGTCGAGGTAGACGTGGTCGCCCTCGGGACCGCAGCCGCGGCCCTCACGGATCTCCGTGTAGATGGAGCGGGACACGACGTCACGGGACGCGAGGTCCTTCATGACCGGCGCGTACTTCTCCATGAAGCGCTCGCCGTCCTTGTTGCGGAGGATGCCGCCCTCACCGCGGGCGCCCTCCGTCAGCAGGATGCCCATGCGCCAGATGCCGGTCGGGTGGAACTGGAAGAACTCCATGTCCTCCAGCGGCAGTCCGCGACGGTAGACGGCGGCCTGGCCGTCACCGGTCAGCGTGTGCGCGTTGGACGTCACCTTGAAGAACTTGCCGCAGCCGCCGGACGCGTAGATCACGGCCTTCGCCTGGAAGATGTGGATCTCACCGGTGGCGAGTTCGTACGCCACGACACCGGCCGACTTCTTGACGCCGTCGACCTCGGTGATCAGCTGGTCCAGGACGTAGAACTCGTTGAAGAACTCCACGCCGTGCTTGACGCAGTTCTGGTACAGCGTCTGGAGGATCATGTGGCCGGTGCGGTCGGCCGCGTAGCAGGAGCGGCGGACCGGGGCCTCGCCGTGGTTCCGGCTGTGCCCGCCGAAGCGGCGCTGGTCGATCGTGCCGTTCGGGGTCCGGTTGAACGGCAGGCCCATCTTCTCCAGGTCGAGGACGGAGTCGATGGCCTCCTTCGCGAGGATCTCGGCGGCGTCCTGGTCGACCAGGTAGTCACCGCCCTTGACCGTGTCGAAGGTGTGCCACTCCCAGTTGTCCTCCTCCACGTTGGCGAGCGCGGCGGCCATACCGCCCTGCGCGGCGCCCGTGTGGGAGCGGGTGGGGTACAGCTTGGTCAGCACGGCGGTGCGGCTGCGCTGCGTGGACTCGATGGCCGCGCGCATACCGGCGCCGCCGGCGCCGACGATGACGGTGTCGTACTTGTGGATCTTCATGATCGGTTGCCTCAGCCCCGTGCCTAGCGGATGTTCGGGTCGAAGGTGAAGATCACCAGCGTGCCCAGCAGGATGGTGAACACCGTGGCGGTGTAGAGCAGGCCCTTGAGCCACAGCCGGGTGTTCGGGCGCTCCGCGTAGTCGTTGATGACCGTACGCAGGCCGTTCGCGCCGTGCAGCATCGCGAGCCACAGCATCAGCAGGTCCCAGGTCTGCCAGAACGGGGACGCCCAGCGGCCCGCGACGAACGCGAAGCCGATCTTGGAGACGCCGCCGTCGAGGACGAGCTGGATCAGCAGGTGGCCGATGACCAGGACGACCAGGACGATGCCGGACAGGCGCATGAAGAGCCACGCGACCATCTCGAAGTTGCCGCGGGTCGACCTCGGGGTCTTCTTGGTGCGCTGGCGCGGCGGCTCGATGAACGGGGCCGGGTTGTCGGGGCTGTAGCCCGACAGTTCCCCGGCGCCCTCGACGGGGCCGATGCCGGATGCGGTGGTTTCAGTGGCGGACATCTGTCTCAGCTCCCGAAGACTTCACGAGCGGCGTGGCCGAGGACGGGGTACAGGGCCCCGACCATCAGGACCAGCCAGATGCCGACGACGGACCAGAGCATCGTCTTCTGGTGACGGGGGCCGTTCGACCAGAAGTCGACGGCGATGACCCGAAGACCGTTGAGCGCGTGGAAGAGGATGGCGGCGACGAGGCCGTACTCCAGCAGCGCGACGATCGGCGTCTTGTACGTGGCCACGACCTTGTCGTAGGCGTCGGGGGAGACACGGACGAGAGCGGTGTCCAGCACGTGTACGAACAGGAAGAAGAAGATGAGGACGCCGGTGACTCGATGAGCCACCCAGGACCACATTCCTTCCCGGCCGCGGTACAGCGTTCCAGCCGGCACGGAAGAACCCTCCGGGAGCGGGGATTGGGGCCGGCCGGCTTGCTTGTCGGTCTGACCCGGCCGGGTACGGTCCACCGGCCCCGGCCATGGTAGCGATGCCGTTGCACTTGGCTTAAGCCGGGAGGGTTGGTGTGATCAAACTGGCATACAAAGGTGCACGTAAGGGTGAGTAGCGGGCGGCATCCGGGGTGGGGGTGGCTGGGGGATGCCGGGTGCGGGTGGGTGGGGGCTGGTCGCGCAGTTCCCCGCGCCCCTTAAAAGACTGCGCCGTTCCTCGCGCCCCTGAAGGGTCGCGCCGTTCCTCGCGCCCCTAGAAGATCGCGCCGTTCCCCGCGCCCCCAAAGGATTGCGCGTTCCCCGCGCCCCTCACGGATCGCGCCGTTCCCCGCGCCCCTCACCGGCCGCGCCGTCCCCCCGTGCGGCTAAAAGGGTGCGCGGTTTTGCGTGGTTCTGCCGAGGTGGGTGGTCAGGCGTTGTTTTGCGAGGTGGCGTAGTTCGTCTGCTACCACCACTCGTTCCTCTTCCGGGTCGTTGCCGAGGCGGGAGCGGATGGCTTCCAGGGTGCGGTCGAGGAGTTCGTCGGGGTGGGTGGAGGTCTGGGAGATGACGAAGACGTGGCCGAAGCGGGCCTCGTAGGCGGCGTGGGCGGCGTTGAGGGCGGTGTGGGCGACGCCGTAGGTGTCGTCGGGGAGGGCGGGGAGGGTCTCGCCGGCCAGGGCCTCGGCCAGGTCCGCCGCCGTGAGGTCGTACGCGGCCTCGTCGGACGCGGCGAGCAGGGCGTCCAGGTCGGGGTAGGGGCGGTGGTCGGTGAGACGGTGGGCCCAGCGGAGGCTGCGCAGGCAGGTGAGGAGGGTCTGCCGGGCCGTGTCGGCGGGTGCGCGGTTGAAACGCTCCAGCGCCGACGGGCCGGGGGTGGGGACCTGCTCCGGTATGGCGACCTGGCCGGGGAGACGGGGGAGACGGTGCGGAGGCAGCGTGGATCCTCGGCGGTGCGTAGGGGTCGGCTGGGCGGGCTGTGCGGCCTGTGCGGCCTGTGCGGCCTGTGCGGCCTGTGCAGGCTGTGTGTGCTCTGCGTGCTCTGCGTGCTGCGCGAAAGAGGCCACCACGTTATCGAGGCGGGTCATGGGCTGTCCGTTCGATGCCCGAAATTCACCCGAACGGGAGAGTTTCGGAACCTGTGGTGGACGAATCGGGCGGTGGGACGTCGTAGGTTCGAGAAGGGGTCCGGTGGAGAGCCGGGAGTGAGCGAGAGTGAGACCGGGGGATAGGCGTGGCGAGAGGTGCGTGAGATGTCGTGGAAGGTGACCGGGACCGGGAGGACAGGGGCCGGGGGCGTGTCGTGAGGCGCGGGCGGCGCAGGGCACCCCGTGGGAAGACGGCGATCACGTCGAAAGGGTTGCTCGTCGGCGCGGGAGTCGTCCTGGCGGGCGGCGCGGTCGCGGCGGCCGTGACCGTGTGGCCCGGTGACGGGAAACAGGCGGCGACCGGCGCGGGCCCGTCGCCGGAGCGGACCTCCGTGGGCGCCGCCGCGACCTCGCCCTCCGCGTCACCGTCGCCGTCGCGCACCTATCCGCTGTCCCAGGAGCCGCGGACCATTCCCGCCGTACGGCAGCACGAGGCCGCCCGGGGCCCCGGCTGGAAGCCCGCCGACGGCGGCCGGGTCGTCGTACGGAACGCGGCGCTGGCCGACGAGGCGCGGCTGACCGCAGGTGAGCTGGGCCTCTCCTACGGCGGCGAGGCGGCACCCCGGGACGGGGACGTGGAGCTGGCGCTGACCGGGTCGGGGAGGTCCGCTTCGGAGGCGTACACGCTGACCGTCGAGGACGGCCGGGTGCGGATCGCCGCGCCCGCCGAGGCGGGGGTCTTCTACGGGACGCGCACCCTGAAGCAGGAGGTCGCCGGCGGCGGTACGGCGCAGGAGGGCGTCGTCCGGGACGAGCCGGCCAAGCCGCAGCGCGGGTTCATGCTCGACATCGCGCGCAAGCACTTCACGGCGGACTGGATCGAGGACCGCATCCGTGAGCTGGGCGACCTGAAGTACAACCAGCTCGGGCTGCACTTCTCCGACGACCAGGGGTTCCGGATCGAGTCCATCAGCCACCCCGAGGTGGTCTCGCGGCAGCACCTCACCAAGGCCCAGGTGCGGAAGATCCTGGACCTCGCCGAGAGCCGGCACATCACGGTCGTACCGGAGATCGACTCACCCGGGCATCTGGGGGCCGTGATCGCGGGCAATCCGGGGCTGCAGCTGAAGAACGCGCAGGGCGTCGCCGCGAGCGGGGCCGTCGACATCTCCAACCCGGAGTCCGCCGAGGTCGTGGACGAGCTGCTCGACGAGTACGCCGGGCTGTTCAAGGGCGCGTACTGGCATCTAGGCGGCGACGAGTACCGGGCGCTGATGGTGTCGAACCCGGAGGCGTCCTATCCGCAGCTGGCCGCCGCCGCGCGGCAGAAGTACGGTGCCGGGGCGACCGTCGCCGACCTCGCGACCGGCTGGCTGAACGACCGCGCGAAGGTGATGCGCGGCCACGACCGGACCGTGCGGGCCTGGAACGACGGGTTCTTCCGGGGCGGCTCGGTGCAGGCGGACAAGTCGATCCAGGTCGCGTACTGGACGGGCAAGGAGATCGGGGCCCGGCCGCCGGTCGAGTATCTGAGCGCCGGACGACAGGTGATCAACTACAACGACGAGTACCTGTACTACGTCCTCGGCGAGCCCAACCAGTTCGTCTACCCGACCGGGCAGCGCATCTACGAGTCCTGGACCCCGAGGGTGCTGCGCGGTACGACCGCCGTGCCCGCCCAGTACGACGACCAGATCCTCGGCGGTTCCTTCGCCGTCTGGTGCGACCTCGCGAACCGGCAGACCGAGGCGCAGGTCGCGGCGGGCGTCCGGATGCCGCTGCGGGCGCTGTCGCAGAAGCTGTGGGATCCGGAGAAGCCGACGCTGACCTGGACGGAGTTCCGGGAACTGGCGGGGAGGGTGAGCTGAGGGCGCGGGCGGCCACCGGGAGCGCGGGCACCGGAATCGGGTGGACGGGCGCGGGCACCGGTAGCGGGCACCGGAATCGGGTGGACGGGCGGGGCGGGGGAACCGTATCTTCCCGCGTGTTCTTGATATCCGCTGCTGAGCGTGAGGGTCTGGGGAGGACCGCGTTCGGTGTGCCGTACCGCGTTCGATCACCCGGGGGCTTGACGATGAACCCGCACCCGGCGGCTCCGCCGCCGCCCGCCCACACGACCCTGCCCATCCAGTCCCCGCACGGCCCCGCCTGGCTGCGGTCGCCGGTGGGGCTGGGGCGGGCGGTGGCGATCCTGCTCGGGGCGGTCGCCGCCGCCGACCTGGTCTCGGTGTGGGCGGACCTCTCGCTCCTCGACGTCATGAACCGGCTGGCGGCCGACGACTGGAGCCCGGCCCTGGAAGAGGACGCCGACCGCGCGGACGGGCTCGTCCTCCTCGCCGGCATCCTCCAGACGCTCACCTACGTCGCCACGATCGTCGTCTTCCTGATCTGGTTCCACCGGGTGCGGGTCAACGCCGAGGTGTTCGAACCGTTCGGGCACCGCAAGAAGCGGGGCTGGGCGATCGGCGGCTGGTTCGTGCCGGTGGTGAGCCTGTGGTTCCCGCGCCGGATCGCCGTCGACTGCTGGGACGCGAGCAGCCCGTGGCGGAAGCCCCGCTCGCACGCGCTCGTCAACACCTGGTGGACGCTGTGGCTGCTCAGCCTCGCCGCGGGGGAGTTCGGGGACCGTACGTACCTCAGGGCGGAGGAGGTCGAGGAGTACCGGTCGGCCGCCCGGCGGATGCTGTTCGCGGACTCGCTGGAGATCGTGGCCGCCGTGTTCGCCGCCCTGTTCGTCCTCGCGCTCACCCATATGCAGGACGAGAAGGCGCGCGGCGGCCCGCGTGAGCCGGAGCCGGAGTCGGAGTCGGATCCGACTCCAGATTCGGAGTCGGTCGCCGGCTGAGTCCGGCCCCAGGATTCAGGGCCGCCCTCGCGCACCCGTGCGGATTGCCCGATTCCGGGGGCGGACCGCCGTACTCGTGTGGTGTATTCCCGGTATGGGGTACTGGGGGTACTACGTCGTGGGCAGAAGCGAGCGGCCGCTCGCGGAGCTGGAGGCGCTGGGCGGGGCCGCGGGGCTGACGCTGTGCGTGACGGCGGACGGCGGCTGGCAGGTCTGGGCGTACCCCACGGGCGCGCCCGGTACGGAGGTCGCCGAGGGTTCCGGGGGCTCCGGTGACGTCGGGAACATGGACACGCTCGCCCGGGAGACGGGGGCGCCCGCGCTGTTCGGCTACGTCATGGACAGCGACTGTGTCGTCGTCGAGGCGGCCGGTCCGGAGAGCGGGGCGTGGACGACGTGTCTCGCGCGGCGGGCGATGGCCAGGTACCTCGGTGACGGGGAGGGGCGAGCCGTCGAGGACTACTTCCTCGAACCGCGTGACGCCGCCGAGCGGGCCGTCGCCTGGGCGGCGGAGGCGGGACGGGCCGTCGTGGAGCGGTCGTTGGTCGAGGTACTGACCTCGGAGCCTGGACCGGCGGACCCCCTGGCTGAAAACATTCTGTTCCGATTGCTCGACCGGCTCGGGGTCGTCCCTCTGTGACACTCCCGCGTCGTCGCACGCAGTAAGGGGAAGTGCGGGCTCCGTATAACCGGGGCCCGGTCGAGCGGGATCTACGGGATCTAGGGGAGGCGCGATGAGCCTGGTGGAGCTGTTGGCCCAGGCCGACGAACGCGGTCTGGCGGCAAGCGGGTTGGCTTGTTTGGACCGCTGCGTACCGCTTCTCGGGGGTGACGACGAGGTCCTGCGTCCGCTGTGGGCGGGGCTCGTGGACGACGGCGAGGGGTGGGGGGAGAAGGTGGCGAAGGTACGGGGTGAGCTGGAGGCCTCGGTTGCCGCCCCGGGCTCGTCCTCCGCCGCCGGTGTCGGGGGCGGGGAGGTCGTCGGGGCCGGGGAGGTCGTCGTGCTCGCCCGGCGGATGCTGGACGCGGTTCCCGCCGAGCGGTCCGGTGAGGGGCTGCGGGAGTGGGCCGAGGTGTGTTCGGTGGCGGCGCTGCGGATCCATCAGCTGCTCGACCCCCTGGACGCCGGGGGCGACGACTCCGTGGCGGCCTGCCGCGCGGGGCGTACGGAGGGGGCCTCGCATCTCGTCGCCGCCGAACTGCGCCGTCAGATCGTGGTGCTGGAGCTGATCGCGCAGCACGGGGCGGCGGGCGTGCGGCAGGCGCTGGGCGCGGCCACGGAGGGGCGGCGGGTGCTGCGGGCGGTCGTGTCGCGGCGGGCGCGTGGGGCGCGGCGGTAACGCCGGCAGCCTTGGTAAACCCCGGTTTCCTGGCGGGTCCTGTGGGTGTCCTGGGGCCGGGTGTGGCGGTCCTGCGCCGGTGTCGCGCACACGCCGGAATCGCGAAACGTCTGGTGGGGGACGGGCGCTTTCCCGGGTGTGAGCGCACAGCAGACATTCAGTTCGAGCGGCACCCCCGGTCTGTCGGACAGTCCCGGGAACCGGCCGCGGTACGGGAGTGCGGGGAAGCCCCTTCGGTGGGCGGCCGACGCGGTGGCGGTGATGCGGGAAGGGGCGCGGGTGCGTCTCGACTACTCGGCGCAGAGTCTGTGGCGGGTGGACCGGATGATCGAGGAGATACGGCGGGAGGGGGTGCCGTACGCGGCCGTCGACGGGACGTTGCGGGGGTTCGGGGCGTACGGGGGTGAGGTCGTCGTGCGGTGGGCCGGGGGTGAGTGGGTCGAGTCGGGCGGGGGGTTCTGGGTGCGGACCGTCGACGGGCGCTTCTGGGATCCGATCGACGAGGCTCGGCGGTGTTTTGTGGGGGAGGGGTCGTTGCGGTTGTTGTGCCGTGACGCGATGGCCTCCGGCTGAGGGTGGGGGAGTTCGGGGGGTGGGGGTGCGTTTTCGGGTGCGGGTGGGTGGGGGCTGGTCGCGCAGTTCCCCGCGCCCCTGAAAAGCAGGGGCTGCGCCCCGTGCTTTTCAGGCCCGCCGCCGGTCGCTTTTCAGGCCGCGGAGGGCTGGTCTTTCAGGCCCGCAGGGGCCTGGTCTTTTAGGGGCGCGGGGAACTGCGCGAGAAGCCCCACCGGACCCGCACCCGAAAACGCGCCCCAACTGACTGTGACACTTCCGTGGAGCGTGACGCAGAGGTGCGTGGGGGGCTTGGCGCCGGCCGGGACGGTCCCCGCGCAAGGGATCCCGGCACGGACTTGGCACTGTCTGGGACAGGTTGGGGCCAGGGAGGGGAACCTCGGCGCGTGCAGGCGTACGACGGGGAACTGGGCGCGGCCGTCGCGCGGGCCCAGGCCGGCGACGAGGCCGCGTTCGCCGTGGCCTATCGGCTCGTGCAGCCCGGACTGCTGGGGTATCTGCGCGGCATCGTCGGGGACGACGCGGAGGACGTCGCCTCGGACGCCTGGCTGGAGATCGCCCGCGACCTCGGACGGTTCAAGGGCGACGGCGCGGGTTTCCGGGGCTGGAGCGCGACCATCGCCCGGCACCGGGCCCTGGACCATCTGCGGCGCCAGAAGGTCAGGCCCCGGGCGACGGCGCTGGACAGCGACCTGCTGGAACTGCCGGGCACGCACAGCACCCAGGACCAGGCCCTGGAGACCCTCTCGACCGAGCAGGCCCTCGCGCTGGTCGCCCGGCTGCCGCGCGACCAGGCCGAGGCCGTACTGCTGCGGGTGGTCGTCGGCCTCGACGGTCCCGCCGCCGCGCGCGTCCTCGGCAAACGCCCCGGCGCGGTCCGTACCGCCACCCACCGCGGACTGAAACGCCTCGCCCAACTCCTCCGCAGCGAGGGTGTGACGGATGACGCCCCCCACACGCTGGGGGAGTCGAGATGACCGACAGCGGCGCCGCCCCCGACCGCGCGAGCGACCCCTGCGGCCACCACAGCGACAGAGAAGGGCGCCCCATGCCGTCGGCCAGGCCGAACCCGAACAGGGACGAACCACACGACGGCGAAGCCCGAGGTGGCAATGGCGGTGGCCGCGATGGTGGTGGCCGCGATGGTGGTGGCCGCGATGGTGGTGGGCGTGGCAGTGGGGATGGCGACGGTGGGCACGACTCCGGAGGCCGGTTCGGCGGTGAACGCGACGGAGGACCTGACGACAGCCGCCGGTCCATGAACGACGACGCCACCGCTGCCACCGGCCATGTTCCCGACACGGCCGCACCTGACGCCGTGGAGCCCCGCGTGGCTGACGTCGAAGGGCCCCGCGTGGCTGATGCCGTGGAGCCCCGCGTGGCTGACGCCGAAGGGCCGACGGCTGTCGCTGCCGCCCCGGCGACCGTCCGCGTCGTCTCGCCGCCCGGCGTGGCTGCTGCCGTCGCCGAGGCGTCCGGTGACGCCGCATCTGTCGCCCCAGCACCTGCATGCCCCGGATCCGCCGGCACTTCGGCTGCCGGCGTGGCCGTCCGCGACACTGAAGCGCCCCGCACCCCCGTACTCGGCGCCGCCGCGGCTGCCGGCCTGGCCGCCCGCGACACCGAAGCGCCCCGCACCCCCGCACCTGGCACCACCCCCGCACCCGGCGCCACCCCGGCACCCGGCGTGGCCGCCCCCGTACCCGTCGCCCCGACCCCAGCCCCGACCCCAACCTCAGCCCCCGCCCACCCCGACGGAGTCACCCCCTCCCTCGGCCCCCTTCTTGCCGCTGTGGTGCGGGGTGGTGGGGCGGGGGAGGCGCGGGCGGTGGCTGCGTTTCGGGCGGCTCGGGAGCAGGGGGTGCGGGCGGGGCGTACACGGCGGCGGGACGATTGGCGGCCCAACGCGCGGCGCCGGGTGCAGTTGTCGATCCGGACGACCCTGGCCGTACTGCTGGCCAGCCTCACCCTCGGCGGAGTCGCCTACGCGGCGATCGGCTCGGCCACGCGCGACGACGAGGGCGCCGGCGAGGACCCCGGCGGCTACGGAAGCCGGGAACAGCGCCCCCGTACGACCGACAGCGCCCCCGCCCGTCCCGGCCCGACGACCACCACTCCGCGCCCGGCGGCCCCCTCCGCCCCCTCGACGACCGACGACCCCACCGCCTCCCCACAGCCGGACGCCACCCACCGACGAAGGGACGGCAACAGCGACAAGGGCCACGGCGGCGACAACGACCGCAAGGGTGATGACCAGCGCCGCGGGTCCGAGCCCGGCATCGGTGACCGGCAGCGGCAGTCGCCCCCGCCCGGGAGCCCGCCGGAGGCGGCGCGCGGCGAGGCCGGCGGGACGCGGCAAGGGGGCGGGAGAACGAAGTGAGGCCGGCGTGCTCGCAAGACCCCCGTACTCGCAAGACACCCGGCCGACTCCGCCGATGGCAACGGTCGGGGCCGCCACCCCCCACAGGAGAGGCCCCGACCGTCGCGCGGCACGGGCCGCGCGGCGACCCGTACTCCCTACAGCGCCGCGCCTGCGTTTTCTGTCACACCTCTCCGTGTCGCTCTCCGCATCACGAGTTAGTTGCATGTTCTACGGACATGGACGGTCAACGGTTTCAGGCCGTAACGTGCCATTCGCGCCGGATCGTGGTTGGCGGAAGACCACCGCAACCACAGCGGTCCCGAGACCACGACCGTCCATCGAGTCATCACGAGGAACCACAACGGCGAGACCCGGACCGCGACCGCGGTACCGGCTGAGGCGCAGAGGGGCGCGTGGGTGCTGGGGGACGACGCGGAGCTGACCGCCGCGGTGCTTGCGGCACAGGACGGGGACGAGACCGCGTTCCGGACTGTGTACCGCTCGGTGCACCCACGGCTGCTCGGATACGTGCGGACGCTGGTCGGCGATCCGGACGCGGAGGACGTCACCTCCGAGTCCTGGCTGCAGATAGCCCGTGACCTGGAGCGGTTCAGCGGAGACGCCGACCGCTTCCGCGGCTGGGCCGCGCGGATCGCCCGCAACCGGGCCCTGGACCACATACGCATGCGCGGGCGCAGGCCCGCGACCGTCGGCGACGAGACCGAGCTGACCGGCAAGGCCGCCGAGTCCGACACGGCCGGCGAGGCGATGGAGGCCCTGGCGACCGACCGCACGCTCTCGCTCATCGCCCAGCTGCCCCAGGACCAGGCGGAGGCGGTGGTCCTGCGGGTGGTCGTCGGCCTCGACGCGAAGACCGCAGCTCAGACCCTCGGCAAGCGCGCGGGAGCCGTACGGACGGCCGCGCACCGGGGTCTGAAGCGGCTCGCCGAACTGATCGGGGAGAATCCGGAGACGGCTTCGGATGCCGACCCGGATTCCGGCGACCCGCTGGACGCCGTTCCCCCACCGAGAGGCGCGCGGGTACGCGCGGCCACGTCCGCCGGTGTGACGCATACGCGTTCGCGGACGCAGAAGGATGTGTGATGGCCGACGAGCAGTACAGGTGGCTGAACCGCGACGTGGCGGAGCGGCTGCTGCGCGGTGAGCCGCTCGAAGCCGTCGACGCCGACACCCGCGCCCGTGCCGACCGGCTCGCCGAAGCATTGGACGCCCTGGCCGCCGAGGCCGCTCCGGCCTCCCCGCAGACTCCCGAACTCCCGGGCGAGGCCGCCGCGTTGGCCGCCTTCCGCACGGCACGTACAGCACGTACGGCACCCTCCGCGAGTACGGCACACGCGGCGCGTACCGGCCGTACGGATCTCGCGGCCCCCTCCGTCGAACCCGGCCAGGACGGCCCTCCGCACACCACCGGGGCGCCCGCCGGGGACGCGGGGCTCGTACGGCTCGGGGCTCCCGCGCGGGCGTGCGCGGTGCGGGACGGCCGCCGGGCCCGCTGGGGCCGGCCGGTGCGGTACGGGCTGGTCGCGGCCGTGGCCGCCGGGATGCTCGGCGGGGTCACGGCGGTGACCGGCGGCGGCGCGCTGAGCGCCTTCCGCGACGAGGAACCGGAACCCTCCGCCTCCATCTCGGCCGCCCAGTCGCCGGACCGGCCGCTGATGTCGCCGACTCCGAACTCCGAGCAGGGCGACGGCGGACGCGGGGCGTGGGGCGGCTCGACGCCCGAGGACTCCCCGGACGCCTCCGCGAAGAGCGGCGCGCCCTCCGGGGAGGGAACCGGCGGCGCCGACGAGGACGAGCGGTCCGGTGACTCCGGGACGGGCCGGGGCAGCACCCAGCAGGGGTGGAGCGGCGTGCTCTCCGCCTGCCGTGACGTTCGCGACGGCAAGGAACTGGACGCCGTGCGCCGGCGCGGCCTGGAGGCGGCGGCGGGCGGCAAGGGCAAGGGACACCTGAAGCGGTTCTGCGAAGGCGCCCTCGCCGGCGGCTCCGGCAACCCCGGCAACGCGAAGCGTCCGGGCGCGGGCACCGGGTCCGGCAAGGGCACAGGCACAGGCACCGGCACCGGCGCGTCGGGCTCCGGCGACTCCAACGGCCCCGCGGGCGGCGGTGACAAGAACACCCGGTCCGGCAACGACCACGACGAGGACGACGACGCGGCCCACGGCAAGGGCCGCGGTGGCGACGGCGACGGCAGGAACCGCCACGGGGACGGCCGGGGCCACGGAAACGGCTCGCGGAACGGCGACGGCAAGAACAAGAGCGGCAACGGCAAGCACAAGGGCGGCAAAGGCGGGAAGGGCGGCAAAGGCAACGGCGGCAACGGCCACCGCGGTCAGCTCGCGGCGCTGACCCCCGTCGACGTCGAAGCCGAAGCCGAAGCCGAAGCCGATGTCGACGTCGTCGCGCGTGTCACCCCTTCCTGACCTGCACTTTCGTATCCGCCCCAACTTCTTTCGCGGAACGGGTAACACTTTCGACCGCCCCGGCGCAGTAATGAGTGAGCCGACTGGTCATCGGCCGTCGCACAGAGCCGGGGTTCCCCCCGTACCTACGGCTCGTGCACCTCGGCGCGGGCGGGACACGTTCCCCCGGTCCCGCCCGCGCCCCATAACCCCCGTGTTTCCCCCGTGACCCCGTACTCCCCCTGACGCGCCGGGCCCCCTCCCGCTATGCATCTTGTGACGCAGATCACTCCGCACCGCACGCGTCACTCCACACGCCGCTTCGCGTCACCAGTACACGACGACCTTGTCGCCGTTCCTCACCTGCGCGAACAACTGTGCGATAGCCGCCTCGTCCCGCACGTTGACGCAGCCGTGCGAGCCCCCGTAGTAGCCGCGGGCCGCGAAGTCGGCGGAGTAGTGGACGGCCTGGCCGCCGCTGAAGAACATCGCGTACGGCATGGGGGTGTCGTAGAGGGTCGACCAGTGGTCGCGGGACTTGAAGTAGACGCTGAAGACGCCCTCGCGGGTGGGGGTGCCCTCCGAGCCGAACCGCACCTCGACCGTCGTCAGCGTCCGGCCGTCCACCATCCAGCGCAGCGTGCGGCTCGTCTTGCTGATGCACAGCACCCGGCCCGTCAGACAGCGCGGATCGGGTGAGGCGGCGGGCTGGCCGCCGTACGCGTACAGGTCCCACTTGCCGGGCTCCCGCGTCATGTTCAGCAGCCGCGCCCAGGTGACGCTGTCCGTCTTCCCGGTCCGCGGCAGCCCCCGCTTGCCCTGGAAGCCCCGGACCGCCCGGACCGTCAGCTCGTCGTACGTCCCGGTGGGCCCGGCGAAGAGCCACGCGACCTGCCGCAGCCGGGCCTGCAACTCCCGTACGTCCAGCCCTTCGTCACCCTGGGACCACAGGACCCGGGGAGCGGGCGTGGGAGTCGGGGTGGGTGGGGGAGAGGGCGGCTCGGTCGTCGGGGCCGTACCGGTCCCGCCCTTGCCGTCGCTCCCGCGCCCGTCGCCGCCGTCCTGCTGGGGGACGCCGCTCGGGGCGCTGTTCGGGACTCCGGTCGGGGCTCCGCTCGGGGTGGTGTTCGGCGTGCCGGTCGGGTCGATGCGCACGGGCTGGCGCTGGCCGCCGTGCACCTCGATCCCCTGGGCCGTACAGGCGCCGGCCATGACGAGTGCCGCGAGCGCGGCCACCGATCTCCGCATGTCCTTGGTACGCATCAGGGCCCCCGTCGTCTCATGTCGTCCCGCTCATGTCGTCCCGCGTCGTCTGCTGAACCGCCGAGACCGGTCGTCTCCGGTCCGGACGTCCCGGACAGGTTTCCCGGACGTGACCCTTCGCGAACAAAGAGGCATGGTGGTGAGCAAGGTCCCAGCCAGGACGGAGGCGCACACCATGCCGCGTGAGTCGGAGTCCGGTCTGCCCATCGAACCGGTGTACGGGCCTGAGGTGCTGGACGGCTGGGATCCGGCCGAGAGGCTGGGCGCGCCCGGTGCGTACCCGTTCACCCGGGGCGTCTACCCGTCGATGTACACCGGCCGCCCCTGGACGATGCGCCAGTACGCCGGTTTCGGTACGGCGGTGGAGTCCAACGCCCGTTACCGGCAGCTCATCGCGCACGGCACGACGGGGCTGTCGGTCGCCTTCGACCTGCCCACCCAGATGGGCCACGACTCCGACGCCCCGCTCGCCCGCGGTGAGGTCGGCAAGGTGGGCGTGGCCGTCGACTCCGTCGAGGACATGCGCGTGCTGTTCGACGGCATCCCGCTGGACCAGGTCTCCACGTCGATGACGATCAACGCCCCGGCGGCCCTGTTGCTGCTGATGTACCAACTGGTCGGCGAGGAACAGGGCGTCCCGGCCGAGCGGCTCACGGGCACGATCCAGAACGACGTGCTGAAGGAGTACATCGCGCGCGGGACGTACATCTTCCCGCCCAAGCCCTCGCTACGGCTGATCGCGGACACCTTCCGGTACTGCCGGGCCGAGATCCCGAAATGGAACACGATCTCGATCTCCGGCTACCACATGGCCGAGGCGGGTGCCTCGCCCGCACAGGAGATCGCGTTCACCCTGGCGGACGGTATCGAGTACGTCCGTACGGCGGTCGCGGCGGGCATGGACGTCGACGACTTCGGGCCCCGGCTGTCCTTCTTCTTCGTGGCCCGGACGACGCTCCTCGAAGAGGTCGCCAAGTTCCGCGCGGCGCGCAGGATCTGGGCCCGGGTGATGCGGGACGAGTTCGGCGCGCGGAACCCCAAGTCCCTGATGCTGCGCTTCCACACCCAGACGGCCGGGGTCCAGCTGACCGCGCAGCAGCCCGAGGTGAACCTCGTCCGGGTCGCCGTCCAGGGCCTGGCGGCGGTGCTGGGCGGCACCCAGTCCCTGCACACCAACTCCTTCGACGAGGCGATCGCCCTCCCCACCGACAAGAGCGCCCGCCTCGCCCTGCGGACGCAGCAGGTGCTGGCCCACGAGACGGATGTGACGGCGACGGTCGACCCCTTCGCCGGGTCCTATGCCATCGAGCGGATGACCGACGACGTGGAGGCGGCGGCCGTCGCGCTGATGCGGAAGGTCGAGGACCTCGGCGGGGCCGTCGCCGCCATCGAACACGGCTTCCAGAAGGGCGAGATCGAGCGCAGCGCGTACCGCGTCGCCCAGGAGACCGACTCCGGTGAGCGGGTCGTGGTCGGCGTGAACCGCTTCCGGCTCGACGCGGAGGAGCCGTACGAGCCGCTGCGCGTGGACCCGGCGATCGAGGCCCAGCAGGTGCGGCGGCTGGCCCGGCTGCGGGCGGAGCGGGACGGGGAGGCGGTGGCCTCCGCCCTGGCCGCCCTGAAGAAGACGGCCGAGGGTGACGACAACGTCCTCCACCCGATGCGCGACGCACTGAAGGCCCGCGCGACCGTCGGCGAGGTGTGCGGCGCGCTGCGGGAGGTCTGGGGGACGTACGTACCCGGCGACGCGTTCTGACGGCCGCCGCGAACAGGGCAGGGGTCGCCTTCCGACGGGGACGGGCGACCTGATGCCGAGGGCCGGGGTGGAATGTCCTGAGGATGCCCCGGCGTTCGAGCCGGAGAGTAGTTGCATCGGGGTGTCGCAACGTGGAATGTCGCCGCATCTGGTCAAGGGCGCGGAACGTCCCCACGGGACAAGAACTCCGCCCGCGTCATGCTCGTCCGGGCTGGTCTCAACCCGGCTGGTGCCGAGGGCGGAAGACCTCCTGGAGCGCCGCTCCAGGAGGCGGCCTGAGTCAGGCTCCTGCTGCCCGGCCCCCAACTTCCTCCACGTGCTGTCCGTCATCGCCCCGCGCGGGATACGGACCGGGTATCGGACCGCCATCGGGTCATGGGGCTCCGAAGGCGATCCTGTTCTTCGTCGCCTACTTCGAGCCGTTCGTGGTCCGGGCCATGCGTACTCGGCGATCTCAATCGTCGTCCTCGGTGCTCGCCCAGGTCGCCACCTTCCCGTACCTCAGCACGCTCGTGTGCAGCGGTACCCGGTCGGCTGCCACCTTCCGTCACCGGGAGCGGCTGTCGGCGGGGCCCCTCGGTGGCCGGTACGTTGTTCCTCGGCTTCGCGGTCAAGCTGTGGCCGACGAGCGGAACTTGAGTCCGAGGGCGGTTTCTCCGGAACCGAGTCTTCCTTCCCGCGAGGTTCATCCGGCGGTATGCGCACGCCTCGCGCGCCACGATGTACTGTCCCGTTGATCACGGCAAAACCACGCAACTCGCAACTCCACCACATCACTGGAGTAGTCATGAGAACACGTGTGCCTCTCGCCGCCACCCTCGCCGCCGCACTCGCCGCACTGGGTGCCTGGGCCGCTCCGGCCCAGGCCCAGGACACGGCTGCGGCGGCTTCCGACGCCCGGAACGCGAAGGCGACCCCGGTCGTCGTGACACCCCGGGCCGCCCATGTCGCGGCGGCCTTCACCTGTTCCACCTATGCGGGGACCTTCCGCGCCAACAGCAACAGCCCGTTCGGGGTGATCGCCTGGTCCAACGGCACCGAGGAGTGCTTCGGCATCGCCCCGTCCGGCACCATCTGGCACTCCTGGCCGAACTCCGGGGGCTGGAAGGAGATGCCGCACAACGGCCGTGGGGTGTACGTCTACGCGGGCTACGACTACGGGGACGGCAAGGCCATCGAGGTCATGTCCAGCACCGGCACGTTCTGGTGCAGCTACCTCGACTACGCGACCAACACCTGGGGCGGTTGGTACGAGAACGGCTCAGGACCCTGCTGAGCGCCCGGCCCGCCCGATGAGGACGACGCCGCCCGCGTCCCGGCGCGGGTGGCGTCGTCCTCACCGAGACCGGGTGAGCACGGTGCGCAGCCGTGGCGCCAGCGGCTTTTCCACGAATCGGTACAGCAGCCAGGCCAGCGTCAGCATCGACAGGACCGTCATGGCGAAGGTCACCGCCGAGGGCAGACCGGCACCGTGGTGCAGGGCCTCGACAACCACCCACCCCAGGTGCTCGTGGACCAGGTAGAAAGGGTAGGTGAGCGCGCCCGCCACCGTCAGCCAGGGCCAGTTGATCCGGTTGAGCCAGCCGAGAGCGATCGCTGCCACCGCCAGGTACCCGAAGGTGACGACGAGGATGATGCCGGACGCGGAGCGGTAGGAGAAGAACTCCGGGTTCGGCGCGTGCCACAGCTCGCGGACCGCGTAGTGCTGCCCTATCAGCCAGCTCACCGTGACTATCCCCCACGCGTACGCGTCACGCCGGTCGCGGTGCACTAGGTAGAGACCGATTCCGCCGATGAAGAACGGCGCGTACTCCGGCATCAGCACGACGTTCAGCAGGGGCTCGTTCGCGGACTGCGCGATCACCACCGCCAGGGTCCAACACGCACAGAACATGATCACACGGCTGCGGTTGGCACCCGGCAGCACGACGCAGAGGGCGAACAGCGCATAGAAGCGAACCTCCGCCCACAGAGTCCAGCAGACACCCAGCACACGGTCCACGCCCAGCGGTTGCTGCATCATCGTCAGATTCACCAGCGCGTCACTCGGCGAGACCGCTTCGTAGGCGACCACCGGCAGCGCGAACACCGCCGTCACCAGGATGACCGCCGCCCAGTACGCGGGCAGCAGCCGGGAGGCGCGGGAGACGAAGAAGGACCGCAAGGGGCGGCCCCAACCGCTCATACAGATCACGAAGCCGCTGATCACGAAGAAGACCTGCACGCCGAGACAGCCGTAGGCGAACCATTCGTGCAGTGTGGGGAACTGCTGTCGGGGCGAGGTACCCCACGCCCCGGCGATCTCGCCGTCCCGGCCGCCGTAGTGGTACGCGGCGACCATCAGCGCGGCGAGCAGCCGCAGCCCGTCGAGCGCGCGCAGCCGCGGCGCGGGCCGGGGGGTGGCTCGCCGCACGGGGGCCGCCGCTGGGGGCGCGGGTATCGGGACGGCATCCGGCGTGAGTGTGGTGCTGTTCGTGCTCATATCGGACTCACCCCAGAGCGGATCGCTTGAGAGACCTGGCCCGCCGCGCGACTCTTCGCACGGTCGCGTTGCGCGGAATGAAGGCGAGCTGCACCGGAATCCCCCCGGGCAGCCCGAGCGAGGTCAGCCGCCGCCGCTTGAAGTACCGCAGCGTGTGCGCGCTCAGATGCTTCGTCAGATACGCGGCGGTCTCCGCCCGCAGCGACGGGTAGATCTTCGACTGCATCGCGAACCCCACCGCCCGCACCAGCCCGTCGAGGTCCGCCACCCGCGTCCCCGGCCGCTGCGAGGTGACCGCCTCCTTGTCGCTCAGCTCCGGCAGCAGCGCGTCCACGATGGTGACGGGCACCCGGTTGCTGTTCTCGTACGGGGCGAGCCGGTCCAGCAGGGTGCCCGTGCCGACGCGGGCGACCGGCAGGCCGTACAGAGCGGAGGCGGTGAGCAGGGCGGTGGAGAAGCAGCCGACGACGAGGGCCGGACGCATCCGCTGGTAGAGCACCTCGGCGAGGACCGGCGTGTCCAGCACGGTCAGCTCGGCGCCGAGCCGCTCCGCCTCCTTCTCCAGGCCGCGCGACCAGCGGGCCGGGGCGCTCGGGTGCGGCTTGAACACCACGCGCGTGTGCCCGAGCGCGACCGCGCCCTTGAGCATCGTCACGTGGAGCTCTTCCTCCTCCTCGGCGGTGAGGATGTTGAGCGCGGAGAGGTACTGGCCGAGCAGCAGCGCCGGCTCCTCGATCGCCGGGAGCGTGTCACCGGTGTCGAGCAGTTCCGCCAGCACCTTCACGAAGGCGTCCGTCGGCACGATCTCCGGCTCGACGCCGAACTCGGTGAGTAGCATCGGCTTCAGATCCGGCACCAGGTCCAGGTGGAGGAGCCGGTCGATACGGGTGCCGACCAGCGGGTCGATCTTGTTGCGGGTGGGGCCGTAGCTCATCAGGCCGTCCGCGTACACGGTCACGGGGGCGCCGGTGAAGATCTGGGTGAAGCCGAGCGCCGGGTGGACCTGGATGGACTCCACGGCCAGCTCGACGTCGTCGTCGCCCAGGTTCCACAGCAGCCGCAGATGCCGCTCCCACAGCGGGACGTCGTCCAGGCGCGGGGACCAACCGCCCGGGTGGAACGGGGAGATGGTCTCGTTCCAGGAGATCACCTCGTCGAAGCGGCCGCGCAGCCGCTCGAAGCCGGGCATCTCGTCGACGGCGGGTGCCGTCTCGGGCGTGGCCGCGTTGTTGGAGATCAGCAGGATGCGCCGGGACGCGGGGCGGAAGCACTCGGTGTCCAGGGCCGCGGCCAGCGTGGCCGTCCCGTACAGCGTGGACGCCATGAAGATCTGCGTGGTCACGCGGCGACCCCCGCGGCGGCGGGACGGCGGCGCAGCCGGCGCAGCCGGCTGGCGCGCTGGACGTCCATCGAGTCGAGGGCCTCGTCCAGCACGTCCTGCGGCATTCGGCGCAGCGCGACCGCGCTCATCGACTTCAGTTTCCGTGCCACCGCCGGCTCGAACCTTTCGATGGATCCCAAATGGTGGGAGATAATCGCGCAATATGTGCGCACGGCCTTGGGAAGTAGTTCGTCGGCGTCCCGGTCCTTCGCCGTTTCCGCGATGACCTGGTCGAATGCGCGAATGAAATCGAGCTGCCGTACGTCGCCGATCTGGGTCAGGGAGGACGCCACCCCGCGTCGGTAGAAGACGCCGAGCAGCCCCACCGTGGCGAAGGATTCGGCCTCGCGGTGGAGCTTCCAGATCCACGGCCGGTCCTCGGCCGTGCGCAGCCCGTGCGTGAAGTGCAGCACCCCCTTGTCGACCAGCCGGCGGTGGTAGATGCCCGCCCAGGCGAACGCGTAGTCGACGGAGGTGGAGCGGTCGGCGGGCAGGATCGCGTCCCGCGGGTTCATCACCACGCCCCGCCGGCCGTTGGGCACCCGGTGGACGGAACGGGCCCGCGCGGTGCACTGGACATGGTCCGTGCGCACGAAGTCGCAGCCCAACTCCTCGATGGCGCCCAGCAGTTGGGAGTAGTAGCCGGGGGCGAGCCAGTCGTCCCCGTCGAGGAAGGTCAGGTATTGGCCGCGGGCCTTGTCGATGCCCGTGTTGCGCGCGGTCGCCAGTCCTCCGTTCTTCTCGTGTCTGACATACACCGCCCCCGGCAGTTCGCGCTCCGCGCGCGCGAGGATGTCCGGTGTCTCGTCGCGGGAACAGTCGTCGACGAGAATGAATTCGAAGTCGTCACGAGCGTTGGCTCTGAGACTCTTCAGGGTGTCGGGCGCGTATTGCTGCACGTTGTAGAACGGCACGATGACGGAGAGCTTGACCACCCCCGTGACGTTAGGGGGCCCTCCGGCATTCGTCTTGACCACCTGCTTGATGTCAGGTGAACGACGCGTGGCGGAACCGTGAACCAGACACTTTCCTCTGCCTTTCGCGCCCCGATTCGCCGTTCGTCGATGTGCTGTTAACCCTTTGTTGTATTTGGGTTGGGCCGTTCAACGGAATCGCTTCCTAGCGTCTTCGATGTGCCAGCAAGTGCAACGAACACCCTGCGAGTCGCCGTACTCGCGGACTCCGACACCCGGTGGAAATGGGGCGCGCTCACCGCGCACCGTCTCGCTCCGGAAGGCTCGGATCTCCGCCTCGACGGCTTCCTCCTGCGCGGCCGAGCCACCCCCACCGCACGCCAGCTCCAGGAGGTCGGGGTCACCCCCGACTCCCTGCGCGAGGTGACCGGCCTCGAATTCCTGCGCGCCATGAAGGAGGAGACGAAGGAGGACGCGAAGGAGGACGCGACACGGGAGCCGTACGACGTCGTCCTGCTCTCCCTCGTCGGCGGGGGTGTCCAGGCCATGCTGCACGGCCTGCGCCGGGCCTGGGCCGGGCGCCGCAAGCGGCCCGTGGTCGTCACCGGCTATGTCGGGGTCGTCTACGAGAAGCTCGCCGACGGTCTGCTGCTGCGGCACGGCGCGGACCTGGTCCTCGCCAACTCCCGCCAGGACGCGGACCGCTTCCGGGCGGTGTACGAGGGTGTGGGCGCCGACGCCGGCTCGGTCACCGAGGTCGCGCTGCCCTTCCTGGGCGGCAAGCCCTACGCCGGCGCCAAGGACCCCTACACGGTCGTGTTCGCCGTACAGCCGTCCGTCCCGGACAACCGCAGGGACCGTACGTATCTGCTCAACCGGCTCGTCAAGCACGCGAAGCTGCACCCGGAGCGTGAGGTGCTGCTGAAGCTGCGCTCCAAGCCGGGCGAGCACACCACGCACATCGAGGAACTCCCGTACCAGAAGCTGGCGGAGAAGCTGCCCGGCGGACTGCCCGCCAACTTCCGCCTCTCGTACGGGAACATGGGCGAGGTCCTCGACACCACCGACCTGCTGGTCACCATCAGCTCCACGGCCGCCCTGGAGTCGCTGCACCGCCGGATCCCCACCGTCGTCCTCACCGACCTCGGCATCCGCGAGACCCTCGGCAACCACCACTTCGTGGGCTCCGGCTGCCTCGCCTCCTGGGACCAGCTGGACGCCGGGTACGAGCCGGCGCCGGACCCCGAGTGGGTGGCCCGGCAGGGCGTCGTCGCCGACGGGTCCTACGGCACCGCCTTCGACGCGGCCCGCGACCGCATCGCCAAGCTGGTCGCGGCCGACCGGCTGCCGCCGCTGGAGCCCTACTACACGCCCGTCACCGCGCCCGGCTATCTGCCCGGCATCCTCGCCCGCCACCACCTCGGCCCCGACGGCGACCCGCTGCCCGGGGCGCCCGCCGCCGACAGGCAGGCCGGGCCCGTACGGCAGATCGTGCGCCGGGCGGCGCGCGGCGCCTACCGCCACGGAGTGCAGCGCGTGGCCCCCGTCATCCGCCGGATGGGGGAGCTGTGAGCCGCCGCCCGACCCCTTCGCACGCACCGCAAGGAGTTCCAGCCATGTCCCACCCGGAAGCGGGCCCAGCGCCGTCCGTCCGCCGCGTCCTCGCCGTGATCCCCGCCCGCGGCGGCTCCAAGGGCGTCCCCGCCAAGAACCTCGCCCCCGTCGGCGGCGTTCCGCTGGTGGCCCGCGCGGTGCGCGAGTGCCTCGGCGCCCGGCTGGTGACCGATGTCGTCGTCTCCACCGACGACCACGCCATCGCCGCCGCCGCCCGGGTCTCCGGCGCCGAGGTCGTCCTGCGGCCCGCCGCCATCGCCGGTGACACCGCCACCTCCGAGGCCGCCGTCCTGCACGCCCTGGACGCCCACGAGGCCCTGCACGGCTCGCCGGTCGACGTCGTCCTGCTCGTCCAGTGCACCAGCCCGTTCATCCTCCGCGAGGACATCGACGGCGTGGCCCGCGCGGTCGTGGAGCACGGCGCCGACACCGCCCTCACCGTCGCCCCGTTCCACGGCTTCATCTGGCGGGACACCGCCGACGAGCCGCAGATCGTGGAAGCCGCCCGCACGGGAGCCGCCCGCACGGGAGCCGCGGACGGCGTGGCGATCGACGGCACGGGAGCGGTCAACGGCGTGGCGATCGACGGCACGGAAGCGATCGACGGCGCGGCGACCGCCGACACCGAGCCGGAGGGCGGCTACGGCGTCAACCACGACAAGTCGTTCCGCCCCCGCCGCCAGGACCGCCCGCAGGACCTGCTGGAGACCGGCGCCGCCTACGCCATGGACGCGGCCGGCCTGCGCAAGCACCAGCACCGCTTCTTCGGCCGTACGGAACTCGTCCGCACCGACCCCGCCCGGGTCCTGGAGATCGACGACCCGCACGAGCTCGCCCGCGCCCAGGCCCTCGCGCCGTTCTTCGACGCGAACCGCCCCGGCGCCCTCCCGACCGCCGCCGACATCGACGCGGTCGTCCTCGACTTCGACGGCACCCAGACCGACGACAGGGTGCTGATCGACTCCGACGGACGGGAGTTCGTCTCCGTGCACCGCGGCGACGGACTCGGTATCGCGGCCCTCCGCAAGAGCGGCCTCACGATGCTGATCCTGTCCTCGGAGAAGAACCCGGTCGTCGCCGCACGGGCCCGGAAGCTGCAGATCCCGGTGCTCCACGGCATCGACCGGAAAGACCTCGCACTGAAGCAGTGGTGCGAGGAGCAGGGCATCGCGCCGGAGCGCGTGCTCTACGTCGGCAACGACGTCAACGACCTCGCGTGCTTCGCCCTCGTGGGCTGGCCCGTGGCGGTCGGCAGCGCCCACGACGTCGTACGCGGCGCCGCACGCGCGATCACCACCGTCCCCGGTGGCGAAGGCGCGATCCGGGAGATCGCCGGCTGGATCCTCGGTCCCTCTCTCGACTCTCTCGACCCCCTCGACAAGTAAGGAATCGGTCCCACCATGAGCACCAACTCCCGTCTGCGCACGTTCGGTTCGAAGACCGCCGGCCCCGGCCACCCCGTCTACGTGGTCGGCGAGATCGGCATCAACCACAACGGTGAGCTGGAGAACGCCTTCAAGCTGATCGACGCCGCCGCCGAGGCCGGCTGCGACGCCGTCAAGTTCCAGAAGCGCACCCCCGAGATCTGCACCCCCCGCGACCAGTGGGACATCGAGCGCGACACCCCCTGGGGCCGCATGACCTACATCGACTACCGCCACCGCGTGGAGTTCGGTGAGGACGAGTACCGCCAGATCGACGAGTACTCCAAGAGCAAGAACATCGACTGGTTCGCCTCCCCGTGGGACACCGAGGCCGTCGCCTTCCTGGAGAAGTTCGACGTCCCCGCCCACAAGGTGGCCTCCGCCTCCCTGACCGACGACGAGCTGCTGCGCGCCCTGCGCTCCACCGGCCGTACGGTCATCCTCTCCACCGGCATGTCGACCCCGAAGCAGATCCGCCACGCGGTCGAGGTCCTCGGCAGCGACAACATCCTGATGTGCCACGCCACGTCGACCTACCCGGCGCAGGCGGAGGAGCTCAACCTCCGCGTCATCAACACCCTCCAGGCCGAGTACCCGAACGTCCCGATCGGCTACTCCGGCCACGAGACGGGCCTGCAGACCACGCTCGCCGCGGTCGCCCTCGGCGCCACCTTCGTCGAGCGCCACATCACCCTCGACCGCGCGATGTGGGGCTCCGACCAGGCCGCCTCCGTCGAGCCCGGCGGCCTCACCCGCCTGGTCCGCGACATCCGCACCATCGAGGCCTCCCTCGGCGACGGCGTCAAGAAGGTCTACGACTCCGAGCTGGGCCCCATGAAGAAGCTGCGCCGTGTCAGCGGTGTCGTCGCCGAGGCGGAGATCGCGGCGGCGGCGGGCGAGCCGGTCGGCGTCTGACACCACCACCCCCACCCATCAAGGGAAGCGACGGTCGTACGTCGATGAGCCCCCGCGCCGGAACCGCCGGCCCCCACACTCTCGCCTTCGTCGAGAGCCCGGTACAGCTGCTGAACGTGCTGGAGTGGGCGCACGCCCACGCCCTCGGCACACCCGAGGACCCCGGCGCGGGGCCCTTCCGTCCAGGCGGCGCGGGGCTCACCCTGGTGGTCCTGTCGCCCAACGACCCCATGACCCGTGGCCAGCTGCGCCGGATGGCGGAACTGGCCCGGGACGAGGGCCACGACGTGCGCTGGGAGGAGGCGCGCGGCGGTACCGCCGCCCCCTTCCGCACCGTCGGCGGCCTCGCCCCGCTGCTGCGCACCGCGCGCCGCATCGTGCTGGGCGACCCCTTCTCGCGCTACGTCCAGCTCCTGCTGACCATCACCCGGGCCCCGGACGTGGTCGTCGTCGACGACGGCACCGCGACCATGGAGTTCGTCTCCCAGCTGGCCCGCGGCGAACGCCTCGTCCGTTGGCACCGCAAGGGCGGCCGGCCCGGCCCCCGCGACCTGATCTTCGCGCCGGTCTCCTCCAAGGCCCGCAAACGCCTCACCCCGACCGCCGGCAGACGCGTCGAGGTCTTCTCCTCCATGCCGATCGACGAGACCCCCGAGGGCGTCTCCGTCACGGCCAACGACTTCTCCTGGACCCGGGCCCGCTTCGGCCCGCCCCGCATCACCAAGGGCGCCGACCTCGTGGGCACCTCCCTCGTGGAGACCGGGGTGGTGGACGGCGACCGCTACCTCGAAGCCGTCCGCTCCCTCGCGAAGGCCCACGGCGCCACGCGCTACTTCGCCCACCGCCGCGAGAGCGCCGAGAAACTCCACACCCTGGCGGCCGAGACAGGCCTGGAGATCGTCCGCCCCGACCTCCCCCTCGAACTCATCGCCCGGCGAGGCCCCATCGGCCGGACGATCCTGAGCTTCCCGTCCACGGTGGTCCACACCCTGCCGCTGGCGCTGGCCGGGACGGACGTCCGCGTCGCCGTCTGCGACATCGACCCCAGCTGGCTCACCGAGAACGCCTCCCCCCGCGCCCAGGGCTTCCTGTCCGGGGTCACGGGCACGGCCCGCGACGTCCACCGGCTGTCATCGGTGGCGTCGATCTGAGCCCCACCTCGCGTGTTCGCTCCGGGATGATGATCCGGAGCGGTCGCTTCCCCGGTCGCCCCGTGCCCAACACACCCGGCGGGCGGTTCCGGCCGGCTGAGGTGCCGGGCCGGTCGGCCCGCGGTGGCGAGCCGTGGATCGGCGAGCAGTGGATCGTGAGGGGCGGCGTGGGGGCGGCGTTCATGCGCCGGTCGCTCTCCCCATACCCCGCGCCGGTCGCTCTCCCGTACCCCCGCGCCCCCCACTGCCCGAGTGATCCCTGTCACCCCTCGGCACCCCCTCGCCACCCGATCGCACCCCACGGCCCCGACACCCCGTACGTCCCGCGCAACCGCAGGCCATCGCCGCCTTTCCCACCCCGCCGCGACGCTGCCCCCGGCACCCCCTCGAACACATGGCGTAACCGAACCAGCGCGCGGCGGTGATGGTTCCGGGACAGTGGGACGGCGCGGACGTGGTATCCGTGGAGTGTGGGAATCGTCCGGACACCCCCGGACGTTTAGACGATGGGATTCGCGGGCAACCCCGGCGCTCCCTCCTCAGCGGTCCACCCGCCCGCGAAGAAGCGAACGGGTATACCCATCCCTGCCAATACGTATGCGTTGTGCGACCGGAAATCTTCCCCTCGCGGGCTGATTTTTTGTTGATCGAGGGTGAGAAGGTCGCCCGATCGCCCTACCCTTCAGAGGGTGAACCAACTGATGTCCCGAGAGTCCGAGGCCGATCAGCCAGGGGAAGCCGAAGCGTCGCTCCCCGGTACGTTGCCGGAAGCCCTCCGTGCCGAACTCGTCGTGTTCCGCCGCGACTTGCACATGCACCCGGAGCTGGGCAACCAGGAGTTCCGCACGACCGCCGCGATCAAGGCCCGCCTGGAGAAGGCGGACCTGCGCCCGCGCGTGCTCCCCAGCGGCACCGGACTCATCTGTGACATCGGCGACTGGAACGGCACCGACAGCTCCGCGCTCGCCCTGCGCGCGGACATCGACGCCCTGCCCATCCCGGACACCAAGGTGGACTGCGACTACCGCTCCACCGTCCCGGACCGCGCCCACGCCTGCGGCCACGACGTGCACACCACCGTCGTCCTCGGCGCCGGTCTCGTCCTCGCCGACCTGCACCGCAAGGGACAGCTGCCCCGCCCCGTCCGGCTGATCTTCCAGCCCGCCGAGGAGGTGCTGCCCGGCGGCGCCGCCGACGTGATCAGGACCGGCGCGCTCGACGGAGTGGGCCGGATCATCGCCGTGCACTGCGACCCGAGGGTCGACGCCGGCCTCATCGGGCTCCGCCACGGCCCCATCACCTCGGCCTGCGACCGGCTGGAGCTGTCCCTCGACGGCCCCGGCGGCCACACCGCCCGCCCCCACCTCACCACCGACCTCGTCACCGCCGCCGCCCGGGTCGTCACCGACGTGCCCGCGCTGGTCGGCCGCCGGTTCGACGCCCGCGCCGGGCTGGTCGTGACCTGGGGCCGGATCGAGTCGGGCCACGCGCCCAACGTCATCCCGCAGCACGCCGAGCTGTCCGGCACCGTCCGCTGCCTGGACATCAACGCCTGGCGGCAGGCCCCCGACCTGATCCACGAGGCGGTCCAGGAGGTCGCGGTCATGCACCGCGCCAAGCCCGAGATCAACTACATCCGAGGCGTCCCGCCGGTCGTCAACGACCCCGTCGTCACCGAACTCCTCCACGACTCCATGGCCGCCCGTCGCGGGATCAAGTCCATCGAGGACACCGAGCAGAGCCTCGGCGGTGAGGACTTCTCCTGGTACCTGGAGCACGTCCCCGGCGCCATGGCCCGTCTGGGTGTCCGCCGCCCGGGCGACCTCACCGTCCGCGACCTCCACCAGGGCGACTTCGACGCCGACGAACACGCCATCACCGTGGGCGTCGAGCTCTTCACCGCCGCCGCCCTCCTGGACGCCCGGATGCGCGCGCTCGACACGGCCGCCCGGTAGGACCCTCCCGGCTTGCGGCCCGCCCACCCTCGCGGCAGCCTGGTTCACGAGGACGTAACCGGCCATCGGCACGAATGGATAACGGCCAGTCGAAACCCCGTTCCCAGGAGTGTCTACGCGCGTTAATGTGCGCCGAACTGAGCACCCGGTCGCGGGGCTGTGGAGAAGATGGGGAACTTCAAGATGCGTCGGATTTCCAAACTGACCCGCGTCGCGGTGGGGGTCGCGTCGCTGGCGCTCGCCGCCACCGCCTGTGGTGGCACCAGCAGCGAGAGCAGCGGCAGCGACGGCGAGACCAGCAAGAGCGAAAAGGGTCTCGCGATCGCGTACGACATCGGCGGCAAGGGCGACCAGTCCTTCAACGACGCGGCGTACGCGGGCCTGGAGAAGGCTCAGAAGGAGTTCGGTTACCAGACCGAGGACATCGAGCCCACCGAGGGCGAGACGGACGCCGACAAGCAGCAGCGTCTGGAGTCCCTGGCCAAGCAGGGCTACAACCCGGTCATCGGCGTCGGCTTCGCCTACGGCCCCGCCATGGAGGCCGCGGCCAAGCAGTTCCCGGACACCACCTTCGGCATCGTCGACTCGGTCGTCGAGGGCGACAACGTCGCGTCCCTCGTCTTCGCCGAGCAGGAGGCCTCGTACCTCGCCGGTGTCGCGGCCGCCAAGGCCACCAAGACCAACACGGTCGGCTTCGTCGGCGGTGTGGACATCCCGCTCATCCACAAGTTCGAGGCCGGCTACAAGCAGGGCGTCGAGGACACCAGCGGCGGCAAGGTCAAGGTCGTCTCGCAGTACCTGACCCAGACGGCCGAAGAGGGCGGCTTCTCCAGCCCCGACAAGGGCAAGGCCGCCGCCGAGGGCCAGATCGAGAAGAACGCCGACGTCCTGTACCAGGCCGCCGGCCTCTCCGGCCAGGGTGTCATCGAGGCCGCCGCCAAGGCCAAGGTCTGGGCGATCGGCGTCGACTCCGACCAGTACAACCAGGAGGCCCTGGCCCCCTACAAGGAGTACATCCTCACCTCCGCCCTGAAGGACGTCGGCGGCGCGGTCTACTCCCTGGCCAAGTCCGTCGAGGACGGCAAGCCCCTCACCGGCACCCAGACCTTCGACCTCAAGGTCGACGGCGTCGGCCTCGCCGACTCCAACCCGAAGATGGCCGAGATCGCCGGCCTCACGGACGCCGTCGCCAAGGCCAAGGAAGGCATCATCGACGGCACGATCAAGGTGAAGACCGAGTAGGTCCGTATCTGCGATGAGCGCCGACAGCGGGCGGGTGTACGTGTACACCCGCCCGCTGTCCCGTTTTCGTACGCCGGTGAAGGGCAGCGGGCCCCAAAGGGGCGCGAGGAACTGCGCGACCAGCCACAACGCACCGGCACTCGCGACCCAACCGAACCACCCCCCACCTCGCGCCCCCCAACCCCCGGACACCCTTGCAACACGGCCCCATAACAACGTGGTCCACCAGGCTTCACCCGGAGGGTCTACGCGCGTTACTCTGCGGCGAAAGCCATATAAGGCGCCGATGCTGCGAAGCACTACTGATCAGTACCCTGATCCGTACCCCCGGCGCTGTACGACAGGAGCACCACACATGCGCCGGGTTTCCCGCCTCGCGGTCGCAGGCGCAGCGACCGCCTCCCTCGCCCTCGCCCTCTCCGCCTGCGGCGGAACCTCGTCGGAGGCGTCCTCCTCCTCCGCAGACTCCAAGGGCGACCTGGGCCTTGCCATCGCGTACGACGTCGGCGGCAAGGGCGACCAGTCCTTCAACGACGCGGCCTACGCGGGCCTGGAGCAGGCGAAGAAGGAGTTCGGGTACAAGACGCAGGACATCGAGCCCACCGAGGGCGAGACGGACGCGGACAAGGAGCAGCGCCTGGTCTCCCTGGCCAAGCAGGGCTACAACCCGGTCGTCGGCGTCGGCTACGCGTACGCGACGGCCGTGAAGGCCGCCGCCGAGCAGTACCCGGACACCACCTTCGGCATCGTCGACGACTCCACGGTCCAGCTGGACAACGTCGCGGACCTGGTCTTCTCCGAGGAGCAGGCCTCGTACCTCGCGGGCGTCGCGGCGGCCAAGGCCACCAAGACGAACACGGTCGGTTTCGTGGGCGGTGTGGACATCCCGCTGATCCACAAGTTCCAGGCCGGTTTCGAGCAGGGCGTCAAGGACACCAACCCCAAGGCGAAGGTGCTCACCCAGTACCTGACCCAGACGGCCGAGGAGGGCGGCTTCTCCAGCCCCGACAAGGGCAAGACGGCCGCCGAGGGCCAGATCGAGAAGAAGGCCGACGTCGTCTACGCGGCGGCCGGTCTGTCCGGCCAGGGTGTGATCGAGGCCGCCGCCGCGAACAAGATCTGGGCGATCGGCGTCGACTCCGACCAGTACCGGCAGGAAGCCCTCGCGAAGTACAAGGACTCCATCCTGACCTCGGCGACGAAGGACGTCGCCAAGGCGGTGTACAACCTGGCGAAGTCGGTCGAGGACGGTCAGCCCGGGACCGGTATCGTCAGGGGCGATCTGAAGACCGGCGAGGTCGGCCTCGCCGACTCCAACCCGAAGTTCAAGAGCGACACCGAGCTCCAGGAGGCCATCACCACGGCCAAGGAGAAGATCATCAGCGGCGAAATCAAGGTCAAGACCAGCTGATCGAGGTCAAGACCAGCTGACCCAGCTGTACCACGAGCAGCCGGGCGGTCCCGGGGGTGTTCAGGCGCCCCCGGAGCCGCCGGTAACCGCGGGGTTACGTGCGCTCAACGGGGTACGGGGAGCCTTGCTCCCTGTACCCCGTTGTCTAAGTACGTCGCCGCCCGCTTTCGATGCCGTAGGGGCGCTACGCGCGTAGACGACCCCCTTTCCCAGGAGAGTGCGCCATCAACGCGTCCAGCAGCCCTCCGGCCGACGCGGCGGTCAACGACACGGTGACCGCCGTCGAACTCGCCGGGATCACCAAGCGATTCCCCGGCGTCGTGGCCAACCACGACATCCACCTCACCGTGCGCAAGGGCACCGTCCACGCCCTCGTCGGGGAGAACGGCGCCGGCAAGTCGACCCTGATGAAGATCCTCTACGGCATGCAGAAGCCGGACGAGGGCACCATCGCCGTCGACGGCGAGCAGGTCTCGTTCTCCTCCCCGGCCGACGCCATCGTGCGCGGCATCGGCATGGTGCACCAGCACTTCATGCTCGCCGACAACCTCACGGTCCTGGAGAACGTGGTCCTCGGCAGCGAGAAGCTGTACGGCATCGGCGCCAAGGCCCGCCGCAAGATCAAGGAGATCTCCGACCGGTACGGCTTCGGGGTCCGCCCCGACGTCCTGGTCGAGGAGCTGGGCGTCGCCGAGCGCCAGCGCGTGGAGATCCTCAAGGTCCTCTACCGCGGCGCCCGCACCCTGATCCTGGACGAGCCGACCGCCGTGCTCGTGCCCCAGGAGGTCGAGGCCCTCTTCACCAACCTGCGCGAACTGAAGGCGCAGGGCCTCGCGGTCATCTTCATCTCGCACAAGCTGGGCGAGGTGCTGTCGGTCGCCGACGAGATCACCGTCATCCGGCGCGGTACGACGGTCGGCACGGCCGTCCCCGCCGAGACCACCCCGCGCCAGCTCGCCGAGCTGATGGTCGGCAGCGAGCTGCCCACCCCCGAGACGGCCGAGTCCACGGTCACCGACCGCCCCGTCCTCACCGTCAAGGACCTGCGGCTGGAGGCCGTCGGCGGCAAGGCGCTTCTCGACGACATCACCTTCACCATCCACGCCGGCGAGGTCCTGGGCCTGGCCGGCGTCGAGGGCAACGGCCAGACCGAGCTGGTCGACGCCCTCATCGGTCTGAAGTCCGCCGACTCCGGCACGATCGCGCTGGCCGAGGAGGACATGACCACCTGGGCCACGCGCAAGCGCCGTGAGCAGGGCGTCGGCTACATCCCCGAGGACCGCCACCGGCACGGTCTGCTCCTGGAGGCCCCCCTCTGGGAGAACCGTATCCTCGGCCATGTGACCGAGCGGCCCAACGCCAAGGGCGTCTGGCTCGACCCGAAGGCCGCCCAGGAGGACACCCGCCGGATCGTCGCCGAGTACGACGTCCGCACCCCCGGTATCGACGTCACCGCCGCCTCCCTCTCCGGCGGCAACCAGCAGAAGCTGATCGTCGGCCGCGAGATGAGCCACAAGCCGCGCTTCCTGATCGCCGCCCACCCCACCCGCGGTGTGGACGTCGGCGCGCAGGCCCAGATCTGGGACCAGATCCGCGAGGCCCGCCGCGAGGGCCTGGCCGTGCTGCTGATCTCCGCCGACCTGGACGAGCTGATCGGCCTGTCCGACACGCTCCGGGTGATCTACAACGGCAAGCTGGTCGCCGACGCCGACCCGGCCACCATCACCCCCGAGGAGCTGGGCTCGGCCATGACCGGCGCCGCCACCGGCCACCTCGAACACGAAGAGACCCCCGAGACGCGGGACGAGACCCCCGAGACTCCCGGCCTTCGCAAGGCCCCCGAGTCTCCGGAAGACGAGGCCAACTGATGAAGAAGTTCGACAAGGAGCGGGTGCTCCTCGCCGTCGCCGGCCCGGTCCTCGCGCTCGCCGTGGCCTTCGCCCTCACCGCGATCGTGCTGCTCGCCTCCGGCAAGAACCCGGTCGAGCCGTTCACGATCATGTTCGAGCAGGCCTCGTTCTCCGACATCCAGGTCCGGATCATCAACCAGGCCTCGCTGTACTACGTCGCGGCCCTCGCGGTGGCCATCGGCTTCCGGATGAACCTGTTCAACATCGGTGTCGACGGCCAGTACCTCCTCGGCGCCATGATCACCGCGATCGTCGGCGCCCACGTCGACCTGCCCGCGGTCATCCAGATCCCGCTGCTGATGCTCACCGCGGTCCTCACCGGCGCCTTCTGGGCCGGCATCGTCGGCGTCCTCAAGGTCACCCGGGGCGTCAGCGAGGTCGTCGCCTCGATCATGCTGAACGCGATCGCCACCTCCGTCATCGGCTACCTCTGGCTGCCGAACGTCTTCGGCGTCAAGGTCGGCAACAACAACACCACCGGCGAGATGGCCGAGTCGGGCTGGGTGCCCGGCATCGACATGGGCAAGGCCGGCGAGATCTACGGCCTGGTCCTCCTCGCCGTCCTCCTCGGCATCGGCTACTGGGTCGTCATCAACCGCACCCGCTTCGGCTTCGACCTGCGCGCCTCCGGCGCCTCGGAGTCGGCCGCCGCGGCCAGCGGTGTCGACCCCAAGCGCATGGTCCTCACCGCCATGCTGATCTCCGGCGGTGTCGCGGGCCTCGCGGGCCTGCCGATCCTGCTCGGCGACACCCACACCTACAGCCTCAACTTCCCCACCGGTATCGGCTTCCTCGGTATCGGCATCGCCCTCCTCGGCCGTAACGGCCCCGTCGGCATCGCCTTCGCCGCCCTGCTGTGGGCCTGGCTCGACAAGGCCTCCCCGGAGCTGGACTTCCACGGCTACGACAAGGAGATCGCGGTCATCATGCAGGGCCTGATCGTGCTCTCGGTCGTCGTGTCGTACGAGACCGTCCGCGAGTGGGGTCTGCGCCGCCAGCAGCGCCGGGTCGGCGCCGAACTCGCCGCCGGGAACGTCCTCGGTGCCGACAACAACACCACGAAGGAGGTGGCTGGCCGATGACCACGAGCACCACCGCGACCGACCTGAACCAGCCCTCGCTGGAGCCGACCGCCCCCACCGGGCGCAAGATGTCGCTGCCCGTGCTGCTGCTGGTCATCGCCGGTGTCCTGGCACTCACCTCGATCGTCCGCATCATCACCGGCGCCGACGGCATCACCAACGTCAGCCAGATGTCCACCGCCCTGGAGCTGGCCGTCCCGATCGGCCTCGCCGGCCTCGGCGGTCTGTGGGCCGAGCGCGCGGGCGTCGTCAACATCGGCCTCGAAGGCATGATGATCCTCGGCACCTGGTTCGGTGCCTGGGCCGGCTTCCAGTACGGTCCGTGGACCGGTGTCCTGGTCGGTATCGCCGGCGGCGCGATCGGCGGTCTGCTGCACGCCTTCGTCACCGTCACCTTCAACGTCAACCACATCGTCTCCGGTGTGGCCATCAACATCCTCGCCCTCGGCGCCACCCGCTACCTCGCGCCGCTCGCCTTCGAGGGCCACCAGGGCGGCTCGGCCAAGCAGTCCCCGCCGGTCGACTCCCTCGGCGACTTCACCGTCCCCGGGCTGTCGGACGGGCTCCAGACCCTCAACGAGAAGGGCTGGTTCTTCGTCTCCGACCTCGCCGGTCTGCTCGGCGGCCTGGTCACCAACGTCTCCTGGCTGACCCTCGTCGCCGTCGCCCTGATCCCCGCCACCTGGTGGATCCTGTGGCGCACCGCCTTCGGTCTGCGGCTGCGCTCCTGCGGTGAGAACCCCGTCGCCGCCGAGTCCCTCGGCGTCAACGTCTACAAGTACAAGTACCTCGCCGTGATCATCTCCGGCGGACTGGCCGGCCTCGGCGGAGCCTTCCTCTCCATCGTCGCCAACCCCTTCTACCTGGAGGGCCAGACCAGCGGACGCGGCTACATCGGTCTCGCCGCGATGATCTTCGGCAACTGGATGCCGGGCGGCCTCGCTCTCGGCGCCGGCCTCTTCGGCTACACCGACAGCCTCAACCTGCGCGGCGGCTCCGAGAACGTCCACGCCCTGCTGCTCCTCGGCGCCCTGCTGCTGATCATCGGCGCGATCTGGCAGGCCGTCCGCAAGAAGTACATCGCCGCCGCGATCACCTTCGTCGTCGGCGCCCTGGTCTTCACCTGGTACGCGACCACCAACGAGGTCCCCAACCAGGTCGTCGCCGCCACGCCGTACGTCATCACCCTGATCGTCCTCGCGCTCTCCGCCCAACGCCTGCGCATGCCGAAGGCGGACGGACTGCCGTACCGGAAGGGCCAGGGCAAGTGACCGCCGTCGACTGGGCCGGGCTCCGCACGGTCGCCCGGGACGCCATGTCCCGGGCGTACGCCCCGTACTCCGGCTACCCGGTCGGGGTGGCCGCCCTCGTCGACGACGGTCGGATCGTCTCCGGCTGCAACGTCGAGAACGCCTCCTACGGCCTGGGTCTGTGCGCGGAGTGCGGTCTGGTCTCGGAGCTGCAGAACAGTGGCGGCGGCCGGCTCACCCACTTCACCTGTGTGGACGGCAAGGGGGAGATCCTCGTCCCGTGCGGCCGCTGCCGTCAGCTGCTGTACGAGTTCGGCGGCGCGGACCTCCTGCTGGAGACCCCGGCGGGCATTCTGCCCCTCTCCGAGATGCTGCCCCAGGCTTTCGGCCCGGACCATCTCACCAAGTGACTCACCAAGCAACTCCTGTGCGGCCCCTCTGAGTTGCTCAGGGGGGCCGCACGATTTCCGCAGAACCTCGGAAGGAAAGCCATGACGAAGCTGTCCATGGACGCCATCTCGGTCATCCGCACCAAGCGGGACCGCGGTGAGCTGAGCGACGAGCAGATCGACTGGGTCATCGACGCGTACACCCGCGGCGAGGTCGCCGACTACCAGATGGCCGCACTCAACATGGCGATCCTCCTCAACGGCATGGACCGCCGCGAGATCGCCCGCTGGACGGCCGCGATGATCGCCTCCGGCGAGCGCATGGACTTCTCGTCCCTGTCCCGCCCCACCGCCGACAAGCACTCCACCGGGGGCGTCGGCGACAAGATCACCCTGCCCCTGGCGCCGCTGGTGGCGGCCTGCGGCGCGGCCGTACCGCAGCTCTCCGGCCGGGGCCTCGGCCACACCGGCGGCACCCTCGACAAGCTGGAGTCGATCCCCGGCTGGCGCGCGCTGCTGTCGAACGAGGAGATGCTGGCCGTCCTGGACGGCGTGGGCGCGGTCATCTGCGCGGCGGGCGACGGCCTGGCCCCGGCGGACAAGAAGCTGTACGCCCTGCGGGACGTGACGGGAACGGTCGAGGCCATCCCCCTGATCGCCTCCTCCATCATGTCCAAGAAGATCGCGGAGGGCACGGGCTCCCTGGTCCTGGACGTGAAGGTCGGCAGCGGTGCCTTCATGAAGACCCTGGAGGACGCGCGGGAACTGGCGTCCACGATGGTCGGCCTCGGCACGGACCACGGCGTGAAGACGGTCGCCCTCCTCACCGACATGTCGACCCCGCTCGGCCTCACCGCCGGCAACGCCCTGGAGGTCCGCGAGTCGGTCGAGGTCCTGGCGGGCGGCGGCCCGGCGGACGTCGTGGAGCTGACGATCGCGCTGGCCCGCGAGATGCTCGACGCGGCCGGCGTGAAGGACGCCGACCCGGCGAAGGCCCTGGCCGACGGCTCGGCGATGGACGCCTGGCGCCGCATGATCGCGGCCCAGGGCGGCGACCCGGACGCGGAGCTGCCGACCTCGCGCGAGCAGCACGTGGTCAAGGCGACCGCCTCGGGCGTCCTGACCCGCCTCGACGCCTACGACATCGGGATCGCCGCCTGGCGGCTCGGCGCCGGACGCGCCCGCAAGGAGGACCCGGTCCAGGCCGCCGCGGGCGTCGAGATGCACGCCAAGCCCGGTGACACGGTGACCGAGGGCCAGCCCCTGCTGACCCTCCACACCGACACCCCCGAGCGGTTCGACTACGCCCTGGAGGCGGTGGCGGGCTCGTACGACATCGGGGCCGCGGGCACGGCGTTCACTCCGACGCCGATCGTGCTGGACCGGATCGCCTGAGGCGGGCCGGGACACGGCTATGGCTGCCCGGACGCGTGTCCGGGCAGTTCACGGCGGGTGTGGTCGCCCTCACGGGCCCCTCGCGATGAGTTCCGAGGGCCCGCCCGGTCTACAGATCGTGGACGCGACGACACCCGCCGTACTCGTGCTGCCAGGCCCCGTCACCCGGGACGAGGTGCCTGGGCTCTGTGCCGAGGTACGAGCGCGACTGAAGGCCACCGGGAGCGGGCCCGGGGGAGGGGTACTGGTGTGCGATGTCGCCGGTATCGGACCCCCGGGCCTGGCCGCTGTCGACGTACTGGCCCGGCTGCAGCTGGCGGCGAAACGGGCCGGGGGCCGGATACGGCTGCGGGACCCCGACCCGGCGCTCCGCGCGCTACTGCGCCTGGTCGGGCTTGCCTTCGAGGTGGAGGGGCAGGTCGAAGAGGGGGAACCAGCGGGCGGTGTCGAGGAAGCAGTGGAATCCGCCGATCCGGCCCTCTGAGATCTCCAGCACCTGTACGGCCCAGGCGCTGAAACCGCCCTTCTCCGGGTCCGGCTTGTACTGCGCGAAGCCGGGCAGGCCGTTCACCGCGACCGGCACGAGGTGCGAGCCGGCGCAGGGCGCGCCGAGCGTGGTCATGAACCCGGTGATGTCGCCGGTCCCGGTCAGCCACAGGTCGAACGGCGGCATCGTCATGACCGCGTCCTCGTGCAGCAGGGCGGTCAGCGCGGCCATGTCGTACCCCTCGAAGGCGGTCACATAGCGTTCGAGCAGCTTCTGCTGGTCCTCGTCCAGAGGGTCGGAGACATCGGCCGCCGCGACCTGTCCGTCGCCGTCGGCGAGGGTCGCGCGGGCCCGCTGCAGGGCGCTGTTCACCGAGGCGACGGAGGTGTCGAGCAGCTCGGCGACCTCGCTGGCCTTCCACGCCAGCACCTCGCGCAGGATCAGCACCGCGCGCTGCTTCGACGGGAGCTTCTGCAGCGCGGCCACGAACGCCAGCCGCACGGACTCCTTGGCCACGGCGGCCTCCGCCGGGTCATCGGTGCCGGGCAGCACGCGGGCGTCCGGCACCGGCTCCAGCCAGGTGTTGTCCGGGCGGGGCGAGAGAGCGGCCTGGGCGAGCGGTGTCGACTCGGTGAGATCCATGGGACGGGCCCTCTTGTTCCCCGCGGTCAGCATGTCCAGACACACATTGGTGGCGATCCGGTACAGCCAGGACCGCAGGCTCGACCGCCCCTCGAACTTCTCGTAACTCCGCCAGGCCCGGATCATCGTGTCCTGCACGGCGTCCTCCGCCTCGAAGGACGACCCGAGCATCCGATAGCAGTACCCGGTCAACTCGACCCGGTGCCTCTCCAGTCGGACATCCAGATCCGCCGTCGCCGTCGCCGTACCGTCACCCATGGCCAACCCACCCCTGTGCCATCCCTGTGCGTACCAACACCTCGGAAGCTACCGCAGCCCACTGACAATGGCTTGCCGAGTGGGAGAAGGGGCAGGTCAGGGGGCTGTGTTTCGTCTGCGGGTCCGGTGGGGCTTCTCGCGCGGTTCCCCGCGCCCCTAAAAGACCAGGCCCCTGCGGGCCTGGAAGACCAGCCTCCGGCGGCCCTGAGAGGCAACCTGGGGCGGGCCTGAAAAGCACGGGGCGCAGCCCCTGCTTTTCAGGGGCGCGGGGAACTGCGCGGCCAGCCCCCACCGGGCCCGCACGTACCCACCCACCCCGACGTCAGTGCACCGGCACCGGCCCCCGCCGAGCCGCATGGGACCCCACCACGGTGATCCCCACGACCCCCAGCACGGCCAGCAGGCCGAGCGCGACCGTCCCGCCCCAACCCCCCGCGTGGAAGGCGATCGCGCCGAGCGTGCTGCCGGCGCTGGAGCCGACGTAGTACGCCGACTGATACAGCGCCGAGGCCTGCGCCCGCCCCTCCTTCGCCGTGTGGCTGACCGACGACGAGGCGACGGCGTGGCCGGCGAAGAACCCGGCGGTGATCAGAACCAGGCCCAGGAGGACCGGGATCAGGGAGTCGGAGAGGGTGAAGAGCAGGCCGGTGGTCGTCGTACCGCCCGCGAGGTACAGCGCACCCCGCCGCCCGAGCCGCCCCGCCAGCCGCCCGGCGGTGGACGCGGACACCGTGCCCACCAGGTACACGAGGAAGATCGACCCGATGATCCCCTGGGGGAGGGAGAAGGGCGCGTCGGCCAGCCGGTAGCCGATCACGGTGTAGACCGCGCCGAAGACCGTCATGAACAGCGCACCGATCGCGTACAGCCGGCGCAGCAAGGGGTTCGCGAGATGCGCCCGCACCGTCCGCCCCAGCACCCGCGGCCGCAGCGAGCCCGCCACGAAGTGCCTCGGCGCCGGCAGCAGCACCCGGAAGGCCACCGCGCAGCCCACGGCGATCACCCCGAGCACCGCCAGCGCGACCCGCCAGCCCCATTCCTGGGCGACCCACCCGGTGAGGACGCGCCCGCTCATCCCGCCGACGCTGTTGCCGGCGACGAAGAGCCCGATCGCGGTGATGAGCGCCTTGGGGCGGACCTCCTCGGCGAGATACGCCGTCGCGGACGCCGGCACCCCGGCCAGCGCCGCGCCCTGCACGGCCCGCAGCACCACCAGCGCCCCCAGCGAGGGCGCGAAGGGGATCAGCAGCCCGACCGTCACCGCGACCGCCAGCGAGACCGTCATCACCGTACGCCGCCCGAACCGCTCCGACAGCGCGCTCATCGGCAGCACGAACAGCGCCAGCGCACCGGTCGCCGCCGACACCGTCCAACTCGCCGCACCCGCCGTCGTCCCGAACCCGTCCGAGATCAGCGGCAGCAGCGCCTGCGTGGAGTAGAGGAGGGCGAAGGTCGCGACACCCGCGAGGAACAGCGCCAGACTCATCCGGCGGTAGCCGGGCCCACCGGGATTCATCCGGGAGTCGGTGGCGGCCGAGCGGGTCGGGAGTGTCGAGCGGGGAGAGCGGTCGGACGTGGCTGATACGGCGCCCACGGTGGTGGACGCCTCGGTACTGGCGGAAGGCATGCCTCGAAACTACGTACGCCGCCGCTCATCCGTCCAATGCATGGATCGCCCATAATCGTTCCTGTGATGCATCAGAAGAGGTCAGAGCCGCGCCTGTCACCATCCGGTGACACAGAAGACATCGCGGGCCGCGGAGGCGGCGGGGATTTCGGCGATCTCGGCGACATCGACGACATCGTGCTGCGCCTCGCGCCCCGCCTCGCCTACTTCGCCGGCGTCGCCCGCACGGAGCACGTCACCGGCGCCGCGCGCGAGATGCGGGTCCCGCAGTCGACGCTGTCGCGGGCCATGGTCCGCCTCGAACAGGACCTGGGCGTCGACCTGTTCGCCCGCCGGGGGCGCACGGTCTCCCTCACCCACGCCGGCCGCACCTTCCACGCCTCCGTGGAGCGCGCCCTCGCCGAGATCGAGCGCGCCGCCGACGAGGTCCGCGCCGACGCCGACGCCGCCACCGGCAAGGTCGCCTTCGGCTTCCTGCACACCATGGGCGCCGAGACCGTCCCGGGCCTCCTCCAGGCCTTCCGCGCCGAACACCCCCGCGTCCGCTTCAGCCTGGTCCAGAACTACGGCGAGGCCATGCTGGAACGCCTCCGCGCCGGCGAACTCGACCTCTGCCTCACCTCACCCGTCCCGGACGCCCCCGACCTGGTGGCCCGCCGCCTCGACGAACAGAAGCTCCGCCTCGTCGTCCCCGCCGACCACCGCCTCGCCGCCCGCAAACGCGTCCGCCTCGCCGAGGCCGCCGACGAAACCTTCGTCACCCTCGAACCCGGCTACGGCATGCGCCGCATCACCGACGACCTCTGCAAGGAGGCCGGCTTCAAGCCCCGTATCGCCTTCGAGGGCGAGGAGGCGGAGACGCTCAGGGGCCTGGTGGCGGCGGGCCTGGGCGTGGCCCTCCTCCCGCCCCCGGCCGTCCCCCGTCCGGGCGTGGTCGAACTGACGGTCACCGCCCCCCGAGCGGCCCGCGAAATCGGCGTCGCCTGGCTGGACGGCCACCCCGACACACCCCCGGTCGCCGCCTTCAAGAAGTTCCTGCTGTCGAGAAGGGGCAACTTGCTGAGTAGCTGAGCCGCAGCCGCGCCCCTTCAGGGGCGCGGGGAACTGCGCGACCAGCCACCCACGGCCCGCAGCCGCGAGATGACATCAACCACCCTGATGCGAGCGTTGCCGCCCGAAGCCGGAGGCAAGCGGCATCCGCAACCCCAACGGCGGCGGCGCCGCCAGCGCGTCCTCCACCGGCCGGGCGAACGCCCGCCCGAACAACGCCCCCATCACAAAATCCGACGCCAACGCGTGCACCTCGTCCCGGTACTGCGTCAGCCCATGCCGATCCGCGTGCACCTCGAACCGGCAGATGTCGGGGTTCGTCTTCTTCGCCCGCGCCGCGTACCGGAACGACAGCTCCGGATCCACCCGCTCGTCGTTCGTCCCGTGCACGATCAGCACCCGCCGCCCGGCCAGCTGTTTCACCGGTTCGGGCGGCGCGGCCACATCCTCCTCCGGGAGCCAGGGGGCGATCGCCAGCACGGAGTTGACGGCCTCGTGCCCGCCCGCGTGCAGCGCCGCCCGCGCCCCCATGTGCAGCCCGGCGAGACACACCGGCACATCCCCGTAGCGCCGGACCACCTCGTCCACGGCCCACTCCGCGTCCCGCGCGAGCCGTGCCTCCGTGCCGTTCCAGCCCCGGTAGCGGTAGTGGACGACATGCGCCGCCAGCCCCTCCGTACGGCCCGCGCGGCTCAGCCGGCGGCCGAGGGCGCGCACGGAGGCCGTGGCCATCATGGGGGAGGGTCTGCGGGTGGATGCCTCGTCACCGGCCGGGAGCAGCAGCACCACTGCGCTGACCGTGCTCGGCTCCGGGCCGATCGTCCGCCCAAGTCGGGGCGTACGGACCGGCATTGCTTGCTGCGCCATGACAGAACAGTGTCAGAAGAGATGGTGTACGCCACCCGTACTGTGGGTCACCTTTGGGTATCGACGAGATCGCCCGACAGGCGCTCTACGCGCGTAGGCGTTATCGTGCGAAAATGACGAACCAGACCGACCCGACCGGTAGCACCCCGGACTCGGACCAGATCCGCCGGGCGCCCAAGGTTCTGCTGCACGACCACCTCGACGGCGGCCTGCGCCCCGGAACGATCGTCGAACTCGCCCGCGACAGCGGGTACTCCCAGCTCCCGGAGGCCGACCCAGACCGGCTCGGCGTCTGGTTCCGCGAGGCCGCCGACTCCGGCTCGCTGGAGCGGTACCTGGAGACCTTCTCCCACACCGTCGGTGTCATGCAGACCCGCGACGCGCTGTTCCGCGTCGCCGCCGAGTGCGCCGAGGACCTCGCCGCCGACGGTGTCGTCTACGCCGAGGTGCGCTACGCCCCCGAACAGCACCTGGACGGCGGTCTGAGCCTCGAAGAGGTCGTCGAGGCCGTCAACGAGGGCTTCCGGGAAGGCGAGCGGCGGGCCAGGGCCGACGGCAACCGCATCCGCGTCGGCGCCCTGCTCACCGCCATGCGGCACGCGGCCCGCGCCCTGGAGATCGCCGAACTCGCCAACCGCTACCGCGACCTCGGTGTCGTCGGCTTCGACATCGCGGGCGCCGAGGCCGGCTACCCGCCCACCCGCCACCTCGACGCCTTCGAGTTCCTCAAGCGCGAGAACAACCACTTCACCATCCACGCCGGTGAGGCCTTCGGACTCCCGTCCATCTGGCAGGCGTTGCAGTGGTGCGGCGCCGACCGGCTCGGCCACGGCGTCCGCATCATCGACGACATCCAGGTCCACGAGGGCGGCTCCGTGAAACTCGGCCGCCTCGCCTCCTACGTCCGTGACAAGCGCATCCCGCTGGAGCTGTGCCCCAGCTCCAACCTCCAGACCGGTGCCGCCCGTTCGTACGCCGAACACCCCATCGGGCTGCTGCGGCGACTGCACTTCCGGGCCACCGTGAACACCGACAACCGGCTGATGTCCCACACCAGCATGAGCCGTGAATTCGAGCACCTGGTCGAGGCTTTCGGTTACACGCTCGACGACATGCAGTGGTTCTCGGTCAATGCTATGAAGTCAGCATTCATTCCTTTCGATGAACGACTGGCCATGATCAATGACGTCATCAAGCCCGGATATGCCGAGTTGAAATCCGAATGGCTGTTCCGGCAAACGGCCTCCACCAGCGGTTCTGTCGACGAACAGAGCTGAAAGGCGACTTCGGGAAGCGGTCGTGCGCGGGGCGACGCGGCCGCTTTTCGATGTTTGCCTCCGGCGGGACTTTGGTGTTTACGTTTCGGCACCGCTCTCCACCCGTCACACGCATTCCAAGGACGCATTCAACATGAAGCAGTCTGCTGCCAAGACCCTCGGTGTCGCCGTCGTCGGTGCCGCCATCGCCGCCGCGGGCGCGGGCGCCGCGAACGCCGCCCCGAGCGCCCCCGAGGCATCCCAGGCCCTGGCCACCGTCACCCAGGCGCTGCCCGTGGAGAACGTCTCGAAGGCACTGCCGGTCGCCACCGACGCGCTCGCCCAGGGCCAGACCGCGCTCGGCGCCGGCCTGGAGGCCGCGCAGCCCGCCGCCACCAACGTCCTCGCCGAGGGCCCCACCGCCCCCGTCGCCGGACTGCTCGGCGGCCTCCCCGTCGGCAAGACCCTCCCCGCCAAGGGCCTCGGCGTCAACGGCCTGCCCCTCGGCGGCGGCCCCGCCGCCTGAGGCACACCACGACACCCGTACGGGGCGCACCCTTCGCAGGGCGCGCCCCGTCGGTGTGCGCGCCGGGAGACCGACGGTCGTCGCCGATCGCCGGTCCGGCGCGCGTCACCAGGCCGTGCCGGCCTTGCCCCCCGAACTCTCCGACGGGAACAGGATCCACAGGGCTATGTAGAGCAGGAACTGCGGGCCCGGAAGCAGACACGACACCAGGAAGATCACGCGCATCGTGGTGGCGGAGGTGCCGAAGCGCCGTGCCAGCGCGGCACACACTCCGCCGATCATCCGGCCTTCGGTGGGGCGGGCAAGGCGGCTCATGAGGGCTCCTTCGTCAGCGTAGGACGCCGGCCACGGGCCGACGGTGGGGCGAGGCCTCCCATGGCCATCGCTCTCTTTTCCACACCATCGACGCTACGGTGACGAAGCGGACGAAGCGTCCCTCTACGGAGCCATCCCGACCCTGGGAATCGTCGGGGTCCGACCCTGAGACAGCTCCTCACGGCGCAGCCGCGCCGCCGCCCGGACCCGGGTCTCGGCCCGGCGCCGCAGCACCGACCTGACCGCCGGCACCACCGCGAGATGGGCGAGCCCCACACCGACCGAGTTCAGCAGGATCGAGTCGATGTCCACGACCTGCCCGGGCACCCCCGTCTGCAACAGCTCGATGGCCAGCGACAGCAGCGCCCCCGCCGCGACCGACCGGGCCAGCGAGGCGAGCGGCGACACGGCGAGCCGACCGTGCGCCATCGGCAGCAGGACACCCAGCGGGGCGAGCAGCGCCAGCCCCTCACCGATCCGGCGGGCCGCCTCCGGCCAGCCCAGGACCAGATCCGCTCTGATCCCGGCGAACGGCCGCAGATTCGCGGGACTCATCCAGGTGACGTCCAGCGGACGCAGCGTGATCCAGGCAACGACCGCGAGATGCGCGGCGAGGAGAACACCCCCCGCCGCACGGACACGGATCCCGGCGCTACGGCCGTTCGTACCTTGAGGCTGCACGCCCCCCAAGACGCACCCCCCGGCACGATCGGTTGCACCCCTTTTTTTGGGGCTCGGTTCGCCTCCGGGGCGCAGAAGCCGGTGTCGAGACGGCGATCGTGCTCGGCCCCTCCTTCGTCGGGGCCTGCGCGCGTTCGCCGTCTCGACACCGGCGCGCCCCTTCGGCTCACTCGCCGACCTCTGTTGCAGTGGGCCTGCCGAGGGGCCGTCGGCCGGAGAGGCGCCCTGGTCGCGAGCCGTGACCGTGGGCGTGCCTCAGGAGCCGTTGATCTCCTCGGAAGGGGGGTTGCCCTCTCCCGGGGACGACTGGGTCTCCTGGGTGCACTCGTAGCGGCGCAGGGACTCCGCGCTGGTGCTGCCCAGGACCACCGAGCCGTTGTCGCCGGCGGCGGCGGAGTCGGCGAAGGTGCAGACGATCTGGGCGAGGGCGTACCGGGGGAGGGAGTCGGGAGCCGTGGACAGGCGGAGGGTGTCCTCGGGGTCGCCCGGGGCGGGGCCCGTCACCGTGAGGCCAGGTGGGACGGCCGTGCTGTAGCCGGCCTCGTCCTCGACGTCGCTGGGGTCGCCGGCCAGGGCGTCCAGCAGGCCCTGGGCGACGACGACCCGCCGCTGGGCCTCGTCGGTGCCGTCGGTGACCTGCACCGAGCGGTTGACGCGGACGAGCGCGCCGGAGCAGAGCAGGAACACCTCGACCGGCATGCCGGAGGGCGTCGCCTGCGTCTGGAGGTCCGTCGTGGACAGCTCGCACGGGACCATCGACGGCGCCGGCCCGAAGTCCGTCGGCACCTGGGTGGCCCGGATGCCGCAGCCGGTGAGGAGTCCGGCGAGGGCCCCCGTCGCGGCCAGGACGCGCACGGCTCGGGCGTCTCGTATCGTCACTGGCCGTCCCCTTCGGTGCCCGCCGCGCCGCCGTCGCCCTGATCGCCGTCCCGTTCGTCCCGCTCCTCCGTGAGCAGCGAGGCCGCGTCGCGGGGCAGGCGCAGCGTGAAGACCGCGCCGCCCTTGGGGGAGTTGGCGGCGGTGATCTCGCCGCCGTGGATATGGGCGTTCTCCAGGGCGATGGACAGGCCGAGGCCGCTGCCCTCGGAGCGGGGGCGGGAGGCGCTCGCCTTGTAGAAGCGGTCGAAGACGTGCGGGAGGACGTCCTCGGGGATGCCGGGGCCGTGGTCCTGGACCTCGATGAACAGGTTCTCGCCCTCCGGGCGCACCGAGACGCGCACCGGGGAGCCGCCGTGCTTGAGGGCGTTGCCGATCAGGTTCGCCAGGATCACGTCGAGGCGGCGCGGGTCGAGGTTGACGATGACACCGCGCTCGGCGTTCAGCTCCACCGCGTCCAGCCAGGCGCGGGCGTCGATGCAGGCGGTGATCTGGTCGGCGATGTCGACGTCGTCGAGGACCAGACGGGCGGTGCCCGCGTCGAAGCGGGTGACCTCCATCAGGTTCTCGACCAGGTCGTTCAGGCGCCGGGTCTCGCTGACGACGAGCCGTACCGCCGGTTCGATCATCGGGTCGAGGCTGCCGGTGTCGGCGTCCAGCTCCTCCTCCAGCACCTCCGTGACGGCGGTGATCGCGGTCAGCGGCGTACGGAGTTCATGGGACATGTCGGCGACGAAGCGGCGGGAGGCCTCCTCGCGGGCGCTCATGTCGTCGACCTTCTTCTCCAGCGACTCCGCCGCGAGGTTGAACGTCCGGGAGAGGTCGGCCAGTTCGTCCGTGCCGGAAACCCGCAGCCGGGTGTCGAGCTTGCCCTCGCCGAGGCGCCGGGCGGCCACGCCGAGGCGCTGCACCGGCTTCAGGACCGTGGTCGCGGCGGCCTGCGCGAGCAGCGCCGAGCCGATCAGGGACAGGCCCGTGGCGATACCGAGCGACCAGGCGAGGGAGTTGAGGTCCTTCGCCTCCTCCGCGAGGGACTTGCGCATATAGCCGGTCGGCCCGCCGCCGATCATCTTCGCGCCGCCCACGAGGTAGGGGGTGTCGCCGTCGATGACCCGCTGCCAGTACACGTGGTACGCGTGCTTGTTGCCGGTGGTGAGCTTCTGCCGCTTGTTCACGGCCTTCTGCAGGGACGCGGGCACGTCCTCCAGCGAGAAACCGGTGAGCGCGTTGTCGGTGGAGGAGCCGGAGACCGTCTCGCCGTCGGCGCCCTCGGCGATCAGCAGCACGCTGGAGCGCTCGCCGCCGTCCGCCATCTTCCGTGCCGCGACGCGTAGTTGGTCCTGCGTCGGGTTCGGGCGCAGGGTGCTCACATGGCTCTGCATCTCGCGCTCGAAGTCGTTGAGCGCGGCGTCCTGCGCACGGGTCTGCACGGCCTCGCGGTTGAGCCAGTACGCGATACCGGACGCCGACACGGCGGCCGTGAGCGCCACCAGACCGAAGACGACCACCAGACGCAGCCGCAGACTGGTGAAACGGATCCGGGACTGCACGGTCCTGCGAGCCGCGGCCCAGCCGCGGATCCCCCCTCGGGCCTTCGTCACTGAGGCGTGTCCAACCGGTAGCCCACGCCCCGCACGGTACGGATCAGAGTCGGCGACGACGGTACGTCCTCGACCTTGGCGCGCAGCCGCTGCACACACGCGTCCACCAGACGGGAGTCGCCCAGGTAGTCGTGCTCCCACACCAGACGCAGCAACTGCTGCCGGGACAGGGCCTGTCCGGGGCGGCGGCTCAGCTCCAGGAGCAGCCGCAGCTCGGTGGGCGTCAGCTGGAGGTCCTCGCCGTTCTTCGTCACGGTCATCGCCGCGCGGTCGATCACGAGCGAACCGAACGTCGCCGCGTCGTTGGCCTCGCGCTCACCGCGCCGCAGCACCGCCCGGATCCGGGCGTCCAGGACCCGCCCCTGCACGGGCTTGACCACGTAGTCGTCCGCGCCGGACTCCAGGCCCACCACGACGTCGATGTCGTCGCTGCGTGCCGTCAGCAGGATGATCGGCAGCTGGTCGGTGCGCCGGATCCGTCGGCACACCTCGAAGCCGTCGATGCCGGGCAGCATCACGTCCAAAACGATCAGATCCGGCCGCTGTTCGCGCAGCAGCTTGAGACCATCCTCGCCGGTGGCGGCGGTGGCGACACGGTGCCCCTGGCGCGTCAGTGAGAGCTCCAGGGCCGTGCGGATGGCGTCGTCGTCCTCGATCAGCAACAGGGAAGGCACGGGCTCATTCTGGCCCATGGCATGGCGCCGAATCGACCGTTGGAGCGCTCCCACCCGACACCCGCACACGATCGTGCCGTTCGCGTAGCCGTACGACTCTTCTCTGTGATCGACCTGTGCCCCGGCTGGGCCCCGCCCCAGGACCGGCCCCTGTGACAGGTCTGTGACAGTCGGCGGACAGAGCCATGAAGGTGAACAGGCAATCTTTTCGGCACAGGCAAGGAAGCACGGCGAAGCACTACGAAGACCGGAACTCCACGACGGGGGGCGCGAGATGAACACGCTGCACAGCACCAGCACTAGCGCAGTTGTCACGCGGCTCCACGGCGTCGTCCGGAACGCGGAGAAGTCCGGTGCCGCGATCGGGCGGGGGTGCGCTCGCGGCACCGGGCGTCAGCACACCACGTACATCTCGGTGGTTGACGCGCATGCGGGGGGAAGCACCACAGGGGCCGCGGGGGTGGCCCACGGGGGAACGGGGACCGCGTACGGGGAGGGCACGGGGGAACGCCGGTCTGTGTCGGAGGCGGAGTTCACCGCCTACGTCCAGGAGCGTCGTGCCTCCCTGTACGCAACCGCCTACCACCTGACCGGAGACCGCTTCGAGGCCGAGGACCTGCTGCAGAGCGCGCTGTTCTCGACCTACCGGGCCTGGGACCGGATCAGTGACAAGGCCGCGGTCGGGGGCTACCTCCGCCGCACCATGACCAATCTGCACATCAGCGCGTGGCGCCGCCGCAAGCTGAACGAGTACCCGACCGAGGAGCTGCCGGAGACGGCCGGCGACACGGACGCGATGCGCGGCACCGAACTGCGCGCCGTCCTGTGGCAGGCGCTCGCCCGGCTCCCCGAACTCCAGCGCACGATGCTGGTCCTCCGTTACTACGAGGGCCGCACCGACCCGGAGATCGCGGAGATCCTCGACATCAGTGTCGGCACGGTGAAGTCCAGCATCTGGCGGTCGCTCCGCCGGCTGCGCGAGGACGAGGTCCTCAGTTTCGGCCGTGACGAGGAGGAGTCCTTCGGGGAGCTTGTCGCCTGAAGGTCTGTGGGGGGAAGCAGGTAACGGGGGAAAAGCGGGGGGAGTACGGGGGAAACGGGGGTACGGGGGACGTCACGGTGGCGCGGGGGAGCGCCGGCGCGACGGCCGGGGGGAAAGCCGACGGGGTCCGGGGGGACCACGGCGGTGCTACACGGGGGAAACAGCGGGGGGATCACGGGGGAAGCGGGACTGGAGGGCCGGGGGGTCCGTCCAGTCCCGCTTTCATGTGCGCCCCGGGCCCACCCCGGGTTCGCGTGTGCGCTCAGGCGGGTGCGGGTTAGCGTGTGCGCTCAGGCCGGCGCCTTCGCGACCCGGCCCGCGGCGGCCGCCGCCAGCCGGCCCAGGGCCTCGTCCCGGTCGCAGGGGTGGGCGCCCAACTCCGTCTGGCGGGCCACGATCGAGCGCTCCAGCCGCATCAGCCGCCAGCCGCGCCGCAGCAGGAACGGCACCGACTTACGGCCCTCCCGCAGATCGCGCAGGAAACGGCGGCGGAAGGTCTTCACCGGACCACGGGTCAGACACAGCGCGTCCGCCAGCAGCCCGAGTTCACGGCAGCGCCCGACGATCTCGGCGGCGAAGATGCCCTCGGCGATGAACACCGGCGTCCGCCCGATGTGCAGGGCCTCGGCGCCGGTCCGCGCGCTGAGCGAGATGTCGTACGCCGGGACGGTCGTACGGCCCGTGCGGCACAGCTCGCCGATCGCCGCGACGGCGGTGTCCGCGTCCCACGACAGCGGGTGGTCCCAGTCGATGTCCGCACTGCCCTCCACCTGCGGCAGCGTCGGGTCGTCGCCCTCCTTGTAGAAGTCGTCCAGCCGCAGCACGGGCAGGCCGGAGCGGGCGGCGAGGAGCGACTTGCCCGAGCCGGACGGACCGGACAGCAGGACGACCCGGGCCGGTGCCGAGGGATTCGAGGGATGCGGGAGATGCGAACTCACGAGAGTCCAGTGTGAGGCATCGAGCGGCTCCCGCCGAGACGGCGGGTCGTCCTTGGAGCGCAGATCACACCTCAACTACCGTACGTGTCTCTATGATTACTTTCCGCAGTACCGGAATGGCACAGGAGAAGGTGGCACCGCTGATGGCTCGACTCTCACTCCCGGCTTCCCAGAACCCCACCGCCCGGCGCGCGTTGCTGGCCGTCACGACCGCGGGGGTCGCGCTCGGCGCGGGCGCCGGCGCGGCCGTGGCGGCGGACGACGCCGCCCCGGTCGTCGACGTGATGCGCACCCGGCCCACCTCGCTCGGCAAGGTCGACCCGCAGGCGGGCCTGCAGGCCCTGACCGGCACGGTCGGTTACGTCACCGGGCCGGTCGCGGGGCTGAAGCCCAACCCGCTGGCGGGCACGGGGGTCGATCCTCTCGACAACGGCGTGGGCACGCAGCTCGCCGACTTCAAGCCGCTGACGTCCACGGCCCTGACCGGGCCGGTGGCGCAGGCCCCGTCGATCGGGAGCATTCCGGTGCTGGGTCAGGTGGTGGGCGGGTTGCGCTGAGGGCCCCGTAAGGGGCGCGGGGAACTGCGCGACCAGCCACGGACGGTCCGCACCGCCCCGACGGCCGGCGGTTCCCCGCCCCTTGTCTCAGTACGCCGAACCCGACGCCCCCAGCGACCCCGTCGGGTGCCAGACCGTCTTCGTCTCCAGGAACGCCGTCATACGGTCGATCCCGGGCGTGGCCGTCCAGTCGTCCACAGGCTGTGGACGCAGGACGCGCTTGAGGTTGTCGGCCGCGGCGATCTCCAGCTCCTTCGCCAGGACGTCGTCCGCGCCGGCCAGGTCGATCGCGTTGACGTCCTGGTGGGCGGCGAGAGGCGTCGCGATCTCCGCCGTACGGCCGGAGAGGACGTTGACGACACCGCCGGGGACGTCGGAGGTGGCCAGCACCTCACCGAGCGACAGCGCCGGTAGGGGGGACCGCTCCGAGGCGACGACCACGGCCGTGTTGCCCGTGGCGATCACCGGGGCCAGGACGGAGACCAGGCCCAGGAAGGACGAGTCCTGGGGGGCCAGGACCGCGACCACGCCGGTCGGTTCGGGGGAGGAGAGGTTGAAGTACGGGCCCGCGACCGGGTTTCCGCCGCCGACCACCTGGGCGATCTTGTCGGTCCAGCCCGCGTACCAGACCCAGCGGTCGATCGTGGCCTCCACCTGGGCCGCCGCCTTCGACTTCGACAGGCCCTCCGCCTCGGCCACCTCGTGGACGAACTGCGCCCTGCGGCCCTCCAGCATCTCGGCGACGCGGTAGAGGACCTGGCCGCGGTTGTACGCCGTCGCGCCGGACCAGCCGCCGAACGCCTTGCGGGCGGCGACCACCGCGTCACGGGCGTCCTTGCGGGAGGAGAGCGGGGCGTTGGCCAGCCAGTTGTCCTTGGAGTCGGTCACCTCGTACACCCGGCCGCTCTCGGAACGCGGGAACTTCCCGCCGACGTACAGCTTGTAGGTCTTGAAAACAGACAGGCGGTCAGACATCGAGGTACGCCTCCAGGCCGTGGCGGCCGCCCTCGCGGCCGAAGCCCGACTCCTTGTAGCCGCCGAACGGCGACGTCGGGTCGAACTTGTTGAACGTGTTGGACCAGACGACGCCCGCGCGGAGCTTGTTCGCGACGGCCAGGATCCGGGAGCCCTTCTCGGTCCAGATGCCCGCCGACAGGCCGTACTGGGTGTTGTTGGCCTTGGCGACGGCCTCGTCCGGGGTGCGGAAGGTGAGGACGGACAGGACCGGGCCGAAGATCTCGTCGCGGGCGATGGTGTGCGCCTGGGTGACGTTGGTGAACAGCGTCGGCGCGAACCAGTAGCCCGAGGTGGGCAGTTCGCAGGCCGGGGACCAGCGCTCGGCGCCCTCCGACTCGCCGCGCTCGACGAGCGAGGTGATCCGGGTGAGCTGCTCCTCGGAGTTGATCGCGCCGATGTCCGTGTTCTTGTCCAGCGGGTCGCCGAGGCGGAGGGTGGACAGGCGGCGCTTGAGGGAGTCGAGCAGCTCGTCCTGGATCGACTCCTGGACCAGGAGGCGGGAGCCCGCGCAGCAGACCTGGCCCTGGTTGAAGAAGATGCCGTTGACGATGCCCTCGACGGCCTGGTCGATCGGGGCGTCGTCGAAGACGATGTTCGCGCCCTTGCCGCCCAGTTCGAGGGTGAGCTTCTTGCGGGTGCCCGCGACCGTCTTCGCGATCTGCTTGCCGACCGCCGTGGAGCCGGTGAAGGCGACCTTGTTCACGTCCGGGTGCGCCACCAGCGCGGCGCCCGTGTCGCCGTATCCCGGAAGGATGTTGACGACGCCCTTCGGCAGGCCCGCCTGGCGGCAGACGTCCGCGAAGAACAGCGCCGAGAGGGGGGTGGTCTCCGCCGGCTTCAGGACGACCGTGTTGCCGGTCGCCAGGGCCGGGGCGATCTTCCACGCCAGCATCAGGAGCGGGAAGTTCCAGGGGATGACCTGGCCCGCCACGCCGAGGGGGCGGGGGTTGGCGCCGTAGCCGGCGTGGTCGAGCTTGTCGGCCCAGCCCGCGTAGTAGAAGAAGTGCGCGGCGACCAGGGGGAGGTCGGCGTCGCGGGTCTCCTTGATCGGCTTGCCGTTGTCGAGGGTTTCGAGGACGGCCAGCTCGCGGGAGCGCTCCTGGACGATACGGGCGATGCGGAAGAGGTACTTCGCGCGTTCCGTGCCGGGGAGGGCCGACCACTTCTCGAACGCCCTGCGGGCGGCCTGTACGGCGCGGTCGACGTCCGCCTCGCCCGCCCGGGCGATCTCGGAGAGGACCTCCTCGGAGGCGGGGCTGACCGTCTTGAAGACCTTGCCGTCGGCGGCCTCGGTGAACTCGCCGTCGATGAACAGGCCGTAGGAGGGGGCGATGTCGACGACCGCCCGGGACTCGGGGGCCGGTGCGTATTCGAATGCGGAAGCCATGGGGATCAGTCCACCGTCACGTAGTCGGGGCCGGAGTAGCGGCCGGTGGCCAGCTTCTGGCGCTGCATCAGCAGGTCGTTGAGGAGCGAGGACGCGCCGAAGCGGAACCAGTGGTTGTCCAGCCAGTCCTCGCCCGCGGTCTCGTTGACCAGGACGAGGAACTTGATCGCGTCCTTGGTGGTGCGGATGCCGCCGGCGGGCTTCACGCCCACCTGGACGCCGGTCTGGGCGCGGAAGTCGCGGACGGCCTCCAGCATGAGCAGGGTGTTGGCGGGGGTGGCGTTCACCGCGACCTTGCCGGTCGAGGTCTTGATGAAGTCGGCGCCCGCGAGCATGCCGAGCCAGCTGGCGCGGCGGATGTTGTCGTACGTCGAGAGCTCGCCGGTCTCGAAGATGACCTTGAGGCGGGCGGAGGAGCCGCAGGCCTCCTTCACGGCCGTGATCTCCTCGTGGACCTTCAGGTAGTTCCCCGCGAGGAACGCGCCCCGGTCGATGACCATGTCGATCTCGTCGGCACCTGCCGAGACGGCCTCGCGGACGTCGGCCAGCTTCACGGCGAGGGGGGCGCGGCCGGCCGGGAAGGCGGTGGCCACGGAGGCGACCTTGACCGTGGAGCCGGCCACGGCGGCCTTCGCGGCGGGCACCATGTCGGGGTAGACGCAGACCGCGGCGGTGGCGGGCGTGGTGCGGTCGGTGGGATCGGGCAGGACCGCCTTGGCGCCGAGCGACCGGACCTTGCCCGGGGTGTCCGCGCCTTCCAGGGTCGTCAGATCGACCATGGAGATGGCCAGGTCGATGGCGTACGCCTTGGCGGACGTCTTGATGGAACGGGTGCCGAGGGAGGCGGCGCGCGCCTCCAGGCCGACCGGGTCGACGCCGGGCAGCCCGTGGAGGAAGCGGCGCAGCGTGCTGTCGGACGCGGTGACGTCGGCGAGAGCGTGGGGTGCAGCTGTGGACATGGTCACCAGACGAGCATATCTACGCGCGTAGCAGGTGTACAGCCCCCGGATTGTTCGGTGGGCGCGTGCAGGGGCGGGGGCGCGCGGTCGTCCGGTGGCTGCGGGTGGGCGCGGGGCGTCGGGCAGAATCGGACGTATGAGCACCTCGGATCAGGCCTCCGCGCCGAAGCCCGGCAAAGCCGCCGGAGCCGGCAAGTCCGGCAAGCCCGTGTACAAGGACCGGGTCTACCGGTCGCCCGCCGGGCTGGTGGGCGGGGTGTTGCTGCTCGGGCTGTTCGGCTGGCTCGGCGGGGACGCGGTGGTGTCGGGGGAGGGGCGTACGCCCTGGCTGGCGCTGGCGTCGATGCTGGTGGCCGTGCCGCTGGTGGTCGCCTTCTCGGTGCGGCCGGCCGTGTTCGCGGGCGACGACCGGCTGCGGGTGCGCAACCCGTTCCGGGTGATCGAGCTGCCCTGGGCGCGTGTCGTGTCGCTGCGGTCGGGTTACACCAACGAGGTGATCGACGAGAGCGGCGCCAAGTACCAGCTCTGGGCGATCCCCGTCTCCCTGCGCGGGCGCAAGAAGGCCGCCCGGCATCAGGCCCGCGAGGACCGTCGTGCGGCCAAGGGAGGCGGTGGCGGTCGTACGGCCGCTGACGCGCGGACCGTGCGGGCGGAGACCGACCAGGTCATGGCCGATCTGCGGGAGCTGTGCGAGGCGCGGGCGAAGGCGGCCGGGTCGCAGGGGGAGCCGAGCGTGCGGTGGGCCTGGGAGATCATGGGGCCGGCGGCGGCGGGGGCCGTGTTGCTGCTGGTGCTGATCGCCGTCGGGTGACCTCGCTCGCCCCGGCACTTTTCTCGGGCGGAGTTCCGGACGCCTGTTCTATGGTGGCGGAAACGTGCCGGACCCGATGTGCGGTTCGTTCGCACATGTCCAACTGCCCGTGAAGCGGAGCGCGTTGAGTCAGAACACGCCTCACATGCCGCACACGCCTCACCTGCCTCACCTGCCTCACCTGCCTCGGCGTCCCGGCTGCACAGCTCGGTCCGCTCGGTCCGTTCGGACCACGTCGCATCGCGCGCGACGAGGGGGCGCCACCACGATCGCGGCCGGAGTGTCCACAGAACGATGAGTACCGAGCTCGAAACCCCCTCCCAGGGGCACCCCCCGCCGTACCGGCTGCCCGCGTCCGCCGTGCCCGCGGGCGGTGTCGCCTGGGGCGGGGAGAAGCTGGAGGCCTGGGCGCGGGCCCGGCCGCCGCTGTGGGTGGCGGCCCGTACGCGCCCCCTGCACCTCCTCGCCGTGGTCCCGGGCGGTCTGATCATCGGCTTCTGGCTGACCAACTTCGCCGAGGTGCCCGCCGCCCTCGCCGTGCTGGCCCCGCTCCAGGTGGTGTGGACCCTGGTCAGGCCCGAGGTCGTACGGTTCTCGGCGCCCGCGCTGATGCTCCTGCTGGGCTGGTTCGGGGGATCGCACGACGTACCGACCCTGCTGGGTCTCCTCGCGGTGACCTTCAGCTGGGCCGTGGCCGAGATCCGGATGAGCAGGGCGAGGCTCCAGCGGCAGTGGGCCCTGTCGGCCGCCGAGGGGGCGACCGCCACGGTGCCGGACGGCGTGGGGCCGCTGCGACGCGGCCGGTTCCTCATGGGGCTCGGCTGGGTGCTGATCCTGCTCGGTGCGGGGCTGCTCGCCTTCGTCTCCGGCGGGGACGCGGCCACCGACCGGCACGAGGCCACGCTCGTCGGATGGTTCGTGACGGGTTGGGGGCTCACCTCGCTGCTCTCCGGGTGGCTCGGACGCCGCCGCGCCGCCGCGCTGCGCCGCGCGCCCGTGCCGGTGCTCCGGGTCCTCGTCCGCGACGGCGCCGACGGGGACGTCGAGGTCTTCGCCGCCGACGACGTGGACGCGCTGAGGCCGTTGTTCAGCGTCACGGCCGAGGAGTGGTACGACGACAGCGACGACGATGACGACAGCGAGAGCGATGGTGACGGTGACGAGGAGGCCGAGGGGCGCCGGGGTCGGGAGGACCGGGACGCGCTTCTCGACGCCATCGAGGGCGCGGAGGACGACGACGACCAGCCCGGTCCCCTGCGCGAGGCCGTCCTGTACGGGCCGCCCCACGACGGTGCCGAGATCGTGATCGTCAGCGCGGCGGAGAGGACGGAGAGGACGGCCGAGGGCACGGCGGAGGGTGCGGACGGGGCTTCGGTGCCGGTCGGCCTGGAGAAGCCGGTCGGTGCTCCAGGCGCGGAGACGGCCGCGGAACCGGTGGAACCGGTGGAACCGGTGGAACTGGTCGTCGAGTCGTCGAGCGGGCCGGTACGGCCGCTGTCCGACCGGGCCGTACGACGTCGGGCCGCCGCCCATCTGGCCGGGGCGCGCCGGCACACGGTCCACGAGGAACTGCGGGCCACCGCCGTCACGGAGAGCCGGGCGCGGCTGGGGGACGAGGCCGTGGCCGTACGGCGCTGGCGGGCGGGGTGGGCCGACTGGACCACCGCCCTGTTCATGATCGTCGCGATCGCCGCCGTCGGGCTGTACCCGGACGGACTGAAGCAGTACGTCCTCGGTGGCGTCGTCGGGCTCTTCGGCATCCTGACGCTGCCCCAACTGCTCGCCTGGCGCATCACCGCCGACCGCTCGGGCCTGTGGCTGAGGGGCTGGCGGCGGACCGGGCACATCGCGTGGGACGACCTGATGACCGTCCGGTGCACCGGTGCCGTGCTGACCGTGGACAGCCGCCGGGCGTCGTTCCCGACCTGGTCCGTACGGTCGGAGCGCTGGCGCCGGCTGGAGCGGAAGCTGCGCCTGGTCCACCCGTACGAGCGGACCGCCGCGGAGATCACCGCCATGTGGGAGGACCCCGCGCTGCGGCCCGAGGGCGAGCGCGCGGGCCGGGAGCTTCCGCTGTGGCCGCTGAGCGTGGCGCTGGCCGTGGCCTGGGTGGCGGCACTGGTGCTGGTGCCCTAGGCAGGGCCCGTGGACGAGCGAAGGCCCCGACCGGCGATCCGGTCGGGGCCTTCTCGCGTCGGCGGGGTGTTGGGTCAGATGCCCGCTGCCTGCGACAGGTCGTGCTTGATTCCGGTCAGGAGGGCGGATGCCTTGTCGTGGGCCGCTGGGAGGCTCGCGTGGTCGGGGACGGGGACGACGACCTCCAGGTAGCACTTCAGCTTGGGCTCGGTGCCGCTGGGGCGGACGATGACGCGGGCGCCGTCGAGGGTGTAGCGCAGGCCGTCCGTGGGCGGCAGCCGGTCCGTGCCCCGGGTCAGGTCCTCGGCCGCGGTGACGGCCAAGCCGGCCAGGGCGGTCGGGGGCCGCTCGCGGAGCCGCTCCATCGCGCGGGCGATGAGCGAGAGGTCCTCGACCCGCACCGAGAGCTGGTCCGTGGCGTGCAGACCGTGCTCGACGGCGATGTCGTCCAGCAGGTCGAGGAGGGTACGGCCCTCCTCCTTCAGCTGCGAGGCGAGTTCCGTGATGAGCAGGGCCGCCGTGATGCCGTCCTTGTCGCGGACGCCCTCGGGGTCCACGCAGTAGCCGAGGGCCTCCTCGTAGCCGTAGCGCAGGCCCTCGACGCGGGCGATCCACTTGAAGCCGGTGAGGGTCTCCTCGTAGGGGAGGCCCGCCTTCTCGGCGATCCGGCCGAGGAGGGACGAGGAGACGATCGACTCGGCGAAGGTGCCCTGGGCGCCGCGCGCGACCAGGTGGGCGGCGAGCAGCGCGCCGACCTCGTCACCGCGCAGCATCCGCCAGTCGCCGCCGTCCTTCACGGCCACGGCGCAGCGGTCGGCGTCCGGGTCGTTGGCCACGATCAGGTCGGGGTCCGTCTCGCGGGCCTTCGCGAAGGCGAGGTCCATCGCGCCGGGCTCCTCCGGGTTCGGGAAGGCGACCGTCGGGAACTCCGGGTCCGGGTCCGCCTGCTCGGCGACGAGCACGGGCTCCGGGAAGCCCGCGCGCGCGAACGCCGCCAGCAGCACGTCCCTGCCGACGCCGTGCATCGCCGTGTAGACCGTGCGGGCGGTCCGCGCGGAGCCGGGGGCGAGGACCGCGTCCGTACGGGCCAGATAGGCGTCCAGGACGCTGTCGTCGAGGGTGTCCCAGCCGGACTCCGGGCGGGGGACGTCGGCGAGGGAGCGTACGGCGGCGATCTCGGCCGCGATGCCGGCGTCGGCCGGGGGCACGATCTGGGAGCCGTCGCCCAGGTAGACCTTGTAGCCGTTGTCGCGCGGCGGGTTGTGGCTGGCGGTGACCTCCACGCCCGCGACCGCGCCCAGGTGCCTTATGGCGAAGGCCAGGACGGGCGTGGGGAGGGGGCGGGGGAGGACGGCCGCGCGCAGGCCCGCGCCGGTCATCACGGCGGCGGTGTCGCGGGCGAAGTCGGCGGACTTGTGGCGGGCGTCGTAGCCGATGACGACGAGGCCGCCGGTGGCGCCCTGCTGGTTCAGGTACGCGGCGAGACCGGCGGCGGCGCGGATGACGACCGAGCGGTTCATGCGCATCGGGCCGGCGCCCAGTTCGCCCCGCAGGCCTGCGGTGCCGAACTGGAGGGTGCCGGAGAAACGGGCGGTCAGCTCCGCCGTGTCCGCCGCGTCGATCAGCGCGCCGAGTTCGGCCCGGGTGTCCGGGTCGGGGTCCTCGGCCAGCCACGCCTCGGCGCGGGCGATCAGGTCGTCGTGCACGGGGGTCAACCTCTCGTTCTTTGTTTGTGGATGCGTCGAGATGCGTTGAGTCGAGGGGGGCGATGTACAGGGGGTGCGTTGTCGGGTGCGGGTCCGGTGGGGCTTCTCGCGCAGTTCCCCGCGCCCCTAAAAGACAAAGGCCAGGCCTTGCGGCCTGAAAAGCGGGGGGGCGTAGCCCCCGCTTTTCAGGGGCGCGGGGAACTGCGCGACCAGCCCCCACGCACCCGCACCCGAAGAACGCGCCCCCCGGCGGAGCCCCCACGGGCTACAGCCGGTCGAGGACCCGCGTCAGCAGCGCACCCATGCGCGTCGCCGAGTCGCGGCCCGCCTGGAGGACCTCTTCGTGGTTGAGGGGCTCCCCCGTCATCCCGGCGGCCAGGTTGGTGACGAGGGAGATGCCCAGCACCTCCGCACCGGCCTCGCGCGCGGCGATGGCCTCCAGGACCGTGGACATGCCGACCAGGTCCGCGCCGATGACGCGGGCCATGCGGATCTCCGCCGGGGTCTCGTAGTGCGGGCCCGTGAACTGGGCGTAGACGCCCTCTTCGAGGGAGGGGTCGATCTCCTTGCACAGGGCGCGCAGCCGCGGGGAGTAGAGATCGGTGAGGTCGACGAAGTTCGCGCCGACGATCGGCGACGTCGCCGTCAGGTTCAGATGGTCGCTGATCAGGACCGGCTGGCCGGGCCGCATGCCCTGGCGGAGCCCACCGCAGCCGTTGGTGAGGACGATCGTCTTCACACCGGCGGCGACGGCGGTACGGACACCGTGCGCCACGGCGGCGACGCCACGGCCCTCGTAGTAGTGGGTGCGGCCCAGGAAGACGAGCGCGCGCTTGTCACCGATCTTGTACGAGCGGACCTTGCCGCCGTGGCCCTCGACTGCCGGCGGCGGGAAGCCGGGCAGCTCGGTGACCTGGAACTCGGCCTCGGGAGCGCCGAGGGCGTCCACGGCCGGGGCCCAGCCGGAGCCCATCACAAGAGCGACGTCGTGGGTCTCGGCGCCCGTCAGCTCGCGCAGGCGCGCGGCGGCGGCGTCGGCGGCGGCGTACGGGTCGCCCTGGATGTCGTCCGGAAGAAGAGATGCGTTCACGCGACGAGGGTATCCGGTCCTGGCCTACGCGCGTAGATGACGAGGCTCACCGGATCGGGATCGTTGCCTTGTCGTTTCCCAACCACGGGGCGGGCCCGTCGGGGAGGATCAAGCCTCGGGGATCAGGATGTCCTTGTCGTTGAAGACCTCGACGATGAAGATCAACAGCCGTCCCCTGCTGACTGTGTACTCGACCAGGATGTTCTGCGTGAGCCGGATCGTGCGGTCGTCACCGGTGGACCCTATGGGCCGGGACAGGGAAAGGAACGGATCGCGGGCCAGCAGGGCGATCCCCTTGTCGAACGCGACGCGCTGCTCGTCGTCCAGTCGGTCACGCGCCGCAGCGGCCTGGACCGTGTAATAGACGTCGTACGTAGGAGTGGGGGCCATGCGATCTCCCGTTGATGCGTCGGTTTCCCAAGTCTAGGGTCGGGCCCCGTCAGCAGGGTCTCTTGCGCAGCTCCATCACGTAATCGTGTGGTGCCCCGGCCGATTCGGCGGCGTCCGCGACCTCGCCCAGGTAGCGGGCCGAGGGGAGGCCGCCCTCGTAGCCGTTGAGGACGTAGACCCAGGCCGGTTCCTCGCCGTCCAGGGTGTGGACGCGGACCCGCATCCGGCGGTATATGTCCAGGCCGACGCCGACCCAGCGGTCCATCGCGTCCTCGTCCATCGGGGCGATGTCGTACAGCGCCACGAAGACCTGGGAGCGCGGCGCCTCCACGACCGTGGCCAGCGCGCCCTCCCAGCCCATGTGCTCGCCGCCGAAGGTCAGCCGCCAGTCGTTCAGCCAGCCGGTTGCGCGCAGCGGGGAGTGGGGGGCGCGGCGGGACATCAGACGCGAGTCCAGGTTGCCGGCGTAGGCGGCGTAGAGCGACATGGGGGAGAGGGTACGGGAGCGCTCCGCTCGGGGCTGGGGCGCCTGATGGGGGTGGGGGGACTGTGGTGGGGCGGGTGCGGGTTCGTTGTGGCTGGTCGCGCAGTTCCCCGCGCCCCTTACGGGGCGCCCCGTACCCCGGCGCGGTGGCATCGGGCGTCGTACGGGACAATGGGGTATGTGACTCGGATCGTGATCATCGGTGGCGGACCCGGCGGCTATGAGGCGGCGCTGGTGGCCGCGCAGCTCGGCGCGGAGGTGACCGTCGTGGACTGCGACGGTCTGGGCGGGGCGTCGGTGCTGACCGACTGCGTGCCGTCGAAGACCCTCATCGCGACGGCCGAGGTGATGACGACCTTCGACTCCTCCTACGAGGAGCTCGGGATCATCGTCGCCGACGACACCCCGCACATCGACACGCCCGCGCGTGTCGTGGGCGTGGACCTCGGCAAGGTCAACCGGCGTGTGAAGCGGCTCGCGCTGGCGCAGTCGCACGACATCACCGCCTCCGTGACGCGCGCCGGCGCGCGGGTCATGCGCGGGCGCGGGCGGCTCGTGGGGCAGCAGGACCTCGACGGGTCGCGCAAGGTGGTCGTGCGCGCCGCCGACGGCTCCGAGGAGACGCTGACCGCCGACGCCGTGCTGATCGCCACCGGCGGTCACCCGCGCGAGGTGCCCGACGCCCAGCCCGACGGGGAGCGGATCCTCAACTGGACCCAGGTCTACGACCTCGACGAACTGCCCGAGGAACTGATCGTCGTCGGCTCCGGTGTGACCGGTGCCGAGTTCGCCGGCGCCTACCAGGCGCTCGGGTCGCGCGTCACGCTCGTCTCCAGCCGGGACCGGGTGCTGCCGGGCGAGGACCCGGACGCCGCCGCCGTCCTGGAGGACGTGTTCCGGCGGCGCGGGATGAACGTCATGGCGCGCTCCCGGGCCCAGTCCGCCAAGCGGGTCGGGGACCGGGTCGAGGTCACGCTCGCGGACGGCCGGGTCATCAGCGGCTCGCACTGTCTGATGGCCGTCGGCGCCATCCCCAACAGCGCGGGGATGGGCCTGGAGGAGGCCGGGGTCAAGGTCAAGGAGTCCGGGCACATCTGGACCGACAAGGTGTCCCGGACCACCGCCCCCGGTGTGTACGCGGCCGGTGACGTCACCGGGGTGTTCGCCCTGGCGTCCGTCGCCGCGATGCAGGGCCGTATCGCCATGTACCACTTCCTCGGCGACGCCGTGGCCCCGCTGAACCTGAAGACCGTCTCGTCCAACGTCTTCACCGACCCCGAGATCGCCACCGTCGGCTACACCCAGGCCGACCTGGACTCCGGGGTCATCGACGCCGTCGGCGTGAAGCTGCCGCTGCTGCGCAACCCGCGCGCCAAGATGCAGGGCATCCGGGACGGCTTCGTCAAGATCTTCTGCCGGCCCGGCACCGGCATCGTGGTCGGCGGTGTCGTGGTCTCCCCGCGTGCCTCGGAGCTGATCCACCCCATCTCGATCGCGGTCGACAACAACCTGACCGTCGAACAGATCGCGAAGGCCTTCACCGTGTACCCGTCCCTGTCGGGTTCGATCGCCGAGGTCGCCCGCCAGCTCCACACGCGCAAGTCCGGCGACGGCGCCTAGGCCGGCGACGGAGCCTGGGTCGGCGACGGAGCCTGGGTCGGCGACGGAGCCTGGGTCGGCGACTGGTTCCCTATATCACTTCTTGCCCCACCCTGCGAACAACTTCTGCTATTCGGCGCAAACTGCTGAAAGCAGATGGTCGTTGGCGTTACTGTCAGTTTCGTGTTCGCTGCAGAACGTCGTCAATTGATCCTCGAAATGGTGCGGGCCAATGGAGCCGTGTCGCTCCGTGAGCTCGCCCGCGTCGTCCAGACCTCCGAAGTGACCGTACGGCGGGACGTGCGCGCTCTGGAGGCAGAAGGACTCCTCGACCGCCGGCACGGCGGTGCGGTATTGCCGGGCGGGTTCACGCGGGAGTCCGGCTTTCCGCAGAAGTCTCATCTCGCGACCGCCGAGAAGACGGCCATCGCCGACCTCGCCGCGAGCTTCGTCGAAGAGGGCGAGGCCATCGTGGTCGGGGCGGGGACCACCACGCAGGAGCTGGCACGCCGGCTCGCGCGGGTCCCCGGGCTGACCGTCGTCACCAACTCCCTGTTGGTGGCCCAGGCGTTGGCCCATGCCAACCGGGTGGAGGTCGTGATGACCGGTGGCACCCTGCGCGGTTCCAACTACGCCCTGGTCGGCTCCGGTGCCGAGCAGTCCCTCCAGGGGCTGCGGGTCTCCAAGGCCTTCCTCTCCGGGAGCGGACTGACCGCCGAGCGCGGCCTGTCCACGTCCAACATGCTGTCGGCGTCCGTCGACCGCGCGCTGGTCCAGGCCGCCGCCGAGGTCGTCGTCCTCGCCGACCACACCAAACTCGGCACCGACACCATGTTCCAGACGGTGCCGACGGACGTCATCACCCGGCTGGTCACCGACGATCCGCCCGGCCACGACGACCGCGCGGTCACCGAGTTGCAGGCCCTGGCCGATCAGGGCGTGCAGATCTCCGTGGCCGGGGCGTCGGGCGGCGGTGGTACGGGAGGCGATCCCGTCCCGGCGCGTCCCTCGCGCCGGGACGTGCCCCTGCCGGGCCCCCGCCGCAACCAGGTCCACGGCACCGCGCCCCAGCTGCGCACCGCCACGGTCCTGGGCGACCAGCCACCGGCCGGCGAACGGGAGCGCGAGCGCGCGGCCCGGGTCGCGGACCTGCGCCGCCGGTAGCCGCGCGGCGCCGCGCCGCGCTGTCCGGCTACGGCTGCGTCGTCGGATACCGCTACGGCTCCGGCTGCGCTGCGGCTACGGCTTCAGGCCGCGCAGGGTCAGGGTGAGGAGGCGGTCGGCCAACTCCGGGTCGTCCGGGGTTTCCTCGGCCGCCAGCGCGATCGCGTGGGTGAGCTGGAGCAGGTCGCCGATGGACACGTCGTCGCGTACGGCGTGGGCGCGTTGGGCCCGGCGGAGGAGCGCGGTGCCGGCCTCCCGGATGGGGGCACAGCACCGGGCCAGGTCCGAGGGGGTCTCGTCCGCGGCGCGGGAGTCCGCGTACGAGACCGTCATCAAGGCCTGGGCCAGCCCCCGGTATTCGCCCGCATGGGTGATGATGTCGCGCAGCCAGGCGACCAACGCCGTGCAGGGCTGCGCCGCTTCGAGCTGGGTCCGGGCCCGGGCCAGCAGGTCGGCCACGGCTTCCTCGAAGACCGCGCTCAGCAGGGCCTGGCGGTTGGGGAAGTGGCGGTAGAGGGTGCCGATGCCCACGTCCGCGCGACGGGCGATGTCCTCCAGCGAGGCGGTGGTGCCATGGGCCGCGAAGGCGAGGCGGGCCGCCGTGAGCAGGCGGGCGTGGTTGCGGCGGGCGTCCGCGCGCATGGGCCTCCGGCCGGCTGCGGGGGGCCTGACAGGGGTGGGGCTCACTCTGGTTTCACCTGCTCTCTTCTGGCGGGGGCGTGTTCAGCCTAAGAGCTCGGGTGATGGGGGTAGTTGCGCGGGTGCGGGTGAGTGGGGGCTTCTCGCGCAGTTCCCCGCGCCCCTGAAGACATTGGGGGCGCGGGGGTTCTTCGTGTGGGTCAGTCCTTGATCTCGCAGATGGGGGCGCCTGAGGTGATGGAGGCGCCTACCTCCGCGCTGAGGCCCTTGATGGTGCCGGAGCGGTGGGCGTTGAGGGGCTGTTCCATCTTCATGGCTTCGAGGACGACGACGAGGTCGCCTTCCTTGACCTCCTGGCCCTCCTCGACGGCGACCTTGACGATGGTGCCCTGCATCGGGGAGGCGAGGGTGTCACCGGAGGCCACCGGGCCCGACTTCTTGGCGGCGCGGCGCTTGGGCTTGGCGCCGGCGGCGAGGCCGGTGCGGGCCAGGGTCATACCGAGCGCGGCGGGGAGGGAGACCTCCAGGCGCTTGCCGCCGACCTCGACGACGATGGTCTCGCGGTCGGTCTCGTCCTCGGCCTCGGTGTCGGCGGGGGCCGCGAAGGGCTTGATGTCGTTGACGAACTCGGTCTCGATCCAGCGGGTGTGGACCGTGAACGGGTCGCTGGAGCCGGTGAGTTCGGGGCCGAACGCCGGGTCGGTGACGACCGCGCGGTGGAAGGGGATCGCGGTGGCCATGCCCTCGACGGTGAACTCCTCCAGGGCGCGGGCGGCGCGCTGCAGGGCCTGCTGCCGGGTGGCGCCGGTGATGACCAGCTTGGCGAGGAGGGAGTCCCAGGCCGGGCCGATCACGCTGCCGGATTCCACGCCCGCGTCCAGGCGGACACCGGGGCCGGTGGGCGCGGTGAACGTGGTGACGGTGCCGGGGGCGGGGAGGAAGCCCCGGCCCGGGTCCTCGCCGTTGATGCGGAACTCGAAGGAGTGGCCGCGCAGCGGCGGGTCGTCGTAGCCGAGTTCCTCGCCGTCGGCGATGCGGAACATCTCGCGGACCAGGTCGATGCCGGTGACCTCCTCGGTGACCGGGTGCTCGACCTGGAGGCGGGTGTTGACCTCCAGGAAGGAGATCGTGCCGTCCAGGCCCACCAGGAACTCGACGGTGCCGGCGCCGACGTAGCCGGCCTCCTTGAGGATGGCCTTGGAAGCGGCGTACAGCTCGGCGTTCTGCGCCTCGGAGAGGAACGGGGCCGGGGCCTCCTCGACGAGCTTCTGGTGGCGGCGCTGCAGGGAGCAGTCACGGGTGGAGACCACGACCACGTTGCCGTGGGAGTCGGCCAGGCACTGGGTCTCCACATGGCGGGGCTTGTCGAGGTAGCGCTCCACGAAGCACTCGCCCCGGCCGAAGGCCGCCACGGCCTCGCGGACGGCGGAGTCGTACAGCTCGGGGACCTCTTCGAGGGTGCGGGCGACCTTCAGGCCGCGTCCGCCGCCGCCGAAGGCCGCCTTGATCGCGATCGGCAGGCCGTGCTCCTCGGCGAACGCCACGACCTCGTCGGCGCCGGAGACCGGGTCCGGGGTGCCGGCCACGAGGGGGGCGCCGGCGCGCTGCGCGATGTGACGGGCCGCCACCTTGTCGCCCAGGTCCCGGATCGCCTGCGGCGGCGGGCCGATCCAGATCAGACCCGCGTCCAGGACCGCCTGCGCGAACTCCGCGTTCTCCGAGAGGAAGCCGTAACCCGGGTGGACCGCGTCCGCGCCCGCGTCCTTGGCCGCCTGCAGCACCTTGCCCATGTCCAGGTAGCTGGTCGCCGGCGTGTCACCGCCCAGTGCGAACGCCTCGTCCGCGGCCCGCACATGCAGCGCGTCCCGGTCCGGATCGGCGTACACGGCCACGCTCGCGATCCCGGCGTCCCGGCACGCCCGGGCGACGCGGACAGCGATTTCGCCTCGGTTGGCGATCAACACCTTGCGCACGATGGCTCCCTCTCCTTGAAACAAGCCGAGTTTAGGGACTGCCGACACGGCGTTTCGACCCGTCCACAGTGGTGACCTTCCCCACACGGAGCGTGAAACGAGGCTCGCTCGGATGGCGAAATCCCTTGTCGCACTGCATTGCGCAGGACCCCACGCGGAAACCCTAGCCCTCTGATGTGGTCAAGGTCTCTGTGCGGCCGTGCTGCGGCCGGTTGGGTTTCTTTGTGGAGTCCCTACTAATGGCCCAACGATTCTTTGCTCTCGCGAGAACCCTTGTCCCGGGGTTTACCCGTTAGTAGCGTTCGCGATGTCTCGAACACCTACCTGGGGTAACGAGATGGGTGTGCGAGGCGCTGAGAGCAGCGGGACGAGAACAGCGGGCGAGAGTGGAAGTGGGTGGGGCCGGTGATCCGCAGACCGGTGGCGGTGGTCACGGCGATCGTGCTGTTCGTGGAGGGGCTCGGGATCGCCGGGCTGCAGTGGTTCCTCGGCACCGTCGTCGACCGGCAGAAGATGTCGCTCGCGGGGCTGGATCCGGATGCGATGTCCGTCTCCACGAAGGTCGGGGGTGTGGTCTTCGGCGCCTATTTCGTCTTCTGTGGGGTGGTCGCCCTGCTCGTCGCGCTGCGCAACCGGCCCGCCGCCGGGCTCGGGAAGATCCTGCTCGTCAGTGTGGCCGTCGTGCACGGGCTGCTCGGCGCGCTCACCGTGGGGCTGGTCGGGTGGGGCGCGTTCGCGTTCATGATGGTGGTGCTGGGGCTCGTGCTGCTCACGCTGATGACGTACGACCGGGAGGCGCGGGGGTCGGGTGCGGGTGCGGGTGCCGATGTGGTGCGGGGTGGGGGTGGTGGCGGTGCGGGTTCGGATTCGGGTGCGGGGCCGGTGGAGCAGGCTGCTCCTCCGGCGCCCAGTGCTTCGTGAGGGTCACTGCTCCCACAGGTCCGTGATGCCTACGCCCAGTTGGGCCAGCAGACGGCGGAGCAGGGGCAGGCTGATGCCGATGACGTTGCCGTTGTCGCCCTCGATACCGTCGATGAACGGGGCCGAGCGGCCGTCGAGGGTGAACGCGCCCGCGACGTGGAGGGGCTCGCCCGAGGCGACGTACGCGGCGATCTCCTCGTCCGTGGGCTCGCCGAAGTGGACGACCGTGGAGGCGGTCGCGGAGGTGTAGCGGCCGGTGGTGGTGTCGTAGACGCAGTGGCCGGTCTGGAGCGTGCCCGCGCGGCCGCGCATGGACTTCCAGCGGGCGGTGGCCTCCTCGGCGTCGGCCGGCTTGCCGAGGGCTTCGCCGTCGAGGTCGAGGACCGAGTCGCAGCCGATGACCAGGGCGCCCTTGGCCTCCGGCCTTGCTGCCACGACGGAGGCCTTGGCCTCGGCCAGGGCTAGGGCCAGGTCGGCGGGGGTGGGGGCGGTGACGGCGTCCTCGTCGACGCCGCTGACGATCACCTCGGGGGTGAGGCCGGCCTGGCGGAGGAGGTTCAGGCGGGCGGGGGACTGGGAGGCGAGGATCAGGCGGCGGCGGGCTTGTGGGGCGGTCATGGGGTCAGGGTATTGCCTGGTTGTGCGTCGGGTGCGGGTTCGGTGGGGGTTCTCGCGCTCACGCGGCGGAGCCGCATGTCGACACAGCCTCGCGCCCCTGAGGGGGTGCGGGTCGTCCGTCGGGTGCGGGGGTGGGTGGGTCGGGGGCGCGTCGGGGGGTGTCCGTCCTCGGAACGGCGCGGAATCGGTTGGCTGGGAAGTTCGAGGGGTTGACGCGCCAACCTCTGCGGGCGGACACCCCCCGACACGCCCCCTTCTCGCCGTACGCCGCCGACCCATCGTCGGGGTGCGCGTGTGTGGTGATTGGTCAGAGGATGCCCAGGACGAGCATGGCCAGGAGCATGGCGCAGGCCATGAGGATGCCGAGCCGCCGAAGCATGGCCTGCGTGTCGCGCAGTTCCTTCGGCGGCTCGTTCTCAGGGTCGGACCAGAGCATGAGGCGATGGTGCGTCGGCGGGGGTGGCCGGCGCCTGAGTACGCGTACTCAAGTTGGTAGGAGAGGTTCCGCTCAGCCGGGCCAGTAGGTGCGGCTCCAGGTGGTGGGGCCCGGGGCCGGCAGGCGGTGGGCGGCGATGCGGGACGGGTCGGACCAGGCGTCGCGGGGGGTGGGAGTGGTGGGTGGTTCGGTGGCTGCCGCCGCGGCGCGGGCTCTGACCACCGCCAGGGCGGCGGCCAGTTCCTCGGGGGTCGGGTTGCCTCGTACGACCTTGATCGTCACAGCGGCTCCTTAGAGGGGGATGTTGCCGTGCTTCTTCGGGGGGAGGGACTCGCGCTTGGTGCGGAGTTGGCGCAGGCCCCGGACGAGGTGGCGGCGGGTGTCGGAGGGGGTGATGACGGCGTCGACGTAGCCGCGTTCGGCCGCTGTGTAGGGGTTGAGGAGGGTGTCCTCGTACTCCTGGATGAGGCGGGCGCGGAGGGCCTCGCGTTCGTTGTCGGGGGCGGCGGCGATGGTGCGGCGGTGGAGGATGTTGACCGCGCCCTGGGCGCCCATGACGGCGATCTGGGCGGTGGGCCAGGCGAGGTTGAGGTCGGCGCCGAGGTGCTTGGAGCCCATGACGTCGTAGGCGCCGCCGAAGGCCTTGCGGGTGATGACCGTGATGAGGGGGACGGTGGCTTCCGCGTAGGCGTAGATGAGCTTCGCGCCGCGGCGGATGATGCCCTCGTGTTCCTGGCCGACGCCCGGGAGGAAGCCGGGGACGTCGACGAAGGTCAGGACGGGGACGTTGAAGGCGTCGCAGGTGCGCACGAAGCGCGCTGCTTTTTCGGAGGCGTCGATGTCCAGGCAGCCGGCGAACTGCTGGGGCTGGTTGGCGACGATGCCGACCGGGTGGCCCTCGATACGGCCGAAGCCGGTGAGGATGTTCGGGGCGAAGAGGGCCTGGGTCTCGAAGAACTCGCCGTCGTCCAGGGCGTGTTCGATGACCGTGTGCATGTCGTAGGGCTGGTTGGCGCTGTCGGGGACGAGGGTGTCGAGTTCGCGGTCCTCGTCGGTGACGGTGAGGTCGGCCTGTTCGGGGAAGGCGGGGGGCTCGCTGAGGTTGTTGGAGGGGAGGTAGGAGAGGAGCTGCTTGACGTATTCGATGGCGTCCTTCTCGTCCCCCGCCATGTGGTGGGCGACGCCCGAGGTGGCGTTGTGGGTGCGGGCGCCGCCGAGTTCCTCGAAGCCGACGTCCTCGCCGGTGACCGTCTTGATGACGTCCGGGCCGGTGATGAACATGTGCGAGGTCTGGTCGACCATGACCGTGAAGTCGGTGATCGCGGGGGAGTACACCGCTCCGCCCGCGCAGGGGCCGACGACCAGGCTGATCTGGGGGATGACGCCGGACGCGTGGGTGTTGCGGCGGAAGATCTCGCCGTACATGCCGAGGGCCATGACGCCCTCCTGGATGCGGGCGCCGCCGGAGTCGTTGATGCCGATGACCGGGCAGCCCGTCTTGAGGGCGAAGTCCATCGCCTTCATGATCTTCTGGCCGAAGACCTCGCCGAGCGAGCCGCCGAGGACCGTGAAGTCCTGGGAGAACACGGCCACCGGGCGGCCGTCGACCGTGCCGTAGCCGGTCACGACGCCGTCGCCGTAAGGGCGGTTGTTCTCCATGCCGAAGTCGGTGGAGCGGTGGCGGGCGAACTCGTCGAACTCCACGAAGGAGTCCTCGTCGAGGAGCAGTTCGATCCGCTCACGGGCCGTCAGCTTGCCCTTGGCGTGCTGCTTCTCCACCGCGCGCTCGGAGCCGGCGTGCGTCGCCTCATGGATACGGCGGTCCAGATCCGCGAGCTTCCCCGCGGTCGTGTGGATGTCGATGTGTGCTGACTCAACCGGCTCGGACATCGGGATGCGGCTCCCTGCCTGCTCATGGGGACGTGAGGGATCGGTGATCGGTACGTGCTGCTCGGTACGTGCGATCGGTGCAGATGGGGTGTTGTCGGGGGTGTGCTCAGACGTGGGTGGGGTTACTCATCCGTAGCGTAGTGCTGCGCCTACCGTTCGGCAGTGCGGCGTTTACCACACCTACGCTGGGTTGCATGACGCCGCGAGATGCCTCAGACGACGGTAACGACCAGCACGGCAGCCGGTGGTCCGACCTGGACCGGCCGCCCCTCAACTCCGCCTCCCTGCGCCGGGCGCTCGTCCGGGAGGGTGGGCTGTGGAGCTCCCTGGACGTGGTGCCGGTCATCGACTCCACCAATACGGATCTGGCGGGCCGCGCCGACCGGCTGCCCGAGGGCGCGGTGCTCGTCGCCGAGGAGCAGCGGGCGGGGCGGGGGCGGCTGGACCGTATCTGGACCGCGCCCGCGCGCTCCGGCCTGTTCTTCTCCGTCCTGCTCAAGCCGGTGGAGGTGCCCATCCAGCGGTGGGGGTGGCTGCCGCTGCTCACCGGTGTCGCCGTGGCGACCGGGCTGTCCCGGGCCGCCGGGATCGACACGGCACTCAAGTGGCCCAACGACCTGCTGGTGACCGTGGACGGGCAGGAGCGCAAGGCCGGCGGCATCCTCGCGGAGCGGGCGGGCGCGGAGGGGGTGGTCATCGGGATCGGAGTCAATGTCAGCCTGCGGGAGGACGAGCTGCCGGTGCCCGCGGCCGGGTCCCTGGTGCTCGCCGGTGCGGTGGGCACGGACCGTGATCCGCTGCTGCGGGCCGTGCTGCGGTCCCTGGAGGACTGGTACGGGCGGTGGCGGGCCGCCGGGGGCGACCCGTCGGTGAGCGGGCTCCAGGAGACCTACGCCGCCGGGTGCGCGACCTTGGGGCGCAAGGTGCGCGCCGAGCTGCCCGGGGACCGGTCGGTGGTGGGGGAGGCCGTGGCGGTGGACGGGGACGGGCGGCTGGTTCTCGCGACGGGGGAAGGTGTGCAGGAGCCGGTGGGGGCCGGGGACATCGTGCATCTGCGGGCCGTGTGACGGCCGTGCGGTGGGTGGCCGTGGGGTGGGTGTGGGTGGTGGGGCGGGTGAGGGTTGTGTGAGGTGTGGGGGCGGTGGGGCGTGGGAACCCGGGGTGGGGTCGGGCTCGGGCGGGGTTTCGCCGGCTGGGCGGTCGGGCGCCGACGGGCCAGCAATGGTGGGGGGTAGCCCCCATCGGGCCCACCTCACGGAGTGAGCTGGCGCACACCTGCCGTAGAGTTGAGGCCGGTCGAGTACGTGACCGCGGGAGATCGGAAGGGCAGCAGGAGTGAGCGTCGAGGACACGGGCTCCGGCACGGACGCGGATGGCCGCGTGGAGCCGCCCCCTCTCTCGGCTTCGCTCGAGCGGGGCGAGCCCCACGGCGTGGACGCCGACGAGGAGGACCCGCTGGCGTTGCGGCTCGAAGGGCTGATCCTCGGGGCCGAGCGCCGGTACACCCCCTTTCAGGCGGCCCGTAGCGCGGGCGTCTCCATGGAGCTGGCGTCGCGTTTCTGGCGGGCGATGGGCTTCGCGGACATCGGTCAGGCCAAGGCGCTGACCGAGGCGGACGTGCTCGCGCTGCGGCGGCTCGCCGGTCTCGTGGAGGCGGGGCTGCTGAGCGAGGCCATGGCGGTGCAGGTGGCCCGTTCGACCGGGCAGACCACGGCGCGGCTCGCCGAGTGGCAGATCGACTCCTTCCTGGAGGGGCTCACCGAGCCGCCGGAGCCGGGGATGACCCGGACCGAGGTGACGTATCCGCTGGTCGAGCTGTTGCTGCCGGAGCTGGAGGAGTTCCTCGTCTATGTCTGGCGGCGTCAGCTCGCCGCCGCCACCGGGCGGGTCGTGCAGGCCGCGGACGACGAGGAGATGGTCGACCGGCGGCTCGCGGTCTGCTTCGCCGACCTCGTCGGCTTCACACGGCTGACCCGTCGGATGGAGGAGGAGGAACTCGGCGAACTCGTCGAGGCCTTCGAGACCACGGCCGCGGATCTGGTCGCGGCGAACGGGGGACGGCTCATCAAGACCCTGGGCGACGAGGTCCTGTACGCCACGGACGACGCCGGTGTGGCCGCCGAGATCGCGCTGCGCCTGATCGAGACCATGGCCAACGACGAGACCATGCCCGAGCTGCGTGTCGGCATGGCCTTCGGCACGGTGACGACGCGGATGGGCGACGTCTTCGGCTCGACCGTGAACCTCGCGAGCCGGCTCACGTCGATAGCGCCCAAGGACGCGGTCCTCGTCGACGGTGCCTTCGCCGAGGAGCTGACCCGGACGGGCGAGGCCCCCGCCTCCGAGGCCGAGGCCGCCGAAGCGGCTGCTGCCGCGGAGAAGGAGGGCGAGGAGCCGCCCACCTATCGTTTCGCCCTCCAGCCGATGTGGCAGCGGCCGGTGCGTGGGCTGGGCGTGGTCCAGCCGTGGCTGCTGACGCGGAGGCCGGGGAAGGGCTGAGCCCGCGGGCGGCGGGCCGCGCTCGGGTGTGGGGAGCGGTGGGGGCCGGCTGTGCGGGGTGGGGCGTGGTCGCGTGCGGGTGGGCGCGTGCGGGTGGGGTGTTTTCGCTGCTCGGCGGTGACGAGGTGCCGTTGCGCCCGCCCTCCCCCGCTTTCGGCTTCGCTTGAGCGGGAGGCGCCCCCCATCGCCTGGAGTGGGAGCGGGTACGTCGCCGTCGTGCTGGGCGGGTGCGGAAAGCGAGGGGCTTCCGGCGGGCTCGGGTGCTTGGGCGGGCGGGTCGAGGCGTCGTGGTGCCCGGGGCGGCGGTGGGCGCGGTGGTGGCCTGTGGCAGGGCTTTTGTGGTGGGCCGGGATCCTCACCTGTTCAGGGTGTCGTTGACGCAGAGGCCGACGATGGGGACGCAGAGGCCCGGCTTCGGGGGCTTGGTGGGGGTTGTCGTGTCGCCGGGGGGCGACGGGGGGTTCGGGGTCTCTGGGGTGCTCGGCTGGTCGGGGGCCGCCGCTGGTGGCTGGGTGGGGGGCGGGGGTTCCGGGGTGGGGGCCTTCGGGGGCGTGTTCTGGGCGGGCGGGGTCCTGGGGAGGTCTCGGGCGCTCGTGTCGGAGGGGATCTGGACTCCGATGGAGGGGGCGGGCTGGTAGGCGGACGGGGTGGGTGTGGGTGTGGGGGCGGTGGCTCCTGGTGCCGGTTGCCGCGGCTGTGCCGGGTCTCCGCCGCCCATGGGGGCGCCGCCGGTCGGGGTGCCCGCGTCGGGGGAGGGCTCGTCGCCGACGGTCGTACCGGCGTCGGCCGCCTCGTCCGTGATGTCGTCCGCCGCGCTCGGTGCCGGGCCCGCCGCCGTACCGGCACCGCCGCCGGCCGGGTCCGAGCCCAGCCGCAGGAGACTCAGCGCCCCCGCCGCCAGCGCCATCCCGCCCACCGCGAACAGCAGCTTCCGGGGCCTCGGCCGCCGGTGCCGCCCGCGCGGCCGGGGCGCCGGGGGGCCGGGGACGTCCTCGGCCCGGTCCGAGGGGGCCGTCGAGAGCCCGGAGGCGCGTGGCGCCGCTGACTGGTACGACGTCGCTGTCGGCCGGTACGGGGTCGGCGACGGTCGCCAGGGCGTCGGGGCCGCCGTCGACGCGGGCGCCGCCGGTGCCTGTGATGTCGGCGGTGCCGTCGGCGGTGGCTGTTGTGGTGTTGGTGTGGCGGCTCGTGGTGCTTGTGGCGCTCGTGGTGTGGTCGGCGTGGGCCTGGTGACCGTGTCTGTCGTCATGTACGTCCCTCCCCTGCGCGCCCGTGTCACCCGGTGCGCCTGTGGCGGAGCGCAGATTATGCGCCGGAGTGGGCGGTGCGGTCGGAGAAGGCCCGGATGTCACCCGTACGGGGAAAAGGACGCCGGGGTTTGTCAAGGGGGCGGTCGGCGGGGCTCTCGTTGGGGTGGTTTCGGGGTTTCGTCCGTGCCGGGGTGGCTGCGATGATCGGGGGGACAGGAGTTAACACGCGTTAACCGGGAGGGTCTGATGGGTGAGGGTGAGCGGCGGTTCGGGGAGTTCGTTGTCGTACGGCGGCATGGGTACGTCGCCGAGCTGGCCCTCGACCGGCCCAAGGCCATGAACGCCGTCTCCACCGACATGGCCCGTTCCGTCGCGGCGGCGTGCGAGGCGCTCGGGGCCGACCGGGACGTGCGGGTGGTCGTGGTGACGTCCACGCACGAGCGGGCGTTCTGCGTGGGGGCGGATCTGAAGGAGCGGAACTCGTTCAGTGACGCCGATCTGGTGCGGCAGCGGCCGGTCGCGCGGGCGGCGTACACCGGCGTACTGGAGCTGCCGATGCCCACGATCGCCGCCGTGCACGGCTTCGCGCTGGGCGGTGGCTTCGAACTCGCCCTGTCCTGCGACCTGATCGTGGCCGACCGTACGGCGGTGGTGGGGCTGCCCGAGGTGTCGGTGGGGGTGATCCCGGGCGGCGGGGGGACGCAGTTGCTGCCGCGTCGGGTGGGGGCCGCGCGCGCCGCCGAGCTGATCTTCACGGCGCGGCGGCTGGAGGCCGGGGAGGCGCGGGAGCTGGGGGTCGTGGACCAGGTGGTGGAGGAGGGGCGGGACCGGGCGGAGGCGCTGGCGCTGGCCGCGCGGATCGCCGCGAACTCGCCCGTCGGCCTGCGCGCGGCCAAGCGCGCGCTGCGGCTCGGCCAGGGGCTCGATCTGCGCGCCGGCCTGGAGGTCGAGGACGCCGCCTGGCGCTCGGTCGCCTTTTCGGGCGACCGCGCGGAGGGCGTGGCCGCGTTCAACGAAAAGCGGGAGCCGAACTGGCCGGGGGAGTGAGCTGTGGGGGTGGGTGGGAGGGGGTGGCCCGCGCGGGGTGAGCTGCGTGGGCAAGGGGAGGGGGCCCGCGCGGGGTGAGCTGCGTGGGCAAGGGGAGGGGGCCCGCGCAGGGTGAGCCGTGTGGGCAAGGGGAGGGGGCCCGCGCAGGGTGAGCTGTGCGGGAGCGGGGACTGGTCTGCCCGGGGTGAGCCGCGTGGGCAAGGGCAGGGGGCGCCCGTCCGGGGTGAGCTGTGCGGGGCCGGGTCAGGGGGTGCCCATCCAGGAGGGGTGAGCCGCGTGAGGGCCGGGGCACGGGGTGGCCTGTATGGAGTGCGGCGGCGGCCGTGGTGAGGGCTGGGCCCATGGCCGTGGGGGTGGGTTCATGGGGCGCCCCGAGCGGGCTGCACGGCAGGCGTCGGGGCCGGTGTCGGGGGCGGTTCCTGCTGTGTCCGGCGTACCGGGACGGGCCCCTGCGGCCGTGGCGTGGGCGCTCGCTGTGTCGGGTGGCTCGCGGGTCGTCGGTGCGGGCCTGCGGGTGGCCCCGCTCTCCCGAGCTCAGGGCTTCGTCTTCACCCGGTCGGGTGGGGCGCCCCGACCGGGGCTGCGCGGCCGGTGTCGGGGCGGTTCGTGACGTGCTCGGCGTACCGGGACTGGGTCCCGTGGCTCTGGTGTGGGCGCTCGCTGTGTGGGGAGGCGGCTCGTGGGTGGTCCCGTGCCTTCGAGTGGCGTCGGGCTTTGTTGCCAGCCCGGTTGCCGGCGGCCCCGTACCCCTGTTCGGCTCGCTAACGTCTCGGATTGGGGGGAAGCTCCCTAGCCTGGGGTGATGGGAGAGGACAGGCGGCTGAGGGCCGTGGTGGCGTTGGCGCGTGGGATGGCGGGGGCGCGTACGTCGCGGGAGACGTGGTGGGCGGCCGCGGACGGGTCGTGCCGGGCCCTGTCGGGGAGCTTCGCCGCGCTGTCCGTGTGGGAGCGGGAGCGTGGGCTGCTGCGGGTGCTGGTCAATGTGGGGAACCGGGCGGCGGACGAGGAGGAGTTCCCGGAGGACGAGACGTATCCGGTGCACCAGTTCCCCGAGATCGCCGAGTTCCTGCATGAGCGGTGGCTGGAGGGCGGGGAGCCCAACGCCTGGGTGGAGACGGCGGCCGGGCCGGTCGCCGGGCGGCGGCCCGGTGGCTACTGCCATCAGCGGGTCGCCGCGCTGCGCCGGCGCGGGCGCGGCTGCTGTGTGGTGGCGCCCGTCGTGATGAACGGCCGGGCCTGGGGCGAGCTGTATGTGGCCCGGCCCGCCGGGGAGCCCGTCTTCCACGGCGACGACGCCGCGTTCGCGACCGTGCTCGCCTCGGTCGTGGCGGCCGGGCTCGCGCAGTCCGAGCGGCTGGAGGAGGCCCGGCGGCTCGCCTTCACCGACCCCCTCACCGGCCTCGGCAACCGGCGCGCGGTCGACCTCCGGCTCGACGAGGCGATGGAGGCGCACCGGCGCGACGGCACGGTGATCAGCCTCGTCGTCTGTGACCTCAACGGTCTGAAGAAGGTCAATGACTCGTACGGGCATGCGATGGGGGATCAGCTGCTGGAGCGCTTCGGGTCCGTGCTGTCGCGCTGCGCGGCCGCACTGCCCCGTGTCCTGGTCGCGCGGCTCGGCGGGGACGAGTTCTGTCTGCTCGCGGTGGGGCCGTCGGCGGACGAGGTCGTGCGGGTCGCCGGCGATCTGTGCGTACGGGCACGGGAGTTGGAGCCGGGCGAGGGGGTCGCGTGCGGGGTCGCCTCCACCGGGGATCCGATCGGGCCGTTGCGCTCCGCCCGGCGGCTCTTCCGGCTGGCCGACGCGGCGCAGTACCGGGCCAAGGCCGCCGGTTCCGTCGAGCCGGTCGTCGCGGGGCGGGAGGGGGACGGGGCCGAGGACCCGGTGGTCAGCCTCGCCGACCGGCCGCCCGCGCCGGTGGATCCCGCGCATCCGGGAGACCGGCGCCAAATTCGAGGGCGGCGGTCCTAGACCGTGTCCGGCCTGGGGGTGGGCCGCGCGCCGGGTCGAGTCGGCGCGCGGCCCTGGGGTGCCCACGGCCAAGGGGGGAGTGGGCCGTGGGCCTGTTCGGGGTGTGTTTCGACCTTACTCGTGTGTCGTGGTCGAACCTGCTCTGACCTGCGCATTCTGATCAACCTCGGAGCGATCTCGGATCGTTTTCTGATGTGTTTCTGATCTACGCGGATAGTTCGGGAGTGGGGTGACGGGAGGGGCGTCGGGTGGGGTGCCGGGTGGGGCGGTAAGGAGTCCCTCCCTCGTTCGGTCGTGACATTCGGCGATTCAGTCCCTACGATCCTGAATATGGATATGCACTCTGTGGACACGGTGGTCCTCGGGACGTCCGGGGTCACCGCGGCCGACGTCCTCGCCGTGGCGCGCGCCGGCGCCCGGATCGAGCTCTCCGACGAGGCGGTGGCGGCCCTCGCCGCGGCCCGCGGGATCGTGGACGCGCTGGCGGCCAAGCCGGAGCCCGTCTACGGGGTCTCCACCGGCTTCGGCGCCCTCGCGACCCGGCACATCAGCCCGGAGCTACGGGCCCGGCTGCAGCGCAACATCGTCCGCTCGCACGCGGCCGGCATGGGGCCGCGGGTCGAGCGCGAGGTGGTCCGCGCGCTGATGTTCCTGCGGCTGAAGACCCTCTGCTCCGGCCGTACCGGCGTCCGGCCCGAGGTCGCGCAGACCATGGCCGACGTCCTCAACGCCGGGATCACGCCGGTGGTCCACGAGTACGGCTCGCTCGGCTGCTCCGGCGATCTGGCGCCGCTGTCCCACTGCGCGCTCACCCTGATGGGCGAGGGCGACGCGGAGGGCCCGGACGGCGTCGTACGGCCCGCCGGGGAACTGCTCGCCGAGCACGGCATCACGCCCGTGGAGCTGCGCGAGAAGGAGGGGCTGGCCCTCCTCAACGGCACCGACGGCATGCTCGGCATGCTGGTCATGGCGCTGGCCGACCTGGAGCTGCTGTACACCTCCGCCGACATCACCGCCGCGATCTCCCTGGAGGCGCTGCTCGGTACGGACCGGGTCCTCGCGCCGGAGTTGCACGCCATCCGCCCGCATCCCGGGCAGGCCGCCTCCGCCGCCAACATGCTGGCGGTGCTGAAGGGTTCGGGGCTCACCGGCCACCATCAGGACGACGCGCCTCGCGTACAGGACGCGTACTCGGTGCGGTGTGCTCCGCAGGTGGCCGGGGCCGGGCGGGACACCGTCGCGTACGCGCGGCTCGTCGCCGAGCGGGAGTTGGCGGCGGCGGTCGACAACCCGGTGGTGCTGCCGGACGGGCGGGTGGAGTCCAACGGGAACTTCCATGGGGCGCCCGTCGCGTACGTGCTCGACTTCCTCGCCATCGCGGTGGCCGATCTCGCGTCGATCGCGGAGCGGCGGACGGACCGGCTGCTCGACAAGAACCGGTCGCACGGGCTGCCGCCGTTCCTCGCGGACGATCCGGGCGTCGATTCCGGGCTGATGATCGCTCAGTACACGCAGGCGGCGCTGGTGAGTGAGCTGAAGCGGTTGGCCGTGCCGGCGTCGGCGGACTCGATTCCGTCCTCCGCGATGCAGGAGGACCATGTGTCGATGGGGTGGTCGGCGGCGCGGAAGCTGCGGACGGCCGTGGAGGGGCTGTCGCGGGTGCTGGCCGTGGAGTTGTACGCGGGGACGCGGGGGGTTGAGCTGCGGGAGGGGCTGGTGGCCGCGCCGGCTACTCGGGCCGTGGTGGGTGCGGTGCGGGCGGTGGGGGTGGAGGGGGCTGGGCCGGATCGGTTCCTGGCGCCCGATCTGGCGTTGGCCGAAGGGTTTGTGCGGGGTGGGGGGTTGGTGGCGGCCGCCGAGTCCGTCACCGGGCCGCTCGCCTGATTTTTCTCGCCCCCGCCGTCGCGCTCCGCGTGGGGTGGGTGGGTACGTGTGGGTTCGGTGGGGGCTGGTCGCGCAGTTCCCCGCGCCCCTGAAAAAGCGGGGCTGTGCCCCTGCTTTTTCGGCCCGAAAGGGCCGTAGGCCCTTAAGGGGCGCGGGGAACTGCGCGAGAAGCCCCCACCGAACCCGCGGACGACTACGCGCCCTCCACCGGTCCAAGATCCTCGCGCTCCCGGCGGATCGCGTAGGCGAGGAACGCCGTGCCGAGGCCGAGCAGCGTGGTGCCGCCGATGACGTACGGCGTGGTGTTGGGGCTGCCCGTGTCGGCGAGTTCGCGGGTGTCGGCGGCGGTCGTCGTGGCCGTCCGGTCGCGCAGGGGGGTCGCCTCCTGCGTCGCGTTGGCGGACGGCACGAACCACAGGGCGCCCAGCAGGGTGCCCGCGGCGGTGGCGGTCAGCAGCGTTCGGCGGGTGGTGGACGACGCGCGACGTGCGACGGACACGGAATATCGATCCCCTTGTGGCGCTGGCGAATTGGCCGTAGGGAGCGATGCTAATGAAAGGCGCGGGTCGTGGGAAAGTCGCGTGACCTGTGAGCCGTACGCTCCGGACCATGAGTACAACGGAGACATCACAGTTTGTCCGGCTTCGCGTGGAATTGGTGGTCGAGGTCGAGGATGTGGAGGCCGTCACCGGCGCCGCATTGCGGCGGATCGCGGACGACTCCGATATGCCCGCCGATGAACGGGTACACGCCGAGAGCGCGGTGACGGAGGACACGGCTGAGGCCCTCGCCTACCTGATCGACCCGTTCGACCTGGTCGGGGAGGTCCCGGGGGTCGAACTGGCCCAGGCCTCCTGGAGCAGTGAGGGAATCGACTACGACCCCGATTCGCCGGAATGGGGTCTCGGCGAGGATGATGACCTGGAGGACGAGGAGGAAGACCGACTCGGCTGAGCGGCTCGGGAAATTGATGGCCCCGGGCGGCAACCGCCGCCCGGGGTTCTGTCGTCTCAAGGGGCGCACCAGCCACTTGTGCTCACCTGTGCACCGCCGCCGGGTCGCCGTCGATCCGTTGCGGGTGGAGTGGCGTATCCCACATATCCGCGCGAGCGGAACGGCCGCGAGCCGTAGTGGTGTTTAAGTGCTTACGGGGATCTTCGGGGTTTTGGGGATTCGGCAACGATGGAGAAGCGTGTGATGACGAACAGTAAGCGGCGCAGGGGCCTGACGGTCGCGTCCGCACTGCTCGGTGGGGTGCTGGTGCTCTCTGCGTGCAGCGGGGGTGACAGCGACAGCGCGTCCGGGAACGACGGCGGGGACTCCTCCCAGGCCCAGGCCGACAAGGCGGCGGCGGAGAAGACCTCCGAGGCGGACATCAAGATCACGCCGAAGGACGGCTCGGACAACGCCTCCATCAACAACTCGGCCAAGGTCACCGTGAGCAAGGGCACGCTCACGGAGGTGACGATGACCACCGCCGAGGGTGCCGCCGTCGAGGGTGAGATATCCGCGGACAAGAAGAGCTGGGCGCCCAGCACCCAGCTGGAGCGGTCCACCGGGTACAAGATCACGGCCGCCGCGGAGGACTCCGAGGGGCGCGAGGCCCACGAGAACTCGGCGTTCACGACGGTCTCGCCCGCCAACAGTTTCATCGGCAACTTCACGCCCGAGGACGGCTCGACCGTCGGCGTCGGTATGCCGGTCTCGATCAACTTCGACAAGGCGATCACCAACAAGGCCGAGGTGCAGAAGGGGATCACCGTCTCCAGCAGCTCCGGCCAGGAGGTCGTCGGGCACTGGTTCAACGCCAACCGCCTCGACTTCCGCCCCGAGGACTACTGGCAGGGCAACTCCACCGTCACCCTGAAGCTCGCGCTCGACGGGGTCGAGGGCGCCGAGGGTGTCTACGGTGTGCAGCAGAAGACCGTGACCTTCAAGATCGGCCGCAACCAGGTCTCGATCGTCGACGCCAAGACCAAGACGATGAAGGTCACGCAGGACGGCAAGGTCATCAAGACCATCCCGATCTCCGCCGGTTCGCCCGAGAACAAGACCTACCAGGGCGTCATGGTGATGTCGGAGAAGTTCAAGGAGACGCGCATGAACGGCGCGACCGTGGGCTTCACCGACGACGACGGCAAGGGCGAGTACGACATCAAGGACGTGCCGCACGCCATCCGTCTCACCACCTCCGGGACGTTCATCCACGGCAACTACTGGGGCGCCGACTCGGTCTTCGGCAGCGTCAACACCAGCCACGGCTGTGTCGGTCTGAACGACACCAAGGGTGCCAACGACAAGGGCACGGCGGGCTACTGGTTCTACAACAACTCGATCGTCGGTGACGTCGTCGACATCCGGAACACCGGCGACAAGACGGTCGCCCCGGACAACGGCCTCAACGGCTGGAACCTCAACTGGGCCGACTGGAAGGCCGGTTCCGCGGTCTGATCCCATCCACCGCGTCAGCCGTACCGGCTGTTCGACGCTTCGATGCCGCTCCTGGACACCCAGGGGCGGCATCGCTCTTTCCGGGGCTGCCCACAGGGTTCTCATCAGGCTCTCAGCGGGGACTTATCCCTTCATCACGCGGCGTACCTAGCTTGCCGCCATGTTCTTCACCTACCTGAGGCGCGAACTGCGCCGCCGCAGAAAGGCGGCCCTCGTCGTCGCCTCCGGCCTCGCCCTGGGCATCGCGCTGGTGATCGTGGTCAGTTCCGTGTCCTCGGGCATGGAGAAGGCACAGGGGAAAGTGCTCGAATCCCTGTACGGCCTGGGTACGGACATGACCGTCACCAAGGCCGCCGCCGCGGGCGGCCAGAACGGCGGCGAACGTCCGCGGTTCGAGTTCGACGCCCAGGACGAGGACTCCGACGAGCAGCAGAGCAGCGACCTCGTCATGGTCCGGGGCTTCCAGACGCTGGCCGCGTCGACCGTCACCGAGGTCGGTGAACAGGCGGGCGTCTCGGAGGCCGTCGGTGGTCTCAGCCTCCAAGTCGTCAAGGTGGACGGGCAGTTCCGGCGCGGGCAGTTCGAGCAGGGCGAAGGGGCCGGCGGTGCCGGCGGTCAGCAGGGTGGTCCCGGTGGCGGTGGCCAGAACGGCGGCGGCACCGGGCAGCCGGAGGGACGGGTCGAGGGCGGTGGCGCCGAGTTCGACGTCGACAACTACTCCGTGTACGGCACGGACGTCACCGAGCCCGCGCTGGGTCCGCTGACCTCCTCGAAGATCACCAGCGGTCGTACGTTCAAGACGTCCGAGACGAACGCGAAGGTCGTCGTCGCGGACGCGTCGTACGCCAAGGAGAAGGAGCTGAAGGTCGGGGGCAGTGTCACGATCAACAGCGTCAAGTACGAGGTCATCGGCATCGCGACGCCCGACAGCGGGGACGCGGCGGCCAACCTCTACCTGCCGCTGAAGCAGGCGCAGACGCTCAGCGACTCCAAGGACAAGGTCACCACGATCTATGTGAAGGCGAGCGACTCGCAGCGGATCGACAGCGTCAAGGCGGCCATCCAGAAGAACATCGACGGGACGACCGTCACCACCTCCGCCGACCTCGCCGACACGGTCTCCGGATCGCTGTCCACGGCCTCCGACCTCGCCTCCAACGTCGGCAAGTGGCTGTCGATCGCGGTGCTCGTGGCCGCGTTCCTGGTGGCCGGGCTGCTCACCTCGTCGGCCGTGTCGCGGCGGGTGCGGGAGTTCGGCACGCTCAAGGCGCTGGGGTGGAAGTCGGGGCGGGTGACCCGGCAGGTCGTCGGTGAGGCCGTCGTCAACGGGCTGGTCGGCGGTGCGCTCGGCATCGCGCTCGGGCTCGGCGGGGCGTACCTCGTGACGGCGATCAGTCCGACGCTGCAGGCGGAGATCGGGGCGACGGGCGGTGGCTTCGGCGGCCCGGGCGGTGGTGGTCCCGGCGGGGGTGGGTTCCCCGGCGGGGGCGGCCCCGGTGGCGGGCAGCAGGCCGCCTCGAACGCGCTGGAAGTCGCCCTCACGGCGCCCGTCAGCGTCACGACCATCGGGGTCGCGGTGGGGCTCGCCGTCGCGGGCGGCCTGATCGCCGGGGCGTTCGGTGGCTGGCGGGCGTCCCGGCTGCGGCCGGCGGACGCGCTGCGGCGGGTGGAGTAGGGCGGCGGTACGGCTGCCCGCGGCTGAATTGGCTCGATTCCAGGAGTTGTTGAATCCATGTACGTACTCAGTGGTGTCACCAAGCGGTATGCGCGGGGGAAGGACACCGTGACCGCGCTCGAGGGGGTCGATCTCACGATCGCCGATGGGGACCGGCTGGTCATCCAGGGGCCGACCGGGGGTGGGAAGTCGACGTTGCTGCAGATGCTCGGGGGCTTGGACAAGCCGTCCGACGGGAGCGTCGAACTGGACGGGACCGATCTGGCGAAGCTGTCGGAGGGCAGGCTCACGACCGTGCGGAGCGAGAACATCGGGTTCGTGTTCCAGAGCTTCAACCTGATCCCGACGCTGACCGCGCAGGAGAACGTCGAGACGGCCCTCGTACCGCTCGGGGTGAAGGCGAAGGAGCGGCGGGAGCGGGCCGCGCAGGCGCTGGAGTCGGTGGGGCTGGGGGAGCGGCTCGGGCATCTGCCGGCCGAACTCTCCGGCGGTCAGCAGCAACGCGTCGCGATCGCCCGCGCGTTGGTGAAGCGCCCGAAGGTGCTGCTCGCCGACGAGCCCACCGGCAACCTCGACGAGTCCACCCGCGACGAGATCATGGAGGTCCTGGAGACCCTCTGGAAGGAGCACGGGCTCACTTTCGTCATGGTCACCCATGACTCGGCGCTGGCGAAGAAGGCCCCCCGGGTCGCGACGATCCGCAAGGGGCGGATCACGGTGAAGGAGAACGCCGGGGCGTGAGGCCCCCGCGGTGCCATGCGCCCCTGGCGCGGGGCGCGTTGATGTGGAGTCCGGGGCGCGTGCGGGTCGCGCGTGGCCCGGACTTCGCCGCTTTGCGCCCAGCCGCGAGGTATGTGACACGAGTTGACCCCCGGTCATACTGCGGAGACCGGGGGATTTGACGTGCATATGTGCGGAACGTCCCCTGGGCGGATGAACCGGATCTTGAACCGGATCAAGGGGGAGTCTTGCGCAGACACACGACAAGCGCGTGCACGGCCGCGCTCGCGGCCATGGCGTCCGCGGTGGCACTGACGGCGGGCCCGACCAGCCCGGCGTCCGCGATGTCCGAGCACCCGACCGGCACGACCGGCACGACCGACACGACCGGCCCGACCGGCACGGGCCTCGAAGCCCTTGCCGGCGTCGGCGGGGCCGGCCTCGGCGCGAGCCGTCGCCTCACTCTCGTCACCGGTGACCGTGTCCTCGTCGGCGCCGACGGCCGGGTGCTCGGACTGGAGCGGGCGAAGGGCCGTGAGGGGGTGCCGGTGCGGCTGCGCCAGGTCGACGGGCACACCTATGTCCTGCCGGCCGACGCGGCCCGGCTCATCGCCACCGGCCGGGTCGACAAACGACTGTTCGACGTCACCGTGCTGAACAGGCCTGTGACCCGCACCTCCCAGCAGCAGGGCCTGAAGCTGATCGTCGGCTACACGGGAACCGCCGCCGACGCCCGCGCCGACGTACGGGACGCGGGCGGCACCAAGATCCGCCGCACCCTGAAGACCCTGAACGCCGACGCGGTGCTCACGCCCGGGGACGACGCCGCCGCGCTGTGGAAGGCGGTCACCGACACCGACGGCACCACCGCCACCGGGGTCGCCCACCTCTGGCTGGACGGCGTGCGCAAGGTCAGCCTCGACAAGTCCGTCGCGCGGATCGGCGCCCCGAAGGTGTGGAAGGCGGGCTACGACGGCAAGGGCGTCACCATCGCCGTCCTGGACACGGGCGTCGACGCGACCCACCCGGACCTCAAGGGCCAGGTGATCGCCGACAAGAACTTCTCCACCTCGCCCGACACCACCGACAAGTACGGCCACGGCACACATGTCGCCTCCATCGCGGCGGGCACCGGGGCGAAATCCAAGGGGAAGTTCAAGGGCGTCGCACCCGGGGCCAAGCTGCTCAACGGCAAGGTGCTGAGCGACGAGGGCTACGGCGACGACTCCGGGATCATCGCGGGCATGGAGTGGGCCGCCGAGCAGGGCGCCGACGTGGTCAACCTCAGCCTGGGCGGCGGCGACACCCCCGAGGTCGATCCGATGGAGGCGCAGATCGACAAGCTCTCCGCGGAGAAGGGCATCCTTTTCGCGGTCGCCGCCGGCAACGAGGGCGAAGGAGGCGCGCGGACCGTCGGCTCGCCGGGCAGTGCCGCCGCCGCGCTCACCGTCGGCGCGGTCGACGACAAGGACAGGCTCGCCTCGTTCTCCAGCCGGGGCCCCGGTATGGACGGCCAGATCAAGCCCGACGTGACCGCGCCCGGTGTCGCCGTCACCGCCGCCGCGGCCCCGGGCAGCGTCATCGAACAGGAGGTCGGGCAGCGGCCCGAGGGCTATCTGACGATCTCCGGTACGTCGATGGCGACCCCGCATGTCGCGGGCGCCGCCGCCCTCCTCAAGCAGCGGCACCCCACGTGGACGTCCGCCGAGCTGAAGGCCGCCCTCGTCGCCTCCGCCAAGGGCGGCCCGTACACGCCGTTCGAGCAGGGCTCGGGCCGTATCCGCGTGGACAAGGCGATCAAGCAGAAGATCGTCGCCGACCCCGTCTCGGTCGACTTCGGCCTCCAGAAGTGGCCGCACACCGACGACAAGCCGGTGACCAGGAAACTCGCCTACCGCAACCTCGGCACCAAGGCCGTCACCCTCAGCCTCGCGGTCACCGGCACCGCCCCGAACGGCAAGCCCGCCCCGGCCGGCTTCTTCAAGCTCGGCGGCGGCGGCAAGAAGGTCACCGTCCCGGGCGGCGGCAGGGCCACGGTCGACCTGGTGGCGAACACCAGGCTCGGCGGGAAACTCGACGGCCACTACACGGCGTACGTCACCGCCACCGGCGGCGGACAGGCCGTACGGACGGCGGCGGCCGTGGAGCGCGAGAAGGAGTCGTACGACCTCACGCTGAAGACGGTCGACCGGGACGGCGGGCCGGCCGTCCACCACATGATCGACCTGACCGGGATCTCCGGGCTCGCCGCGGGCACCTGGTTCACGCCCTACGACGAGGACGGCACGGTCGAGCTGCGGGTGCCCGCGGGGACGTACATCTTCAACGCCGGGATCGTCGTGGACCCGAAGGACTACGCCAAGGGCGCGGCCTGGCTGTCCCGGCCCGTGCTCACCGTGGACAGGCGGACCACGCTCACGCTGGACGCGCGTACGGCGAAACCGGTGGACATCACCGTGCCCGGCGGCGCCGCCGAACCGGTCGTCGCGGCACCGGACTTCACCCTGCGGGCGGGCGGCGACCGGTACACCTTCGGCTGGTTCCTCGACACGTACGAGGGTTTCCGCACCGCGCATCTCGGGCCGAAGGTCACCGGCGGGCGGCTCAGCCAGAACTGGGCGGGCCAGTGGGCCGAGGGGGACGGCACGCAGTACGCCGTCACCACCGGGGGCGAGGTCGGGAAGCTCGCGACCGGCTTCACCAAGCGCTGGAAGAAGGGCGAACTGGCCACGGTGAAGGCCGGTATGGGCTCCTCCGTCGCGGGCAAGAGGGGGACCGTCATCCCCTGGGCCACGCTCCCCGACGGCTCCGGCTCACCCGCCGCGGCCGTCCCGCAGCGGCTGCCCGGCACCCGCACGCTGTATCTCTCCGCCGTCGGCGGGGTGCGGTGGACCCTCGACTTCGAGCAGTACGGCGCCGAGGACGAACAGGGCTTCCCGGTCCTGGACGCCTACTACACGACCGGCGACAGCCGCACCTTCAAGGCAGGCCGGACGTACGCACAGACGTTCAACGTCGGGGTGTTCGGCCCGCGGATCGCCGGGTTCCACGGCATCCGGCGCGACGGGAACCAGCTGTACGGTCTGCTGCCGATGTTCGCCGACGGACGCGGGCACGCCGGGTCGTCCTTCTACGAGAAGGTCACGACGACCCTGTACCGCGGCGGCGCGAAGTTCGCCTCCGGTACGGACGCGCTGGACGGGTCGGGGCAGTTCACGGTCCCGGCGGAGCTCGCCGTCTACCGGCTGACCACCTCCCTCTCCCGCTCCGCCGGCCTCGCCACGGCCTCGTCCCGGATCGACGCGAGCTGGACCTTCACGTCGAAGAAGACCACGAGCGACAGGAAACTCCCGGTCTCCGTCGTCCACTTCGGTGCCCCGTTCCTGGGCCTCGACAGCACGGCCCCGGCCGGCTCGAAGGGCACCGTCCGGGTCACCGTGCAGGGCGCGGCGGCCGGCCAGAACCTCAAGTCGCTGGCCGTGTACGCGCGTGTGTCCGGCGACGGCCAGAAGTGGACCGAAGTCACCGTGAAGAAGGGCAGGTTCACCCAGAAGACCCCGGCGGCGGGCAAGAGCGTGTCCCTGCGCGCCGAGGTGACCGACAAGAAGGGGAACACGTCGGCGGTGACGATCCACGACGCGTATTTCGGCAGGTGAGAGGGGACTACTACGGCCTCGCCGTCGTCGCCCGGGTCGTCGCGTCCGTGCCCCAGCTGGCCAGGAGGCGGAGGGCGTCGGCGGACGGGGAGCCCGGTTTGGCGTGGTAGGTGATCAGGCTCTGCTCGTGGTCGTCGGGCAGTCTGAACGTCTCGAAGGAGAGGGTGAGTTCACCGACCAGGGGGTGGTGCATGCGCTTCACCCCGTGGCTCTTCTCCTTCACGTCGTGCGTCGCCCACAGCCGCCGGAACTCCTCGCTCTTCACCGACAACTCGCCCACCAGCGCCGACAGCAGCGGATCGTCCGGATGGCAGCCCGCGTCCATCCGCAGATAGCTGACGATGTCGGCCGCCTTCTGGTCCCAGTCGATGTACAGATCCCGGTAGTCGGGCCGCAGGAACACCATCCGCGCCCAGTTGCGCTCGTGCGGCGGCAGCTCCGACCAGTCCCCGAACACCGCCGCCGCCATCCGGTTCCAGACGAGGATGTCCGAGCGCCGGCCGGTGACGTACGCGGGGATGCCGTCGATGGTGTCGATCAGCTGCCGCAGGGCACCGCGCACCTGCTGCGGACGGGCCGAGCGCTTCTTCTTGTGCGCCTTCGGCTTCGCGAGATGCGTGAGATGGGCGTGCTCCGCGTCACTCAGCTGGAGGGCCCGCGCGATGGCGTCGAGCACCTCCGCCGACACATTGCGCCCATTGCCCTGCTCCAGCCGCGTGTAGTACGCCACGGACACCCCGGCGAGCTGGGCCAGCTCCTCCCGGCGCAGCCCGGGGACCCGCCGGTGCCGTCCGAACGCCGGCAGCCCCACGTCCTCCGGCTTCAGCCGGGCCCGCCGGGTGCGCAGGAACTCGCTCAGCTCGGCACGCCGGTCCAGCGCGCCGGCGGCCCCGGCGGCGGCCCCACCGGCCTGGGGCTCCTGTGCGGCTTCGGGCTGTTCGTCCATACCCCAAGTATTCATGGTCGTACGACTGCGTACGCCTGCGATCCTGACCCCGCCAGTGGTAGGACCGGCGGACGTACGCAAAGCCGTGGCCTGGGTGACCTCTGGGATCTGGGGCAGGCTGGTATCCGCAGCCGGCCGGAAGGCAGGCCGGATGCGGGACGACGATCAGGAGAATCCCGGCATGACCACCACTGTCGCCGCCTACGCGGCGCCCTCCTCCAAGGCTCCGCTGGAGCGCACCACGATCGAGCGCCGCGAGGTCGGTGAGCACGACGTTCTGATCGACATCAAGTACGCCGGAATCTGCCACTCGGACATCCACCAGGCCCGTGAGGGCTGGGGCGAGGCGATCTTCCCGATGGTCCCGGGCCACGAGATCGCCGGTGTCGTCGAGGCGGTCGGCTCCGGAGTCACCAAGTTCGCCGTCGGCGACAAGGTCGGCGTCGGCTGCATGGTCGACTCCTGCCGTGAGTGCGAGAACTGCCGGGCGGGCCTGGAGCAGTACTGCCTCCAGGGCAACGTCGGCACGTACAACGCCATCGGCAAGGACGGCGAGCCCACCTACGGCGGCTACGCGGAGAAGATCGTCGTCGACGAGGCCTTCACCGTACGCATCCCCGACGGCATCGCCCTCGACGAGGCCGCGCCGCTGCTGTGCGCCGGCATCACCACGTACTCCCCGCTCAGGCACTGGAACGCCGGCCCCGGCAAGAAGGTCGCCGTCGTCGGTCTCGGCGGCCTCGGCCACATGGGCGTCAAGCTCGCCGACGCGCTCGGCGCCGAGGTGACCGTCCTGTCGCAGTCCCTCCGCAAGAAGGACGACGGCCTGAAGCTGGGCGCGACCCACTACTACGCGACGAGCGACGAGGCAACGTTCAAGGAGCTGGCGGGCACGTTCGACCTGATCCTGTCGACGGTCTCGGCTCCGCTGAACCTCGACGCGTACCTGTCCCTTCTGAAGACCGACGGCGCCTTCGTGAACGTGGGCGCGCCCGAGGAGCCCGTCGCGCTCAACCTCTTCTCCGTCATCGGCGGCCGCAAGACCCTCGCGGGGTCCGGCATCGGCGGCATCCAGGAGACCCAGGAGATGCTCGACTTCTGCGCGGAGCACGGCCTCGGCGCCGAGATCGAACTCATCCGTGCGGACCAGATCAACGAGGCGTACGAGCGGGTGCTGGCGAGCGATGTCCGCTACCGCTTTGTGATCGACACGTCGACGATCTGACGACCTGACGACCTGACGATCTGGGGACGACCGTTTTCGTCCGCGGCTGAGTGGGGCTTCTCGCGCAGTTCCTCGCGCCCCTAAAAGATGAAAAGCACGCGGCGCAGCCGCTGCTTTTCAGGGGCGCGGGGAACTGCGCGACCAGCCCCCACCGGACGCGCACATACCGGAGCGAACCGACCCCGTCAGCCCTCCGCCTTCGCCACCCCGATCGGGCAGGACACCCCCGTGCCGCCGATGCCGCAGTAGCCCGCCGGGTTCTTGTCCAGGTACTGCTGGTGGTAGGGCTCGGCGGGGTAGAAGGTGCGGCCCTCGGCCGGGAGGATCTCGGTGGTGATGTCGCCGTGGCCGGCGGCGGTCAGGACCCGCTGGTAGGCCTCGCGGGAGGCTTCGGCGGACTTGGCCTGGGCCGGGGTGTGGGTGTAGACGGCGGAGCGGTACTGGGTGCCGACGTCGTTGCCCTGACGGTAGCCCTGCGTGGGGTTGTGGGACTCCCAGAAGACCTGGAGGAGACGCTCGTAGGAGATGAGCGCGGGGTCGTAGACCACGCGGACCGCCTCGGTGTGGCCGGTGAGGCCGGAGCAGACCTCCTCGTAGGTGGGGTTCTCCGTGGAGCCGCCCTGGTAGCCGACGAGGGTCGTCCACACGCCCGCCGGGAGCTGCCAGAACTTCCGCTCGGCGCCCCAGAAACAGCCGAGGCCGAAGTCGGCCACCTCGTACCCCTCCGGGTAGGGGCCGAGGAGCGGGGTGCCGAGGACGGTGTGACGGTCGGGGACGGCGAACGGCGGCTCGGCGCGGCCACGCAGAGCCTGCTCGGGGGTGGGCAGCTGGGGCGTGCGGCCGAAGAGCATGGGAACTCCTCCTCCTTGGGGCTCGGAAAGAGCGGGCGGTACCTGAGGAACGTTCCAGGTACCGCCCGCATTCCGTGGCGCGTTCCTCTCGCGGCGCCGCTCGGTCCGCCGAGGGCGCGGTCTCCGTCTCCGGCGCCGCTCAGTCCGCCGAGGCCCCCGTCGCCGTCGCCGCCACCGCCTGTGCCGACGAGTTCCGGATGCGGCAGTAGAACGCCGCCACCGCCTCGCCGTCGCCCTGGTAGCGCCACGGCAGGGCGTCCACGTACCCGTCGACCAGCTTGAACTGTTCGAGCGCGGCCTCGTCGCGGTCCTGGAGGGAGAGGTAGTACGCCAGGAGGTGCCGGAGTTCCGGCAGGCGCGGGTGGGCCGGATCGGCCGCCGCCGCGTCCGCGAGGCCCGCGTCCACACGGCCGATCATCCTCGGCGTACGGTCCACGCTGTTGTCGTCGGACGTGTCGTGCTCGAAGTGCGCGATGAGCGGGAACGCGCTGAGCAGGCTGCCCAGCGGCGCCTGGGCCGCCGCGCGCTCGGCGAACTCCCGCGCCAGCTTCTCCGACCCCCGCCACTTCGCACACCAGTACTGCAGCGCCGAGAAGTGGGCCTCGTAGTGGTGCGGCGCCCGTGCGGTGATCTCCGTCCAGAGCTTGTCCATCTCGGAGTGCGGATAGCCGAGCCCGAGCGCCACCCAGATCTCGGTGACGTACGGCGTCGGGTCGTCGGGGTTGAGCGCCGCGGCCCGGCCGATCTCCTCGCGGGAACGTTCCAGCATCCGGTGGAAGCCGCCGAACTGCTCGCTGGTCGTGTACTTGGCCCGCTTCCCGCCGCGCAGCCGCCAGGCCAGGATCACCGTGCTGCGGGCGCGGACGACGGCCGCGTCCGGGTCCTCGGGGCGGTCCGCCTCCCAGGCGAGCAGCCAGTCGTCCTCCTCCGCCGCGATGTCGGCCAGCAGATACGCGACCCAGGACCGGCGCTCCCAGTCCCGGCCGATGTCCTGCAGCAGCTTGGCGGCGGCCTTCCAGTCGCCGCCGCGCACGGCGGCCAGCGCCGATTCCATGGCGGCCGGGAGCGGACCGGCGAAGTCGGTGTTCTGCCGCTCGGCGGGCAGCAGCCCCATCGCCTCGGCGGTGTCCTGGGCGGCGTCGCCGCTGGGGGAGAAGAACTCCTTGAGGAAGACCCAGGCCATCCAGAGCCCGAAGAGCAGGGTCGGTACCGCCAGGACGGCCAGTATCCACAGCAGTACGGTCATCGCGGTGCGTCCGTTTCTCGGGCGGCGGGGCCCTGGGGCGTGGGCAGCAGCGTGCGCAGCGGGCCCGTGTCGGGATGGTCGGCGACCGCCGCTTCGATCGCGGCGTCGAGGTCGGGCTCCGTGCCGTCCGGCGCGGGCGGCAGCCGCACCACGACCGGCTCCGACCAGGAGAAGTCCCAGCTCAGCCGGGAGTGGGCGCTCAGCTCGGCCAGCACCATGTTCTGCAGTCCGTCCGCCAGCGACGGCCGTACGAACTCGCGGAACGCCCGCCCCCGCGCCTCGGCCGCCTGGTCGGACATCGGCAGCCGCCGCGCCAGCTGCCACAGCTGACCGTCGTCGATCACCTTCAGCAGCGCGGCCAGGGACGGCCGGCCCTTCGTGTACATCGCCAGCGCCCGGTGCAGCGCGGTGTCGAGGGAGGCGAAGCGCGCGGCCATCGAACCGTCGAGCAGCTCCGGCCAGTCACCGGTGCGCCGGAACCGCAGCACGTCGTCGGTGAGCACCGCGTCCTCCAGCGCCGCGAGGGTCCGGTCCGGGTCGGCGAGCAGCCCGAGCGCCGCGCCCCTGGCCTCGTCCGCGCGGTCGTCGGCGGGCAGCGCCTCGATCCGCGCGACCCGGTCGGCGACGGGCGGGTGCGAGTCGTACGGCGAGGCCGGTTCGGTGGACAACTCGGCGCGCAGGCCGACCAGTTCGAGCTGGCGGGCGGAGAGCAGCCGCCCGTAGCCGCCGAAGAACTCGCCGCGCGGCGGCATCAGCCGGGCCTCGGCACCGAGCGTGGCGAAGCTGTTCATGTAGAAGTCGTACGCGGTGTCCAGCACGGGTATCTCGCGCAGCGCCGACGCGGTGGCGTCCCGGCCGGCGATACGGGCGGCGGCGTCGTCGGCGGCGTACTCCTGGCGGCGCGAACCGGCCAGGGTGGCGCGGATGTACAGCTTGGCGTAGCCGATGTAGATCTTCGCCATCGCGCGGTACGTGAGGCCCACGTGCCGGGTGTCGATCTCCTTGGTCTTCTTCCCCTTGGCCGCGGCCCTGGCGTTCTTCTTCTCCTGCCGGGCCCGCTCGCGTCCGGCACTCTTGTCGGCGCGCTCCTCGAAGTGCCGGACGGTGCGCAGCAGTTGGGCCCGGCCGCGGACGGTGATCGCGGCGAGCCGGGTGTCGGCGTTGGAGTAGTGGCCCAGCTCATGGGCGAGGACCGAGCGCAGCTGCGCCTCGGTCAGGCCCTGCAGCAGCGGTACGCCGAGGAAGAGGCGGCGTGGGCCGGGCAGCAGGCCGAGCAGCCGGGCGTCCTCGGCGACGGCGGCGTTGACCTCGGCCGTCAGCGTGATCCGGGTGGGCGCCCGGGTACCGACCCGGTCGGCCAACTCCCGTACGGTCCGCCACAGTTCGGGTTCCTCGGCCTCCGTCACCGGCAGGCCCGGCGGCTCCTCGCCCTTCGGGGTCCGCAGCATGAACTGGCCGCGGATCAGCGGGATCGCGAGCAGGACGGAGACCACGTACAGCTTGACGGCGACGGCGGACGGCGCGTGCAGGTAGAGGAGGTAGTCGGCGCCGGCGAGCGCCGCGAGCAGGATCACGCCGAGCAGATGGAAGCCGGCGAGCAGCACGAGAGCGCGCAGTGCGCGCAGGGTCGCGCCCATTGGGCAGAGGTCCCCCCACGGGAAAGATCGCGAACGATCATTCATACGGTTATGCGGTGAAATCGGACGGTCGCGGACGTGTCCATGACCAAGAGGTGTGAGGGGCGGAGTATTTCGCACGGGTGTGCGGGGTTGCAAGGGCTTACTGGGGGCCTGGGGGGTGCCGGGGGTGTCGGGAGCTCGGCGGGCTCGGAGGGCTCGGAGGGCTCGGAGGGCTGGGGGTTCAGTGCGGCAAGGTCGCCGGGGTGCCGCCGTTCGCCTCGTAGCCCGCCACCGCCAGGGCCCGGTATACCGCGTAGTCGGCGGCCGGGTCGGAGGTCAGGGTCCAGGGGAGGGCGCCCACATGGCCGTCGACGTGGACGAGCTGGTTCATGGCCTCGGACCAGCGCTCGGAGCGGACCAGGAAGAAGATCAGCAGATGGCGGACATGGGCCAGCATCGGGTCGTCGGGCCGCGCCGCGTGCACCGCGAACAGGGCGCCGTGGACCGCCTTCTTGACGACCTCGCTCTCGTAGAAGCCCTGCACCAGGTTGACCTCGGGCAGGTGCTCGAAGACCGCGAAGAGCGGCATGGCCGCGAGGAGCGAGCCCTGCGGGGCGCGGGCGGCCGCCGCCTCGGCGAAGGAGTACGCCAGCTCCCGTGAACCGTGCCACTTCTCGCACCAGAAGTGCAGCGCCGCGAGATGGGCGCCCATGTGCGCCGGCGCCCGGTCCAGGATCTTCAGCCAGAGCTGCTCGAACTCCTCACGGGAGTACGCGAGGCCCCGCGCCACCGACAGCTCGACGATGTACGGGATCGGGTCGCCCGGGGCCAGCAGCGCCGCGTCGCCGCACGCCGATCTGGCCTCCTCCATGATGATCCGGAAGTCGTCCGTGCCCGGCGTCGACGTCCGCCACGCCTGCTGCACCAGGAACTCCGCGTGCACGGCCGCGCCGCCCGCGTCCTTCGGCGCCTCCGCGCGCCACACCCGCAGCCACTGCCCGCCCGGCGTCTCGCCCACCCCGCCGGGCCGCTGCGCCAGCTCCAGCGCCGCCGCGCCCGCGAAGGCCTGCACCCGCTGCCACCGGACCTCGCCGACCGCCTCCGTACCGGCCAGCAACTGCTTCGCCGCCCGGTAGTCCTGGGACCGCTGCACCACGTCCAGCACATCCAGCAGATCCTGGTCCGGCCCCGGCATCCGCACGTCCAGCAGCTCCTGCCGCACGAACCCGTAATTCGCCGGGTCCGCCGCGTCCGGATGCCCCGCCTCGACCTGCTGAATACCGGCCCGCCGGCGCGCCAGGATCGGCCACGCCACAAAGCCGATCATGAGCATCGCCATCAGGACCCAGAGAATCTCCATACGCCAAGGGTTCCAGAAGCCACCGACAATTGCCCAACCCGGTCGGGGGCCTGTGGATAACTCCGGCGACCGCAGCCCGGATGATCGGGGCGCAGCCCCGAAAGGGGCGCGGGGCTGTATCGACATGCGGCTCCGCCGCGTGGGCGCGACCAGCCACGACGCACCCGCACCCGCCAAAGCACAGTTGCCCCCACCCCATGAGGCGCCCGGCCCACCACGCGGAGGGCATACGCTCGGTTCATGAGCGACAGCCACACGCACTTCGAGACCCTCGCGATCCACGCCGGCAACACCGCGGATCCCCTCACCGGCGCGGTCGTCCCGCCGATCTACCAGGTCTCGACCTACAAGCAGGACGGCGTAGGAGGCCTGCGCGGCGGCTACGAGTACAGCCGCAGCGCCAACCCCACCCGCACCGCGCTGGAGGAGAACCTCGCCGCCCTGGAGGGCGGCCGCCGCGGCCTCGCGTTCGCGTCCGGGCTCGCCGCCGAGGACTGCCTGCTGCGCACGCTGCTCAGCCCCGGCGACCACGTGGTCATCCCCAACGACGCGTACGGCGGCACGTTCCGCCTCTTCGCGAAGGTCGTCTCCCGGTGGGGCGTGGACTGGTCCGTGGCCGACACCTCCGACCCCACGGCCGTACGGGCCGCCCTCACCCCGAAGACGAAGGTCATCTGGGTGGAGACCCCCTCCAACCCGCTGCTCGGCATCACCGACATCCCGGCCGTCGCCCAGGTCGCCCGTGAGGCGGGCGCGAAGCTGGTCGTCGACAACACCTTCGCCACCCCCTACCTCCAGCAGCCGCTCGCGCTCGGCGCGGACGTCGTCGTGCACTCGCTCACCAAGTACATGGGCGGCCACTCCGACGTCGTCGGCGGCGCCCTGATCGTCGGCGACCAGGAACTGGGCGAGGAACTGGCGTACCACCAGAACGCGATGGGCGCGGTCGCCGGGCCCTTCGACTCCTGGCTGGTGCTGCGCGGCACCAAGACGCTCGCCGTCCGCATGGACCGGCACAGCGAGAACGCCACCAAGGTCGCCGACATGCTGACCCGCCACGCGCGCGTGGCGAGCGTGCTCTACCCGGGGCTGCCCGAGCACCCCGGGCACGAGGTCGCCGCCAAGCAGATGAAGGCGTTCGGCGGCATGGTGTCGTTCCGGGTCACCGGCGGCGAGGAGGCGGCCGTCGCGGTCTGCGACCGGGCCAAGGTGTTCACCCTCGGCGAGTCCCTGGGCGGCGTCGAGTCCCTGATCGAGCACCCGGGCCGGATGACGCACGCCTCGGCCGCCGGTTCGGCCCTGGAGGTCCCCGCCGACCTCGTCCGCCTCTCCGTGGGCATCGAGAACGTCGACGACCTCCTGGAGGACCTCCAGCAGGCCCTGGGCTAGGCACGAGAGGCCCAAGGGCCACCACGAGCCGGACCGCCGCCTGGGCCCCGGCCCCGGGCGCTCACCAGCCCGTCACCTGGGGGGTCGTCGTCGACGGCGGCTCCACCCAGGGGCGGGCGGTCAGCGCCCACACGAAGAACGCGACCACGGCGGCCGTCAGCACCAGCCACATCACGTGCCGGGCCGCCGTCCGGCGCCGCAGCACGCGCCCGCCACGCCGTACCGCCGCCGCACACAGGTCGGGCGGCACCGGCATCCGCCCGCGCTCCAGGATCTGCCGTACGGCCGCCTCGCGGTCCCGCAGACTCATGACGGCGCCACCTCCACCACCTTCTTCCCGCGCGCGCCTGCGCGCGGTGGATGCAGAACGGTCGCCATCGCGCGCAGACAGATCGTCCGTACGCGCTCCACTGGCAGCCCGAGCAGCGCCGCCGTCTGCTCCTCGGCGACGCCCTCGTGGAGCCGCAGGACGAGGATCAGCCGCTCCTGGGGGCTGAGCACGCCCAGTACGCCCCCGCGCGCGTGGCCGAAGAGAGCGTGGTGGTGCCAGGCCTCGCGCGCGAAGCGGACGGCCAACTGCTGCCGGGTCCGGTCGTAGGGGTCCTCGCCCCGCAGCCGGTCCCAGCCGGCGTACGTGTGGGCGAGGGCGTGGGTCAGCAGCCGCCGCGCGCGCGGGTTGGCGTCCGCGGGCTCCGCCGTGAGCAGGGTGGCGGTCCGCAGCAGCCGTCCCGCCGCACCCGCGACGAACGCCTCGAACTCCCGGGCCCGGCGGGCGCCCGGGGCCACATGCCGATCTCGCACCACGCCCTCCCGTCCGACGCCGCCCCTGAGGGGAGCGGGCCCGGCCGGATCCGGCCTGGGCCGCCGCCCACGACGGGTCCCGGTCTCATATCAGGCCAGGAGCGGGGGTGCGGTCAAGGGTCAGGACGGCGACGGGGCCTCCGGCGCCGCCGCCATACGGGTCGAGAGCGCGGTGTTGAAGCGGGTGAGGAGGGAGCAGAACGCCTCGCGCTCCTCGGGGTCCCAGTCCTGGGTCAGTTCGGCCATCAGCTGACGCCTGGAGGAACGTACCTCCTCAAGGCGGGACAGCCCGCGCGGCGACAGCTGGAGCACCACGGCCCGGCCGTCCTCCGGGTGCGAGGTGCGCTTGACGAGTCCGGTGTCCACGAGCGGCGCCACCTGGCGGGTCACCGTCGAGGAGTCGATCCCCATGCTCGCGGCGAGCGCCTTGACGCCCATCGGGCCTTCGTTGTCGAGGCGGTTGAGCAGCAGGTACGCGGCACGGTCCATGGAGTTGCGCACCTGCCCGACGCCGCCGAGCCGGGTCTGTTCGGCACGGCGTGCGAACACCGCGACCTCGTGCTGCAGCGTGTCGAGAAGACCGTTGTCACCGACGGTCGTCATGTCCATCGACATTTCAGGTGTTGTGGGCATGGCCAAAGGCTCAATTCATGCGTGAGGCGCTGGGTTGGGGGACAGAGTACGCGGACCGGGCGTGGGGTGTACGGGCCCCGCTGAAACCGGGTCCCGGCCCTTGGTCACACCCGCGTTCGGCCCCTGTGAACTGCGAGACTGTGGTCATGAGCTACAGCACGGCTGACTCCTTTCCGCGCGTGACGATCGACGACGTGCGAGGCGCGCAGAAGATGCTTACGGGCGTTTCACGTGTCACCGCCATGGAGGGCAGCAGGCATCTGTCGCAACTCGTCGGCGCCCCGGTGCACCTCAAGTGCGAGAACCTGCAGCGGACCGGCTCGTTCAAGCTGCGCGGCGCGTACGTCCGGATCGCGGGCCTGCTGCCCGAGGAGCGCGCCGCCGGTGTGGTCGCCGCGAGCGCCGGAAACCACGCCCAGGGCGTCGCCCTCGCCTCCTCGCTGCTCGGGGTGCGCTCCACGGTCTTCATGCCGAAGGGCGCCCCGCTGCCGAAGATCAGCGCGACCGAGGAGTACGGCGCCGAGGTGCGGCTGCATGGCACGGTGGTCGACGAGACGCTGGCCGCCGCCCGGGAGCACGCGGAGGAGACGGGCGCGGTCTTCATCCACCCGTTCGACCACCATGACGTCATCGCCGGTCAGGGCACGGTCGGCCTGGAGATCCTGGAGCAGTGCCCCGAGGTGCGCACGATCGTCGTCGGGATCGGCGGCGGCGGGCTCGCGGCCGGTATCGCGGTCGCGGTGAAGGCGCTGCGGCCGGACGTGAAGGTCGTCGGAGTCCAGGCCGAGGGCGCCGCCGCGTACCCGCCGTCCCTGGCCGCAGGGGTGCCCGTGGCCGTGGAGAATCCGGCGACGATGGCCGACGGCATCAAGGTCGGACGGCCCGGCGACGTACCGTTCGGGATCGTCGCCGACCTGGTGGACGAGGTCCGTACGGTCTCGGAGTACAACCTCTCCAGCGCCCTGCTGCTCTGCCTGGAGCGGGCCAAGCTGGTTGTGGAACCGGCCGGTGCCAGCCCCGTCGCGGCCCTGCTGCGGGATCCGGGGTCCTTCGAGGGCCCGGTCGTCGCGGTGCTCTCCGGCGGCAACGTCGACCCGCTCCTCATGCAGCGCATCCTGCGGCACGGCATGGCCGCGGGAGGCCGCTACCTGCAGGTACGCCTCCGCCTCACCGACCGCCCCGGCGCCCTCGCCACACTTCTGGGAGTGTTGTCAGTGGTCGACGCTAATGTCCTGGATGTGAGTCACGTACGGACCGACCCCCGGCTCGGGCTCACGGAGGTGGAGGTCGAGCTGCACCTGGAGACGAGGGGCCCCAAGCACTGCGCCGAGGTCAACCACGCGCTCCGCGAGGCGGGTTACACCGTCATCGACTGAGGTCGGCTGAGGTCGGCGCCCCCTTCGGCAGTCGCTCGTCACTCGTTCGGGTAAGTCCATTGAGAGACGCGATACATCGCGTTATGGTGTGTCTCGTGTTCGCTGCGAAGACCCCGACACCACCATCCCAACACCGCTGTGAAGAACCCCAAAGACGTGGAGACATCACATGCCAGGCGCCATCCATGCCGAAGGTCTGGTGAAGACCTTCGGTGACGTAAGAGCCCTCGACGGCGTCGACCTCGACGTCCCCGAGGGCACCGTCCTGGGTCTGCTCGGGCCGAACGGCGCGGGCAAGACGACCACCGTCCGCTGCCTCACCACCCTGCTGCGGCCCGACAGCGGCCGGGCCGTGGTCGCCGGCATCGACGTGCTCAAGGACCCCGACGCCGTACGGCGCTCGGTCGGCCTCTCCGGCCAGTTCGCCGCGGTCGACGAGTATCTGACGGGCCGGGAGAACCTGCAGATGGTCGGCCAGCTCTACCAGATGCGGGCCAAGGCCGCGAAGGTGCGCGCGGGCGAGCTGCTGGAGCAGTTCCATCTCGCCGACGCCGCCGACCGGCCCGCCAAGACGTACTCCGGCGGAATGCGCCGCCGGCTCGACCTGGCCGCCGCCCTGGTGGTGTCGCCGCCGGTCATGTTCATGGACGAGCCCACCACCGGCCTCGACCCGCGCAACCGCCAGGAGCTGTGGGGGGTGATCAAGCAGCTGGTCTCCGGCGGTACGACCCTGCTGCTCACCACCCAGTACCTCGAAGAGGCCGACCACCTCGCGCACGACATCGCGGTGGTCGACCACGGCCGCGTCATCGCACGCGGCACCTCCGACCAGCTCAAGGCCCGCACCGGCGGCGAGCGCGTCGAGGTCGTCGTGCACGAGCGTGAGCGCATCCCGGACGCCGTCGAGGTGCTCACCGGCTTCGGCAAGGGCGAGACCACCGTCGAGGAGCACACCCGCAAGCTCACCGTGCCCGTGACCGGCGGTGCCAAGCTCCTCGCCGAGGTCATCCGCGAGCTGGACACCCGGGGCATAGAGATCGACGACATCGGCCTGCGCCGCCCCACCCTCGACGATGTGTTCCTCTCCCTCACGGGACACCTCGCCGAGGTGAAGGACGAGGCCGAGGAGACCGGCGCGGCCGGCGACGCCAAAGGGCGCGGCCGCAGAAAGGAGGGGGCGAGGTGAGTGCCGTCACCGGCGCCGCGCGCGTCGCACCGTCCGGCAATCCGATCACCCGGTCCGTCCGGGACTCGATGGTCGTCGCCAAGCGCAATCTGATCCGGATGTCCCGCATCCCGGAAATGGTCATCTTCGGGCTGATCCAGCCCATCATGTTCGTGGTGCTGTTCACCTATGTGTTCGGCGGTTCCATGAACATCGGCGGCACCACGAACCCCGACGTCTACACCGAGTTCCTGATGGCCGGCATCTTCGCGCAGACCGTCACCTTCGCCACCGCCGGTGCCGGAGCGGGCATCGCCGACGACATGCACAAGGGGCTCATCGACCGCTTCCGCTCGCTGCCCATGGCGCGCGGGGCCGTGCTCACCGGGCGGACGCTCGCGGACCTGGTCCAGACGGCCCTCACTCTCGCCGTGCTGGCCGTGGTCGCCCTGCTCGTCGGCTGGCGCACCCACACCAGCTTCGGCGAGGTGCTCGGCGCCTTCGGCCTGCTGCTCCTCCTCGGGTACGCCTTCACCTGGGTCGGCGCGCTCATCGGCCTCTCGGTCCGCACCCCCGAGGCGGCCACCTCCGGCGGGCTGATCTGGCTCTTCCCGGTCACCTTCATCTCGAACGCGTTCGTGGACTCCAGCCGGATGACGCCCTGGCTGCAGCATGTGGCCGACTGGAACCCGTTCAGCGCCACCGTCCAGGCCTGTCGCGAGCTGTTCGGCAACCCCGGGGTGTCACCGTCCGACGCCTGGCCCATGCAGCACCCGGTCTGGGCCTCACTGATCTACTCGGTCCTGATCATCGTCATATTCCGGACCCTGTCCGTGCGGAAGTACCGCTCGGCGGCGGGATGAGAGCCGGGTGGGCCGGGTGGGCCGGCTGAGCGGTGATCGGCCTCGGGCATGACCGTGGCCCCCGGCGCCGCAGGGGCGCCGGGGGCCACGGGACGAGCGACGGTGGTGCGCTCAGCTCTGGTAGGGCACGGCCTTGAGGATCTTCACCGAGGCGAACTTGCCGTTCGGCAGCTCGTACTGCGCGTCCTGGCCGACCTTCTTGCCGGTCACGCCCGAGCCCAGCGGGGACTGCGGCGAGTAGGTCTCGATGTCGGAGCTGGCGTACTCACGGGAGGCGAGGAGGAACGTCACGGTGTCGTCCTCGTCACCGTCGAAGGCGATCGTCACGACCATGCCGGGCGCCACCGCGCCGTCCGCGGACGCCGGCGCCTCGCCGACCTTCGCGTTCTCCAGGAGCTGGGTCAGCTGGCGTACACGGAGCTCCTGCTTGCCCTGCTCCTCCTTGGCCGCGTGGTACCCGCCGTTCTCGCGCAGGTCGCCCTCCTCGCGCGCGGCCGCGATCTTGGCGGCGATCTCCGTGCGCGCAGGACCAGACAGGTACTCCAGCTCGGCCCTGAGCTGGTTGTACGCCTCCTGGGTCAGCCAGGTGACGTTCTCACTGGTCTGGGTCACAGGTGCTCCTCGTAGGTACTGGGAATACAAAGCATCGCCCTACCCAGAAGAATGTTCCTTCACGAGTGGGCGAAACCACGAGCCTAACAATTCAGCGGCGGAAGGGGGAGGACATAAACCACAAGCGTTACGTCCATGCAGGTCAGCCCGGGCTGCCGGAGAGCCGGGGGCAGGCCGGGGGCCGGGGGCTCAGTTCGTGTGACAGCCGAGCAGTTCGGCGGTGGTGCCGCGCGAGGTGGTCTTCAGGGTGACGACCTCGTCGATGTCCGTGGTGTCGGCGGGGAAGCGGAAGTCGGCGCGGCCGACCTCGGCGCCGTCCTCGGCCTGGGAGCGCACGGTGCAGTAACCCTCGACCCCGGCGTCCTTGTCGCCCCTGAGGTGCACCTTGACCGAGTTCGCCGAGGTATCGAAGGTGTAGATCTCGACGCTGATCTTGTTCTCGGCCACGTAGTGGTAGGCGAACCAGCCGAGGAGGACGAGGAGGGCCGCGCCGAGGACGCTGCCGATGACCTTGAGCTTGCGGTCGGCGCGCTCGTCCGCGGAGGGGCCGTAGCGGCCCTCGGGAAGCCGCGTGCTCGCCGTGGTCATGGTCGTCCTCTCGGAGTCCTCATCGGGAAGGGGCCGGGAGCGTGCTCCCGCAGGGGCGTCCAGGTCCCGGAACGCGTCCGGTCCGGGAATATCCCGCCCCCCGATGCCGTCACTATAGAAGCCCCCCGCCCAGTGCCTGACGGCCGCCCCACACGGGTGTCCGTGCGGGACGGCAGTATGGACTCACCGGATCGCGCCGGGCCGAGTCACCGAAGTTCAGGCCGGGCGCCGAGTTACGAGGGAACGAGTCTTGACTGACCAGCTGCGACTGATGGCCGTGCACGCGCACCCCGACGACGAGTCGAGCAAGGGTGCGGCCACCATGGCGAAGTATGTGTCCGAGGGGGTGGACGTGCTGGTCGTGACCTGCACGGGCGGGGAGCGCGGCTCCATCCTCAATCCGAAACTGCAGGGCGACAAGTACATCGAGGAGCACATTCACGAGGTACGCAAGAAGGAGATGGACGAGGCCCGCGAGATCCTCGGCGTCGGGCAGGAGTGGCTCGGCTTCGTCGACTCCGGTCTCCCGGAGGGCGACCCCCTGCCGCCCCTTCCCGACGGCTGCTTCGCCCTGGAGGACGTCGACAAGGCGGCCGGGGAGCTGGTCCGGAAGATCCGCGCGTTCCGTCCCCAGGTGATCACCACCTACGACGAGAACGGCGGGTACCCGCACCCGGACCACATCATGACCCACAAGATCTCCATGGTGGCGTTCGAGGGCGCGACGGACACCGAGAAGTACCCCGAGTCCGAGTACGGCCCGGCGTACCAGCCGCAGAAGCTGTACTACAACCAGGGCTTCAACCGCGCCCGCACCGAGGCGCTGCACCACGCGCTGCTCACGCGCGGCATGGAGTCCCCGTACGGCGACTGGCTGAAGCGCTGGGACGAGTCCGAGCACAAGGACCGCACCCTCACCACGCACGTGCCCTGCGCCGACTTCTACGAGATCCGTGACAAGGCTCTCATCGCCCACGCCACGCAGATCGACCCGGACGGCGGCTGGTTCCGCGTTCCGCTGGACCTGCAGAAGGAGGTCTGGCCCACCGAGGAGTACGAGCTCGCGAAGTCCCTCGTGGACACCTCGCTCCCCGAGGACGACCTCTTTGCGGGCATCCGTTAGCCCTGGGGGACAATGCCAGGCATGAGCGTAAGCCTGGCAGTCGCACACCTCGTCCCCCTCGCCAAGGAGGTGGACGAGGACAAGGTCACCCCCGGCGTCCTCGGTTTCATCGTCTTCGCGGTGATGGCCCTGGCCGTCTGGGGCCTGATGAAGTCCATGAACAAGCAGATGGGCAAGGTCGACTTCGAGGAGTCGCCCGACCCGGACGCCCCCGTCGGGGAGACGACGACGGACACGGCCGGGAAGACGACTCCGGCGAAGAGCTGACCGTCGCGACGACGGACGCGACGGGGCTCGACGGGGCTCGGCGGCATGACTCTGTGACACCACGTCGGTGTCACAGAGTCACGCGTCATGCCGTCGCTCAGCGCACCGGCACCCCCATCACCTCCCGTGCGCGGCGGTTCGGGACCATGCCGAGGGTCCAGGCTCGCCAGCCGGACTCCAGGTTGATGCCGCGTTCGAGGAGGAGTTCGTAGGCCTCGATGTACTCGGTGAGTTTCTCGTCGCGCAGGGGGTGGGCGGTGCGGGAGAGGTGGGCCAGGTCCTCCTGGGCGACGGCGGTGCCGATCTCGACGCCGCCGGGGGCCGCGTAGGGGAGCAGGGTGCACTTGAGGAAGCGGGCCCAGTCCTCGCCGCGGCGGTCGCCGTAGGACGTGAAGAGGCGGGTGGCCTCCTCGCAGAGGGCGAGGGCCTGCGGGGTGCGGGTGTTGCCGGCGTCCACGACCGCCAGTTCCAGGCAGGTCCAGGCCTCGCCGTGGGCGACGCCGATGCGCTGGAAGTCGGCGCGGGCGTCGACGAGGAGCTGGCGGGCGAAGCCGGAGTTGCGCAGCGAGCCGGTCTGCACGGCCCGCTGGTCGCGGGTGACGCGGGCCGAGTGGTGCCGGGCGCAGGCCAGGCCGTAGACGTCCCGCATCCGGGAGAACATCGTCCGGGAGCGTTCCAGCTCGCGGACCGCCTGGTCGAGGTTGCCGGTCTCCTCCAGCGCCTGGCCCAGGTAGTAGCCGGACCAGGCCTCGCCGCGGGCGTCCTCGTTGTCGCGGTGGCGGGAGACGGCCTGGCGCAGCCCGTCCACGGCGGCCGAGGGGTCACCGGCGACGAGCCGGGCGCGGGCCAGCTGGGTCATGGACCAGGCCTGGCCGCGGGCGTCGCGGGTACGGCCGAAGAGGTCCAGGGCGGTGCGCAGTTCCTCCTCCGCCTGCCGCACCTCGCCCATCCGCAGCAGGAGCTGGCCCAGCTGGAAGTAGGCCCAGCCCTCGCCGTGCAGGGACTCCTGCTGGCGGTGGATGACCAGGGCGCGGGTCAGCAGGTCCAGGGAGTCCGCCAGATGGGAGCGGTCGCGCTCCACCGCCGCGAGGGCGTGCATCGTCCACGCGCGGTCGGCCGCCAGCTCGGGGACCGACTGCATCTGCAGCGCCTCCAGGAGCTTCGTCGCCGCCTCCGTCAGATTGCCCTGGTGGTGCAGGGTGATGCCCAGGGAGCACAGCGCACGGGCGGCGCCCGCGTCGTGGTTGGTCTCCATGTAGAGGTCGACGACCGAGGCGAGGGTCGTGCGGGCCTTGTCCAGCTCGCCCAGCTGACGGGCCGCGATACCCGTACGCCACTGCACCGAGCGGGTCAGCAGGCCCTGGTCCACCGACTGGGCCAGCTCGCTGAGTTCACCGAGGCGGTAGAGGTCGCCGCGCAGCAGGCAGTAGTCGCACAGGGCGCCGAGCAGGCTCAGGACCGCCGCCTGGTTCACGCCCTCCGCGTGCCGGAGCGTGGAGGTGATGAAGCTGGTCTCGTCGTCCAGCCAGCGCAGTGCCTCCTCCAGCGACACGAAGCCGTGCTGGCCGAAGCGGTCCGAGCGGGTCGACATGTTGCCGTCGACCAGACGCAGCACGGAGTCGGCGAGATCGGCGTAGGTGACGATGAGGCGTTCCTGCGCGGCGGTGCGCTCGCTCGCCTGCTCCTCGTCGAGGAGGCGGGCGTGGGCGAAGGCCCGCACCAGGTCGTGCAGGCGGTAACGGTTGCCGTGGACATGGTCGATCAGGCCGGCGCGGGCGAGCGCGGTGAGATGGCGGGTCGCCTCCGTCTCGTCGGTGGCGAGGAGGGAGGCCGCGGCGGCGGCGCCCAGGGAGGCGCGGCCCGCCAGCGCGAGCCGGCGCAGCAGCCGGCGCGAGGGCTCCGACTGGTCGGTGTAGCGCAGCCACAGCGCCCGCTCGACCGGCTCGACCGGGCCGTACGCGCCCAGATCCGTGGCCAGTTGCCCCGGCGTACGCGGGCCCAGCGACGAACCGGCGACGCGCAGGGCGAGGGGCAGGCCGCCGCAGAGATGCCGGATCCGGGCGACGGACTCGGTGTCGTACGAGGCGGCGCCCCCTCTCGCGGATGCGCCGGCCGACGCGGCGGCCGACGTACCGACCGACGCCCCGGCCGACGAAGCCGTCTGCGCGCCCGCCGACGAAGCCGCCTGCGCGCCCGCCGACGCCCGCGCGGACGAGGCCCCCGCCGCGCCCGCCGCCCCTGCCTCCCCCGCCGACAGCACCGCGCCGTCCTGCGCCGCCGTGCTCAGCAGCTCGTGCGTGCCGTCGGCGTCGAGCGCCTCGACGGGGAGCTGGTGGACCCAGGCGGGCAGGTCGGCGGGGAGGGCGAGCGGGGCGCGGGCGGTGACCAGGACGAGGCTGTCGGAGCGTTCGGGGACGAGGGCGCGGACCTGGTCGGGGTCGGAGGCGTCGTCGAGGACGATCGTCACCGGCAGGGAGGTCAGATGCTGGTGGTACAGCTCGCTGAGCCGTTTGACCTGCTGGTCCTGGGAGGTGCGCTCACGGAAGAGAAGCTGGTCGCGGGGGGCGCCGAGACGATTCAGCAGATGCATCAGCGCGTCCCGGGTGGACAGCGGGGTCTCCTCCGGGCTGTCGGCGCGCAGATCGACGACACAGGCACCGCGGAAGTAGTCGCGCAGCTGATGGGTCGCGCGGACGGCGAGCGCGGTACGGCCCGAGCCGGGCGCGCCGTGCAGCACGACGACGGTCGGCCGGGTCTCGGTCTCCGCGCGGGCCGCCTGCACCCACTGGCGGATCTTGCCCATCTCCGTCCGCCGGTCCGCGAACCGGTCGTCGGTCTCCGGGAGTTGGGCGAACGACTGCTCCAGTACGTTCCGTCGGCGGGCCGCCGCGCTCTTGTCGGCGCCGCGTAGCTGGGGTGCCTTCTTCTTCGCCGTGGACGCGCTGAGTACGCGCTGCTGGTCGAGGAACGGCCGTATCCCGCGCACCTCCAGCGCCGTCAGCCACTGCAGCCGCAGTTGCTCGGGGCCGCCGGGCTGGCCCAGGGCACCGGCCCGGTGATGGTTCGCGGGGACGTGGGAGGCGGTCACCTTCAGGACCGTGGCGACGGCGCCGGCGATACCGACGATCACACCGGTGCTCACGGCGGTACCGGCGTCCACGCCGAACGAGAGGTCGGCGACGACCGCCGTACCGGCGGTGACGGCCGCGACCAGCAGGGGGGTGCCGGAGCCCTCCTTCGCGTAGCGCTGGCCGAAGGTGAGTCGGCCGGCCTCCGACTCGTCCAGTGCGCGGGTGTACGCCTCGTACTCCTCCGCGGCGTTCTGCGCCATCGTGTCGAGGGCGGCGCGGGCGCGGCCGAGCAGGACGACGCCGTCCGTGCGGCCGCCCGACCTGCGGACCTCGTCCTCGACCGCCCGCACCAACAGCCGTTCGGCGTCTCCCCGGTGGCTGTCCCGCATCACGATTCCCCCTGTCGCCGAAACGGTTGCCTCCGGCCAGTGTGCGGGGAGTAGTCCAACTAGGCGAGAGGGCCTGATCGGTGGTGGAGGTTCAGGTGCGGGGTTGCGCCGTGGGCATTGGGGTGGTTCGCTGACCGCGCATCCGTCGTGGCTGATCGCGCAGTTCCCCGCGCCCCTTGCAGGGGCGCGACCGGCACCGTAGCGCGAGAGGCGGACGCGGCCCTGTGGTGAGCCGTCGATCCCGGGTACTGGGGAATGATGGTGCCCATGGCGAATCGACTGGCCCACGAGACCTCCCCCTACCTCCTCCAGCACGCCGACAACCCGGTGGACTGGTGGCCCTGGTCGGCCGAGGCGTTCGAGGAGGCGCGGCGGCGTGGGGTGCCGGTGCTGCTGAGCGTGGGGTATTCGAGCTGCCACTGGTGTCACGTCATGGCCCACGAGTCCTTCGAGGACCAGGAGACCGCCGACTACCTCAACGCGCACTTCGTGAGTGTCAAGGTCGACCGGGAGGAGCGGCCGGACGTCGACGCGGTGTACATGGAGGCCGTGCAGGCGGCGACCGGGCAGGGCGGCTGGCCCATGACCGTGTTTCTGACGCCGGATCGCGAGCCCTTCTACTTCGGGACCTATTTCCCGCCCGCTCCCCGGCACGGCAGCCCCTCCTTCCGGCAGGTGCTGGAGGGTGTGCGGGCGGCCTGGGACGACCGGCGGGACGAGGTCGCCGAGGTCGCCGGGAAGATCGTGCGCGATCTGGCGGGGCGGGCGCTGACGTTCGGGGCCGTCGACGTGCCCGGGGAGGACGAGCTGGCGCAGGCGCTGCTGGGGCTCACCCGGGAGTACGACGCGGCGCGCGGCGGCTTCGGCCGGGCGCCCAAGTTCCCGCCCTCCATGGTGATCGAGTTCCTGTTGCGGCACGCGGCCCGCACCGGCTCGGAGGGCGCGCTGCAGATGGCCGGCGACACCTGTGAGCGGATGGCCCGCGGCGGTATCTACGACCAGCTCGGCGGCGGCTTCGCCCGGTACTCCGTCGACCGCGAGTGGGTCGTGCCCCACTTCGAGAAGATGCTGTACGACAACGCCCTGCTCTGCCGGGTCTACGCCCACCTCTGGCGCGCCACCGGCTCCGAGCTGGCCCGGCGCGTGGCGCTGGAGACCGCCGACTTCATGGTCCGTGAACTGCGCACGAACGAGGGCGGGTTCGCCTCCGCCTTGGACGCCGACAGTGATGACGGGAGCGGTTCCGGCAAGCATGTCGAGGGGGCCTATTACGTCTGGACGCCCGAGCAGCTGACCGAGGTGCTCGGGGAGGAGGACGCCCGGCTGGCCGCGCACTACTTCGGGGTGACCGAGGAGGGGACGTTCGAGGAGGGCGCGTCCGTGCTGCAACTGCCGCAGCACGAGGGCGTGTTCGACGCGGAGCGGATCGAGTCGGTCAAGGCGCGGCTGAGCGAGGCGCGTTCGCGGAGGCCCGCCCCCGGCCGCGACGACAAGGTGGTGGCCGCCTGGAACGGGCTGGCCGTCGCCGCGCTCGCCGAGACCGGCGCCTACTTCGACCGCCCCGACCTGGTGGACGCCGCCATCGCCGCCGCCGACCTCCTCGTACGGCTGCATCTGGACGAGAAGGCGCGGCTCGCGCGGACCAGCAAGGACGGGCAGGTGGGGGCCAACGCGGGGGTGCTGGAGGACTACGCGGACGTCGCCGAGGGGTTCCTGGCGCTGGCGTCGGTCACGGGGGAGGGGGTGTGGCTGGAGTTCGCCGGGTTCCTGCTCGACCATGTGCTCGCCCGGTTCGTCGACGAGGAGTCCGGGGCGCTCTACGACACGGCCGTGGACGCGGAGAAGCTGATCCGGCGGCCGCAGGACCCGACGGACAACGCCACGCCGTCCGGGTGGAGCGCCGCGGCCGGAGCGCTGCTGGGGTATGCCGCGCACACCGGATCCGAGCCCCATCGGACGGCCGCCGAGCGGGCGTTGGGCGTGGTGAAGGCCCTGGGACCGCGTGCGCCGAGGTTCATCGGGTGGGGGCTGGCCACGGCCGAGGCGCTGCTCGACGGGCCGCGTGAGGTGGCGGTCGTCGGGCCCGAGGGGGATCCGGGGACGAGGGAGCTGCACCGGGCGGCGCTGCTGGGGACCGCGCCGGGCGCCGTGGTGGCCGTCGGGACCGCGGACAGCGACGAGCTGCCGCTGCTGGCCGACCGTCCGCTCGTCGGCGGTGAACCGACCGCGTACGTCTGCCGTAATTTCACATGTGATGCTCCGACGACCGATGTCGACCGGTTGCGTTCGACCCTCGGAACGACTTCGTCCGGCTGAAAGCCGCCGGTCAGGGACCGGGGCAAGGGTGCACAAGTGATCGGAAACGGGCAGGTGTGCGGACACGTCCGATTAGATGTTCTACCGAACGGAAACACGCTTTTTATCGGAAGGGTCCCCAGGGTTCACAGTTTCCCCCTAGTCTCTGCACAGTGACGCGGCGGGAGTAACTCCCGCCGCGACAGGGGGTATTGAGATCCGGGGGGATCTGTTTTGCTGACGTCTGTCTTCATAGCCGTCGTCTCGCTTGCCTTGTTCTGGATGGCGGCTTTCACCTTGTGGTGGCAGATGCACGCGTGGCGTACGCCCGAAGTGCTGGCCTCCACCCGCTTCAGCAGACCGGACGGCGACGAGCATGTGTCGTTCTCACTGCTGCTGCCGGCACGCCATGAACAGGCCGTGCTGGACCACACCATCCAACGACTGCTCGAATCCAGCCACGACGACTTCGAGATCATCGTGATCGTCGGGCACGACGACCCGGAGACCACTGCGGTGGCCCGGGCCGCCGCGGAGCGCGACCCACGGGTCCGCGTGGTGGTCGACCACCACGAGAAGAAGAACAAGCCGAAGGCCATGAACACGGCGCTGCCGCACTGCCGCGGCGACGTCGTCGGGGTCTTCGACGCCGAGGACCAGGTCCATCCCGAGCTGCTCACCCACGTCGACCACGCCTTCCGCACCACCGGCGCGGACGTCGTCCAGGGCGGAGTGCAGCTCATCAACTACCACTCCAGCTGGTACAGCCTGCGCAACTGCCTGGAGTACTTCTTCTGGTTCCGGTCCCGACTGCATCTGCACGCGCAGAAAGGGTTCATCCCGCTCGGCGGCAACACCGTCTTCGTCCGCACCGATGTGCTGCGCGAGGCCGACGGCTGGGACCCCGACTGCCTCGCCGAGGACTGCGACCTGGGCGTGAGGCTCTCCAGCGTCGGCAAGAAGGTCGTCGTCGCCTACGACTCCGACATGGTGACCCGGGAGGAGACCCCCGGCAGCCTGATGTCCCTGATGAAGCAGCGCACCCGCTGGAACCAGGGCTTCCTCCAGGTCTACCGCAAGAAGGACTGGAAGCAGCTGCCCGGCTTCCGGCAGCGGCTGCTGGCCCGCTACACCCTGATGACGCCGTATCTCCAGGCGATCTCCGGGGTGATCATCCCGCTCAACGTGGCCATCGCGCTCTTCCTCGACGTCCCCGTCGGCGTCGCCTTCATCACCTTCCTGCCGGCCGTCACCGCCCTCGTCACCTTTGTGTTCGAGCTGGTCGGACTGCACGACTTCGGCAAGCAGTACGGCCTGCGCGTCAGGTTCGTGCACTACGTCAAGCTCGTCGTGGGCGGCCCCTTCTACCAGGTGCTCCTCGCCCTCGCCGCCGTGCGCGCCGTATGGCGTGAGCAACGCGGCCGCACCGACTGGGAGTTGACCAGTCACGTCGGCGCACATCTCGTCAACGCGAACGTGAACCGAGAGGACGTTCCTGCGTGACCTCCATACTTCCCGCGGCGACCAAGACGGAAGTCAAGGTCCCCGCGCAGCGGACAGCTGCGCCCACAGCCGGTTCGACCAGTCGAACAACCCCGTCCCCTGACACTCCGCCGGCCCCCAAGCGGCTGCGCGACTCACGTCTCGACCTGCTGCTCTGCGGTCTCCTGCTCGTCGCGATCATGATCGTGCAGGGCTGGAACATCGCCGACTACCCGACCCTCAGCGACGACGAGGGCACCTACCTCGCCCAGGCCTGGGCCGTGCAGGAGGGCAGGGGACTCGCCCACTACACCTACTGGTACGACCACCCGCCGCTCGGCTGGATCCAGCTCGCCGCACTGACCTGGATCCCCGCCCAGCTCTCCCCCGAGTCGATGACCGTCGGCTCGATGCGGGCGGTGATGCTGCTGATCAGCGCGATCAGCGCCGTCCTCGTCTACGTCCTCGGCCGCCGCCTCTCGCTGCCCCGCTGGGCCGCCGGCCTCGGCATGGCCCTCTTCGGGCTGTCCCCGCTGTCCGTGGTGCTCCAGCGGGAGATCTTCCTCGACAACATCGCGGTGATGTGGACGCTCCTCGCGTTCTGCCTCGCCGCCTCACCGAGCCGTCACCTCTGGCACCACTTCGGCGCGGGCCTCGCCGCCGCCGCGGCGGTGCTCACCAAGGAGACGATGCTCCTCGTCCTGCCCGCCGTCCTGCTCACCATGTGGCGGCACAGCCACCGCGACACCCGAAAGTTCGCCCTCACCGGCGCCGTCACCGCCTGCGTCCTGATCGGCGTCTCCTACCCGCTGTTCGCCCTTCTCAAGGGCGAGCTGCTGCCCGGCGCCGGCCATGTCTCGCTGTGGGACGGCATCGTCTACCAGATGAGCCGCCCCGGCTCCGGCTTCATCCTCACCGAGGGCACCGGCTCGTACGGCGTCCTGCAGTCCTGGCTCTACTACGACCGGGTGCTGCCGCTCGGCGGCCTCGCGGGCGCGCTGCTCCTGCTGGTCACCTGGCGCTGGTCGGTGACCGCGCGCGCCCTCGCCGGACCCGCGCTCGCCGTCGCGATCCTCGCCGGCATGGCCCTGCGCCCCGGCTATCTGCCCGCGATGTACGTCCTCCAGGCACTGCCCTTCCTCGCCCTCGTCCTCGCGGGCGGCACGGCGAGCGTCACGCACGGCGTGCTGCGCCGCTGGCGGAGCACGACCGAGAAGCGGGCCCTGACCTGGGCACGGCACGGCGTGGCCCTCGCGCTGGCCGCCGCCGCGGCCGTGTACGTCGTCCCGCGCTGGTACGACGGCAACCACACCGCGATGACGTTCGACGCCAACGCCCCCTACCAGCAGGCCGCGAAGTGGCTCGGCAGCGAGGTCGAGGACCCGGCGGGCACCCGTGTCCTCGTCGACGACGCGCTCTGGCTCGACCTCGTCCACGAGGGCTACAAGCCGGGGCTCGGCGTCATCTGGTTCTACAAGGCCGACCTCGACCCGGCGGTGACGAAGACGATGCCGCGCGGCTGGCGCGACCTCGACTACGTGGTCGCCTCCCCGACCGTACGGCGTGACGCGGTCGACCTGCCCAACGTCAAGGGCGCCATCGAGAACTCGACACCGGTCGCCACCTTCGGCACCGGCGAGGACCGCATCGAGATCCGCAAGATCGAGGCCGCTGGAGGCGACCGATGAGCAGCGGAAGCCACGAGTCCACCGCGCCCGGGGAACTGGGCGACCCGGTCGTGCGGGGCGCCGAGGTACCGGAACCCGGGGCCGTCACCATCGTCGTACCGACCTTCAACGAGTCCGCCAACGTACGGGAGTTGCTGCGCCGGATCACCGAGACGGTCCCCGGGCGGCTGCCCTGCGAGGTCGTCTTCGTGGACGACTCCACCGACGACACCCCCGAGGTGATCGACAAGGCCGCGCGGGACTGCCCGTTCCCGGTGACCGTGCTGCACCGCGACGAACCGGTCGGCGGCCTGGGCGGCGCGGTGGTCGAGGGCATCAAGGCGGCCACCTCCGACTGGATCGTCGTCATGGACGGCGACCTCCAGCATCCGCCGTCCCTCGTACCGGACCTGGTGGCGACCGGGGAGCGGTCCTCGGCGGGCCTGGTCGTCGCCTCCCGCTACATCAAGGGCGGCAGCCGCGCCGGACTCGCGGGCAGCTACCGCGTGGCCGTCTCACGCGGCGCGACCTGGCTCACCAAGTCCCTTTTCCCGCGCCGGCTGCACGGCATCAGCGACCCGATGAGCGGCTTCTTCGCGATCCGCCGCAGCGCGGTCACCGCCGAGATCCTCCAGCCGCTCGGCTACAAGATCCTCCTCGAACTCGCCGTGCGCAGCCGCCCCCGGCAGGTCACCGAGGTGCCCTTCGTCTTCCAGGACCGGTACGCCGGCGAGTCCAAGTCGACCGCGCAGGAGGGCCTCAAGTTCCTGCGCCACCTCGCCGGACTGCGCACCGCGTCGCCGCTGGCCCGCATGATGGTCTTCGGGCTGATCGGCGTCACCGGCTTCCTGCCGAACCTCGCGGGCCTGTACGCCCTCACCTCGGCCGGGATGCACTACGTCCCCGCCGAGATCCTCGCCAACCAGCTCGGGGTGCTCTGGAACTTCTTCCTCATCGAGCACCTCTGCTTCCGCGAGCGGCGCCGGTACCGCAAGGGATGGGACCGCATCGGCCGGTTCGCGTTGCTCGCCAACGCCGACCTGGTGCTGCGGATCCCGCTGATCGCCCTGTTCGTGGGCGAGTTCGGCATGGGCGCGCTGCCCGCGACCGCGCTCGCCCTGGTGACGACGTTCGTCCTGCGCTTCGTCGGGACCGAGGCGCTCGTCTATCTGCCTCGCAAGACATCCCGCCGTGGGGAGCGCGGCGCGGAGGAGGGCGAGGAGAGGAAGGCAGCCGAGCAGGCAGCCGGACCGGCAAGGAGAGCCGCGTGAAGAACCACCTGAAGGACCGCTTGACCGGCTGGATCGGATCCAGACCGAGTCCGAGACCGAGTCCAGGACTGAGGCCGAAGCCGAGGCCGAGAGCGAGGGCCAGACGCAGAACCGCGCTGCTGGCGGTCGGAGCCCTCGCCTCCGGCCTCCTGCTGATCTCACCGCAGCCCGCGTCCGCCGCCAACCTCATCCAGAACCCCGGCTTCGAGACCGCCGCCGCCGGCGACATGCCGTACTGCTGGGAGAAGTCCGGCTGGGGCGACAACGACTTCACCTTCACCGCCACCTCCGACGCCCACAGCGGCTCCAGGGCCATGAAGGTCGAGCTGACCCGTCGGGTCTCCGGCGACCGCAAGGCCCTGATCACCGAGTCGGCGGCCTGCGCGCCGTCGGTCGCGGTGGGCAAGCAGTACGACCTGTCCCTCTGGTACAAGTCGACGACCCCGGACACCTCCATCACCGTGTTCCGGCACGACACCACGGCCGGCTGGCAGTACTGGACGGACCTCAAGACGCTGGAGATGGCCGGGAGTTGGACCGAGGCGACGGTCCGCACCCCCGAGGTCCCGGCGGGCACCGACCGCATCACCTGGGGCGCCTCCGTCTACGGCACCGGCTCCCTCACCACCGACGACTACACGATGGACGTGGTCGCCGACCCCGTCCCCGAACCGGAGTGCACGGGCACACCGGAGCAGTGCCTGAACGGCCGCTGGGACGTGCTGCCCACCCAGAACCCCGTCCGCTCCATGCACTCCGTCGTCCTCAACAACGGCAAGGTGCTGCTGATCGCCGGCTCCGGCAACAGCGAGGAGATGTTCGAGGCGGGGACGTTCACCTCGGCCGTGTACGACCCGGTGAACGGCACGTACAAGCAGATCCCCACCCCGGACGACATGTTCTGCGCGGGCCATGTCCAGTTGGACGACGGCCGGGTCCTCGTCATGAGCGGCAACAAGGCGTACCCCGTGGTGGGCGGGCACGGCTACGAGGGCTACAAGGACTCGTACATCTTCGACCCGGTGACGGAGACCTACAGCAAGACCAACGACATGAACGACGGCCACTGGTACCCGTCGGCGACGATCCTCGGCAACGGTGACGTCATCTCGTTCGGCGGTCTGCGCGAGGACTCCACGGGTTCGGTGACCGCCGAGCTGTGGTCGGACGCCGAGCAGAAGTGGCTCGAACTCTGGAAGGTCAACCAGACCTGGTCGTACTGGGGCCTGTACCCGTCGATGATCCTGATGCAGGACGGCCGCCTCTTCTACTCCGGCAGCCATGTCTTCGGCAACAACATCCCCGGCACGGGTTCGGCGATCTACGACTACGGCGCCAACACGATCACGCAGGTACCCGGCCTGCAGCGCAAGGACGAACGCGACCAGTCCGCGAGCGTGCTGCTGCCGCCCGCCCAGGACCAGAAGGTCCTGACGATCGGCGGCGGCAACATCGACTCGAACCCCGAGGCGAACCGCCTCACGGACGTCATCGACCTCAAGGCCGCGAACCCCGCGTACGTGGCGGGCCCGCCGATCCCGCAGGGCACGGTGGACCTGGGCAACGGGAAGGTCGCCCAGACGGGTAACCAGGGCAAGATGTACGTCTCGGCGGTCCTGCTGCCCGACGGCAAGGTCCTGGAGACGGGCGGCGCCCTGCACAACCGCGCCGACCCGGTGTTCGAGACGTCGATCTACGACCCGGCGACGAACACGTTCGACCCGGTGGCGACGGACCCGGAGGAGCGCGGCTACCACTCCTCGGCGTTCCTGCTCCCCGACGGCCGGGTCATGACCACGGGCGACAACCCGGGCAACGGCTCCTGGAACCACGACGTGTCGATCTACACCCCGCCGTATCTGTTGAAGGGCGCGCGTCCTTCCATCACCTCGGTGATCGACAAGGAGTGGGTGTACGGCGACACCCAGCGCATCACGGTGGACCGTCCGATCGCGAAGGCGGAACTGATCCGCCCGGCGGCCGTGACCCACTCCTCGGACCCCAACCAGCGCTTCGTGGACCTGCCTCTCTCGGTCGACGGCAACAACGTCGACCTGAACGTGACGAGCAACCCGAACCTGGCCCCGCCGGGCTGGTACATGCTCTTCGCGGTCGACGCCAACGGCGTGCCGTCGGTGGCGGAATGGGTCCACCTCCAGGGCCCGTCCGCCCTCGCCGAAGCCTCCGGCGAGGCGCCCTCGGCCCACGTCCACGAGTTCGCCGAGGCCCCGAAGGGCAAGACCACCGGCCCGGGGAAGAAGGCCAAGTCCAAGAAGGTCAGCCCGACGATCTCCGGCTGCGACCGCCACTACGGCACGGCCAACGTCTGCGTCCCGACCGCGTTCCCGGACGAGGTCAAGAACACGACGGTGGCCCGCTGCGCGTGGCTGAAGGAGAACGACTACGGCCGCCTGAAGCTCAACGGCAAGGACGACCCGCTGAAACTGGACCGGGACCGGGACGGTGTGGCTTGCGGGGAGGGGGATGTGAAGCGCCGCTGACGCGGACGGGAGGGCACGAGTGATCGGCCCCGTATCCGGCGATGGTCCGCCGGATACGGGGCCGTGTCGGTTGCCCGGTGCGGCTGTGCCTCAATTTGCGAACGTTGACAGGTAATTCACGCGATGTTCTTATGGCGGTCCACGAGCTGTCGGACGACGGGGGATTCGTGAAACCTGTAATCAGCAGAACGACTCGGGTAATGTCCGCCGCCGCGGGAGTCCTCCTTGTGGCGACGAGTGGCGGCACCACCCAAGCCGCCGACGTGTACGACGAAGTCAGAAAGGTGACCAGCTCCACCGATCTGGCGAATCACCGGCTGCAGGAGCGGCGGGTCTCGACCGCCACCATTGCCGAACTGGACTCCAGGCTTCCCAATGTCGGCGTGGCGGACGTTCTCGCCAGTGCCAATCACTCCATGAAGTCGGTCAGTTCGGGCCAATGCGCGGCAAGGGAGGCCAAGGCGCTTCCCGTCAAGCCCGGTTACTCCTCCGGATACTGCTGGGACACCGGAGACGCGACCACCCAGCGGTGGCTCCCCCAGGGGCTGACCTCGTCGGGCGACGCCGACAATGACGGGCTGTGGGGAACCAACAAGGTAATTCTCTCGGGGTGGAAGTCCAACGACGACGGTTTCTTCAAGGAATTCGACCCATCGCAGACGAAGTATCCCAACAGTCGCAACCTGACGCGCGTGGCCTTCATCGACGCGAATGACCCGGCCGCGATGAAGTACCGCTGGGTTCTGCTCGTGGTACCCACGGAAGGAGGCGCCAACTTCGACAACCTCGGCGCCAACATCGGCGGTATGGCCTGGTTCGGCGACAAGCTGATGATCACCGCGAAGGGGGACGACTCACGTGACAACGCCCTCTTCGTCTTCTCCATGAAGCACATTCTGCAGGCGACGGTCAACGACGACCCCATCGGCAGAGTGAGCGGCGGATACTCGGCCCACGGATATCAATACGTCATGCCGGCCATCGGTTCCTATGGGCTGAAGAGCGGCGGCTGCGGTGCGGCGGCGGGCATCTCCTGCGCCGCCTCCATGTCCGTCGACCGGAGCGCCACGCCGGACAGCATCGTCCTGAACGAGTGGCAGTCCTCCAGCACCCCGAAGATCGGCCGCACCTGGAGCTATCGTCTGGCCGCGCCGTCCGAGGCCGGAATGCCGCTGGAGGTGGACGCCTCCGGGTACGCCGATGTCTCGGAGATGTACACCGCCGACGTGTCCGGTGTGCAGGGGGCGCTCTGGTACACGGACCCGGCCACGGGGAAGCGGTCCTGGTACATGCCCAAGCACCGGGGCGGTCCGGGGCAGCAAGGTGTCTACTACAAGCGCGACACCCAGGGCAGAACGACGACGAGTTGCTCGGGAACGGACTCGGCCGGAGCCTGCTGGGCGGCCCACTCGCAGGGCATGTCCCTCTGGTGGAACGGCAAGACCGTCTGGAGCCAGACGGAATGGGCCGCGAACGCATCGGGGAAGTGGGTCGACGACGCGAATTCGGGCTGGCAGTCGAGCGTGATCCGTGAACGCGTCCTGTTCTCGGTCCCGCTGTCTTCCATGCCCTGAGTGTCCATGCGCTGAGTCGAACCGCACGACGGCGGAATCACGTTGGCCCGCCGTCGTGCGGTTCGGTAGCTTCTCCCCATGACCGACAGACAAAGGGGCGATGCCGCGTAGGCGCCCATCCGTCCTGCGGGACGAGCGTCGTGCTCGCGGGGCGAGCCGACGACGGTATCCGTTCATCGACGGCCTGTCAGGCTCCTGTACCGCCGCTCTGTGCCGACTCGAACGCACCCGCTTCCCTCCCGAGGCGACGGCGGAGGCGTTCTGGCACTGGCGCAGGCTCGCCCACGGCCCGCTCCGGCAGCTCGCGGACCCGGAGACGGCCAACCGGTGCGGCATCGAGGGCTGTTGCGACGTGGCTTACTTCCGCGATCATCTCGAAGCCGTGCTGCACGCCCTCCCGACGAAGAGCGCACGAGAGTTACGCCTCCTCGTGACGGCCCTCGACGACAAGATCCTGCGCCGGGCACGGGCGATCCGGGTCGACCACCGAGGCGGGCCATGGTGGCGCGACCAGCTCTAGGGCCCCGCAGGACTACCGGTGGCCGAACTCCTCCACGGCGCGCACCACGATCGTCTCCAACTGCTCGTGGTGCGCGCCCTTCCAGTACGCCCGGCCGCAGTCGTCGCACTGCGCGAACACGTCGTACGACCGTTCGGTGCCGCCCTCCAGGCGGTCGGCGACCTGCTCCTTCGTCGCCGGTTTCAGGAGGCCGTTGCAGGCGGTGCAGCGGGTCCAGGGGTGGAGGGTGGGGGCGAAGCGGTTCAGGACGTCTCGGAGTTGGTCTTCTGGGTGGGTGCTGTAGATGTACGCGCCCGCCCACAGCTCGCGTCGGCGGAGCAGGCCCCGGTCGCGGCTGAGCATGACCCGTTGCTCGGTGGCGGACTGTGTCGCGAGCGCCGGGTCGCCGATGTCGGTGGACTCGTAGGCCGCGTCCATGCCCAGGAGGCGTAGGCGGCGGGCCAGGGTGCCCAGGTGGACGTCGAGGAGGAAGCGGAGCGGGGCGCCCGGGACCTGTTGGGGGCGGGCGACCGGGTGGACGGTGACCGACTCGCCGTGCGCCGGGATGTGGGAGACCGGGACCTCGCGGCCGTCCACGAGCAGTGTGCCCACCTCCGTCAGGGGGATGCCCAGGGACTCCACGACGTGGCCGAGGGTGGAGGCCCCGTCGGTGGCCAGGGGGGTCGCGGCGCCGCGGCGGGCGTGGGGGACGAACAGGGCCAGTTCGGGGGCGACTTCGATGTGGATCTCGGCGGGTTTCACCTGGTCAGGATCGCATGGGGGAGGGGGACGGGCTCAGGGGTTTTCCGTCGGCAGGCCGTGCAGGATCGTGTTCAGGGCGCGGTCCACCAACGTGGCGAAGTCGTCGCGGTGGTCGTTCTCCGCCCAGTACAGGGACGTCTCCATCAGGCCGCCGATCAGGGACATCGCCCAGACGCGGACCTCCAGGCCGTGCGGGTCGCGGCCGGTGCGTTCGGCGATGGCCGTGCAGAGCATGCGGCCCGTCACCGACATGCTCTCCATCATGCGGGAGCGCACCGCCGGGACCTGGACCATGAGGTGGGTGCGCAGCTTCGCCACTTCGAGGTCGTCCTCGATGCCCGTGCGGACCGCCTCCCGCATCACATACCGGATGGTGTCCGGCCAGGGCTCGTCCGCCGGTCGGGCCCGGAGTTCCTCCAGGAGGATCGGGTCGTACTCGTCGGTGAGGACGATGTCCTCCTTGGTCGGGAAGTAGCGGAAGACGGTCGACGGGGACACCTCCGCCCGGTCGGCGATCTGCTCGATCGTCGTGGCGTCGTAGCCCTGCTCCCGGACGAGCGCGTACGTCGCGGCGCGGATCGCCTCGCGCGTCTTGATCTTCTTCCGTTCGCGCAACCCGAGCGGGGAGCGGTCGGCGGGAGTCGAAGTGGTGGGGTGTGCGGCCGTCATGGGGTCATTGTCGGGCATCGGCCGGGGAGGTGGCCAGGTCAGGGCCCTTGCTCCGCCCGCTCGCGACGCCCCGTCCCGTCGTCGCCCCCGGCAGGAACGCCGCCGCCAGCAGCGCCGCGACCAGGGCCGCGCCGGCGCAGACCAGCAGGACCACGGTCATGCCGTGGACGTACGAGGCGTTCGCGGAGGTGAGGAGATCGGCCGTGCCCGTGCGTTCGGCGATCAGGTGGGCCGCCACCACCGAGTCCCCGGCCGCGTCCGCCGCCCGCGCGGGCAGCCCGGTCACGTCGAGGCGGTCCCGGAACACGCCCGCGAGCAGGCTGCCGAGCAGGGCGATACCGATCGCGCTGCCCACCTGGCGCAGCGTCATCAGCAGCCCCGAGCCGCTGCCGGCCCGGTCGGTGGGCAGGGTGCCCAGCGCTTCGGACATCGCCGGCACGATCGCCAGCCCGAACCCGGCCCCGGCGAACGACAGCCACAGCGCCGTGAAGCCGTAGCCGGAGTCGACCGTCGTACGGCTGCCGAGAAGTGCCGCGAAGGCCAGCACCACCAGGCCCGCGCTCACCACCGACCGGGCGCCCAGCCGTGCCACGAGGGGCTGCGCCGTGCGCGCGCCGACCAGCAGGCCGCCCATCAGCGGCAGCAGTCGTACGCCTGTGCCCAGCGCGTCGTGGCTGAGGACCGCCTGGAGGTACGGCGGCAGGACGAAGAGCAGGCCGGAGAGGACGAACATGACGAGGGTCGCGGCGAGGGTGTTGAAGAGGAAGCCGCGATGGGCCAGCAGGGCCATGTCCAGCATGGGGCGCGCGGACCGGCGTTCGCGCAGCACCAGAGCGGTGATGAGGACGACGGCTGCCGCGAACATGCCCAGCACCAGCGGGTCGGTCCAGCCTCGGGTGGGGGCCTCGATGATCGCGTAGATGAGGGAGCCGAGGCCCGCGGCGGTGAGGGCGGTGGAGAGGGTGTCGACGCGTGGGGAGGCGGGGTCGCGGGTCTCGGGGAGCAGGAAGACGCAGGCGGCGATACCGATCGCCGCCATCGGGACGTTGATGAGGAAGACCGAGCCCCACCAGACGTGGTTGAGGAGCCAGCCGCCGATGATCGGGCCCAGCGGCAGGCCGAGCATGGAGGCCGCCGAGACGATGCCGACCGCCTTGGTGCGCTCGGCCGGTGTGAAGAGCGAGGGCAGTACCGAGAGGGCGAGCGGGGTGACCAGCGCGGCGCCGATCCCCATGACCGCGCGGGCCGCGACGACCGCGTTCACGTCCTGGGCCAGCGCGCCCACGACCGATCCGGCCAGGAAGATCCCGAGGCCGACGATCAGCATCCGCCGTCTGCCGAAACGGTCGCCCAGCAGTCCGGCCGGGAGCATCAGGGCCGCGAAGACGACGATGTACGCGTCCGCCATCCACTGCTGCTCACCGGTGGTGGCGCCCAGTTCCCCGGCCATGGTCGGCAGCGCCACGTTGAGGATCGTCATGTCGAAGCCGAGCGTCAGCATGCTGGCGACCAGGGCGCCGAGGGCCCACCAGCGGCGGGGGTCGGGTTGAGCCTGGGAAGGGTTAATGACAGTCTCCATGAAATGAGAGTAGCTCTCAAAAGGTGGTGAGTGTCAATCGTTTCGCTGTGCGGGCACGCGAAAGTGGCCGCGGCTTGGCAGCCGCGGCCACTGAAGAGAGGCGCGTCGAGGTGTCCCGGAGGGTCAGCCGTGCTGGTACGCCACCAGTGAGATCCCCACGTAGTGCGTGACGAACGCGGCGAGGGTGAACGAGTGGAAGACCTCGTGGAAGCCGAACCAGCGCGGTGACGGGTCGGGGCGCTTGAGGCCGTAGATGACTCCGCCGACGCTGTAGAGGACGCCGCCGACGATCACCAAGACGAGGACGGCGATACCGCCGGTGCGCATGAAGTCGGGCAGGAAGAAGACAGCAGCCCAGCCCATCGCGATGTAGCAGGGGGTGTAGAGCCAGCGCGGGGCGCCGACCCAGAACACCCGGAAGGCGATGCCGGCGACGGCCGCTCCCCAGATGCCCCACAGCAGCCACTGCCCCTTGGCGCCGGGCAGGAGCAGCATGGTCAGCGGGGTGTAGGAGCCCGCGATGATCAGAAAGATGTTGGCGTGATCCAGTCTGCGCAGGATGCCGTCCATCCGTGGGCTCCAGGTGCCCCGGTGGTACAGCGCGCTCACACCGAACAGCAGACAGGCCGTGAGGGCGAAGATCCCGCAGGCGATGCGGCCGCGGGTGGAGTCCGCGAGGGCGGTGAGCACCAGGCCGGACACGAGGACGGCCGGGAACATGCCCAGATGCAGCCAGCCCCGGAGTTTGGGCTTGATCTCGTCGGTGAGCTGCTGGATCTCATCGGTGATCTGGTGGGCGATCTGTTGCGGCAGGGATCGCGCGTCGGAATCGCGGCCGTCGGCCGTCGTCTCCGTGTGCGCATCGGGGACGGGCGCTGTCATGCCTTGCATCGTACCTACGGAGCCGTAACTTACGGGACCGTGCGGGCTGTTCGCGTTCCCCGAAGTGGCCATCCTCTCACGCGTGGTCCCTGGAGGGGATGCTTGAGCGCGCATCCGGACACCCATGGTGAAGCGGTGGTGACGGACGGAAACCCCCCGGGTGAAAACCGGTGAGTGGTGATGGTCACGATGCTCACGTGTGAGGCCCTCTGGACATATGGGCACTCCCGTCGGATGATCAAATGAGTGCGGTCGGCACCGGATGAGCGCCCAGGGGTCCACGAGATCCGATCCGTGAAGCATCCGGGCCGCAGCCCCCACGGGGCCTCCAATAAAAAATCCCTCATTTAGGAGCAATCGTGGCGCGCGACATCGCGGCTCCCCCTTCCACCGTCCCGACCACCCACCGAGAACTCGTGGCGTGGGTGAACGAGATCGCTGAACTGACCGAGCCGGACAATGTCGTCTGGTGCGACGGATCCGAGGCCGAGTACGAGCGCCTGTGCGGGGAGCTCGTCGAGAAGGGCACCTTCCGGAAACTCGACCCGATCAAGCGCCCGAACTCCTACTACGCCGCGTCCGACCCGACCGATGTCGCCCGGGTCGAGGACCGTACGTTCATCTGCTCGGAGAAGGAGGAGGACGCGGGCCCCACCAACCACTGGAAGGCCCCCGCCGAGATGCGGGACATCTTCCAGGGCGAGAAGGGCCTGTTCCGCGGCTCGATGCGCGGGCGCACGATGTACGTCGTCCCGTTCTGCATGGGCCCGCTGGGCTCGCCGCTCTCCGCGATCGGCGTCGAGATCACCGACTCCGCGTACGTCGCCGTCTCCATGCGCACGATGACCCGTATGGGACAGCCGGTGCTGGACGAGCTCGGCTCCGAGGGCTTCTTCGTGAAGGCCGTGCACACCCTCGGCGCGCCCCTCGCGGAGGGCGAGGCGGACGTCCCGTGGCCGTGCAACTCCACCAAGTACATCTCCCACTTCCCCGAGAGCCGCGAGATCTGGTCGTACGGCTCCGGGTACGGCGGGAACGCGCTGCTCGGCAAGAAGTGCTACGCGCTGCGCATCGCGTCGGTGATGGCGCGTGACGAGGGCTGGCTCGCCGAGCACATGCTGATCCTCAAACTGACGCCGCCGCAGGGCGAGTCGAAGTACGTGGCCGCCGCCTTCCCGTCGGCCTGCGGCAAGACGAACCTCGCGATGCTGGAGCCGACGATCTCCGGCTGGACCGTCGAGACCATCGGCGACGACATCGCGTGGATGCGCTTCGACGAGGACGGCCAGCTCTACGCCATCAACCCCGAGGCCGGGTTCTTCGGCGTCGCGCCCGGTACCGGCGAGCACACCAACGCCAACGCGATGAAGACGCTGTGGGGCAACTCGGTCTTCACCAACGTGGCGCTCACGGACGACGGCGACGTGTGGTGGGAGGGGATGACGGAGGAGACCCCGGCCCACCTCACCGACTGGAAGGGCAACGACTGGACGCCGGGGGCGGAGGCGCCGGCCGCGCACCCGAACGCCCGGTTCACGGTGCCGGCGTCCCAGTGCCCGATCATCGCGCCCGAGTGGGAGAACCCCAAGGGCGTGCCGATCTCCGCGATCCTGTTCGGCGGCCGCCGGGCCACGGCGGTGCCGCTGGTGACCGAGTCCTTCGACTGGAACCACGGGGTGTTCCTGGGCGCGAACGTGGCGTCCGAGAAGACCGCGGCGGCCGAGGGGAAGGTCGGTGAACTGCGCCGCGACCCGTTCGCGATGCTGCCCTTCTGCGGGTACAACATGGGCGACTACATGGGGCATTGGGTCGACGTCGCCAAGGGCAAGGACCAGGCGAAGCTGCCGAAGATCTACTACGTCAACTGGTTCCGCAAGAACGACGCGGGCAAGTTCGTGTGGCCCGGGTTCGGTGAGAACAGCCGGGTCCTGAAGTGGATCGTGGACCGGCTGGACGGCAAGGCGGAGGGTGTGGAGACGCCGATCGGCATCCTGCCGGCGCCGGGCGCCCTCGACACGGAGGGGCTGGACCTCTCCTCCGCCGACCTCGACTTCCTGCTGACCGTCGACAAGGAGGTGTGGCGGGAGGAGGCCGCGCTGGTGCCGGAGCATCTGAACACGTTCGGTGATCACACGCCGAAGGAGCTGTGGGACGAGTACCGGGCGCTGGTGAGCCGACTGGGCTGACGCCCCGCGCTAGAGCTCCGCGACCGGCCGGGTATGGGGTTGCCCTGACCAGCGATTTCGCCTTGGCCGGTCGCGGGTTTTTTGTTGCGCCCGATGGGGTGGGGCGCTGGGGTCCGTTTGGCGGGTGCGGGTGCGTGGGGCTTCTCGCGCAGTTCCCCGCGCCCCTAAAAGACACGGCCCCTTCGGGCCTGAAAAGACCAGGCCCTGGCGGGCCTGAAAGGCAGCGCCCCTTCGGACCTGAAAGACCAGGCCTCCGCGGTCTGAAGGACCACGCGCCTGCGGGTTTGGAAGAGCAGGCCTTCGCGGTCTGGAAGACCGCCCCCTTGCGGGTCTGGAGGGCCCGGCTTCTGGCGGTCTGGAAGGTGAGCGGTGGCGGGGCTGAAAAGCACGGGGCGTAGCCCCGGCTTTTCAGGGGCGCGGGGAACTGCGCGAGAAGCCCCGCCGGGCCCGCGCTGACCCACCCACCCCGCGCGGAGCGCGAAAGGGGGTCGAAGGGGCGCAGCTCCTGGGATGGGACGGGTAGGGGCGGAGGGGGCGAAAAAGGCTGCCCGGCACGGAATTTCGCGGGACACTCGGGACATCCGCACCGAACCCCGAAATGAGGTGAGCGGGGTGCGTACACCCGTAAGTGACCCCCTGAAGATCGGCCCGTACAAGATAGTCGGCCGCCTGGGATCGGGCGGCATGGGCTGGGTCTACCTGGGCCGCTCACCCGCCGGCCGAGAAGTCGCCGTAAAGGTCGCCCGCCCCGAACTCGCCGCCGAACCCGAGTTCCGCGAACGCTTCGCCCGCGAGGTCGCCGCCGCCCGCGTGGTCAGCGGCGCCTACACCGCCGCCGTCGTCGACGCCGACCCCACCGCCGAACTCCCCTGGCTGGCCACCCTGTACGTCCCCGGCCCCTCCCTCGCGGAAGCGGTCCGCACCGACGGCCCCCTCCCCGAGGGCCAGGTCCGCCCCCTCGGCGCCGGCCTCGTCGAGGCGCTGCAGGCCATCCACGCCGCCCGCGTCGTCCACCGCGACCTCAAGCCGGCGAACGTCCTGCTCGCCCAGGACGGCCCCCGCGTCATCGACTTCGGCATCTCCCGCGTGGACGGCGCCCCCGGCCTCACCCGGGTCGGCGTCGTCGTCGGCACCCCGCCGTTCATGTCGCCCGAGCAGATCCGCGGCGACCGCGTCGGCCCGCCGAGCGATGTGTTCTCCCTGGGCGGCGTCCTGGTGTACGCGCTCACCGGCCGCCCACCGCACGGCAGCGGGGAGGCCGTGCGCGTGGAGGTCGTACGAGGAGAGCCCCGGCTCGACGGCGTACCGCCCGGACTGCGGCCCCTCATCGCCCGCTGTCTGGCCAAGCGGCCCGAGGACCGGCCCCGACTCGCCGAGATCCTGACCGGGTTGGTGGAGGAGGAGACGCGCGTCGAGGTGTGGCCGCCGCCGCGGGTGGCCCGGACGATCGAGGTGCGGTACGAGGAGCTGAAGGAGCGGCACCGGCGCCGTACGACGAGCGAGTCCGTCCCCTCCTGTCTGCTGCTGCACGCGCGGGCCCTGCTCGACGCGGGGCTGACCGACGCCATGGTCGCCGGGGCGGTGGTCCGTGACGACGCCTGACTCCTACCCGGGCCGCGACTCGTACCCCGGCCGCGATTCGTACCCGGGGCGCAACGCCGAGATATACGACCTCGGCACGCACTGGCGGCAGTTGGTGCAGAACTGGGTGGCGCGGCGGAATTACCACACGGTCCATGACACGGTCTCCGTCTCCCTGCAATTCGACCTGCACGAGGCGGGGCGAACGGTCACGTTGCGCTTCATGACCACCAAGAGACTTCTCGTGGCCTTCGCGACGGACGGAAATTTCCTGCGGCAGGACCAACTCGCCATAGCCGCCGCCGCGTCGAACGCATGGAATACCGAACAATTGAACCCCATGCTTTCCGTGTGGGATGTGCGGGGGCCGCGGCCCTGTCTCGCCGGGGTCTGTGATCTGCCGCTGACGTGCCGGATCACTCAGGCGGACTTCGATGCTCTGGCCAATGACTGGGTGGAGCGGGCGCGGCAGATGTTCAGTCGCTGCCATCAGGTGTTCAAGTTGTAGAAGTGAAAAGCATACTGATCGAACGTCGGCGTAACTCGCCGTAATTCCATCGGCGGAAATCACCAAACCCTTCCGGCCAACCGGCTGCCTGCTCCACTATTGGATGGGCTTTTTCAGGGCCGCGGGGGCGTGCCTTTCAGGCCACGGGGGGTTGGTGCGATGGGTGCGATCGGGCGTTTGTCGTTTCTGGGTGTGCTGGTGGGGCTGCTGGTCGCACTGGTGCCGGGGGGCTCCGCGGCGGCGGCGAAGCCGTGCGAGGGCCCGCTCGCGCAGTGGCTGAAGTGCTGGACGTCGTACCTCGACAAGGGCGAGCCGTACGTCGTCGTGCTCGACGAGCCGTTGTCGCTCGCCGGACCCGAGCGGGAGCAGGGCGGGCTGCTCAAGGACGACGTGGAGGAGCGTCGGCACCAGCTGGTGGTGGAGGTCCCGAAGGACGGTCGGACGGGCGACGGCGGTACGGCTCTGCTGGTCCTGGCCGGGGGCCGGATGGTCCACCCTGACGCCCGGATCGACCGGATACCGCGGTGGGCCGTCGACGAGTTGAAGAGCGCGGGGGTCTGCGAACCGCAGCAACTGTGCGACCAGATCGTCGAGACGGACGAGCGGACACCACCGTTGACGGGCAGCCACCTCATCGAGCTGGGGGTCGTCGCCGACATGTCCACCCGTGTCGCCGCCGTCGCGCCCGTCTCGAAGGCCCCGAACCCCACTCCCACCGAAACTCCGACCGGGCGCGGCGAGCACGGCAGCACGACCGAGGCCCCCGGCCTCGAAGCCTCCGGAGACGGGTACAGCGCCGCATCCTGGACCGCCTTCTGGATGGCGTTGCTGCTCGCCCTTCTGCTGCTCGCCTTCGTCGTCATGATCCGGCGGTCCAGGGGGCCGGTCGCCGTGGGGCACCGGGCGCCGTCCCCCGGGCGGGCGGCCGGTGGGGGCGTGCGGGGCGGGCCCGCGCGTACCGCACCGGCGCACGCGGCGCGCGGCGGCGGCGCGGGCGGCAACGGTGGCGCCCATGGCGGAGTCAACGGTGGAGGCCATGGCGGAGCCAACGGTGGTGGCCATGGCGGAGCCAACGGTGGGGGCGACGGCGGCGGGGACGAGCGCACCACCCGGCTGCGGGTCGCGCCCGCCCCCGCCCCCGCTCCCCGGCACGGGCGGCAGGTCGGCCCCCGCCCGGCGCACGCCCGGACCGCCGTCGTACGCACCGAACTCCACCCGCAGGGCTATGTCGAGGTGGACCGGGTGCTGCGCCGGGCCGTGTGGGCCGAGCCGGGCCGCCCGCCACCCGCACCCGGCAGCCTCGTCGACGTCACCGACGCGCGGGAGCGGGACTCCGACGTCCTGTACGCCTTCCCGCCGACCGCCGCCCGCCACGCGAAGGGCACCACCCCGCCCAGGTGACCGACCCGGCAGCACCCGAAACACCGGAACCACTCAGCCCCACCAGAACCACTCAGCCCCACCAGAACCACTCAGCACCACCAGAAGCACAGGGGGATGAACCATGCACAGCGAATACCCGCCCACCCTGCCGGCCGAGTACGCCGACATCGAGTTCGAGAACAACGCCCAGCGCATGCCGCTCGTGCTCTGCCTCGACACGTCCAGCTCCATGGCGGGCCAGCCCATCCAGACGCTCAACAACGCGCTCGCCGAGTGGACCAGGGAACTCCACGACGACGTCAGCCTCAGCTACAGCGTGGAGGTCGCCGTCGTCACCTTCGGCGGTCAGGGCGTCGGCGCCTGGCGTGGGCCCCAGCTCCTCGACCCGCGCACCCGGACCAGCCCCTTCATACCGGCGCACGCCTTCCAGGCGCCGCAGCTGACGGCCGCCGGGGTCACCCTGATGACCGAGGCGCTGGAGCTGGCGATGCACATCGTCGCGGCCCGCAAGAGCGAGCTGCGGGCGTCCGGGCTGCAGTACTACCGGCCGCAGATCTGCCTCGTCACGGACGGACTGCCCACCGACCCGACCGGCCATCTCACCGAGTCCTGGCGCCGGTTGGTGCCCGTCCTCGCGCAGGAGCAGAGCGCCCGCCGGTTCCGGCTGTACGCGATCGGGGTCGGCGGGATCACGGACATGGGGGAGTCGGTGCTGCGGGCGTTCGCACCCAAGTTCAACGCCCGGCTGCAGGGGTTCCCGTTCCGGGAGCTGCTCCAGATGATGTCCGCCAGCGCCAACGCCGAGCAGAAGGGGGCGGGGGACGAGGTGTTCGAGAAGATCTTCAGCCAGTTCAAGACCCAGCGCCCGGCCTGGGAGGCGTGAGATGACCGCCGCCCCGCCCTGGCGGATCCACGGCCTCAGCGTCGAGGGCTATCGGCACCGGCGCCAGGGCCTGCCCTGCCAGGACGCCTGCGCCGCCGCCGCGACACCGTCCGTCGCCGTGCTCGCCGTCGCCGACGGGGCCGGCAGCCGGCCCCGTTCGGAGGAGGGCTCGCGGCTCGCGGTGCAACTGGCGTCGGACTACTTCGTACGCCGGGCCGAGGCGGCCGTGGAGGTGCGGCCCGGGGAGGCCGTGCACGAGCTGCTGCGGGACGCGCTGCACGACGTGACCACGGACTTCGTCGACCGGACCGGCGCCGACACACAGGACTTCGCCACGACGCTCACGGTGGTGGTGCTCACGCCCGGCTGGCTCGGGCACGTCACCGTGGGGGACGGGCTCGTCGTCGTACGGGCCGGGACGGAGGACGGGGAGCGGCAGTTCCATCTGCTGCCGCAGGCCGCGCCGGTGAGCGAGTACAGCAACGAGACGGTGTTCCTGACCTCGCCGGACGTGGCGCGCTGGACCCGTACCGAGTGCGTCGCGGACGACGGGGTGGACGGGGTGCTGCTGTCCACGGACGGGCTGGCCCAGGCGATGGTCAACCGGTCGGCGGACGGCGCCCCGTCGCCGAACACCTCGTTCGCCGACGCCGTCTTCCGCTCCCTGGACACCGCCGGGGACGACGACCGCGACTCCAATCTGGCCGCCCTGCTGCGCTCCGACCGCCTCACCGCCCTCAACGCCGACGACAAGACCCTGCTGCGCGCCGTCCGCACGGACCGGCGCTGACCCCAACGACCAGTCGACGACCACTTGATGACCACGTGACGACCACTCGGAGGTAGGCCATGAGCGGCCGCACGGTCTTTCTCGACGGCAGGCGGGTCACCCTGGCCGAGCTGCCGTTGAAGGGCGGTGGACAGGCGGCCGTGTTCCCGGTGGAGGGGGACACGGGGATCGTCGTCAAGATCTACCGGGACACCCCCGGGCCGGACCAGGAACGACGGCTGGCCCGCATGCTCACCATGTCCCCGCTGGCCGCCCGCCCCACGGACGCCAGTCAGCCGCCCGAGCTGGCCTGGCCCACGGCGATCGCCCGGGGCGCGAACGGCGAGTTCCTCGGCTACGCCATGCGCCGCTTCGGCGAACCCCAACACGTCCAGCTGGTGGGCCTGTTCACCCGTGTTCAGCGCCTCAAGCTCTTCCCGGACCGGGCCGACTGGCGGTTCCTGCTCGGTGTCGCCTGGAACCTCGCGTTCATGACGGCCCGGATGCACTACGACAACCTCGTCATCGGCGACTTCTCCAGCAGCAACGTCGTCGTGGACGCCAACGGCTTCGTCACCTTCCTCGACTGCGACTCCATCGCCTTCACCGACCCGGCCACCGGTGAGCTGTTCCCGTGCCTGATGCACACCACCGACTACTCGTCGCCCGAGCGGCAGGCGGGCGGACCCGCGACCCGGCAGAGCGACGACTTCGCGCTCGCCGTGCTCGTCTACCAGCTGCTCACCGCCGGGAACCATCCCTTCGGCGGGGTGCCGCACGAGAGTGCGTCCGAGTCGACGGTCAAGGACAACATCGCCGCGAGCTGCAGTTATGTCGTCCGGCCCGAGAAGGTCACGATCCCGCGCGGGACGATCGACCCGTCCGTCCTGCCGACCGAGATCCTCGCCCTCGCGAAGGCCGCGTTCGGGGCGGGGGTGCAGGACCCCGGGGCGCGGCCGAAGGCCGAGGCTTGGCTGCGGGCGCTCGACAAGGAGCGGGGGGAGGTGCGGGCGTGCACGGTGCGGCCGCTGCACACGTACGGGTCCCATCTGCCGACCTGTCCCTGGTGCACGCGGGCCGCGGTCACCGGGCACGACGTCTTCAACGGGCCGCGGCCGACGTCGGTCCCCGTCCCGCCGGGGGCGCCGCCGGATCAACCGCCCTCCCCGTACGCGGCGTTGAAGGTGCTGGCCGTGGTGGTGGGGGTGGTGTTGTTGATCGTGCTCCTGGTGAACGTGGGGTGAGGTCCGCGGTTCGAGGGGGGTGGTGCGGCGTTCGTCGGCGGCTGCGGGTTCGGTGGGGCGTCTCGCGCAGTTCCCCGCGCCCCTGAAAAGCAGGGGCTGCGCCCCATGCTTTTCAGCCCCACCGCCGGTCGCCTTTCAGCCCCACCGCCGGTCGCCTTTCAGCCCCGCCGCCGGTCGCCTTTCAGCCCCGCCGCCGGTCACCTTTCAGCCCCACCGCCGGTCACCTTTCAGGGCCGCCCGGGCTGGTCTCTCAGGCCCGCAGGGGCCTGGTCTTTTAAGGGGCGCGGGGAACTGCGCGAGAAGCCCCACCGGAGCCGCACCCGACAACGCACCCCCCCACACACACATCGCCCCCCTCACCCCGACCGGTCCTCCAGATACCGCGTGTGGGACTCCTGCCGCCGCGCCTCCGCGTCGCGCAACGCCGAGGCCAGGCGGGCCAACTCCGTCTGGAGCAGGCCGAGTTGGTGCTCAAGGTGCCGCTCCGGCGGATCCGTGCCCGGGGTGAGGCGGGTCCACCAGCGGTTGCGGACGTAGGTGTCGACGGCCTCGGGAACGTCCTGGCGGACCGCACGGGAGAGGGCGTGGACGCCCTCCGCGTCACGGGCCAGGACCTCGGCGACCCAGCCGGGGTCGAGGAGGGCGGTGAGGAGTTCGGTCAGCTCGGTGAGCCGGCCGGCCGCCGCGGGCGGCAGCTCGATCCCGGCCAGGTACTCCCGAAGCGTGCCGAAGTCCCCGCGCAACTCGTCCAGTTGGGCGGACGGATCCGGGAAGTCCGGCACCGCCGGCCGCTCCGGCGGAGCGATCAGCGCACCCGCGCCGTACAGCCCGACGACCACGACCGGCCAGTACGCCCCCGCGACCCCCGCGAAGGTCAGCCCGAGCCCGGCGACCCCGAGCGCGCTGCCCGTGAGGTTCTTCCGGGACTCGACGTACGCCATGAGTCTGCTGGACACGCTGCTCACCCTGGACCTACTGGTAGCCACGGATCTCCTCGAAGGCGCCGTCCAGCGAGCCCTGTTGGGCGTCGAAGAGACGGCCGCCGGTCAGGTCGGCGATGTGCTCCAGCTCGCTCCTGTCGGAGTCGCCGAAGAGGATCGGGAAGACGGGGACACGCTGCTCGGCGGCGGACAGCCGGCCGTAGAAGGCGTCGAAGTCGGCGGGGCCAGCCCCTTGCGTGTTCTCGCCGTCCGTCATCAGCACGATCGAGGTGAAGGTGTCCCGGTCGGCGGTGCCGAGATGCTCGTACGCCTTCTGCAGCGAGGTGTAGATGGCGGTGTCGCCGCCCGCGGACAGCTCCCGGGTGTCGGCACGGATGCCGTCGAGCCCGGCCTTCGGGTCGTCGGGCCGCACGACATGCGTCCGTACGCTCTTCACGTCCGACCCGAACGGCATCAGCGTGACCTCCTCCCGGTCCCGGAAGTCGCCGGTCAGCTCGGTGAGGGTGGACTTCAGCCGGTCGAGGCGGTCGCCCTCCATCGAGCCCGAGGTGTCCAGGACGTACACGGTCCGGGAGGGGCGGCGCAGCTCGTTCTCGTACGCGTCGAGGAGTCCGTCGGCGACGGAACGGGTGCCGGGGAACGGTAGTTCGCGGCGGCGCGTGGTGTCGAGACCGGCCGCGGGCGGCACGGAGGCGACGACCGGGCGGCGCAGCGTCTGCTCGGTGATCAGCCGCTGGATGTCCGGGGTGCGCAGCGCCTCGGTGAGCCGGCGGACGTCGTCCCGGACCTCCTTGCTCGTGGAGGCCAGCGAGGAGAGCGGATAGTCGGCGGTGACGACCCCGTCGCGCGGCCGGATCACCGTCAGGTCCTTGCGCGACTTCAGCACGGACTCGTAGTTGAGCAGCGCGTCGATGTCCCCGCGCCGGTCGTACGCCGCCGCCAGCCAGCCCGACGACCCCGAGGTCAGCTTCTGTCCGGTGAAGAACTCCTTCAGCCGGGGAGTCGCCCGCGCCACATCCGCGTCCGTCAGCGCGGACTGGGCCTGGGAGAGCCCCGAGGCGACCGAGACGAGCGTGGAGAAACCGGAGTTGGAGCGGGACGGGTCGGTCATGCCGTAGGTCAGCTTCCCGTCCGCCACGGCCTGTTCGATGTCCGACCAGGTGACGTCCTCCGGCTTCCACCCGAGCTTCAGTACGGTCGCGTGCTTCACGCCGATCGCGACGGGGCTGGACATCACCGGCGTCTCCGACACGACCTGCTTCGCCGCGTCCGGGCGGAGCCGCAGATAGTCGTTGGAGGACAGCCACACCGCGTCGTACGAGCCCTTCGCCCGCTCCTCGGTGAGCAGGTCCACCGCGTCCAGCGTGCCCATGTAGGTGGGCCGCACCTTGATCCCGGTGTCCTTCTCCACCCGCTCCAACACCGGCTTCATATCGGCGAGTTCACTGGAGGCGAGGACCCGGAGGGTGCCGGGGACGTACTTGGTCGCCTCGGCGGGATCGGGCAGCCCCTGGTCCGTGGCACCGGTGCAGGCGGTCATCAGCAGGGCGATCACGGCTGTCAGGGCGGCCCCCACCGTCGTACGTACTCTCATGCGAGACCACCGCCTTCCAGGGCGCCCTGGTTGCGGCTTCGCTCCAAGTACCGTGTCGCGCTCTGGAGTTCGGAGGTGAGGGACTCGACGGTCGCGGCCATGGTCTCGGTCGCCTGGACCTTGTACGTGTCGATCGCGTCGAGGGTGCGGTAGATCTGCTGGAAGGCCGAGCGGAGGGTCTCCGCGCCGACGGCCGGATCGGCGGCGATGCGCTGGATCTCGCCGCTCTGCGTGGCGAGCATCTCCGCGTTGCCCCGGATCAGGTCCTCCGTCGTCCCGCGCAACGCGTTGACCTGGTCGACGACCTTCTTCTGGTTGTCGAGGGCGGAGGCCAGCATCACGGAGATCCGCAGCGCCGAGACGGTGGTCGTGGCGGCCCGGTCGACGCCCTTGATCAGCTCCTCGTTGTTGCGCCGTACGACGTCCATGGCCAGGTAGCCCTGGGCGCAGACGGCCAGTTGGGTCAGCAGGTCCTGGTGCTTCTGCCGGACCGGGAAGAGGACGTCGGCGCGGAGGGTGTCGCCCTGCTGCGGGTCGATCCCGTCGACGTGCGTCCGGATGTGCTCCTCGACGGCCGTGTCCAGGGCCTCCGTCAGGACGACGTACTCCTGGAGCTTGCCCATGGTCTCCCACAGCCGGACCCGCTCGGTCTGCAACGCGGCGTTGTCGCGCCGCAGTTCGTCCTGTCCGCCGCGCAGCGACCCCACGATCTTGTTCAACGTCCCTTGCGCGGAGGCGTATTTGGCGACGTGGTCGCGCAGCTTGTTGCCACCCGGCAGCCGGGACAGGAACTTGCGCCCCTTGCTCGCCGACAGATCACGCGGGTCCAGGTCCTCGACCACCCGCCGGAGTTCCACGAGCGAGCCCGCGACCTGCGATTGGGCGTCCCCGCCCTTGCTCGGCAGGCTGCGCACGGTGCGCTCCAGCATCCGGTTGGACTGCGCGGCGGCGGTCCGCATCTCGCCCGCGCCGAGCGAGGTGATCTCCCCGACCCGGCCGGCGAACTCCGGGGAGCGGGCGTCGAGGGCGGCGAGCCCCCGTACGTACTCCTCGGCCTTGCGGGCCATGTCCGTCCGCACGGACTCCTCGACCGGCACCAGCCCGCCGGCCTTCTCCCGGGGCACGGCCGCGACCGGCTCGGGAGGGGTGAGGGTGAACGGGCTGTCGCCGATACCGCTGCTGCTGTTACCGCTGTCGCTATTACCGGTGTTGCTGTTACTGCTCGCGATGCTCATGTGTCGTGTTCCCCCGTCGTCCTACTGGCCCCTGGCCCGGCGCGCCATCTCGTGCAGCACCTCGGAGGTGGGCACGGGCGCCTGCCGGACGGTCAGCTTCGGCATCAGATACGTGGTGTGGCCGGCGATCGCCGACGTGAACTCGGTGGCCGCGCCCTGCGGCCGGAACCCGTGCCGGGCGGCCAGTTCGCGCAACGTCGGGTCGGTGCCGAGGAGTTCGCCGAGCGCTCGGCCCTCGTCCGTGACCGGGACGACGGTGTGGTCGCTGAAGACGGTGGTGTCCGGGTAGAGGACGACCAGGTCGTCGACGCTCTGCCCCTCCGTGAGCATCGCGGCGACCTGCGACTCGTAGACCAGGACGAGCGGATTGCCGACCCCGCTGACGAAGTCACGGAACGCCGCGTCGGTGCTCGGCTGCTGGGCGCCCTGGACGCTGATCAGCTCGCGCATCAGCGGTGCCGTCCGGTCCAGGTCCGCCTTGCCCGTGACCACCCGGCCGCCGTTGGCGACGTTGGAGGCGGCGGCGAGGTAGAGGGCGCCCGAGTTGGAGGTGGTCGGATCGGTGGTGGCGATGTAGAGGAGCCCCATCAACTCCCCGTACTTCTCCGCCCCCTTGAGGTCCTGCCAGGTCCGGCCGGCCTCGGCTGCCTTCAGATACGCGCCCATGTCGAGCACGCCCCGGTCCTTGTCCAGCGTGGCGAGCCCGTTCTGCCGCAGCACCTCGGCGGCGCCCCGGTGGGCGACCACCACGAGGGGCGAGTAGAAGGGGCGGGGGAGCGGTTCGCGCACCTGGTACTTCGCGGCCAGCTCGTCGGCGGGTGCCTTGCTGGACGGGAACGCGAAGTCGTACCCCCGCAGATCCAGACCGTCCATGGCCCAGGATCCCGACGTCTCCGTCTTCACGGTGTAGCCCTGGGCGGCCAGGGCCTTCACCACCTCCGGGTCGGCGAAGAACTCCGCCTTCTCCGACCCGATCACGCCTCGCACGGTCTTCGTTGCCGTGCCCGTTTCCCCGTTGTCCCGGCCCGCCACGACGGCTGCCACCACGCCGCCGATCAGCAGGACCGCGAGGACGATTCCTGCGATTCGTCTCACACGGGGAGAGTGCTCCCGGAACCCAACGTTCCTTGTGAAGACGGGTGAACGGGGGGTGAAGCGGTGGTCCCGGAATGCAACGGACGTCCCGTGTGCGGGGGTTCGTTGGCGGGTGCGGGTCCGGTGGGGCTTCTCGCGCAGTTCCCCGCGCCCCTAAAAAGACCAGGCCCCCGCGGGGCTGAAAGGCGACCGGCGGCGGGCCGGAGAAGCGCGGGGCGCAGCCGGTGCTTTTCAGGCCCGCAGGGGCCTGTGTCCTTTAGGGGCGCGGGGAACTGCGCGAGAAGCCCCACCGGACCCGCACCCGCCAACGAACCCACGCCCCCCGAGCTGCTACGCGCTCAACGGCACACCCGCACCCGCATGCGCATCCATCCGCTCGGCCGCCAGAATCGCCGACGCCGTATCCGCCCGCGACGCCGCCACGACGAGCGCCCGCCCGGCCAACGCATGCGCCCGCCGGTGCAGCCCGGCGACATCATCCCCACCGGAGGCAGCCGCGGACCGCACAGCCGCTCGCCCACCCCGCAGCCCGGCCACCCGCGCGGCCAGCGCCTCCGCGGCCGTGTCGAGCTCCTCGGAGGGGGTCAGCGCGCGGAGCGCGTCCGTCGTCGCCAGCAGGGCCGCCAGATGCCCCGCGAGCTGGATGTCCAGCTCTTCCTCACGCGAACGGTGCGGGAAGTCGGAGGAGGCCGCGACGGCCATCGTGTGGACCGACTTGGTGCGGATCGGCTCGTACATGGGATGGCCTCCAAGCGCTCTCGGAGGGCCAGCCTACCTTAGAATCCGTCTAAAGTTGAGCGAGATCCGATCGTCTACGCCTGCCCGTATCCATCCAGGAAGTTCCCGATCCGGGTGATCGCGGACCGCAGATCACCGACCGTCGGCAGCGTCACGACCCGGAAGTGGTCGGGCTCGGCCCAGTTGAAGCCGGTGCCCTGCACCACCATGATCTTCTCCTGCCGCAGCAGGTCGAGGACCATCCGCCGGTCGTCCTTGATCTTGAAGACGTTCGGATCGAGGCGCGGGAACAGATACAGCGCCCCCTTCGGCTTCACACACGACACACCCGGGATCTGCGTGAGCAGCTCGTACGCCACGTCCCGCTGCTCCTTGAGCCGCCCGCCCGGCAGGACCAGGTCGTTGATCGTCTGCCGCCCGCTGAGTGCGGCGACCACGCCGTGCTGCCCCGGCATGTTCGCGCAGAGCCGCATGTTCGCGAGGATCGTCAGGCCCTCGATATACGAGTCGGCGTGAGCGCGCGGCCCGGAGATCGCGACCCAGCCCACCCGGTAGCCGGCGACCCGGTACGCCTTGGACATGCCGTTGAAGGTGAGGGTCAGCAGGTCGGGGGCGACCGAGGCGGTCGGGGTGTGCGTGGCGCCGTCGTACAGGATCTTGTCGTAGATCTCGTCCGAGCAGACCAGCAGGTTGTGGCGGCGCGCGATGTCCGTCAGACCGCGCAGCATCGCCTCGTCGTACACCGCGCCCGTGGGGTTGTTCGGGTTGATGATGACGATCGCCTTGGTGCGGTCGGTGACCTTGCGCTCGACGTCCGCGAGATCCGGCATCCAGTCGGACTGCTCGTCGCAGCGGTAGTGGACGGCGGTGCCGCCCGACAGTGACACGGCCGCGGTCCACAGGGGGTAGTCCGGGGACGGTACGAGCACCTCGTCGCCGTCGTCGAGCAGGCCCTGCATGGCCATCACGATCAGCTCGGAGACGCCGTTGCCGATGAAGACGTGCTCGACGTCCGTCTCGATGCCGAGGGTCTGGTTGTGCATGACCACCGCGCGGCGGGCCGCCAGCAGGCCCTTCGCGTCGCCGTATCCATGGGCGCTGGAGACGTTGCGGAGGATGTCCTCCAGGATCTCGGGCGGGCACTCGAAGCCGAACGCCGCCGGATTGCCCGTGTTCAGCTTGAGGATGCGGTGCCCCGCCGCCTCCAGGCGCATCGCCTCCTCGAGAACCGGGCCCCGGATCTCGTAACAGACGTTGGCGAGCTTGGTCGACTGGATCACCTGCATGTCCGTGAGCTTACGGCCCGGTAACGCGTTTCGGGTCGTGTTTTCCACCACGTGGGACGGCCGCAATACCCCGAAATGCCCCGCCGCCGCGCGCTGGGCCCCTCCTCTCTACCATCCGCGAGCAGGTACGGCCGCCCCCCACCCCACGGCCGCCGACCGCACGGCACCTGGCCGTACGCCCCCTGACACCTGGCCGTACGCCCCCTGGCACCTGGGCGTACGGCCCCTGAGACGAAGGCACGGGAGCACGATGAACGGGGTGGACGGACGAGGTGGGCCACGCGCACGGGCCGGACCGGACCGAGCCCGGCCCCGGAACACCGCCGAACGTGTACCACCCCGTCGGCGCCCCCCACTCCACCCCCGCCTACGAATCCTTCAAGGACCCGGCCACCGCCCACGGCCGGCAGAATGCCTACGACGACACGGTCCAACTGAACGAAGCCGTACCGCCCACCCCGGACGGAGCCTTCTCGCGCGGGCCCGGCCCCACGACGGCGGACATGCGGTACGGGGAGGGTGCGCCGTACGGGGAGGGTGCGCCGTACGGGGAGGGCGCGGCGTACGGGGAGGGTGCGGCGTACGGGGAGGGTGCGGCGTACGGGGAGGGTGCGGCGTACGGGGAGGGTGCGGCGTACGGGGAGGGCGCGGCGTACGGGGAGGGCACGGCGTACGGGGGTGGAGTGCCGTATGGCGAGGGTCCGTCGCCCCGGAGTGGTGCGTATGACGCGGCCGGCGTGCCGTACGGGGAGGACGTGTCCTGCGGGGACGATGCGCCGTGCGGGGGTGGAGTGCCGTACGGCGAGGGTCCGTCGTCCCGGAGTGGTGCGTATGACGTGGACGGCGGGCCGTACGGGGAGGACGCGCCCAATGGGGACGATGCGGCGTACGGGGGTGGAGTGCCGTACGGCGAGGGCCTGTCGCCCCGGAGTGGTGCGTATGCCGTGGACGGCGGGCCGTATGGGGGGACGTGTCCTATGGGGACGATGCGCCGTACGAGGGTGGAGTGCCGTACGGCGAGGGCCCGTCGCCCCGGAGTGGTGCGCATGACGCGGACGGCGTGCCGTACGGGGAGGACGCGCCCCGCGGCGACGATGCGCCCCGCGGCGACGATGCGCCCCGCGGCGACGATGCGCCCCACGGCGACGATGCGCCGTATCAGGCCGGGCACCCGGGAGCATCCGGTCGGCCATCCGCCCCGCTGGACGGATCGGAAGCCCTGCGGGCAGGTCGGTGGGCGCGGCCGGTCGACGGGCGGCGGGGCACGCTCGGCCGGCGTCGGGCCCGGCGGCGGGGCGTGTTGATCGCGGGCGGGATCGGGCCGCCGTGCTCGCCGGTGCCGCCGTGGCGGGGGCCGGGCTCGGCACATCGGAGGCGGGGCCCGGCGCCCCGGCCCCCGCCGGCTCCGCCCCGGCCGGCGACCGCCCCGGCGACGTGGACACGGGCACCCCGTCGGCCGGCGCGACCTCCGCCACCGGTGCCGCGACGTCCCCGGGCGCCCCCTCACCGGACGCCTCCACGCCCCTGTCCACCACCCCCTCCGGCAAGCCCTCCAGCTCCACCTCCACCACCGCCCCCTCTTCACCCCGGGGCAACGGCAACCAGGGCCGAGGGCAGGGCGCGACGAAGGGGCCCAAGTAACCCACGGGCAGGCGGCCCCGCTCGGCGCCCCCTCCTCCAACCCCAACCCCCCACCCCCTGGCCGAAGATCACGCGGCCGGAACCAACTCCTTGCTCGTCCTCCACATCGCCCTCACAATGCGCATGACAAACTGCGGTGGCCGGAAGATCTTCTGCCATCCGCAGCAACGCAGCCCATCCATATGGCCATGTAGCAAGAGGGGACCCCCACATGAGAAAGCCTCTCGTTGCCTCGCTGTTCGCCCTGGTGATCACCGGGACGGGCGCGGCACCGGCGGTCGCGGCACCGGAACCGGCGGACACGGCGGTGAAGACGGTGGTCGGCAGTGTCGTCGACACGGCGAACAAGACCGTCGCCGACCTCACAGCCCAGGACGTCCAGGCCGTCAACTTCGCCGGCACCGTCTCGCTCAGCAACTGCTCCGGCTCGGTCGTGCGCATGCCCGACTCCGAGGACAACGACCCCGCGCTGGTGATGACCAACGGCCACTGTCTGGAGAGCGGCTTCCCCGACGCCGGCGAGGTCATCGTCGACCAGGCCTCCACCCGCACCTTCGGCCTGCTCAACGCCGCCGGCACCCGCGTCGGCACCCTCCGCGCCAGCAAGATCGCGTACGGCACCATGACCGACACGGACATGGCGGTGTACCAGCTCACCACCACGTACGCGCAGATCAAGAGCACGTACGGCATCGACGCCCTCGTCTACGACACCGCGCGCCCGACCACCGGCACCGCCATCACCGTCGTCTCCGGGTACTGGAAGCGGACGTACAGCTGCGCGGTCGACGGGTACGCGTACCGGCTGAAGGAGGGGGACTGGACCTGGAAGGACTCCATCCGCTACACCTCCGCCTGCCAGACCATCGGCGGCACCTCGGGCTCCCCGGTCCTCAACAACGCCACCGGCAAGGTCGTCGGCGTCAACAACACGGGCAACGAGAGCGGGCAGCGCTGCACGGTCAACAACCCCTGTGAGGTCGACGCGAACGGGACCGTGACCGTCCGCCAGGGCATCAACTACGCCCAGCAGACCTGGCACGTTCCCGCGTGCTTCGGCGTGGACAACAAGCTGGACCTCACCGCGAGCGGCTGCATCCTTCCCAAGCCGTAATCGGTAGTTCTTCGCCCGCGCGCCGGTGGGGCTTCTCGCGCCGTTCCCCGCGCCCCTAACGGGGCGCGGCCCTCCGCACCGCCCGGCCCGCCAGCACGTCCGTCCGCCGCCCGTCCTCGATGACGAAGCGGCCGTCGACCAGGACGTACGGGATGCCGGTGGGGAGGGTGCGCGGGGCCTCGTACGTCGATCCGGCGGCCACGGTCGCCGGGTCGAAGAGGACGAGGTCGGCGCGGTACCCCTCGCGGACGCGTCCCCGGTCCGCGAGGCGGAGCCGCGCGGCGGGACGTGCGGTGAGATGGGCGACGCACTCCTCCAGGGAGAGCACGCCCAACTCCCGCACGTACCGCCCGAGATAGTGCGGGAACGTCCCGTACGCCCGCGGATGCGGCTTGTCGCCGCGCAGGATGCCGTCGGAGCCGCCGGTGTGCACCCGGTGGCGCATGATCGTCCGTACGTTCTCCTCGTGGCCGACGTGCTGGAGGATCGTCGAGCCGAGCCGGTCCTCGACGAGCAGCCGGCGCGCGGTGACCCAGGGCTCCTCGCCGAGCGCCTCCGCCGACCGCGCGACCGTCCGCCCCACGTACGACGACAGCGCCGGGTCGGCGACCCCCGAGATCTCGATGGTGTCCCACTCGATCGGCACGCCGTGACAGCCGTCGGCGCCCACCACCTCCATGTGGTGCCGGATACGCCCGGCCGTGTCCTCGTCCGCCAGCCGCGCGAGGATCGCCTCAGGACCACCCTCGCTCGCCCAACTCGGCAGCATCGCCACGAGCGTCGTACAGCCGGGGGTGTAGGGATAGGTGTCGAGGGTGATGTCCGCGCCGGTGGCGAGCGCGTCGTCCAACAGCCTCAGCAGCTCGGGCGCCCGCCCCTCGTTCACCCCGAAGTTCATGGTGGCGTGGGCCAGATGCAGCGCGCATCCCGCCTCCCGCGTCAGGGCGACCATCTCCTCGTACGCCCGGAGCGCGCCCGCCCCGTACGAGCGGTGGTGCGGACAGTAGTAACCGCTGTACGACGCCACCACCCGGCACAGCTCGGTCAGTTCGGCGTCCTTGGCGTACATGCCCGGGGTGTACGTCAGCCCCGACGACATCCCGACCGCGCCCTCCCGCAGCCCGGCCGCCACCAACTCCCGCATACGGTCCAGCTCTTGACCCGTGGCCTCCCGGTCCTCCCACCCCACGGCGAGCATCCGCACCGTCCCCTGCGGCACCAGATAGGCGGCGTTCAGGGCGATGCCCTCACCCCCGAAGCCGTGGTCGAGCCGGTCCAGGTACTCACCCACCGAACGCCAGCCGAAGTCGATGTCCTCGCCATAGCCGTTCCAGCCGGTGATCGCGCGGCGGACCTCTTCCAGGGTGCGGTCGTCGACCGGCGCGTACGACAGCCCGTCCTGGCCGATGACCTCCAGGGTCACCCCCTGCGCCGCCTTCGCGGTGTGCTCGGGGTCCCGCAGCAGCGCGAGGTCGCTGTGGGCGTGCATGTCGATGAACCCGGGGGCCAGGACCAGCCCCTCGGCGTCGATCTCCCGCCCGCCCCTCGGCCGCTGGCACCCGGCCGCGGCGGCCTCTTTCACGATCGACGCGATCCGGCCCCCGGCCACGACCACATCGGCCCGGTAGGAGGGCTCACCCGACCCGTCCACGACCTCGGCATCACGGAAGACCAGGTCCATGCGCGTCACCTCTCGGATCTCGGAACACCACACAACTCGACAGCCGGGCTCAGAAGAACGTCCTCACGTACCCCGTCACCACCCCATCCCCCTCCACCACCGGAATCAGCTCCCACTTGTCGAACGACGTGCACGGATGCGACAGCCCGAGCCCCACCCAGTCCCCGACCTCCAACGCCACGCCCTCTTCCGTCCGCAACCACGCGTGCTGGTCCGATAGCCCGGTCACCGCGATCCCGGAGGCCTCACGCACCACCCCCGTCCCCGCGTCCCGCACCACCTCCGCCGACGGCAGATCGAGGTCGTACGCGGCGTCGCGCTTGCCCGCGTTGGCGAAGGCCTGACCGGGGGAGGGGCGGGAGACGACCTGCGCCCAGAGCCGGAAGGCGGGCTCCAGCGCGCCCTCCTCGGGAACACGGTTGAAGGGCGTGAGCCGCCGATAGTGCCCGGCGTCATGCGAGACATACGCACCCGACCGCAGCAACTTCAGCACGGGCACCGACAGTTCGGGCAGCTCCGCGAACACATCGGCGACCGCGTCGAACCACGCGCTGCCGCCCGCGCTCACGATCACCTCGTCCAGCCCCGCGAACCGCCCCGCCTTGTCGAAGTCGACCGCCAGCGCGGTGAGCCGGCGCAACCACGCCCCCACCCGCTCCGGATCGGCGTCCGGCACCTCGCCCTCGTACCCGGCGACCCCCACCAGCCGCAGCGTGCCGACCCCGGCCACCGCGTCCGCGACCGCCGCGCACTCCGCCTCCGTACGCACCCCGGTCCGCGCCCCCTCACCCGCGCCCAGCTCGACAACGACATCGACGGGGCGAGCGGCGGCCCCGGACTCCCGCAGCGCGGCGTCCATCAACTCGACCCCACGCACGGAGTCGACGTAACAAACGAACCGGAACCCCGGATCAGCCGCCAGCTCCCCGGCGACCCAGCGCAGAGCGGCCGCATCCACCACCTCATTGGCGAGGAAGATCCGCTCGATCCCGAACTCCCGTGCCACCCGCACCTGATGAGGCACGGCAAGGGTGATCCCCCAGGCCCCCCGCTCGATCTGCCGCCAGAACAGCTCCGGCGCCATGGACGTCTTGCCGTGCGGGGCGAAGGCCAGCCCGTGACGCTCGGCGTACGTCTCCATCAGCGCGAGATTGCGCTCCAGCCGCTCGGCGGACAGGGCCAGCACAGGCGTGGTGAAGCCACCGGTGAACAGGTTCCGCCGCTGCGCGGCCAGCTCGGCGACCGTCAGCCCGTCGGCGTCCGGCGGAAGCCCCTTGAACCGGTGATCGACGCGCTCCGCGCCCAGCCGGGCCAGTGCTTCGACACCCTCGACACCCATGAAGCCTCCTGAAGCTGAAGTCCCCCGACGACGCCCATTGCAACATATGCAACGTTCATTGCGTATGTCGCTTACAGCTGTCTAACATCCCAGCCAGCGCCGGGTCAACGGTGCCCACCCGCACCAGCCGACGCGACGAGGAGCCCCACCATCGTGACCGCCGACGGACGCCGCTCCCCCGACATCGACGTGGTCGCGCTCGGCGAGTCCATGGTCACCTTCCTCCCCACCCGCCCCGGCCGCCTCGCCGACGTCCCCTCCTTCGACCGGTCCATCGGCGGCGCCGAGTCCAACGTCGCGATCGCCCTCGCGGCAACCGGGCACCCGGTCCGCTGGGTGAGCCGGGTGGGCACCGACGGCTTCGGCGACCACCTGATCGAGACGATCGCGAGCCACCACGTCGACGTGACCTCCGTCGTACGCGACCCCACCCGCCCCACCGGCATCTACTTCCGCACGGCGGGCGACCGCTCCACCACCACCCACGAGGTCGCCTACTACCGCGCCGGTTCGGCCGCCTCGGCGATGTCCCCCGAGACCGTCGACCTCACCGCCGTACGCGCAGGCCGCATCCTGCACCTCTCCGGCATCACGGCGGCCCTGTCCCCCGACTGCCTCCGCCTCCTCCACACCCTGACGACCCCCCACCCCCACCCCCACCACCCCTTGATCTCCTTCGACGTCAACCACCGCCCCGGCCTCTGGAACGCCCCCGAAGGCCCACACGTCCTCCTCGAACTAGCCCGCCGCGCCGACATCGTCTTCGTAGGCGAGGACGAGGCCCAGGAGGCCTGGGGCATCACCGGCGGCCCGACCGCCATCCGCACCCTGCTCCCCGAGCCCACCACCCTCGTGGTGAAACAAGGGGCCCACGGAGCCACCCTGTTCGAGCGCCCACCCGCCTCCACGGATCAGCCGCGTACGGACGGAAGGGGGCGTGCCGGGGGGTGTCCGCCCGCAGCGGCCGGCGTCCACCCCCGGGCCCTTCCCCACCAGGCGGCGCCCGCCGGACCGAGGACGGAGACCCCCCGGCACGCCCCCGACCCCACCCCCACCGCAGGCGACCCGGAGACGACGCGCACCCGGCCACCCACGGACACCGCACCCACGGACCCCGCCCCCACGGACACCACGACCTTCGTCCCCGCCCCCACCGTCCACGTCGCGGCAGCGATCGGCGCAGGCGACGCCTTCGCCGCCGGCTTCCTCTCCGCCACCCTCCGCACCCTCCCCGCCAAGGCCCGCCTCCGCCACGGCCACCTCATGGCCGCAGCCACCCTCACCGCCCCCGGCGACCTCGGCACCCCACCCCACCGCGACCACGCCGACCGCCTCGCCGCCCTGGACGACGACGCGTGGGGGAGACTTCGACTCGGCCCCGGCTGGACGCAAGCCGAGCAGGCCCCCGAGGAGGTACGCACCCCATGAGCCAGACCGTCGACCGCGCGCTCAGCATCCTGCCGCTGCTCGCCGAGGGCCCCGCCGACCTCGGCCAGGTCGCCGACCGCTTGGGCGTCCACAAGTCCACGGCCCTCCGCCTCCTCCGCACCCTCCACGAACACGGCCTGGTCTACCGCCAGTCCGACCAGCGCTACCGCCTCGGCGCCCGCCTCTTCGCCCTCGCCCAGGAGGCCGTGGAGAACCTCGACATCCGCGAGATCGCCCACCCCCACCTCGTCCGCCTCAACGAACACTGCGGCCACACCGTCCACCTCGCCGTCTACGAGGAGAACGAGGTCCTCTACATCGACAAGGTCGACAGCCGGTACCCGGTCCGCATGTACTCCCGGATCGGCAAGCCGGTCGCCATCACGGTCGCCGCGGTCGCCAAACTCCTCCTCGCAGACCTCCCGGACCCCGAGCGCCGCACCCTCGCGGAGAAGCTCGACTACCCCCTGTACACGCCCCGTTCGACCCCCAACGCCCCCGCCTTCCTCAAGGAGCTGGCACGGGTCCGCGAACAGGGCTGGGCCACCGACCTCGGCGGCCACGAGGAGTCCATCAACTGCGTCGCCGCGCCCATCCGGGGCACCGACGGCCGGGTCGTCGCCGCGATGTCGGTCTCCGCGCCCAACGTGGTCGTCACCGCCGACGAACTCCTCACCCTGCTCCCGCTGGTCCGCCGCACCGCGGACGCGATCAGCGGCGAGTACTCCGGCAGAACCCCCACCTCAGACCCCGTATGACGGACAAGGACCCGGTATGACCGACAAGATCGCCCTCACCCCGAAGACCCACACCGCACCCCCCGCGAAGTTCTCCCACGGCGTCCGCAAGGGCAACATCCTCCAGGTCGCGGGCCAGGTCGGCTTCCTCCCCGCGGTCGAGGGCCAGCCCCCGACCCCCGCCGGCCCCACCCTGCGCGAGCAGACCCTCCAGACCCTCGCCAACGTCCAGGCGATCCTCGAAGAGGGCGGCGCCACTTGGGACGACGTGATGATGATCCGCGTCTACCTCACCGACGTGGACCACTTCGCCGAGATGAACGCGCTCTACAACGAGTACTTCGAACAGCACCTCACCGCGGCCCCCGCCGCCCGCACCACGGTCTACGTAGGCCTCCCCGCAGGCCTCCTGATCGAAATCGACGCCCTGGCAGTCCTGAACGCCTGACCCACCGCCCCCGCGCCTTGATGGGCCGCAGGCCCCAAAGGGGCGCGGGGAACTGCGCGAGCAACCCCCACAAACCCGCACCCGGCCCCTCTTGCGATCCCCCCTGCCCGGATTCCGCATCCGCATGCCCCCACCCAGAGGACCCCCATGCCCGAAACACCCCCACACACCGGCGGCCTGCTCCTCCTCATAGACGGCACCGCCGGCCTCCTCACCGTCGCCGCCCTCGGCATAGCCCTCCTCCTCTTCCTCATCATCAAGACGAGACTCCAGCCCTTCGTAGCCCTCCTCGCGGTCTCCATAGCCGTCGGCCTGGCCGCAGGCCTCTCGGTCACCGAACTCTTCGGCACGGTCCAGCGAAGCGACGCCGTCTCGACCATCGAGTCCGGCATGGGCGGCATCCTCGGCCACGTCGCGATCATCATCGGCCTCGGTACGATGCTCGGCGCCATCCTCGAAGTCAGCGGCGGAGCCGAGGTGTTGGCCTCCCGCCTCCTGAACCTCTTCGGCGAGAAGCGCGCCCCCCTCGCGATGGGCCTGACCGGCCTGATCTTCGGCATCCCGGTCTTCTTCGACGTCGGCATCTTCGTGCTCGCCCCGATCGTCTACGCCGCCGCCAAACGCTCGGGCAAGTCGATCCTGCTCTACTGCCTCCCGCTCCTCGCCGGCCTGTCGATGACGCACGCCTTCCTGCCCCCGCACCCGGGCCCGGTGGCCGCGGCGGGCCTCCTCCACGTGGACCTCGGCTGGGTCATCCTGATGGGCGTGGTCTGCGGCATCCCGGCCGTACTGGCGGCGTGGGCGTTCTCCGCGTGGATCGGCCGCCGTATCTTCGTCCCCGTACCGCAGGACATGGTGGAGGCGGCGGAGGAGTCCCGTCAGGCGGTGATCGACGAACAACGTGCCGCAGGAGTGGCGCCCACGGAGAAGCCGGTCCCCCTCACCACGGTCTTCCTCATCATCGGCACCCCCCTCCTGCTGATCCTGGCCGCGACGTTCTCCTCGATCGCGCTGGACCCCTCCACCCTCCGCTCGGTGATCGAGTTCTTCGGCAACCCCTTCGTCGCGCTGACGATCGCCCTGCTCCTCGCCTACTACCTGCTCGGCATCCGCCGCGGCTGGTCCCGCAAGTCGCTGGAGACGGTGTCGACGTCGTCCCTCAAGCCGGTCGGCAACATCCTGCTGGTGGTCGGCGCGGGCGGGGTCTTCGGTGCGGTACTGAAGGCGAGCGGGGTGGCGCAGGCCCTGTCGGACACGTTCAACGACGTGGGCCTGCCGGTGCTGGTCCTCTCCTACCTGCTCTCGGTGGTGCTCCGGGTCGCCCAGGGTTCGGCGACGGTCGCGATCGTCACCACGGCCGGTATCGTCGCGCCCCTGCTGACCGGGGGTGACCACTCCCAGGCCTTCGTGGCCCTCGTCATCATGGCGATCTCGGCGGGTTCGATCTTCGCGTCGCACGTCAACGACGGAGGTTTCTGGATCGTCGCGAAGTACTTCGGCATCAGCGAACGCGACACCCTCAAGACCTGGACCGTCCTGGAGACGGTGCTGTCCCTCGCGGGCTTCGCGGTCGCGGCGGTATTGAGCGTGTTCGTCTGAGCGTCGTGAAACCCAGATACGGACATATGCCCGGGCCGACTGTTCCCGGCACAGGATCGTCGACCATACTGCCCGCTGTGGAGCAGCGCATCGGTTCGAACACCCAGCCCCTGGCCGCCGCGGCGGTCGACCCGTCGCACATCCCAGGACTCACGGCACCGGTGTCCGTGAAGAAGGAGGACACGGAACCCACCGAACCGGCAGCGGAAGCCGAAACCGACGCGGAAACCGACGGCGAAGCCAAGGACGCATCCGAGACGGAATCCGACGCGGAATCCGACGCGAAAGCCGACGCGGAAGCTGACGGCGAAGCCAAGGACAAATCCGGCGCGGAAACTGACGGCGAAGCCAAGGACGCATCCGACGCGGAAGCCGACACGGATACCGACGGCGAAGCCAAGGACGAGACCGACGCGAAAGCCGACGCGAAAGCCGACGCGGAAGTCCCCACCGACGCCCCCTCAGACACCCCCACAGACACCCCCACAGACACCCCCGTCTTCGAGGCCTCCGACCGCCGCGCGAAGATCACCGCCGACGCCGCCGGCGTACGGCTCCGCCTGGACGACCAGGAGTGCGAGTTCACCTGGGACGAGATCGGCGCGATCGAGACGGAGTCCCCCCTCTTCGGCAAGCGCTTCACGATCACGGTCCACACCCCCGACCGCCGCTGGTACTTCCTGGAGATCGAGGCCAAGGCGAAGTCCGAGCACGCGACGTGGGAGAAGCAGATCGACGAGGTCCTGGACGCGTACTTCGAAGAAGAGTCGGACAGCGCCCCGTAAGGGGCGCGGGGAACTGCGCGACCAGCCCCGACGGTCCCGCAGTTCCCCCCTCCCAGAACGAGCTCAGAACCCTCGGCTAGCAGTACTGCGCTTCCTTGCCGATCGACCGGTACATGCAGTCCGAGTTCTCCAGCAACTGCAACACCGCGTCCCGGTTCCGCGAGGTCTCCCGGGCGATCACCTCGTCGGGCGGATAGAACCCACCCCCCGACGCCGACCCCGGATACATCTCGAACGTGTACCCGAAGATCTTCTGGTTGCCCCACAGCCAGTCGTCGATCGACCCGTCCGTGATGTAGAGGTCACTGGACTGCTCGGGCGTGTACCCGTTGCTCGCGGCCATCTTCCCGCCGACCGTGGCGAACGCGTTCCGGTCGTCCGCCGTCATCCCGGTCGCCGTGTCGGCGGTCGTGTACCCGAAGGGCCACAGCACCAGCTCGCTGTACGTGTGGAAGTCGATGCCGGTCCTGATCTGCTGGACCCCGCCGACGACCCGGCTGCGCACGAAGTTGGCGACGACCTTCACCTCGGGCGCCGACTCGGCGGACGCCCCCCGGTAGGTGTCCGAGGATGTCGACCCGGAGGAGCCGCCGCAGCAGCCCCAGCGGTAGTTCCAGTTGCGGTTGAGGTCCGTGCCGACGGCCGATGAACCGCTGTTGGGCTGCCGGTTCTTGCGCCACGAACGGTATGAGCCGGTGGCGACGTCGTACTCGCCGCCGTCCGGGTTGACGTCCGGGATGATCCAGATCTCGCGGTTGTTCACCATGTTGGTGACGCGGGAGTCGGTCCCGTAGTCGGAGGTCAGCTCGTTGAGCAGATAGAGCGCCATCTCGACGGTGAGGTGCTCACGGGCGTGCTGGTGGTGGGTGAACAGCACCTCGGGCTCGGCCTCGTCCGTGCCGACGTTGTCGCTGATCTTGATGGCGACGATGTTCCGGCCCTGGTACGTGGTCCCGATGACCCGCTGGCTGGCGATCGAACTGTTCGCCGCGACCACGGAGTTGATCTCGCTCGTCATCTCCGCGTAGTTGTGGTAGCGGGAGTCGGCGGACGGGAAGTCGAAGAGCCGTACGTCGTCCTCGCCGTTCGACCGGTCGGGGACCGCGCCCAGCGGGGTGATCTCGTAGCCCTGCTGCCTCAGCTTCTTGATCTGGTCCGCGCGGCCGGAGACGAACACCGAGTGGTCGTCGGCGTCGTCCACGGTCACACCGGCCTGCTGCAGCGCCGTACGGGACTTGCTGTCCGAGTGCATGTGGACCTCGTACTGGCGGATGTCGTCCGCCGAGGCCTTGGGCCGTTCGCCGCTGGTCGCCGTGGCGTCCGTGGTGGTCGCGGCGACCGGGGCGGAGAGGGCCAGCGCCAGCAGTGTGGCGAGGGCGGCGGTGCGGCCGCGTATGCGGAGTCGCATGAAGTCTCCTCTGTTCTCCAGGAATTCCGGGGTCTCCGGAAACGGGGAGTGGAGCGGGGGGTGGATCCTTGCGACGTGCCTCGGGCCGGCCGGCGACCGTGGGGGTGCCCACCGGCCCTGGTGCGGGTGTGGCGCTCATGGTCCGGGTTCTGGCATGACCAGGTCAAGAGTGACCGGGGAGTTCACGGCGCGCGCGAGCCGCCTGCAAGTCGCCCGCAAACGCGTACACAACCTCGTACGCGTACATCGGCCTCGTACGTGCCCAATTGCGGACGTACCTGGACCGGAAACAGGTATATGCACCGCCGGAAACGGGTATTCCTCCCCGTGTGCCGGGTACGCGCGGCGGCAACCCTGGAAGCATGCTGCAACTCTCCGGGGGTCTCCTTCCGGATTCCGGCCCCCATTTCGCCTCGTACCCCCAACCACCCATGGGTGCGGGCCATTTGAGCGTCGAGTACGACCCCCGTCCCACCGCCGCCGCGCAGGCGCGCGCGCAGGTGCGCAGGCAGTTGGAGGGATGGGGTCTGCTCGAACAGACCGACACGGCGGAGCTGCTGGTGAGCGAACTGGTCACCAACGCGCTGGTGCACGCGGAGAGCCGGCTGAAGCTGACGCTGTCGGCCTCACACGGTGTGCTCCGCTGCGAGGTGTCGGACACGGACGGCCGCCCGCCCCGGGTGCGCCGGGCGACGGAGATATCGGAGAGCGGCAGGGGCATGTTCCTGGTCGACGCGCTGGCCGGGCGCTGGGGCTGCCACCAGGACGGCCCCGGGGGCAAGACCGTCTGGTTCGAGCTGGGCACCTGCGGGATGGCCGGCTGCGTCGGCTAGGCCGAAGGGGCGCCGCGCACGCCCTCTTGTCCCCAGTGGTCCTTTAGGGTTTCTTGACCCCCATGGCGGACACCACGGGAAACCCCACAGACACACCCGCAACCTCCGACACCAACCCCCCACCCCGTAAATCCAGTTGGAAGTACATCGGTCCCGGCATCGTCGTCGCCGCGACCGGTGTCGGCGCCGGCGACCTCGTCGCGACCCTGATCGCGGGCAGCAACTTCGGCTACACCCTGCTGTGGGCGGCCGTCCTCGGCTGCCTCGTCAAGATCTCGCTCGCCGAGGCCACCGGCCGCTGGCATCTGTCCACCGGCCGCACCCTCTTCGACGGCTGGGCGAGCCTCGGCCGCTGGACGACGTGGTTCTTCGTCGTGTACGTCGTCGTCTGGGGCTTCGTCTACGGCGCCGCCGCGATGTCGTCCAGCGCCCTGCCCCTCCAGGCGCTGTTCCCGGACGTCATGGACCTGAAGTGGTGGGCCGTCCTCTGCGGTCTGAGCGGCCTGGTCTTCGTCTGGTTCAACAAGTACGAGGTCTTCGAGAAGGTCATGACGGTCCTCGTGGGCGTCATGTTCGTGGTGACCGTCTACCTGGCGATCAGGGTCACCCCGAACCTCGCGGACGCCTTCGCGGGACTGCTGCCGGTCCTCCCCGACGAGAAGGACTCGATCCTCAACACCCTGGGCCTGATCGGCGGCGTCGGCGGCACGATCACGCTGGCCGCGTACGGCTACTGGGTCAACGCCAAGGGCTGGACCGACACCGGCTGGATGAAGATCATGCGGCTCGACAACCGGGTCGCGTACATCACCACCGGCATCTTCGTGATCTCCATGCTCTTCGTCGGCGCCGAACTGCTGCACTCCGCGAACATCGCCATGGCCACCGGCGACAAGGGCCTGATCCAGCTCGGCGACATCCTGGAGGACGAGTACGGCCCGGCCACCGCCAAGTTCTTCCTCATCGGCTTCTTCGCCACCTCGTACACCTCCCTCATCGGCGTCTGGCACGGCGTGAGCCTGATGTTCGCGGACTTCGTGGCGCGCTACCGCTCGAAGGAGACGGCGAAGGGCGCGGAGGTCGCCTCCGGCGAGCGCGCGCGGTCCTGGCCGTTCCGCGCGTATCTGCTCTGGCTGACCTTCCCGCCCATCGTCCTGCTCTTCCAGGGCCAGCCGTTCCGCCTGATCATCCTCTACGGCGTGCTCGGCGCGGCCTTCCTCCCGTTCCTCGCCGCCACCCTCCTCTGGCTCCTCAACTCCTCCCGCACACCCCGCGAATGGCGCAACGGCATCCTCAGCAACGCCATGCTCGCCATCGCGGGCCTCCTCTTCCTGGTCCTGGCCGTCAAACAGATCTGGGACCAGCCGTGGGCGGACTTCTTCTGACCCCGGCGAACCCGAACCCCGAACAGTTGCCGAACGGGCGTGACTAGCCGAGCGTCTCCCACTTCCCGCTGGTGGCGATCTCCCTCAGCTGCGCCATGGTGAGCGCGGGGGTCTCACGGGTCGCGGCCGTGTGCTGGGCGCCGGAGTTGAAGGCGCTGATCACGACCCGCAGCCCGTCCGTGCGGAGCGTGTCCACGGTCCACATGACGACCCCCTCGCCGCCCTTCTCCCCGGCCTGCTGCTTCTCCGCGACCTTCGTGCCGTCGGGCAGGGTCTCCGCGTCGTCGCCGAACAGCGAGTCGGCCACATCCCCCATCCCGAGCTGCACGTTGATCTGCACCAGGCTCAGCCCCTTGCCGTCGTCGACGACGACATAGCCGAAGTCCGTCTCCTGGCCGCCCTTCGTGACGACGTCCACGTCCTCGGGGAGGAGCCCGTGCAGGGTCTCCTGGATCGCGGCGCCGTCGACGGTCGGCGCGTCCACGGAGGCGGAGCCGGGCTGCTCCGTCGACGAGGTCTCCTTCTCCTCCTGGTTCTCCTGCCCGCCGTCGCCCGTCGGCTTCTCCGTGATGGCGTCGACGACCGCCTGCCAGCCCGGGTCCGTGACGATGGCCTTCAAGGAGGCGGTGGAGAGCGGCGGTTCGGCACGCGTGATCGGCGCGTCCTTCTGCGCCTCGGCGTTCCACTCCATGACGCTGACCTCGTACCCCGCCGGATCGACCAGCTGCGCGTACCAGTGCTTGGTGTCCACCCGGCGGTCCGGGTACTCGTAGCCCTGGAAGAGCATCAGCCGTGCGCCGCCCGGCAGGGTGCTCTCCTCGCAGGAGTCGTAGCCGACGAATGTCTTGTCCGGGCAGTCGGTCAGCTGCCGGCCGTGCTCGCTGTCGGCGTCGATCCGCCCGAGCCCGAGCTGTACGGCCCCGCCGCCCTTGCCGTCGTCGTACACGACATGGGCGTACGGCCCCGGGTCCGCGCTCGTGCCACGGGCCGACTCCCCGCTGATCTTCCCGTCCGGCAGCAACTCCTTGAGCATGCCGAGGAGTTCGGCGCCGGACACCGCGCCGTCGTCGTCGCGGACCGCGGGATCGCGGGACCCCGCCGCCACGGACCGCTGTCCGCCCCCGTCGCCGCCCCCGGGCAGCAGCAGTGCTCCGCCCACGCCGACGAGCGCGATCCCGGCGACCCCGCCCAGTACGGCCGCGCGCCGGCGGAACAGCATCCGCCGGCCGCGTACGGCTCCGCCGCCGACCAGGGCGTGCCCGTCGGTGTCGAAGGTGTCGCCGGCCCGGCGCAGCGCATCGCCGAGCCGGTTCTCGAAGGGGTCTTCGTGCTGGTCAAGGGGCATGACGAACCGCCGTTTCCGCGCGTGGATGGGGAACTGGGGGAGGGGACTGTGTCTGTGTGTGCTCAGGGGGTGACGTACTCACCGATGCCGTCCCCGAGGAGGACGCGCAGGCGGGCGAGGGCGCGGACGCATCGGGTGCGTACGGCCGCCGAACTGGCGTTCATCGCCGCGGCGGTCTCCTCGACGGACCGGTCCTCCCAGTAGCGCAGGACGACCACGGCCCGGTCCTTGGGCGGCAGTTGGCCGAGTGCCTCGACGAGGGTGAGCCGCAGGGACGAGTCGGAGCCGGGCGCGGCGGGCACGTCCGGGATCACGTCGGTGGCCCGTTCCCGGCTGCTGAGCCGCCGCCGATGGGCCAGGAAGGTCCGCGTCAGCACGGTCTGCGCGTACCCGGCGGGGTTGTCCGCCCGCCGCACCCGCCCCCACTTCACGTACAGCCGGCCGAGCGTCTCCTGCACGAGGTCCTCGGCGAGGTGGGTGTCCCCGCCGGTGAGCAGACACGCGGAGCGGTACAGATGCCCCGCACGCGCCGCCGCGAACTCCTGGTATCCGTCCGCGCGGACTGGTCTCATCTCCGGCTCCCCCTGAACGAGCTCGCACGGGCCGTGGCCGTGTCTCTTCTTGTTGTCCCTCACTCCCTTGATGCGGTGGCCCCCGGGGAATGTTTCACGAGTGGGGGAGGGATACGGTGCGTACGAGTCACACCGACGGGGCAGAGGGACGAACAGCCATGGACCAGCAGCCACCACCGCCACCCGGAACACCGCCGGGCGCCCCCCAGGGCTTCGGCCCGCCACCTCCGCCGTACGCGCCACCGGCACCGGCACCGGTCCCCCACCCGTACCCGCAGGCGGGCCCCGCTCCCGCCCAGGGCCCGGAGTTCCTGGCCGTCGACCGCCGCAACTCGGTGGTCGTCGACGCCAACGGCGTCGCCTTCGAGGACCACGGCGTCTCCATCGACTTCTCCTGGCCGGAGATCCGCAGCGTCCACTACAAGGCGAGCGGCAACGGCAAGGCGCTCATGGTCGCCGTCATCCACCTGGACGGCACCTTCTTCGAATGCACGGTCGAGGCAAAACCCCGCGAGCGCCTCCACCAGTGGTTCGCGCACCTGGCCCAAGTACTGGGCTACTACCGCCCGATGGGCTGAGCACGGGGCGATCGACCGTGGTCCGGGCGCCGGCGGAGAACACGAGGCGTCCCGGACCACAGCCCTACAGGGGTCCCGGGGCCACAGCCCTACAGGAGCCCGTTACGGCAGCCCGTGCACATGCGGCCCCACCGCGTCGGACCACGCGTTGCCCGCCGTGGCGTCCCAGTTGGTCGACCAGGTCATCGCGCCCCGGAGGCCGGGATAGGTCCGCGGCGGCTTGAAGGAGCCGCAGTGGGTGCCCCGGGCCAGACAGTCGAGGGCGTTGTTCACCACGCTCGGCGCCACGTACCCGCTGCCCGCGCCCCGCGTCGAGGCCGGCAGCCCCAGCCCCACCTGGGACGGGGCGAGCCCGCCCTCCAACTGGATACAGGCGAGGGCGGTGAGGAAGTCCACCGACCCCTGGCTGTAGACCTTGCCGTCGCAGCCCAGCATGGAACCGCTGTTGTAGTACTGCATGTTGACGACCGTCAGGATGTCCTTGATGTTCAGCGCGGTCCGGAAGTACGCGTTGGACGTCGACTGCATGTCGATGGTCTGCGGAGCCATGGTGATGACGAGCGACGGGCCGGCCTTCGCCGACAACGCCCGCAACGCCTGTGTCATATAGGTCGCGTCGAGCCCGTTCTCCAGATCGATGTCGACGCCGTCGAAGCCGTACGTCCGCATCAGGGCGTACACCGAGTCCGCGAAGTTCGTCGCGGAGGAGGCGCTGTTGACCGCGACCGTGCCGCGCTCGCCGCCGACCGACACGATGACCTTCTTGCCGGCCGCCTGCTTGGCCCGGACGTCCGCCTTGAACTGGTCGACGGTGTAGCCGCCGAGCCCCGCCGAGTCGAGGGTGAAGTCGACCGCCCCCGGCGTGGCGGTGGCGTCCGCGAAGGCGACGGCGATGATGTCGTACTGCGACGGGACGTCGGCGAGCCTCTGCACCGCCGCCCCGTTGTTGAAGTTCTGCCAGTACCCGGTCACCGCGTGCTTCGGCACCCCGGTGCCGCCGCCCGGAGTCGCGGTCGTCGTCCCCGTCACGGACGCCGAACGGGCCGACTCCCCGGCCGAGTTGGCCGCCGTGACCTGGAAGGCGTACGAGGTGGAGGCGGCGAGCCCGGTCACGGTCGCCGAGGTGCCGGTGACCGACTGGACCCGCGTACCGCCCTGGTAGACGTGGTAGCCCGTGGCGCCCGACACCGGGCTCCAGGCCAGCGAGACCGACGAGGACGTGGAGCCCGCCACCGTCAGCCCGGCCGGGGCGGACGGGACGTTGGGCGGCTGGTCGCCGCCCCCGCCGCCGTCGGGCCCGAAGAGGGCCACGTCGTCGACGTGGTACGCGGCCTGCCCGTACCACCCATGGGTGTACACCGTCACCGAGGTCGTCGAGGCGCCCGTGCCGAAGGTGGTCGACAGCCGCTTCCAGCCCGCCGAGTCCGGCGTCCACGTGGACACGTCCGCCGTACCGGTGCCGGTCGCGCCCAGATAGGCGTACCCGCCCCGCACCCAGGCGCTGAGCGTGTACGTCGAGTTGGGCTTGACCGCCACCACCTGCGTGCAGCGGGCGTTGTCCTGTCCGGCCGGGGCGGCCCGCAGCGCGGACGCGCCGCCGTGCACGGGGGAGGAGACGGTGCCGCCGCTGCCCGCCGAGCAGTTCCAGTCGCTGAGCCCCGACTCGAATCCGGCGTTCCTGGCGTTGTTGACGTCCGCGGCGGAGGCCTGTCCGGCGCCGACGAGAGTGAGACCGAGGGCGAGGATGGCGGCGGCTACGGCCCTCGACCGGAACCGCCGCATTTGTATGCGTCTTCTCTGTCTGAACATGCTCGGTACGCTGGTCCAGACCAATCAAGTTGTCAATACTCCCCGCACAAGGCCCGTTCACCCGTACGTGTGGCCCAACACCCGCCCTGGCCTGCCGAGTTGAGGCATATGCGTCTCACTCTGTGTGGATACGGCCCGCACCTTCCGTGAGTTGATCAAGGAGATCCAGTGTTGATCGGGCCATGCCGTGGATATGGTGCTGATGCAAGACGATGCAGGAGGGACGTCCAGGGAGACGACCCCCCTCACAGGGGCCATCTGAGGCGGTGGTCGACCACCCCGCCGAAGTGAACGGGGTGGTGTGCAGCGTGCCGACCGCGATAGCCGTCACCAGTTCCGATCTGGTGCTCCCACCGCACGACCGGCAGACACCGCCCGCAGTCGTCCAGCCGCAGGAGACCCTGGAGGCCTCCCTGTTCGGCATGCACGCGCTCATCGAGCAGCACGGCTATGTCATCGCCCTCCACTCGACCTCCGACGGCACGGCCGTCGCCCGGCGGCTGCATACCGTCCGCTCCGTGCTGGAGAGCGACCGCATCGCCCTGCTCGGCGTGGACCTGCCGCCGCTCGGCCTCGCCCTGCTCGCCCAGCAGTTGCGCCAGCTGTCGGTGTGCGACTTCAGCCCGGGGGTGCTCGCCTCCTCCGTACGCCTCCTCGCGCACTACATCTACGCCGGCGCCCTCCTCGGCTCCGTCACCAAGCTCGACCGCGTGCCGGTCACCCTCACCTCGCACGCCAAGTCATGGATGCCGGGCGCCCAGTTCGCCGTCCTGGCCAACCCGCGGCCCCAGCTCACCCGCCTCAACGTCGCCGACCAGGAGCCCCTGGCCGGGCCCGAGTTCGGCACCCGGCTGCTCGTCGCACAGGGACCGCAGCCGCCGTCCGACTGGGTCACCGCGACCCTGGCACCGGCCTGGCAGGTCCAGGGTTCGCTGCCGGTGCCGTTGCCCGAGGGGTCCACGCGCTGGTGGGGGACCGGCAAGCTCGTCGAGTTCGCCGCCGGCCTCTCCGACGTCTCCGTGCTCTACCAGCTCGTCTCGTCCGTCCGCCGCGAGACCTGCCACTGGTGCGGCCTCGAACTCATCGGCGACCGCTGCGGGTTCTGCGCGGCGCCCTTACGGGAACCGGAACCACCACCCGTGCGCGCGCTGCCCCGGGGGGCCACATGACAGCCGTACGACAACTGAACAGGCCGTAGGCCGGAAAGGCTTCGCACGCCCCGTCAGTCGGTCTCTCCTTCTCCCTCTCCCCCCCCGATCGAGGTAGTTCGGCCAATGAACTCACGCCAGCGCCGCGGCGTCATCCTGCTGGTCCTCTCGGCCCTGTGCGCCCTGGCCGCCTTCGCCGGGGTGCTCTCGGTGATCCGTGACGTGAACGCGAAGGTCGGACCCGAGGTGACCGCGTACCGGCTCAAGGGCGACATCGCGCCCTACAAGGAGCTGACGGCGGGCCAGTTCGAGAGGATCTCGATGCCGGAGCGGTGGCTGTCCGCCACGGCCGTCACCGATCTCGCGCAGATCCGCGGCAAGATCGCCGTCACCCAGCTGCGCAAGGGCTCCCTGCTCCAGTCCGACATGATCGTCGACCGGCCCGAACTCGAAGCCGGGCAGCAGGAGATCGCGATCCTGATCGACGCCTCCACCGGAGTGGCGGGCAAGATCAACCCCGGCTCGCTGGTCAACATCTACGCCACCTTCGAGGAGAAGGACAGCGACTCCGGCAAGGACACGTCCAAGCTGATGGTCGCCGACGCCCGCGTCATCGACGTCGGCAAGCTGACCCCCCTCGAACCCGGCCAGTCCAGCAACGACCGCCGGCGCACGGCCACCGAGGCCGTCCCCATCACCTTCGCGCTCGACACCGCCGACGCCCAGCGCGTCGCGTTCGCCGAGTCGTTCGCCGAACACGTCCGTCTCGCCCTCGTCGGGGGCGGGGAGGCCACCGTCGTCGTACCGGACGACCGTTCGTACACCCTCGACGAGGACAAGTAGGAGGCCCCGCGATGAGGTCGGTCCGGAACGTCCCCACGAGGGCACCTCGAACGGAGGTACGCCGAATGCCACTACGGATGGCCACCCCGAGGCCACCCACGCACACCGCCCCACCCGGAACGAGCACGCCCCACACCCCGCACACCTCCGCGACGCACCCAACGGCACCCGGCGATGTGCGCACCTCCACGGCCGACGTGACCCGCCCAATGACACCCGGCGGAAGGTGCACCCTTGCGCCCGCCGTGACCCGCCCACCGGCACCCGACGGCCGAATGCGGACCTCGGCGACCGACGCCACCCGCCCACCGGCACCCGGCAGAATGCGCACCTCCACGCCCGCCGCGAGGCACCGACCCGCACCCGGCGATGTGCGGACCTCCACGACCGCCGTGACCCGCCCACTGGCACCCGACGGCCGAATGCGGACCTCCACGACCGCCGCCACCCGCCCACCCGCACCCTCCGGTATGCGTGTCCCCGCACCTGGCGGAATCCGTGTCTCCGCGCCCGCCGCCACCCGCCCACTGGCGCCCGGCGGAAGGTGCACCATCATCTGTGCCTCCGTGACCGGCGGAACGGGGAGGACCCACCGATGACCATCCGCGTCCTCCCCGCCGCCGGGGACGTCGAGTCGGCCCGCGCCCTCACCACCCTGCTCGGCCAGCTGGCCGACGCGGAACCGGCACCCCCCGTCTCCGACTCCACCGCCCTGCTCGACACCCTGGCGCGGCTGGCCGCCGACTCCCTGGACGAACTGCCCGAAGTCGTCCTCGTGCACGAACGGATCGGCCCGGTCCCGGCGTTGGACCTGGTCCGCGATCTCGTCCTGCGTTTCCCGGCGGTCGGCGTCGTCCTCATCACCTCCGACACCAGCACCGGCGTCCTCACCGCCGCCATGGACTCCGGCGCCCGCGGCATCGTCAACCTCCCCCTCGCCTACGAGGCCCTCGCCGAACGCGTCCAGGCCGCCGCCGCCTGGTCCGCCGGCATGCGCCGCCACCTCGGCAGCACCACCCCCGAGCTGTACACAGGCCCCGGCGGCACCGTCGTCACGGTCAGCGGCGCCAAAGGGGGCGTAGGCGCCACGGTCACCGCCGTCCAACTCGCCCTCGCGGCCCGCGCGTCCGGCCGTACGGTGGCCCTCCTCGACCTCGACCTCCAGTCCGGCGACGTGGCGTCCTACCTGGACGTCCAGTTCCGCCGCTCGGTCGCCGACCTGGCCGGCATCACGGACATCAACCCCCGCGTCCTCCAGGAGGCGGTCTACTCCCACGACACCGGCATCGCCCTCCTCCTGGCCCCCGCCGAGGGCGAACGCGGCGAGGAGGTGACCGACCGCGTGGCCCGCCAGGTCGTGGCCACCCTCCGCTCCCGCCACGACGTCGTGATCGTCGACTGCGGCTCCCAGATGAACGCGGCCACCGCCGCCGCCGTCGAAATGGCCGACCACGCCCTCCTCCTCGTCACCCCCGACGTGGTCGCCGTCCGCGCCGCCAAACGCATGGTCCGCCTCTGGGACCGCCTCCAGATCCGCAAGGCCGAGGAGACCCTGACGGTCGTCAACCGCCTCTCCCGCGCCACGGAGATCCAGCCCTCCCTGGTCGAGAAGATCACCGGCACGAAAGTGGCCCGCGCCGCCGTCCCCGCCGCCTTCAAGGAACTCCAGTCCGTGGTCGACGCGGGCCGCCTCCAGGACCTGGACACCCGCTCGGTGATCAAACAGTCCCTGTGGGCCCTGGCCGCCGAACTGGAACTGGTGGCCGCACCGGAACACCACGCCGGCGGCCGCCGCCGCAAGTCCTCCACCGACCGAGGCGCCCTCGTCCTCCGCCGCAAAGGGGGCGACCGGGGCTCGGCGACCCTCGAATTCGCCGGCATGTTCCCCCTGATTTTGATCACCATGGCCATCCTCTGGCAGGCCGCCCTCTACGGCTACACCTACTCCCTCGCAGGCAACGCCGCCGACGAGGCCGCCCGCGCCGCCACCGCCGCCTACGCCGTCGACGGCGACATAGCCGCCGCCTGCGAAGCCGCCGGCAGCGAACACCTCCCCGGCGCCTGGAACGACACCTCCATCGACTGCATCCCCGCCGGCCCCGTCATGCGCGCAGAGGTCCAGGCCACCGTCCCCCTCTTCTTCCCCGGCTTCGACGCAGGCTGGACAGTCAACGGCGAGGCAGGCGCAGCCCTGGAGGGGACCACCCCATGACCCCCACCCACCCCGACGCCACCTCCGACACCAGCGTGGTGACACGGCCCCGCCGGAGGACCACCCGCGCACGCACCGAGGCGGACCCCGCCGCCAAGGGCATCGTGACGCGCCCCCGACGGCGGGTCGGCCGCGTACGGCGAGAAGGGGGCGTGTCGGGGGGTGTCCGCCCGCAGAGGTTGGCGCGTCAACTCGCCCCGCTTCCCAGCCAACCGATTCCGCGCCGTTCCGAGGACGGACACCCCCCGACACGCCCCCGACCCACCCACCGACCCCCAGGCGCCCAAGCCCCCACGACGAACCGACGAAACCCCCACCGCTGGAACGACCGAGGCACCTCCATCCTGGAGTTCGCCGGCTTCCTCCCGATCCTCCTCCTCGTAGGCATGGCCGCGATCCAACTGGGACTCATCGGCTACGGCATCAGCCAGGCCGGCTCAGCCGCCCGAGCCGCGGCCCGAGCCGAATCCCTGGAACCCGGCACAGGCGCAGCCGCAGGCGTAGCCGCGGCGAGCGGATGGCTGAACCCCACCCCCGCACTCGACGGCACCGGCACCGACACCACCACCTACACGGTCACCGTCACCGTCCCCTCGATCGTCCCCCTCCTCGACCCGGTCACCGTCGAACGCACCGCCACCATGCCCAACGACACGGACAACTGACCCCCGACCCGAACCCCCAACCCACGCCCCCCCGGCCCCCCAACCCCCACCCCCCGAGAGGAGCTGACCAGAAGATGAGCCTGCGATCCCGAATCGCCGCCCCCGACGAGGGAGGAACCGGACGCGAGGACGGACACCTCGTGGCCGTCTACCGCGCCAAGCTCCTCGAAGAGATCGACCTCGCCGAGATGTCGACCCTCACCGCGGCCGACCGCCGAGCCCGCCTCGAACGCGTCCTGGGCCACATCATCAGCCGAGAGGGCCCGGTCCTCTCCTCCGCCGAACGCTCCCAACTGATCCGCAGAGTCGTGGACGAGGCCCTCGGCCTGGGCGTCCTGGAACCCCTCCTCGCGGACGCCTCCGTCACCGAGATCATGGTCAACGGCCCGGACTCGATCTTCGTAGAGCGAGGAGGCCGCGTAGAACAACTCCCCCTACGCTTCGCCTCCACCGACCAACTCATGCAGACCATCGAACGCATCGTCTCCACGGTCAACCGCCGGGTCGACGAGTCGAACCCCATGGTCGACGCCCGTCTCCCCACCGGCGAACGCGTCAACGTGATCATCCCCCCACTCGCCCTCACCGGCCCCACCCTCACGATCCGCCGCTTCCCCCGCGCCTACACCCTCCCCGAACTCATCGACCTCGGCTCCCTCGACGAGCAGATGCTGATGCTCCTCGCGGCCTTCGTCCGCGCCCGCTTCAACGTCATCGTCAGCGGCGGCACCGGCACCGGAAAGACAACGCTCCTCAACGCCCTCTCCGGCCTGATCCCACCCCGCGAACGCATCATCACCATCGAGGACTCCGCCGAACTCCAGCTCCAGCAGGACCACGTCATCCGCCTCGAATCGCGGCCCCCCAACATCGAGGGCAAGGGCCAGATCACCATCCGCGACCTGGTCCGCAACTCCCTCCGCATGCGCCCCGACCGCATCATCGTCGGCGAGGTCCGCGGCGGCGAGACCCTGGACATGCTCCAGGCCATGTCGACCGGCCACGACGGCTCCCTCGCCACGGTCCACGCCAACTCCGCCGAGGACGCCCTCATGAGGCTCCAGACCCTCGGCTCGATGTCCGAGGTCCTGATCCCCTTCGAGGCCCTCAAGGACCAGATCAACTCGGCGGTGGACGTGGTCGTCCAGCTCACCCGCTTCGCCGACGGCTCCCGCAAGATCACCGAGATCGCCCTGCTCGTCTCGCACGGCCGCGAACAGTTCCGTATCGCCACGGTCTCCCGCTACGCCCCGGACCCCCTCGGCGCCGACCGCGTCGTCCACGGCCGCTTCGAACACCTGCCGATACCCCGCCCCGTCGCGGAGAAGCTGTACGTGGCCAACGAGCCCCTGCCGCCCGCGTACGGCGTATCGGAGGCGATCGACCCGCTGAACACCCGCCAGGCCATCGGATAGCCCGAGGAGGTAGGACATGACAACCCTGTCGATCCAGTCGACCTACTCGACCCTGTCGACCCGGGCGGCCCAGACATCCACGGACCGGGGCCTGAACCTGGACCTGGACTTGGACAACACCACCCTCCTGGCCCTCGGCGCCACGATCCTCTGCGGCACCCTCGCCGTCGCGGGCGCACACGCGTACGCCTCCGGCCGCGCCCAGCGCCAGGCCTTGGTCGACCGCCTCGCGGGCCACCAGGGCGGCCCCCTGCGCACGGCGGCCGGCCGCGTACGCCGCTTCACGGCCGTCGACCGCCGCCTGCGCCGCACCCGCCTGGGCCGCGCGATCCACCTCCGCCTGACCACGACCGGACTGGACCTCACGGCGGGGGAGTTCGCCACCTACGTCACCATGCTCGTCGCCGCCCTGTGGCTGATCGCGGCGACCACCCTGGCCCCGTTCTTCGGCCCGATCGCGGCAGCCGTGGGCATCTGGGCGGCGGCCATCTTCCTCAACTGGCAGCGCCAGAAACGCATCGAGGCCTTCATCAACCAACTCCCGGACGTGGCCCGCCTCCTCGCCAACGCCACCGCCGCCGGCCTCGCCCTCCGTACGGCACTGGCGATGGCGGCGGAGGAACTGGAGGCCCCGGCGGGCGAGGAACTGGCCCGGGTAGCGGACCAACTGGCGCTCGGCCGCTCGGTGGACGACGCCCTCGGCGAACTCGCCGAACGCCTGCCTTCCCGCGAACTGGTCGTCCTCGTCACCACCCTCGTGCTCTCCAACAAGGCGGGCGGCACGGTGGTCAGCTCCCTCCGCAACCTCACCCAGACCCTGGAGGACCGGAAGGAGACCCGCCGCGAGGTGCGCACGATGCTCTCCGAGGTCAACGCGACGGCCTTCACCGTCCCCCTCCTCGGCCTCGGCTCCCTCCTCCTCATCAACTCCTCGAACGACGGCGCCCTGGCCCGGGTGACCGGCTCCCCCCTCGGCCAGGCCCTGGTCCTGATCTCGATCGGCCTCTACACGGTCGGCTTCTTCGTCATCCGCCGCCTCGGCAAGATCGAAGTATGAGAGGGCCACGGTGACAGACATGACGACGACGAGAAGGGCCCGGTGACAGACATGACGACATCGACGCCCTCCTTCCTCCCCCTGCTCCTGGCCCTCCTGACGGCGATCTCCGTGGCGGGCGTCCTCCTCGGCATCCGCATGATCCGCGCCGAGGCGAAACTCCCCAGCGATCTGGCGCTGGCCCTGGAGGTGGGCGCCACCCGCGTCTCCAAGACCGGCTCGGCCGTCGACCGCCTGGGCATGCGCTTCGCGCCCCTCGTGCTGCGCCTGATGGGCCCGCGCCGGGTCGAGGCCAAACGCCGCCGGATCGACATGGCGGGCAACCCCGGCGGCCTCACCCTCAACCGCTACGCCGCCCGCCGCGCCGTCTACGGCTTCTTCGGCGCGTTCATGGGCCTGGTCTTCCTCACCAGCGACCGCCCCCTGTTCGCCGCGTTCACCATCGCCTTCGGCCTGCTCGCCGCCGACGCGGCGATCTGGCAGGCCATCCGCGACCGCAAGGACGTCATCGACCGCACCCTGCCGGACTTCCTGGACGTCCTCGCGGTCGTGGTCTCGGCGGGCCTGGGCTTCCGTCAGGCGCTGGACCGGGTCGCGGAGAAGTACGAGGGCCCCTGGGCGGACGAACTCCGCATCACCCTCCGCCAGATGGACATGGGCGTCAGCCGCCGCCAGGCCTTCGACGAACTCCGCAGACGCAACACGTCCGAACAGGTCGCCCAGTTCGTCTCGGCACTCCAACAGGGCGAGGAACTGGGCTCCCCCATCGCGGAAACCCTCATCCAGCTCGCCGCCGACATGCGCCGCACCGACGCCCAGAACGCCCGCCGCCGCGCCGCCCGCACCATCCCCAAGGCCACCCTGGTCACCCTGATCTTCATGCTCCCCGCCACGATGATCCTCATCGCGACAGGCATGTTCCTGGGCTCAGGCACCAACTTCGGCGACATCCTGGGCCGCTGATGAACACCCGGCCCTCCTGGCACACCCACCCCACCGACACGGCCACCCAGGCCCTCTGCGAAGCCATGACGAGCCTGGCCGTCGCGGAGGCCGTGCAGTCGGAACGCGCCCGCCTGGCCCGCGAACTCCACGACTCCGTGGTGACGACCCTGCACGGTCTGGCCCTCGCCGCCGAAGCCCTTGCGACCGAAGCCCTTGCGACCAAGGCGAACCACGCCACCCCCGACCCCACACATCTCGGACAACAGGCCACCCTCGTCGCCTCTGCGGCCCGCCGAGCCGTCGCCGACTGCCGAGACCTCCTCACGGACCTACGCCGCCCCACGGACGACAGGAGGCCGCACATGCCTGACCGGCCCCTCCGCGTACTCGTCGCGGACGACAACCCGGTGGTCCGCGCCGGCCTCACGGCTCTCCTCGACACGCACCCCGACATCACCGTGGTCGCCCAGGCCACGAACGGCGAGGAGGCGGTGCGCGCGGCCCGCCACCACCACCCGGACATCGCCCTCCTCGACGTCCGCATGCCCGGCACGGACGGCCTCACCGCCCTCCCCGAACTGGCCGCGCTCTGCCCCGTGATGATGCTGACGTACAGCACGGAACCCGAGGTCGTGACGGAGGCGCTGCGCCGGGGCGCGGCCGGTTATCTGGTCCACGGCGAGTTCACGGCCCCGGAACTGATAGCGGCGGTACGGAACTTGCGGGAGGGACATCGCCCCCTCTCCCAGTCTGTCTCAACTTCACTCGGCGTTTCCTACAAACCTTCACACGAAAGTCACGACCCTACTTCGCAGGTGCAACCATCTATGGCACAGTCGTCAAAGACCCGCCCCACGTTCGCGTCCCGCCTGCACCGCCGCATCCTCAACCACGCCAACCGACCGTCCTTCGGCCTGAGTTCAAGGGAGGTGGAGGTGATGGACCTCATCGCGACCGGCATGAACAACCGTCAGATCGCCGCCACCTGCTTCATCAGCGAGAAGACCGTCAAGAACCACATCAACCACATCTTCGCGAAACTGCACACCTCAACCCGCAGCGAAGCCATAGCCCACTGGCTGGGCACAACCCCCGAGGGGTGGCCCCGATGACCCACCCTCCCACCGGAAGTTGGGCCCCCGGACCCACCCCCCGTACGGGCCGACTCACGTACGGTGATCCGGTTGGCGTCGGCATCGCGCGGGAAGGCAACCGCCATGAAGGTGAAGCACCGTTTCAAGACCTGGAGGACCACGGTCGTCTCCCGCATGCGCGGACACGACCGGGACGCGGGCGCGGGGTTCGTGGAATACGCGGGCATCATGATCATCGTCGCGGGCATCTTCGTGATGATCGACGGGCTGGGGCTGGACGGGCTGATCTCCCAGGCGATCCTGAACGCGGTGAAGAGCGTCATCGGCTGATCCGTGAGCTGGTCGGCGATCGGGGATCGACCCTCCCCCTCTACATCTGGCTGACGGCGATCCTGCTCTTCACGGCACTGGCCTTCTTCGTGTTCGCCCAGGCTGCATCCGCCCGCAACGGCGCTCAGTCGGCGGCGGACGCCGCGGCGTTGGCGGCTGCGCAGCAAGCGCGGGACGAACTGCTGCTGGACCTTGGCGACGCCATCGAGGCAGGCAACGGCGACTGGTTGGACTGGCTCGACCTGCCCGCAGGTGGAATCCCCGTGGCGGAGGCCGACGCCGCGGCCGCGGAACTGGCAGCCCAGAACAAGGCCACCGTCCAAGGCGGCGCCCAGCTCACCGAGGTGAACGGAGCCCCGGGCTTCCGGGTCAATGTCGTGACGGACTACACCGTGGGCGATTCGATCATCCCCGGCACCGAGGACATGACAGCCAAGGCCCAGGCGGTCGCTGTCATCCAGCCGCGCTGCGACTTCGACGTGAACACCAACCCCACGGACCCCGTCACCCTGGACTGCGACGGCGTACCCGTGGATATCGACCCCGGGAATTTCGATCCGGACGACCTTCCCGACGCGTCCGTGATGTTCTCTGTGTATCTGGCCGAGTGAGAGGAAGCCGTACCGATGAACCTTCGGCACACCATGAAGGGCCGCAGGGCAGTGACCGCGGTGGCGATCGCGACCGGGCTGCTCCTCACGGTGGCCGGTTGCGGCGGGGGAGGAGATGACGACAAGGCCTCGGACAAGGGCTCGTCGTCCACCCCGTCCGCCAAGGGAGACAACGGCGACGACCAGCAGGACACGCAAGAGCCCACCACCGCCTCGGTCTTGGCCGAGGTGAAGGGGGAGAACGGGCTGACGCTCACCGTGACATCGGCCCAGCGGGACGAGGGAGGGTTCGTCACCGTTGAGGGGACCGTCGTGAACAACACCGGCGAGGCTTGGGTGCCGGCGAGTTGGCTGGGCGATGAGAAGGAACTGGCCAAGAACGGGGCGTCCATCGCCGGTGCCAGCCTCGTCGACCAGACGGGCAAGAAGAAGTACCTCGTACTGCGGGACACCTCGGGCCGATGCCTCTGCACACAGTTCACCGGCGGCGTCGACGAGGGCGCGACAGCCCAATGGTTCGCCCAATTCCCCGCCCCCCCAGAATCCACCACCTCCGTAGACTTCCAGGTCGGCTCCATGCCCCCCGCCACGATCGAACTCTCCGAGGACGAGTGACGTGACGATGACTGTCCTCCCGCCAAAAACCACCGCGGCCCTCGCCCTCCTCGCCGCCCTCGCCCTCGCGCCCCCCGCCCAGGCCGCCGACGACCCCAGCGAACCCCCGGGTACGGTCACGACCTCCCCACCCCCGGAGGTGGACGCGAACAGCCCGGGCCTGAAGCTCGCCCAGGGAGCCACGCTCGCCCAGGCCAAGGTCCTGGACATCAAGTCGGTCGTGGAGGACCTGGGCGGCGAGGAACGCCGGGAGGACACCAACGAGAACGTCACGTTCGCCCTCCAGGCGGAGGTCCTCTTCCCGAAGAACAGCTCCAAACTCAACCCGCAGGCCCGCTCCCGCATCCAGACGATCGCGGAGGAGATCAAGAGGCAGAGCGCGGGCACGGTCCGCGTCTTCGGCTTCACGGACAACCTCGGCTCGTACGCCCACGGCCTGACCCTCTCCAAGCAGCGCGCGGAGGCCGTCCACGACCTCCTCGCAGGCGACCTGGGCGGCAACGTCACCTTCGAGGTACGCGGCTACAGCGAGGACTACCCCATCGCCGACAACTCCTCCGAAGAGGGCCGCAAGAAGAACCGCCGAGTGGAGGTCTCCTTCCCCCGCACCACGACGGACACGAACAGCGAACAAAGCTGACGCCACTGGCCACCGGGCCTACCGCACCTGACCCCGTTCCCGTTCCCGCTCCTTCTCGTCCGCGTACGCCCGCAACGACCCCACCACCGTGTTCGTGACCGCGACCAAGGGCACGGCCACCACCGCGCCCCCGATGCCCGCGATCATGCCACCGGCGGCGACGGCCAGGACCACGGCAAGGGGATGCACCCGTACGGCCCGTCCGAGGATGAACGGCTGGAGGATGTGCCCCTCGATCTGCTGGACGGCGAGCACCACGACCAGCGTCATGACGGCCGTGAACACGCCCTGCGTCACCAGCGCCACCACCACCGCGAGCGCGCCCGAGACGACCGCACCCACCAGCGGGATGAACGCGAACAGGAAGATGAACACGGCCAGCGGCACGGCCATCGGCACATCGAGGAAGTAGATCCCGAGGCCGATGAAGATCGCGTCGATCAACGCCACTATCACCGTGCCGCGCACATACGCCGTCAACGTCTGCCACGCGCGCGGCCCGGCCGCCGAGACCCCGGGCCGGGCCGCCGCCGGCACCAGCTTCAGCGTCCACTGCCAGATCCGCTTGCCGTCGTAGAGCAGGAACAGCGTGGAGAACATCGTCAGCAGGATGCCGGTGAGCGCCTCGACGATGACGGTCACCCCCTCCAGCCCCGCCGAGGTGATGGTGTCCGTGTTGTCGCTGATCGCCTCGCGGAGGTTCTTGGCGATGTCGTTGATCTGGTTCTCGGTGACATGGAACGGGCTGTCGAGCAGCCAGCGCTGCAACTCGTCGATGCCGTCCTGGATCTGGTCGGAGAGGTCGTCGACGTTCTCCATGACCTGCCAGGTGACGAACCAGCCGATCAGCCCCATGATGACAAAGCCGAGGATGGCGGTCAGCGCGGTGGCGAGGCCGCGCGGTACGCCGTACCGGGTCAGCCGGGCCACGGTCGGCTGGAGCAGCGCGGTGACGAGCAGCGCGGTGGTGAACGACAGCACCAGCAGCTGGACGGAGCTGATGATCCGCATCAACACCCAGACGGTGCCCGCGAGAACGAGCAGCCGCCACCCCGCCTCGGCCGCCACCCGCATCCCCCACGGCACCGCCGACGCGGGGTCAGGCCGGGCGTAGAGCACCGGGGCGGCGGCCGGCTGGTCCCGAGCACCGGCGGTGTCGCCCTCATCGGCGGGGGAGCCCGAAGAGCCGCCCGCACCGCCTTCAGCGCCCGCGGCACCCCCGCTCCCGGTCTCGCCGACGCTCTCGGAACCGGCGTCAGAGACAGAACCAGCGCCAGAACCAGAACCAGCGCCAGGGCCGGAGCCACCGGCGCCGCCGTCGTCCCGCCCGCCGCCCGAGCCGCCACGCGAGCTGTCGCCCGACCCGCCGGGCTCCGCCCCCTCCGACTCGATCTCCGCCCGCCGCCGCTCCAACCGCTCGCCCCACCCGCTCAGTCCGGCGCCGATCCGGCCGAGCCATCCGGGCACCCGCGACATCATCCGACCTCTTCCCCCGTCGCCCCTGCTGGTCACCACTCCTCCCGGAGGCCGCGATTGCTCTCGGCGGCTCCGACCGTACATGCCCGAAGCCCCCCACCCAAGGACGGTGGAGGGCTTCGGAAGGTTGAGACGGTTGAGCGGCCGAGTGGTGGGCACTCGGCGGTGAACCGGACTAGTACCAGTGGTTGGCCTGCCAGAAGGACCAGGCCTCGCACGGGCTGCCGTAGCGCGATTCCATGTAGTTGAGGCCCCACTTGATCTGCGTGGCCGGGTTGGTCTGCCAGTCGGAACCGGCGGACGACATCTTGGAGCCGGGCAGCGCCTGGAAGAGACCATAGGCACCCGAGGAGGGGTTCACGGCCTTGTAGTTCCAGGTGGACTCGTGGTTCACGATGTTGCTGAAGCACGTCCACTGGTCGCTGGCCACGACCGCCTTCGCCATCGCCTGGATCTCGGCGACGGTGTACGAACTCTGGGTGGGGATGTCACCGAGCGAACCCGCGGCTTCGGACTTGGCCTCGGCTTCCGCCGCCGCCGCTTCCTTCGCCTTGCGCTCCTGCTCGGCCTTCTCCGCCTGCTTCTGCTTGTCGATCGCGTCCCGGGCCGCCTTCTTACGGGCGGACTCCTCGGCGTCCTTACGGGCGCTCGCGTCGGCGGCGATGGCCTGGGCGTCGGCCTGAGCAGTCAGGGACGCGGTCTGTACCTGGGCCTGCTGGCCCACGGGTATGTCGGCGAGCAACGTGGTGTCGTTCGCGACCGCCTCGGCGTCGTCAGTGGTCTGGGCGGTGCTGCCCGAGGCAACTCCGACGACACTGCCGACTGCGGTGACCGCGGTGGCCGAGGCCACTGCGAATCCCCGGACCGAAATCCGGCTCACACGGGTTCCTTCCAGCATCGCCCGCCTCGGTGACCCTGGCGGACGCAATCGTGCCCCTGACGCTGGCCTCCCAACTGCGGGGTCACGGAGGCACGGGCCCGGTGGGCAACTCCCTTGCGGGGAGCGCCGCGTGGTGCTCGGGCGGCATACGACAACGCTATGGAGTTGACCTGGTGTCGCTGTGGTTCCGTACCGCTGGGGGTACAGGTGTGTCGTATGCGGGGCCTGACAGAAATGAGACTCTGCCGTAACCCGACACCGCGAGGCAATTCAGTGGTGAGTGTGAAAGCTCACACCTCGTTTGACGCGAGAGATTCAAGGAAAGCCGCACGCGCCAAGGCGCCGCCCGGCTAGGCTGCTGAGCCTTTTGCCGGGCGGCGCCCCGAGGTTGGCGCTGGGGTCGGGTTAAATCTGGCCGTCCTCCAGCATTTCGGTCACAAGGGCCGCGATCTGGGACCGTTCGGACCTCGTCAACGTGACGTGGGCGAAGAGCGGATGACCCTTCAGCTTCTCGACCACGGCGACGACACCGTCGTAGCGACCGACCCGCAGATTGTCGCGCTGGGCCACGTCATGGGTGAGAACCACCCGTGAGTTCGCGCCGATGCGGGACAACACGGTCAGCAGGACGTTCCGCTCCAGTGACTGCGCCTCGTCCACGATCACGAACGCGTCATGGAGCGAGCGTCCGCGGATGTGGGTGAGCGGCAGGACCTCGAGCATCCCGCGGGCGGTGACCTCCTCGATGACCTCACGGCTGGTGACCGCGGAGAGGGTGTCGAAGACCGCCTGCGCCCAGGGGCTCATCTTCTCGGACTCGGAGCCCGGCAGATAGCCCAGCTCCTGCCCGCCGACCGCGTACAGCGGACGGAAGACCATCACCTTCTGGTGCTGGCGCCGTTCGAGGACGGCCTCCAGACCCGCGCAGAGCGCGAGCGCCGACTTGCCGGTGCCGGCCCGGCCGCCCATCGACAGGATGCCGACGTCCGGGTCGAGCAGCAGATCCAGCGCGATGCGCTGCTCCGCGCTGCGGCCCTTGATGCCGAACGCCTCCCGGTCGCCCCGCACGAGGCGGATGTTCCCGTCGGGCGTCACCCGGCCGAGGGCCTTGCCGCGCTCCGACTGGATGGTCAGACCGGTGTGCACGGGCATCGTGCTCGCCTCGGGGACGTAGATCGTCCCTTCCTCGAACAGGATGTCGACCTGCTCGCCCGGCAGGGTCAGCTCGGACATCCCGGTCCACCCGGAGGCGTCCGTGATGGCCAGCTCCGCGCGGTACTCCTCGGCGAGGAGGCCCACGGAGGACGCCTTGATCCTGAGCGGGAGGTCCTTCGACACCACGGTGACGTCGAATCCCTCGGCCTGCAGATTGCGGGCGACCGCCAGGATGCGGGAGTCGTTGTCCCCCAGGCGGTAGCCGCTCGGCAGCACGCTGGGATCCGAGTGATTGAGCTCGACCCTCACGGTCCCGCCGAGTTCCCCGATCGGGATGGGGGCGTCGAGGCGGCCGTGCCGGACCCGGAACTCGTCGAGCAGACGCAGGGCCTGCCGGGCGAAGTAGCCGAGTTCGGGATGGTGCCTCTTGGCCTCCAGCTCCGTCACCACGACGATCGGCAGCACGACTTCGTGCTCGTCGAAGCGGCTCAAAGCGTTCGGGTCGGCCAGCAGGACGCTGGTGTCGAGGACGTAGGTGCGCCGGTCTGGCATACGGCGCTTTGTGCTGGTCACCACGGAAGGACGTACCCCCTCGGATGAGGTCGGGGAGCGACGGGTTCGAACTGGGCCGGTCGTCGGCGCCGTTGCACGGGCCGGTGACCGGCCCTCCGCTGCTTCGTCCGTGCTGTGACCGCACGATCGGGCTGGTGCAAAGGGCCTCCCGGGCGGACGGCCCCGAGCCGCCCGCTGAGATCCGACACCCGTGGTTCGGGTGTCGACCTGACTGGCTTATGCCCTCGAACATGCGCCGCCATGCCAAGCGGTACGACGGCGTCCCGGTGAACTCCTCGTTACTTCTGTCCCGATGGGGGCGATGCACACCTCACCCGAAATACGGAGTTTCAGCCTCCGTAACGACGGTGTCGCACCGCGTAGTCGCGCATCGCGCGCAGGAAATCGACCTTTCGGAAGGCCGGCCAGAAGACGTCGCAGAAGTAGTACTCGGAGTGGGCGGTCTGCCAGAGCATGAATCCGGACAGCCGCTGCTCACCGCTCGTGCGGATCACCAGATCCGGGTCGGGCTGGTCGACGGTGTAGAGATGCCGGCCGATCATGTCGATGTCGACGGACTCGGCGAGCTCCTCCATCGAGGTGCCCTTGTCCTGTGCCTCCAGGAGCATGGAGCGCACCGCGTCGGCGATCTCCTGGCGTCCGCCGTACCCGATGGCGACGTTGACCAGTATCCCGTCGACGTCCGCGGTGGACTCCTCGGCCTCCTTGAGCGCGCTCTGCATCCCGGGGGACAGCAGGTCCATCGCCCCTACGTGGTGCACCCGCCAGCGGCCGTCGGCGGCGAGGGAGCGGACGGTGTCCTCGATGATCCCCAGCAGCGGGACGAGTTCTTCCTTGGGCCGGTTGAAGTTGTCCGTGGAGAGCAGCCAGAGCGTGACGACCTTCACGTCCGTCTCCGTGCACCAGCCGAGGAACTCCTCGATCTTCTGGGCGCCGGCCTGGTGGCCCTCCATGGTGGTGGAGCCCGCCGCCTTCGCCCAGCGCCGACTGCCGTCCACGATGACGCCGATGTGCTTGGGCACCTGGGCGTGGTCGAGGTGACCCTCGACCCTGCGTGCGTAGACCCTGACCAGCAGGGAGCGCAGTGTGTCGCGCAGGTTCACGTGTTCCAGCCCCTCCGATGCGGTGGCAGTCCCCTTGGTTGGCAGAGCCTACCGGGGCTGGAGGCCAACTCCGCCAAGGGGTGTACGGGGTTGGGGCGGCCCCGGGGCCGAGCGGGCGGCCTTCTCCGGAGCCGCCGACCGGCTTCCGGACGGCCGACTTCCGGGCAGAAAAAACGGGCCGGTCCGTGGGGGGGAGACGGACCGGCCCGAGGGGGGGTTTCCACCATAACCCTTCGTGAGTGATGCTGCGTGCATCGGCGTGCCACAACTACTCTCCGGAGCCGGACGACAGCGTGGCGGTGAGTGCGGAAGCGTTCATTCAGGGTGTGATCGAGGGGTGATCATGGCCGAATCCCGGCGGATTCCAAGGAGGAATGAAGGAATCCAGGATGGAATACGGGGTTTGCGCATTCTTGTGCGACTTCCGAGGAGATACGGCTCCACGCCCCCGTGTGGGTGATGCCCGACCGGAACGCGCCCTTGACGCCCCCGAGCCGGCACGCGGCTTCGCGCAGCCCCCTCCACTGCGCGACGCCGCCCCGCGCAGCTTTGCTCACGCGAATTACCTTGGTCCGAACCTACGCGAGTAGACCCGCAGAAGCCAAGCCGAAGCCGATAACGATGTGGACACCCACAACACGCCGTCCAGGCCTCAGTGCCCGCCCGGCCTGCGCACCTCGAAGAGCTGCCGCGCACTGTGCGCGACGAAGGGGCCCTCGTTCACGATGCGCGCATGCAGCGAACGAAGCTGCGGCAGATATGCCTCGACAGTGAAGCCGGGCACCATCCAGACGACCTTCTTCAGGAAGTGCACGACGGCGGCGATGTCGTAGAACTCCATGCGCAGGCGTTCGGCCCGTAGATCCACGACCTCCAGTCCGGCGGCCTCGGCGTCGGCGCGCTCGCGGTCCGGGTGCCGGCCGCTGCGGGTCTCCTCCGGCAGCGGCCCGGTGAAGTGCTCGATCAGCTCGAAGACACTGCTCGGCCCGACGTGCTGGGCGAAGTAGGTGCCGCCGGGCGTGAGCACCCGGGCGATCTCCTGCCAGTGGGCCCGCACCGGATGCCTGCTGGTGACCAGGTCGAACACCGCGTCCCCGAACGGCAGCGGCGCGTCCTCCGGACTGGCCACCACCAACGCGCCCCGCGGCCGCAGCAGCGCCGTGGCCTTGGCGACGTTCGGTGGCCAGCCCTCCGTGGCGACGGTCACCGCAGGAAAGCGGGGCGCGGAGGCGAGCACTTCCCCACCGCCGGTCTGGATGTCCAGCGCCACCGAGGCCCGCCCCAGCCGTTCCGCCATCCCCCGCGCGTACCCCCACGAAGGCCGAGCCTCCGTGGCCCGCCCCTCGAACCACGAGAAGTCCCACCCCTCGGTGGGCACGGCGTCCCCTTCGGCGACGAGCGCTTCGAAGGTGGGGGAGGGGAGAGTGGAGTGCGGAGGACGGGAGGCCATGGAGGGATCTTCCCCGGAACTGGCGGAGGCCGGCGAGTGGTTTTCCGGCGCCCAGGCGTTCCGGCGGCCTGGACGGCAGTGGGCGCAGCCCCTGCCGTCCAGGGGCGCGGGGAACTGCGCGAGAAGCCCCACCGGACCCGCGGCCGCCCCCTACCCCTCGCCCTACTCGGAGAGAATCGCCTCCGCCTCCAACGTGACCCCCACCGCCTCCACCACCGAAGCGACCCGAAACGCCTCCTGCACGGTCTCCCGGCTCACGCCGGCCTCGCGGAGCACCCGCTCGTGCGAGTCGAGACACGCCCCGCACCCATTGACCGCGGAGACGGCGAACGCCCACAACTCGTAGTCGACCCGCGCGACCCCGGGATCACCGATCACCCGCGTCCGCAGCCCCGTCCGCAGCCCCCCGTACGCGTGGTCGGAGAGCAGATGCCGCGTACGGAAGAAGACGTTGCTCATCGCCATGACCGCCGCCGCGGCCTTCGCCGCCGTGTACGCCTCCGGCGACAACCGCGCCCTGGCCTCCGGCCCGAGCCCCCGCAGCACGATCGCCGAGCGCGAGGCGATCGCCGTCACCAGCACCGTCCCCCACAGCTGCTGTTCGGACAGAGAGGAGCCGCCGAGGACGGCGTCCAGATTGCGGCGGAGATCCTTGGCGTAGTCCGGAATCGCGGACCTCAAACTGTCGAGCGACATGGCGTCCTCACTCCCGGGCGGGCGCCGACGGGGTACGGGAACCAGTGTGGCCGGTGCCGCGGGAACATCCCGGCACCGGCCCACTCCCCACCCCGCCGAGGCACCCACCCGCGGCGGTCTACTCCGTACGCAACCCCTCGGGCCGCATCAGCCGCACCAGCGGCGGCATGCTCAGCGCCGTGACCAGGACGACGACGCCCGCGCCGATGCCGGTCATCGCCAGCACGCTCGGCCATGCCACACCCACCGGCATGTTCGTCATCCTCAGCAGGACCGCGCCCAGGGTCAGACCGACCGCGAGGGCGAGGACCAGGCCCAGCGTGATCGGGACGGCGGTCTGCCACAGCACGGACAGGCCGAGCGTGCGGCGCCGCGTGCCGAAGGCGACCAGCGCCGACAGCAGCTTCCGGCGCTCACGCAGCTGCTCCAGCTGGGAGACGAGGAGGCTCGCCCCGATCAGGACCAGCACGGCGGACGCGCCCACCAGCAGACCGGTACGGATGTCCGTGAACTCGTCGGCCCGCGTGGTCGAGTGCCACTCCCAGGTCCTGATGAGCGGGTCGATCGCCACGGCCGCGTTGCGCACCTCGTCGAGGGCGTTCGGAACCGTGGGGTCGGTCCGTACATAGACGGTGCTGTAGAGCGTGTCCTCCGCCTTGGCGGGCAGGGCGCTCGGGGTGGCCAGCAGCCCCACCGTGTCGGGCCGCAGCGAATCGGCGCGTTCGGTCACCTCGGGCAAGGTGGCCGGCAGCTTCCAGGCGAGTTCGGCGCCCCGCTCCTCGCCGTAGGACGCGTCGAAGTACAGCGTGTTCCCGGGGGTGGTGAGCCGCGTCGCGGCCGGGTCCCTCGGGTCGCTCAGGACGAAGACCTCGCCGTCGCGGCAGGAGGGGATCCGGGCGAGTTCGCGCAGCGCGGCGCAGTCGCCGACGGTCACCGACGCCCACTCCTCGGGCTCCTTGGCGGTGCCGGAGATCTCCGTGGAGGACAGCGCCGCGGTGGCCTGCGCGCCCTTGGCCCCCCTCAGCTCCTTGCCGGCGGCGCTCGCGGAGAGGTCGTCCGGCAGGCTCAGCTCCATCTGGGCCCGCGTGACGTCCTTCCCGGTCGACTTCGTGAACCTGCCCTCGACCCCGGCGAACAGCATCTGCAGGGCGATCGCGCCGGCCACCGCCACCGCGATGCCGTTGACCATGCGTGCCGCCGAGCCGCTGCTCAACTGGAGCCTGCGGACGGCCAGTTGCCAGGAGACGGCGCCGGAGCCCAGCCGGGCGACGAACGCCTCGACGACCCACGGCAGCAGCGCGGTGATGCCGAAGAGCAGCAGGACGACACCGCCGGTCACCATGTACTCGTTGAACGCCCCGTTCTCCGAGCCCTGGCCGACCATCGGGTAGAGCAGGGCGAGACCGCCGACCGGCAGCAGCAGCCGCCACCAGAGCCTGCGGCGCGTGGGCTTGGCCGTACGGACCACCCCGAGCGGTTCGATGACGACGCCGCGCAGCGCGAACAGGGTGACGAGGACGGCGGCGGCCGGCACCGCGACGGCCACCAGCAGCGCGAGGCCGGGGGAGGGGTCGAGATAGCTCGGGAACACACTGACGTCGAGCACCTCGACCGAACCGGCGATCTCCCGGCCGAGCAGGAAGAACCCGGTGCCGAAGACCAGCCCCAGCACGGCGCCCGCCAGCGCCTCGCCCGCCGCGATCCGGCGGGTCATCCGCCCGTCGGAGCCGACCAGCCGCAGCGCCGCCAGCCTGCGGTCCCGCCGCTCGCCGCCGAACCGTACGGCCGTGGCGATGAAGACGGCCACCGGCATCAGCAGCACCACGAAGACGACCAGCGTGAGCAGCACCAGGATCGGGTCCATCTCCTCCTCGGGCTGGTCGGCGGTGGCGAACCCGAACGCGTCGATCCGGTACACCACCGCGTCGTCGAGCCGCGCGGCCAGTCCGTCGGCGCCCGCGTAGTAGGCGAGTTCACCCGGGCCGATCAGCCCCTCCTCGCCGACGCCGCCCACCGTCTCGTACGGCAGCCGGTCGCGGAGCAGCTTCCCGGCGTCGGACTTCAGCAGCTCGGCGAGGGCGGGGGAGACGACCATCTCGCCCGGCGCGGGGAACTTCCCGACGCCCGGCGGCAGCGGCGCGTCCGCCCCCTCGGCTTCGAGGAGCCGTCCGCGTATCTCCTGATACCGGTACTCGGTGTCGGTGTCGGCGACGATCAGGCTCTTGTCGGTCGGCTTGGACGCGGAGTTGTTCTCGAAGTAGCCGACGCCCTGGTCCTGTCGGGCCTCCTCCCGGGCGTCCCGGGTCGCGAGCGCGCTCGGTACGGCCGCGGTGAGCAGCAGCAGCGCCACCCCGAGGCCGACACCGACCGCGGTGAGCAGCGCCCGCACCCAGCCCTCACGGCCCCCGGTGAAGGTGAACCGCACCCCCATCGCCAGGTCCCGGTACCACTGGTGGACCACGGCCGAGTTCATACGACGCGCTCCATGTCCCGCGACTTGCCGTCCCGTACGACGATCTCGCGGTCCGAGTACGCGGCGACCCGCGCCTCGTGCGTGACCAGGACGACGGCGGCGTTGGTGGACCGGGCGGCCTCGGTGAGCAGCTCCATCACGCGCTCGCCGTTGAGCGAGTCGAGCGCGCCGGTGGGCTCGTCCGCGAACAGCACCCGGGGGTTGGTGACCAGGGCGCGGGCCACGGCGACCCGCTGGCCCTGGCCGCCGGAGACCTCACCGGGACGCTTGCGCGCGAGGTCGTCGACCTCCAGGCGCTCCATCCAGGCGAGGGCGGTCTTCTCGGCCTCCTTGCGGGAGCCGCCGTTCAGCCGCAGCGGCAGCGCCACGTTCTCCACACAGGTCAGCTCGGGCACCAGCTGGCCGAACTGGAAGACGAACCCGAACTCGCTGCGTCGGAGCGCGCTGCGCTGGGCGTCGTTCATGGTGGCCATCTCCCGGCCGTTGTACGTGATCGAGCCCGAGTCGGGCGGCACGATCCCGGCGAGGCAGTGCAGCAGCGTCGACTTGCCGGAGCCGGAGGGGCCCATCACCGCGACGACCTCGCCGGGGTGGATGGAGAACTCGGCACCGTCCAGCGCGGTGGTCGGACCGTACGCCTTGCGCAGATCGGTCGCGACGAGCAGGGAGCCGGCGGGGGTCATCACCGGACCACCGCCTCGGCCAGCTTGCCCAGTCGGGCGGCGGTCAGCTCCAGCCATCGCAGATCGGCCTCCAGATGGAACAGGGCGTGGTCGCAGATCAGCTGATCGGCCAGGTCGCCCTTGCGCTTGCGGTCGGTGAGGATGCGCATCATGCGCAGGTGCTCGGAACGCTGGGTGTCGAGGATGTCGGCCGCGTTGCGGTCGGTGAGCAGGGCGAGGACGACCTTCGTGTAGAGGGTCGACTGCAGATATGGCTCGGGCTTCTCGGGTGTCGCGAGCCACCGCTGGACATCCGTGATGCCGGCCTCGGTGATCGCGTACCGCTTGCGCTCGGGGCCGCCGCCGGGCTCGATGCCGTCGACCTCGACGAGGCCGTTCTTCAGCAGCCGCGACATCGTCGAGTAGACCTGGCCGTAGTGCAGCGGCCTGTCATGACCGAACTTCTCGTCGAAGGCCCGCTTCAGGTCGTAACCGTGTCGGGGCCCGGACTCCAGGAGTCCCAGGAGGGTGTGACCGATGGACATGAGCACGACTGTACACAGGAGGTATACACGGCACGTATACCTACCGTGTATAGGTCGTCCCCGGGTCTGGAAGGGGCCCAGGTCAGAGCCGATTGTCACGGTTCTGTCACCGACCACGGCGGCCGCTCGACACCAACTCGTGGGTCTGGTGGGGCAACCATCGGTCCTGCTGGAACGTCCGTTCCGGTGGGATGAGTTCTCTGAGGCGCGCGCTTCGCGTGCGCTTTGTCACGCCACCACAAGGCGGACCGACTCCCTCTTGTCATAGTCCTCGGTGTTAGCTTGCTGAGCTGACAAGACCCGAGTGACGTATGAGACCGAGCAGAATGCGGAGCGGACCGGAGCCATGGGACGAGCGGATGAGAGACGAGCGCGGCAGCGCGGCGGTCGCCGCGCGGCGCCCAAGCGCTCGTCGGGGAGCGAAGCAGGATCGACGACCACCGTCATAGGCGCGCCCGAGACGGGCGGCCAGAGCGGTGGCCGGGCGGCAGCCCGCGCGGCGGCCAAGGGCGGCGGCAAGAAGCCACAGCAGAAGAGCTTCCTGCGCCGCCTCTTCACGTGGAAGAAGATCCTCGGCGCGTTCTTGGGTGTCTGCCTGCTCGGCATGGGCGCCTTCATCGTGCTCTACCTGATGATCGACATACCCAAGGGGGGGAACCCCGAGGCGACTCAGGAGAGCAACGTCTACCGGTACTCCAACGGCAAGATCTTCGCCCGCACCGGCGACACCAACCGGGAGATCGTCGAACTCGACAAGGTCCCCAAAGACGTCCAGATGACCTTCGTCGCCGCCGAGAACAAGACCTTCTTCAACGATCCCGGCGTCGACTTCAAGGGCATGGCGCGCGGTGTCATCAACACCCTCTCCGGCAAGGGCAAGCAGGGCGGCTCGACCATCACCCAGCAGTACGTCAAGAACTACTACCTGACGTCCGACCAGACGGTGACCCGCAAGCTCAACGAGCTGGTCATCTCCCTGAAGCTGGAGCGCGAGGAGTCCAAGGACTACATCCTCGCGGGCTACATCAACACCAGCTTCTACGGCCGCACCGCCTGGGGCATCCAAGCCGCCGCCCAGGCCTACTACGGCGTCGACGCCAAGGACCTCAGCGTCGAGCAGGGCGCTTACCTCGCCGCGCTGCTCCAGGCCCCCAGCCAGTACGACCTGTCCACCGCCACCGAGACCGGCAGGAAGCTGGTCACCGCGCGCTGGAACTACGTGCTGGACAACATGGTCGAGATGGGGGTGCTGAAGGCCTCGGAGCGAGCGGAAATGAAGCTCCCCAAGCCGAAGGAGCCCGCGGCCGCCCCCGACCTGGAGGGCCAGAACGGTTACCTCGTCGTGGCCGCCAAGGACCAGCTGGCCCGGCAGCTCGTGACCGACGGCGCCGCGGACGACGTCGAGGACGCCAAGACGAAGATCGACGCGGGTGGCTGGAACATCACGCTCAACATCAACCCGAAGAAGCAGGCCGCGCTGGAGAAGGCCGTCAAGGACCGTCTCACCAGCAAGCTGGAGCCGAAGAAGCGCAAGGTCGACAAGTACATCCAGGCCGGCGCCGTCTCCGTGGACCCGAAGACGGGCAAGGTCGTCGCCATGTACGGCGGCGTCGACTACGTGAAGCACTTCACGAACAACGCCACCCGCCGGGACTACCAGCCCGCCTCGACCTTCAAGCCGGTCATCCTCGCCGCGGCGATCGACGGGGAGGCCGAGACCCAGGACGGCGACCCGATCACCGCCAGCACGGTCTACGACGGTGACAGCCGGCACAAGGTCACGGACGACGGCACCGCGGTCGGCTTCGCCCCGCCCAACGAGGACGACGTCGACTACGGCGACGTCACCGTGCAGGGCGCCATGAACAAGTCCATCAACTCCGTCTTCGCGCAGATGGGCGTCGACGTGGGCATGGAGAAGGTCATGGAGGTCGCCGGGAAGCTCGGCATGGACACCGAGGGTATGGAGGCGGTCCCCGCCCAGACCCTGGGCTCCATGGGCGCCAGCCCGCTGGAGATGGCCGGCATCTACGCAACCCTCGACAACCACGGCAAGAAGGTCACCCCGACCATCCTCGCCTCGGCCACGCACCGGGACGGCGAGGTCGAGTTCCCCGAGCCGATCGGCGAGCAGGTCATCAGCAAGGAGGCCGCCGACACGGTCACCTCGGTCCTCACCGGTGTGGTCGACGACGGTACGGCGAAGACGTCCGTCCGCGACAACCCGTCCCGCAACGGCCAGCAGGTCGCCGGCAAGACGGGTACCTCCGACGAGAACCGCTCCGCCTGGTTCACCGGCTACACGCCGAACCTCGTGACCTCCGTCGGCCTCTTCGGCGAGGACATGAGCAAGAACGGCAAGCACGTCTCGATGTACAACGCGGTCGGCGTGCCCCGGGTCAACGGCGGTGGCTTCCCCGCCCAGATCTGGGCCACCTACACCTTCGGTGTGATGGGCAAGACCACCAAGTTCGAGCTGGACACCAAGCAGGGCGCCGCCGTCGCGCCCACGGAGTCCCCGACCCCCTCGGAAACCCCGTCCGAGACCCCGTCGGAGACCCCCACCAGCGAGGAACCGACCACCGAGGCCCCGACGACCCCGGAGACGACCCCGGAAACAACTCCGGAGACGACCCCCGAGGAAACCCCGACGACGACCCCGGAGGAAACCCCGTCGGACGACGACGGCGGCATCGAGTTCCCGACAGACCCGAACGACCCACAGGCGGACGACTAGCGCAGCCGACAAAAGCGAAGGGCGCCCGGTGAATTCACCGGGCGCCCTTCGCTTTTGTCTTTTGCCTTCAAGGGGCGCGGGGAACTGCGCGACCAGCCACGACGATCCCGCAGTCGACGCTCAAGCCTGATTCAGCTCGAACCACACAACCTTCCCCGCACTCAACCGAGTAGCCCCCCACCGCTTCGCCAGCCGATTGACCAGGTAGAGCCCACGGCCCCCCTCATCCGTCGCCCGCGCCTGCCGAAGCCGAGGCAGCTGCGGCACGTCATCGGTGACTTCGCACCGCAGCACATCGGTCCGCAGCAACCGCAGGGTCACCGGCCGCGTCGCATACCGCACCGCGTTGGTGACGACCTCACTGATGAGCAGCTCGACCGAGTCGGTCAGCTCCTCAAGCCCCCAGCGGGACAGGGCGTGCCGGGCCAGCCGACGCGCCCGCCCCGGAGCCATCTCCTCCGGTTCCAGGAACCAGTACGCGACATCGCTGGGAGCGATCCCATCGAACCGCGCGGCAAGAAGCGCGATGTCGTCGTCACGGTCCCCCGGACCGAGCATGTCGAGGACCTCGTCGCACAGCGCCTCCAGCGGCGGCGGATGATCCGGCCCGGTCAACTGCGCGGTCGCGGCCAGCTTCTCCCGCAACTGCTCTATCCCGGTCCACACATCCCGCAGCCGCGACTCCACGAGCCCGTCGGTGTACAGCAGCAGCGTGCCCCCGGCCGGCGCGTCCAGCTCGACCGCCTCGAAGTCCACCCCGCCCACACCGATCGGCGCGCCCGGCGGCACCCGCAGCACCTCGGCACGGCCGCCGAGATGCAGCAGCACCGGCGGCGGATGCCCGGCGTTGGCGATGGTGATCCGGTGCGAGACCGGGTCGTACACGGCGTACAGGCACGTAGCCATCCGGTCCGTACCGAGCCGCTGCGCCTGCTCGTCGAGGTGGTGCAGCACCTCCTGCGGAGGCAGATCCAGCCCTGCCAGCGTCTGCGCGGTGGTCCGCAGCTGCCCCATGATCGCGGCCGAGGTCATCGAATGACCCATCACATCGCCGACGACCAGGGCGACCCGGCTCCCCGGCAGGGGAATCGCGTCGTACCAGTCACCGCCGACCCGCGCGGTCTCGGCGGCCGGCAGATACCGGTGCGCGAGCCGTACGCCGGTGCACTTCGGGAGCGCCTCCGGCAGCATCGTGCGCTGCAGCTCGTCGGCGATGTACGCCTCGCGGCCGTACAGCACCGCCTTGTCGATGCCGAGCGCGCTGTGGGTGGCGAGCTGGGCGGCGACCAGCAGGTCGTCCTGCTCGAACGCCATCCGCTCCGGGCGGCGCAGGAAGACCGCCGCGCCGATCACCCGGCGCCGGCCGCGCAGCGGGGCGAGGATCGCCCGCTGGCCGGTCGGCACGGTCAACTCGGCGTCCGGCCCGAGCAGTTCCGGCAGCGCGTCGTGCGCGGCGGGCGCGTCCGCGAACACCGGCCGTACGCCCCGCAGCACCTCGGCGAGCGCGCCGCCGGGCCGTACCTCGCACTGCTCGGCGGTGACGACCGCCAGATCGGCCGGCTGCTCGGGCTGGAGCGCGGGCATGAAGCCGCTCTCGGTGTCCCGTTCCTCGGGGATCCGGTCGGTGCGCCGCAGCCGCAGCACCATGGGCCCGGTGGGCCGCTCGTCGCCGACCGGCAGCGGCTCGCGCAGATACACGAGGATCGCGTCCGAGAACGTCGGCACGGTGGCCCGGCACAGACCCATCACGATCTCGTCCAGGTCGATACCGCGGGCGATCCGCCGGGTCGCGGCGCCCACGAAGCGCAGCCGGTCGCCGTCGCGCCGCATGGGCATGGGGGCGCCCGGCGGCACACCCTGCCCGCCGCGCCGCTCCAGACCGCTCCCGGTCCCGCCGGAGCGGTCCGGGTCACCGCCGGGCTGCGCCGGGATGGTCTCCGGCGCGGGCCGCGGGCGGTGCGGGTCGGGCTCGGTGGCCGCCGGCTGGGAGTGCTCGGAGACCGCCGGCTGGGCGTGCTCCGAGGGTGCCTGTCCGGCTTGTCCGCTCTTCGCGCACGAGGCGGCGGTGCCCGGCTCGGCCGGGGCGTCACCCATGCGCGCCTGAGCCGGTAAGGCCGCGGCGGGCGTGGCTCGCATCGGCTCCTGGGTACGCAGGAGCGCCCCGCGGGGATCCGTGGGGCCGGCGCCGCTCTGAGGGCGCTCGTGGGAGGTGGGGTGCTCCGTCACGCGTGTCGAATCCATCCGTCCGGGACTGCGCGTCGTGTGCGCAGTGCGTCCCGCAAACCCGATACTTCGTCCCGCAGAAAGGCCGATACCCGGATTACGCGTCCTGTCACATGTCCCGGGAACGGAATTCCCGCGTGGTCAGAGGCAGTTCCTGTGCCACACACGGTACCGGCGGGCTCGCCGAACGACAGTACTGCCCGTCCGTCAGGCCGTCTCCGGCCTGTCCCGGTGTAACCCTCGTACCCCTTGATCACGTCTTGCCGCCCCTCGGTGACGTACGGTCAAGCCCTGCCCGAACTGCGGGAGTTGCCCCTGTGAACTATTGCGGAGGACGATCCTACGGTTGCGGACCGGGGGCGTATCAAGGGTCTCATGAGGACAAGTGCGCGGGCGTACGGTCCCAGTCGTCCGGGAGAGACGGTACTCCCCATGCGGGATTCGGGCGCCAGTGCTGCCAGCCGTCCGAGAACGGCGGGCCCCACGCGCGGATCACCTCCACCGCCAATCTGCCCGCCTCCCGCACCCGCTCGGCCGCCGAGGCGTCCATCAGACCGTCCTGCTGGGCCTGCGCGAACTCGTCCTCGTCGAGCCAGCTCCACGACCGGTCCGGGTACACGCAGATGTCCAGGAAGTGGTCCTCCGAGTCCATACCGCCGTCCCAACGGGCCAGCGGCGTCTCCAGGTTGACGTACCAGTTCTTGAAACGCCAACCCTGCTCCCAGAACAGCCACACCGACCAGGGCTCGCCCGGCCGCGCCAGCTTCAGCACTCCGGTACCGGACCACCGGCCGAGCCGCACTCCGCGCGGCTTCTTGTACCGGGAGTCCAGCGGCTCCGAGTTGAGCGAGCTGCCGTCCGCCAGCACGGGCCGTACGCACTCGGTGTCGGGCGCCAGCCAGACGGCCAGCAGATCCTCGTCGTCGCGTACGACCGTGACGGGGCGCGCGATATGGAAGCGTTCGCCGCCGTTCTCCCGGTAACGCCACAGGATCTGACTCCCCGGCTCCCAGAACGCCGTCGACCCGCTCGCTTCCACTCGTCTCACCACTCCGTCGTCTCCCATGCGCAGATATTAGGTGTCATGCGCATATGACGCTGCGGTACCGGTCACGGTTCACGCCTTGGCGGGAATCGGTTACCCGGGTGACACCCGCGGCGGCCGGAACTCGCCGTCCGCTCACGGCCGCGTCACGGCCGTGTCATCCGCAGGACATCCAGCGCCTCGTCGAGCTGCTCCAGGGTCAGATCGCCGCGCTCCACGTACCCGCTCTCCACGACGACCTCCCGGATGGTCTTCCGCTCGGCGAGCGCCTTCTTGGCCACCTTCGCGGCCTCCTCGTACCCGATGTACTTGTTGAGCGGGGTGACCACGGACGGCGAGGACTCGGCGTACTCACGGGCCCGTTCCCGGTGGGCGACGATGCCGTCCACGGTCCGGTCGGCGAGCAGCCGCGAGACGTTGGCGAGCAGCCGCACGGACTCCAGGACGTTCTTGGCGATGACCGGCAGCATGACATTGAGCTCGAAATTGCCGGAGGCGCCGGCCGTGGTGACCGTCACGTCGTTCCCCGTGACCTGCGCGGCGACCATCAGCACGGCCTCCGGGATCACCGGGTTGACCTTGCCGGGCATGATCGACGAGCCCGGCTGGAGATCGGGAAGGCTGATCTCCGCGAGACCGGTCCGCGGCCCCGACGCCATCCACCGCAGATCGTTGGCGATCTTGGTGAGGGAGACGGCGATCGTCCGGAGCTGCCCGGACGTCTCCACGATCCCGTCCCGCGCGCCCTGCGCCTCGAAGTGGTCCCGCGCCTCGGTCAGCGGCAGCCCGGTGGCCCGCGCGACCTCCGCGATGACGGCGGCGGAGAACCCGGGCGGCGTGTTGATGCCGGTGCCCACGGCCGTGCCGCCCAGGGGGAGTTCGGCGAGCCGGGGAAGCGACGCCTCCAGCCGCTCGATCCCGTACCGCACCTGCGCCGCGTACCCGCCGAACTCCTGGCCGAGAGTGACCGGTGTGGCGTCCATGAGATGCGTACGGCCGGACTTCACCACGTCCGCGAACTCCACCGACTTACGGGTGAGCGCGTCGGCGAGATGCTCCAGGGCCGGGATCAGATCACGCGTCACGGCGGCGGTGGCGGCGATGTGGAGGGAGGACGGGAAGACGTCGTTGGACGACTGGGACGCGTTCACGTGGTCATTCGGATGCACATCGCGCCCGAGCCGCTCGCTCGCCAGGGTGGCGACCACCTCGTTGGTGTTCATGTTCGACGAGGTCCCGGACCCGGTCTGGAACACGTCCACCGGGAAGTGCGCGTCCCAGCGCCCCTCGGCGACCTCCTCGGCCGCCTCCCGGATCGCCTCGGCGATGTCCTTGTCGAGCACGCCCAGTTCGGCGTTCACCTTCGCGGCGGCGCCCTTGATCCGGGCCAGGGCCTCGATGTGGGCGCGCTCGATGTGCTGCCCCGAGACGGGGAAGTTCTCCACCGCCCGCTGTGTCTGGGCCCGCCACTTGGCGTCCACCGGCACGCGGACCTCGCCCATGGAGTCGTGTTCGACGCGGTAGTCACTCATACCGGGTACAGCGTCCCGGCCCGCCGTGATGTTCCCGGCGATAGGCCATGAGGGTGTCCCGGTCAGCCCGTCCGGCGTGTGCGGACGAGGCCGTTCAGACCGGAACGGGGTCGGGGACGGGGCCCCGGCGGGGTCGAAGGGGCGGAGCCCCTGGGAGGGGACGGGCAGGGGCGGCGGGGGCGAGAATCCTCTCCCGCCGCCCCGAAGGCGCTACGCCAGCCCGGGGCCCCGCACCGGAATGCTCGTGAACGTCGGCGCCGGCGCCGGGTTCTGGAAGAAGTCGTTGCCCTTGTCGTCGACGACGATGAACGCCGGGAAATCCTCGACCTCGATCTTCCAGACGGCCTCCATGCCGAGCTCCTCGTACTCGACGACCTCGACCTTCTTGATGCAGTCCTGGGCGAGCCGCGCGGCCGGACCGCCGATCGAGCCGAGGTAGAAGCCGCCGTGGCTGCCGCACGCGTCCGTGACCTGCTGCGAGCGGTTGCCCTTGGCCAGCATCACCTTGGACCCGCCCGCCGCCTGGAACTGCTCGACGTAGGAGTCCATCCGCCCGGCCGTGGTCGGACCGAAGGAGCCGGACGCGTAGCCTTCCGGAGTCTTGGCCGGGCCCGCGTAATACACCGGGTGGTCCTTCAGGTACTGCGGCATCTCCTCGCCCGCGTCGAGCCGCTCCTTGATCTTGGCGTGCGCGATGTCACGGGCCACGACCAGCGGCCCGGAGAGCGAGAGCCGCGTCTTCACCGGGTACTTGGTCAGCTCGGCGAGGATGTCGTCCATCGGCTGGTTGAGGTCGATCCGGACGACGTCCGACGCCTCGTCGAGGTGCTCGTCGGTCGTCTCCGGCAGGAACCTGGCCGGGTCGGTCTCCAGCTGCTCCAGGAAGACGCCCTCCGCCGTGATCTTCGCGACGGCCTGCCGGTCGGCCGAGCAGGAGACGGCGATCGCGACCGGGCAGGAGGCGCCGTGCCGCGGCAGCCGGATCACGCGTACGTCGTGGCAGAAGTACTTGCCGCCGAACTGCGCCCCGATCCCGATCTTCTGCGTCAGCTCGAAGACCTTCTCCTCCAGGTCCTTGTCCCGGAAGCCGTGCCCGAGCGGCGACCCCTCGGCCGGGATCTCGTCCAGGTAGTGCGCGGAGGCGTACTTCGCGGTCTTCAGCGCGTACTCGGCGCTCGTACCGCCCACCACGATCGCGAGGTGGTACGGCGGACAGGCGGCCGTCCCCAGCGAACGGATCTTGGCCTCCAGGAACTTCATCATGGAGGCCTCGTTCAGGACGGCCTTCGTCTCCTGGTACAGGAACGACTTGTTGGCGGAGCCGCCGCCCTTGGCCATGAACAGGAACTTGTACGCGCCGCCGTCGGTCGCGTACAGCTCGATCTGCGCCGGCAGGTTCGACCCGGTGTTCTTCTCCTCCCACATGGTGAGCGGAGCCATCTGCGAGTACCGCAGGTTCAGCTTGGTGTACGCGTCGTAGATGCCCTTCGACAGGGCCTTCTCGTCCTCGCCGCCGGTGAGCACGTTCTGTCCGCGTTTGCCCATGACGATCGCCGTGCCCGTGTCCTGGCACATGGGCAGCACACCGGCGGCCGCGATGTTCGCGTTCTTCAGCAGGTCGAGCGCGACGAACTTGTCGTTGGACGACGCCTCGGGGTCGTCGATGATCCGGCGGAGCTGCGCGAGGTGCGCCGGGCGCAGATAGTGCTGGATGTCATGGATCGCCTCGGCGGCCAGCTCCCGCAGCGCCTCCGGCTCCACCTTGAGGAACGTCCGCCCGTCGGCCTCGAAGGTGGAGACACCCTCGGAGGTCACCAGCCGGTACGGGGTGGTGTCCTCTCCCATGGGGAGCAGATCGGTGTACTCGAACTCAGGCATCGGTGCCCATTCCTCACTAGACAGACCGCACGGCTGGCCTCCATCGGCAGCGTCCACCAGCGTAGAACCTGCCCGAGGGGGCGGGCTTGTGAGGTAAGGCTCAGTTCCACCCTGGAGGGGGCTATCGCGATCTATCGTGTTTCGGTACGCTGCTGCCGTGGACCTTCAGAAGCAGCCCGAACCGCGTGCCTCCGTCGCCGAGCTGCGCGCCTCGGACGCCGACCGTGACCGGATCGCCGACATCCTGCGCGACGCCCTCGCCGAGGGCCGCCTCACCGCCGAGGAGCACGCCGAGCGGGTCGAGGGCGTGCTGGCCGCCAAGACGGTCGGCGCACTGGACGTGTTCATCCAGGACCTGCCCGCCGCCCACACCCCCAAGGCGCCGTACGCGTCGGCGTCGTACGCGCCCGTCACCACCGCGCCCGCCCGCCCCACCCCCGGCGCCATCCCGGTCGACCCCGACGACCGGCTGCTGGCCGTCTTCAGCGCCTCCACGCGCAAGGGCCGCTGGCGGCCGGGCCGCCGGATCCACGCGTACGCGATATTCGGCAGCGTGGAGATAGACCTCAGCGAGGCCCTGTTCGAGCACCGCCAGGTGATGATCAAGGTGTTCTCGGTCTTCGGCAGCGTCGACATCCGCGTCCCGGAGAACGTCTCGCTGCGCGGCAGCGGCGCCGGTGTCCTCGGCAACTTCGAGGTGGACGCGCTGGATTCGGGCGAACCCGACGCCCCCGTGGTCTTCGTGGACGGATTCGCCGTCCTCGGGAGCATCGAGGCGAGGCCCAAGCGGGGCAAGGCGATCGCCGACCTCCTCGGCCGGGTCGCCGACCACATGTCCCACGGGGCGTACGGCCATTTGCGCAAACGCCTGGACCGTTGACGCCTGTGAATTCGACCGGGCCCGCACTCCACCCGCACCCCACCCGAAAGGATCTGATCCGCTTGTGACCAGGCGGTGTTGACGGCGAATTCCAGCGGATCGGGACTCAGTGCATAGGCCCGCGCACAGCGGGTAGGCCTTGCTGCATCGTCTCTCGCTCGCGAAGCCGTCGTCAGGAGTAGACCGTGCTGCATCCGCCGCATTCGTCCCTGCAGGTCGCTGCCGTTCCGCCGCAGCGGGTGCCAGTGCGAGACAGGGATCAGGACGCCCCGTGGCACACGGAGGCCGTGTGCCGGCGTGACGAGGCCGGGCTGTTCTTCGCCCCCTCCAAGGAACCCACCGCGTCCCGGCTCTCCCGGGAGGAAGCCGCCAAGCGCGTCTGCGCCCGCTGTCCCGTCATGGTCGAGTGCCGGGAACACGCACTCCTGCAACCCGAGCCCTACGGAGTCTGGGGCGGCCTGACCGCGGCCGAACGCCGGGTGGTGCTGGCCCGCAGGCGCCGCCGGGACCTGGAACTGCAGAAGGCGGCACGGACGAACGGGACGATAGCGGCGGCCGGTTGACAGAAGGGCGCCCTCTCCGCACAAGAGGGCGCCCTCATGTTGTCCAGGGGCGCGGGGAACCGCCCCGGCCCACGGCCTACTTGGGCTTCTCGAAGTCGATCGAGCTGTAGGCCCGCAGCTTGCTCAGCCGGTGCGTCGAGTCGATGCGCCGTACCGTCCCCGACTTCGACCGCATCACGATCGAGTCGGTGGTCGCGGTCTCCGACCGGTACCGCACACCGCGGAGCAGCTCCCCGTCCGTGATCCCGGTCGCCACGAAGAACACGTTCTCCCCGGACACCAGGTCGTCGGTCGTCAGCACCCGGTCGAGATCGTGCCCCGCGTCGACCGCCCGCTGCCGCTCCGCGTCGTCCTTCGGCCACAACTTGCCCTGGATCGTGCCGCCGAGGCACTTCACCGCACAGGCCGAGATGATGCCCTCGGGCGTACCGCCCACGCCGAGCAGCAGATCGACACCCGTGCCCTCGCGCAGCGCCAGGATCGAGCCCGCGACATCCCCGTCGGAGATCAGCTTGATCCGCGCGCCGGCCTCCCGGATCTCCTGGATGATCCCCTCGTGCCGGGGCCGGTCCAGGATGACCACGGTCACATCCTCCGTCGCGGACCGCTTCGCCTTGGCCACCCGGCGGATGTTGACCGACACGGGTGCGTCGATGTCGACGAAGTCGGCCGCCTCGGGCCCGGTCACCAGCTTGTCCATGTAGAAGACGGCCGAGGGGTCGAACATCGTGCCCCGGTCGGCCGCCGCGAGCACGGCGATCGCGTTGGTCATGCCCTTGGCCGTGAGCGTCGTCCCGTCGATCGGGTCCACGGCGATGTCGCACTCCGGGCCGGTGCCGTCGCCGACACGCTCCCCGTTGAAGAGCATCGGGGCCTCGTCCTTCTCGCCCTCCCCGATCACGACGACGCCGTTCATCGACACGGTGGAGACGAGGGTCCGCATGGCGCGCACGGCGGCTCCGTCCGCCCCGTTCTTGTCCCCGCGGCCGACCCAGCGGCCCGCGGCCATCGCCGCCGCCTCGGTGACCCGCACGAGCTCCAGGGCGAGGTTGCGGTCGGGGGCCTCGGAGGGGACTTCGAGCTCGGACGGCAGATGATGGTTCTCGGTCATCGGAGCGCACCTTTCTGATACGACGACGGCCGGATGAGGGTTCCGCCCGACTCTATCGTCAGTCCGACAAAATGAGCAGGGGACCCCACGGATGAGCGGACCGGTGCACCTGCGACGATGAGGGCGTGGCAGGTATGAAAGGCAAGCAGACCGTTCGCGACATGGTCCTCTCCCTGGGGCTCATCGTGCTGGCGGCATGGGTCATCTATCTCTTCATCCCGCATGACGAGACCGAGCAGGAGCTCAAGCGCGTCGACTACCGCGTCGAACTGCTGACGGCACGCCGCGCCGCCTCCTACGCGGTGGCCGCGCCCGAGGGCCTGCCCAGCGCCTGGAAGGCGACCTCCGTCCGCTTCCAGGGCGACGAGTCCGACCACTGGCACCTCGGGTTCCACGACCCCGAAGGTCAGTACGTGGGCGTCGAGCAGTCCGCCGAGAAGCCGTCCCGGTTCATCGCGGACGCCACCCAGGACGCGAAGAAGACCGGGACCACGCAGGAGATCGGCGACGAGACCTGGGTCCGGTACGAGGGCGAGCGCTACGACGCCCTCGTCCTGGAGCAGGAGGGCTCCACGACCGTCGTCGCCGGCTCCGCGTCCTTCGCCCAGCTGACGAAGATGGCCGAGGCACTCAGGACGGAGTGACGGCACGGGCGGTGAACCGGCGCACCGGCCGGCGCACCGCCTCGGCACACACGAAGGGCCCCGGCGATCTCGTCGGGGCCTCCTTGCGCGCCGGGGCCTTCTCGCCGCCGATCAGCCGGTCTTGCCGCCCCCGCCCCCGCCCCCGCCCTCGTCCTCCGCCAGCGCCGCGTCCAGCCGGGCCCGCGCCCCGTCCAGCCAGCGGCGGCAGACCTTGGCCAGCTCCTCGCCGCGCTCCCAGAGGGCGAGGGACTCCTCCAGCGTCGTACCGCCCGCCTCCAGCCGCCGGACGACCTCGATCAGCTCGTCCCGCGCCTGCTCGTACCCGAGGGCGCGGTCGGCCTCGGAGGTCCCGGCCGCCCCGGTCGTCCCGTCGGCCTCGCTCACGTTGCTGGTCATGCGGCCCACCTTATGCGTCCCCTCCGACAGTCCCGGTCCCACCGGCAGCCGCTGTCCCGTCCACCGTTCCCGTTCCGTCGACCCGGACGACGAACTCGCCCTCGGCCACCCGTGCCCGCAGCGGCTCCTCCGGCCCGACCTCGCCGGGCGCGCGGACCACATGCCCGTCGGCCTTCTGCAGCACCGCGTACCCCCGCTGGAGCGTCGCCGCCGGGGAGAGGGCCACCACGCGCGCGTGGGTGTGCGTCAACTCCGAGACGGCACGGTCCAGATGGTGCCCGAGACAGCGGCGGCCCCGGTCCAGCAGCGAGGCCACATGGTCGGCCCGCTCGTCGATCATGCGGTGCGGATCCTCTATCGAGGGCCGTGCCAGCGCATGGGCCAGCCCCCGTTCCTCCCGCTCCACGAACGCCTCCACACACCGCCGCGCCCGGTCCCGCAGCCACCGCACCCGCTCGTACTCCTCACCCACGTCCGGCACGACCTTCTTCGCCGCGTCGGTGGGAGTGGACGCGCGCAGGTCCGCGACGTAGTCCAGCAGCGGCGTGTCCGGCTCGTGCCCGATCGCCGACACCACCGGCGTACGACAGGACGCGACCGCCCGTACGAGCTGCTCGTCGGAGAAGGGCAGCAGGTCCTCCACGCTGCCGCCGCCGCGCGCGACGACGATGACGTCCACGCCCTCCAGCGCGTCCAGCTCCTTCACGGCCTGCACGACCTGCGGGACCGCGTGCACGCCCTGCACGGCGACGTTGCGCACCTCGAAGCGGACGGCCGGCCAGCGGTGCCGGGCGTTCTCCAGCACGTCCCGCTCGGCCGCCGAGGCCCGGCCGCACACCAGCCCGATGAGCTGCGGCAGAAAGGGCAGCGCCTTCTTCCGCTCGGGCGCGAACAGCCCCTCGCTCGCCAGGGACTTCTTCAACTGCTCCAGCCGGGCCAGCAGTTCACCGACCCCGACCGGCTTTATCTCGGTGGCCCGCAGTGACAACTGGCCACGCGGCGCATACCACTCGGGCTTCGCGAGGACGACGACGCGGGCGCCCTCGCTCACCACGTCGGCCACCGAGTCGAACACCTGGCGGTAGCAGGTCACGCCCACGGAGATGTCGTGCGACGGGTCCCGCAACGTGAGGAACACGACGCCCGCGCCCGGGCGCCGCGACAGCTGGGTGATCTGCCCCTCCACCCACACCGCGCCGAGCCGGTCGATCCAGCCGCCGATGAGCCGGGAGACCTCGCCGACGGGGAGGGGGGACTCGGCGGACGTGTTGAGAGCCATGCGGTGAGGGTAGCGGGGGGCGCGGACGGGGGTGGGGGGTGCGGTTTCGTCGGCGGGTGCGGGTGGTTCGTGGTTGCTCGCGCAGTTCCCCGCGCCCCTGAAAGAGGCCTGCGGCCCTTTCGGGGCGAAAAGCACGGGGCGCAGCCCCTGCTTTTCAGGGGCGCGGGGAACTGCGCGAGAAGCCCCACCGGACCCGCACCCGCCGACGAACCCCGCACCTCCCACCCTCTGCCGCGCTCCCGTCGGCCAAGGCCCCGCCGGGGAACCCCCTACGATGGAAGACATGACCGCTTCGCCTGGCCGCCGCCGTGTCCTCCTCGCCGCCCCGCGCGGCTACTGCGCGGGTGTCGACCGCGCGGTGATCGCCGTCGAAAAGGCCCTGGAGCAGTACGGGGCCCCGATCTACGTCCGTCACGAGATCGTCCACAACAAGTACGTCGTGCAGACGCTGGAGAAGAAGGGCGCCATCTTCGTCGAACAGACGGAGGAGGTCCCCGAGGGCAACATCGTCATGTTCTCGGCCCACGGCGTCGCCCCGACCGTCCACGACGAGGCCGCCCGCGGCAAGCTCGCCACCATCGACGCGACCTGCCCGCTGGTCACCAAGGTCCACAAGGAAGCCATCCGGTACGCCAACGAGGACTTCGACATCCTCCTGATCGGGCACGAGGGCCACGAGGAGGTCATCGGCACCTCCGGCGAGGCACCGGACCACATCCAGCTGGTCGACGGCCCCGGGGACGTCGCCAAGGTCGAGGTCCGCGACCCGTCCAGGATCGTCTGGCTCTCGCAGACCACGCTCTCCGTCGACGAGACGATGGAGACCGTCGGCGCGCTCAAGGAGAAGTTCCCGCTGCTCGTCTCGCCGCCCAGCGACGACATCTGTTACGCCACGCAGAACCGTCAGCTCGCGGTGAAGCAGATGGGCGCCGAGGCCGAGCTGGTCATCGTGGTCGGCTCCCGCAACTCCTCCAACTCGGTCCGGCTCGTCGAGGTCGCCAAGCTCGCCGGTTCCCGCGAGGCGTACCTCGTGGACTACGCGAGCGAGATCGACGAGGCCTGGCTGGAGGGCGTGGAGACCGTCGGCGTCACCTCGGGCGCCTCCGTCCCCGAGGTCCTCGTCGAAGAGGTCCTGGAGTGGCTCTCCCAGCGCGGCTTCGAGGACGTCGAGCTGGTCAAGGCCGCCGAGGAGTCGATCACCTTCTCCCTGCCCAAGGAGCTCCGCCGCGACCTGCGCGAGGAGGCCGCGTCCCTCGTCGCCGAGCGCACCGAGCGCAGCGCCTGACCGACACGGGCACCCCCGACACGACCGTACGGCCCCGGAACGTGAAGGTTCCGGGGCCGTACGCGTACCGGCGCGTGAGGATCGCGGCCCCCCGGCGGCGGCCGACCCCCTCGGCAACGTGACTGTCAGTCGTACGACGTAACGTAGGGCCATGCACATCTTCGGCGTGGACATCGGTGGTTCCGGGATCAAGGGCGCTCCCGTGGACCTGGACCTGGGCGACCTGGCGGACGAGCGGTACAAGGTGCTGACCCCGCACCCGGCGACGCCGGACTCGGTCGCCGACGGAGTCAAGGAGGTCGTCGACCACTTCGGCTGGACCGGCCCGGTCGGCATCACCTTCCCCGGCGTGGTCACCGGCGGCGCCACGATCCGTACGGCGGCCAATGTCGACAAGTCCTGGATCGACACCGACGCGCGCGCTCTCCTCGGCGACCGGCTCGGCGGCCTCCCGGTGACCGTGGTCAACGACGCGGACGCGGCGGGCGTCGCCGAGGTCCAGTTCGGTGCCGGGCGGGGCCGCCGGGGCACGGTCATCCTGCTCACCTTCGGCACGGGCATCGGCAGCGCCGTCTTCTCCGACGGCGTCCTCGTCCCCAACACGGAGCTGGGCCACCTGGAGCTGCACGGCCACGACGCCGAGACCCGCGCCTCCACCAAGGCCAAGGAGGACCACGAGCTGACCTGGGAGCACTGGGCCAAGCGCGTCACCAAGTACCTCGCCCACGTCGAGATGCTCTTCTCCCCCGAACTGTTCATCATCGGCGGCGGCGTCAGCCGCAAGTCCGCCAAGTTCCTCCACCTCATCGAGGACATCAGAGCGGAGATCGCCCCGGCCCAACTCCAGAACAACGCGGGCATCGTAGGCGCGGCAATGAGAGCAGCAAAGGCGGACTAGGGACCACCGGCGCCCTGAAGGGGCGCGGGGAACTGCGCGCCCAGCCACGAAGCCGCCGCAGCCAACCGACGGCCCGCCGCGGCACGCCCCACGGGAGCGCCGCCTGCCTTGGAACCCCCCCCGGATCACCGACGCCCTGAAGGGGCGCGGGGAACTGCGCGCTCAGCCACGACGGCGCCGAAACCCGAACGACGGCCCGCCGCGGCACGCCCCACCAGAGCGCCGACTGCCTTGGAACCCCCGGAGCTACCCCCGAGGCACGGCCCGGCGGGGCTGGGCCGGAGGCCTCGGCGCCAGGGGAGCGGCCGGCCGGCGCTCGGCCGGGGGCTGCGGCTGGACACCCCGGCCCCGGCCCTGCCCCCCGACCCGCACCCGGCCGCCGACTTGACCAGCCCTCACCCGTTCCCGTTCCCGTTCGGCCGCCCGGCGACCCATCAGCCGGAGCTTGCGTACGGTCACGATGACGCCGGCGACGAGCGTGCCGCCGTAGAGCCAGCCTGCCTGCATGGCGAGGGCGGTGACCAGGGCCATCAGATGCCCGCCGAGTCCGCCCTCGCCCTCGGCGAGCAGCGGCAGCCCGGCGGCGAAGGCGATCGGTACGACCACGGGCGCGCTCGCCAGGTCACCGCCCCGCACCCACACCGCGCTCAACGCGCTGACCAGCAGGAACAGCACCCCGTACAGCACGGCGGACGCACCGAACAGCAGCCGGTCGAGGCCGGCGAGCACAAACATCGCCACCCCGCAGAACAACCCACAGCCCAGCCCGGTCAGACGGGGGTTCGGCATCCGGCGCACGGCCCGCGCGACGCTCCGCACGGCTCGTACCGGCGGCGGTACGGGCCCGCGCGCGACCGGAGCACGACGCGGCACGCCCGCGCCGGGAATCCGGCCCCCTCTCCCGGCCTGCGGGGGAAGGGGCGGGACGCCGCGCTGCGGCCCGGTGCGGGGGAGGTACACGCTCTGCTGCTGATCCACTCGTCCAACTTAGGTCGGTTAATGTGCCGAATGGGTTCACAGACACGCCGTTGAGCGGACCTTGGCCAAGCGTTCGACAGCTCGCCTGGCCGGGTGCCGGCACGCCGTAAACTGGGGGACCGGCCGCCTGGCCCTCCTACGCAACGGGAAGTCGCAAACGTGTCGCTCACGATCGGAATCGTCGGTCTGCCCAATGTCGGCAAGTCGACCCTGTTCAACGCCCTGACCAAGAACGACGTGCTGGCGGCCAACTACCCGTTCGCCACGATCGAGCCGAACGTCGGCGTCGTGGGCGTCCCGGACGAGCGCCTGACGAAGCTGGCCGAGATCTTCAGCTCGCAGAAGATCCTCCCGGCGACCGTCGACTTCGTCGACATCGCGGGCATCGTGCGCGGCGCCAGCGAGGGCGAGGGCCTCGGCAACAAGTTCCTCGCGAACATCCGCGAGTCGGACGCGATCTGCCAGGTCATCCGCGCATTCCAGGACGAGAACGTCGTCCACGTCGACGGCAAGGTCTCGCCCAAGGACGACATCGAGACGATCAACACCGAGCTGATCCTCGCCGACCTCCAGACCATCGAGAAGGTCCTGCCGCGTCTCCAGAAGGAGTCGCGCATCAAGAAGGACATCGCCCCGAAGGTCGCCGCGGTCGAGGCGGCCAAGGAGATCCTGGAGAAGGGCGACACCCTCTTCTCCCAGGGCATCGTGCAGGGCTCCGGCAACGAGGAACTCCTCCACGACCTGCACCTGCTCACCACCAAGCCGTTCCTGTACGTCTTCAACGTCGACGAGGACGAGCTGACCGACGAGGACTTCAAGAACGAGCAGCGCGCCCTGGTCGCCCCCGCCGAGGCGATCTTCCTCAACGCCAAGCTGGAGCAGGACCTCGCCGAGCTGGACGAGGCCGACGCGATGGAGCTGCTGGAGTCGGTCGGCGCCGAGGAGCCGGGCCTCGCCACCCTCGCCCGCGTCGGCTTCGACACCCTCGGCCTGCAGACCTACCTGACGGCCGGCCCCAAGGAATCGCGCGCCTGGACCATCAAGAAGGGCGCCACGGCCCCCGAGGCCGCCGGTGTGATCCACACCGACTTCCAGAAGGGCTTCATCAAGGCCGAGGTCATCTCCTTCGCCGACCTCGTCGAAACCGGCTCCGTCGCCGAGGCCCGCGCCAAGGGCAAGGCCCGCATGGAGGGCAAGGACTACGTCATGCAGGACGGGGACGTCGTCGAATTCAGGTTCAACGTCTAGAACCGTGCGAGGGCCGGACCCCCAGGGGTCCGGCCCTTTCTGCTTTTCCAGTGTCGGGAACGTGGCGGTTTGGGGGTGGTGATCTCCGGCGGTGGGAAGCCTTCGACCGGCAGGTACGTCAGGGTGGGGGAGGGGGACCGCATGTGGGTGGCGTTGGCGATATTCGGGGTGCTCGTCGTGTTCAACGGTGAGTTCCGGGTGCTGGCGGTCGCCGCCGGTGCGCTCCTGCTGTGGGTCGGGCACAAGCGGAGCAGCATGCTGCTGACGGCGGTCGGCGCGGGGTTCCTCGCGCTGATGCTGTACGCGGCGTACTGACCCCGGGCCGCTTTGGTTCCCGCTCTCCTCAGTGCTCAGCCAGACCCGTCTTCAGTCCCGCGCCGCACAGCGGCACCACCGCTGTGCGCGCCCCCAGCGCCCCCTCCCGTACGGCCGCCCAGCAGGCCACGCCCGTGGACTCGACGTACAGGCCGCGCGAGGCGAGGTCGCGTTGGGCGTGGCGGATCTGGTCCTCGGTCACGGTGAGGAAGGTGCCGCCGGAGTCACGGACGGCGCGGAGGATCTGGCGGGCCCGGGGCGGACGGGGGATGGCGATGCCCTCGGCGAAGGTGGGTGCCACCGGAGTGTCCCCGACCAGGTCGTCGGCGCCCTCGGTCCAGGCGCGGGCCAGGGGCGCCACGGCGGCGGACTGGACGGCGCAGAGGGCGGGCCGGCGGTCGATGAGGCCCGCCGCGTGCAGTTCGGCGACGGCGAGGGCCGCGCCCAGCAGCAGTGTGCCGTTGCCGACGGGGACGACGATCACCTCGGGGAGCCGGCCGCCCAGGTCCTCCCACAGCTCGTGGACGTAGGTCTTGGTGCCGTGCAGGAAGTACGGGTTGTAGACGTGCGAGGCGTAGAAGACGCCGTCCGCGTCCGCCGCCTCCCGGGCCGCGCGGGCCGTGGCCTCGCGGTCGCCGTCGACGACGTGGAGCTGCGCGCCGTGCGCCCGGATCTGCTCCAGCTTCTTGTCCGACGTGCCGAGCGGGACGTACACCGTGCAGGGCAGCGCGGCCCGGGCGCAGTACGCGGCGACCGCCGTGCCCGCGTTGCCGCTGCTGTCGGCGACCACCTGCCGGGGCCCGAGCCGCAGGGCCAGCTCGGCCAGGAGCACCGCGCCCCGGTCCTTGAAGGAGAGCGTCGGCATGAGGAAGTCGAGCTTGGCCCGGATGCCGTCCTTCAGCTCGACGAGCGGGGTCCGGCCCTCGCCCAGGGACACCGTGGGCGCCGCCAGGGGGAGGCATTCCGCGTAGCGCCAGAGCGAGTTCACCCGGCCGGCCAGGGACTTGAGCGAGGCCGGTGTGGGCGCGAAGTCCAGGTCCAGCGGCCCGCGGCAGGCCGGACAGCACCAGGCGAGCGAGGCGGCGGGGACGCGGGTGCCGTCCGTCGGGCAGAAGCGATCCGGCAGAGGGGTCATGGAGGGAAGGTTAGTGGGGCCGGGTGGGGTGACCGGGGCGGTCGGTGAGGGTGCGTCAGGTGGGTCCCGGACGTATCGCCCACGCCCCGCACGGCTTACCATGCGCCCAGTCGTACGTCAGTTCCCACTCTGCCCGGCGCAAGGAGCATCCGTAGCTGTGGCCACACCCCCGCCCCTCGGGCCCCGGCCGCACCAGCCCTGGGGGCAGCCCTGGGGCCAGGCCTGGGGGCAGCCGTATCCCGCGCCGGTGCCCGCCCCGCCCGTCAACGGGCTCGCGATCGCCGCGCTCGTGCTCGGTGTGCTCTGCTTCCTGCCGGGTGTCGGGCTGCTCCTCGGGGTCGTCGCGCTGGTGCAGATCCGGCGGCGGGGCGAGCGCGGCAAGGGCATGGCCGTGGCCGGAATCGTCCTCTCGACGATCGGCGCGCTGCTGCTCACGCTCGCGTTCACCACGGGCGGCGCGCGCGACGCGTGGCACGGCTTGCGCGACGCGGCGAGCGGCGCGGGCGGCACCTTCACCGTGGTCCCGGGCGAGTGCTTCGACTCGCGGAGCGGCTCCCTGGAGGGATACGCGTACGACGTCGACATCGTGCCGTGCGAGGGCGCGCACGATGCCGAGGTGTTCGCCGACTTCACGCTGCCGGACGACGCCTTCCCGGGCGACGACGCGGTCACCGACGCCGCCGACGACCGGTGCTACGCGCTCTCCGAGACGTATGTGATGGACCCCTGGGCGCTCCCGGCCGACGTCGACGTCTACTACTTCACGCCCACCCGGCAGAGCTGGCGGTACGGCGACCGCGAGGTCACCTGCATGTTCGGCAACGTCGACCCCGAGGGCAGTCTGACCGGCTCGCTGCGCCAGGACGGGACGACCCTCGACGCCGACCAGCTCGCCTTCCTGGAGGCCGACGCGATCCTGAACGACGTCTTCGACGGCATGCCGGAGGCGGAGTACGTCGAGGACGACCTGAGCGGGCATCAGATGTGGGCGTCGGACGTGGCCTGGGCCCTGGAACTGCAAGCCTCCGCGCTGCGCGCGCACGACTGGGAGCCCGCCGCGGGGCGGGCGGTCGGCGACTACGCGGACGCCCTGGACCGGGCGCGCGAGGAGTGGGAGGCGGCGAGCCGGGCGAACGACGCCGATGACTTCACCGCCCACTGGGACAAGGCCTACCGGCTGACCGACGGCCCGAAGCTGGTCACCGCGCGCGAGGCTCTGGGGCTGGCCACCGAGGCACCGACGTACGAGTACGAGGACGGCGGCGACGGCGCTGGCGAGGACGGCCCCGGCGCGGAGGTGTGACGGCCCCCATAGTGGGGAGAAAGTGCCTGCGTAAAGCCCCTACCGGTCACTTGTCATCACATCGAGTGATTCTCTGGCCTTCGCTTGCATGGCCGAACCCACGGTTGCCACGCTGTTGCTGTCTGTACATCCAGATGGGAGCGGCCAGTGACTTTCGGTGAGCAGCCGGCGTACTTGCGTGTCGCGGGTGATCTCCGCAGGAAGATCGTGAACGGATCGCTGCCGCCGCACACCCGTCTCCCGTCCCAGGCCCGTATCCGCGAGGAGTACGGCGTCTCGGACACGGTCGCGCTGGAGGCGCGCAAGGTGCTCATGGCCGAGGGCCTGGTGGAAGGCCGCTCCGGTTCGGGCACCTATGTGCGGGAGCGGCCGGTGCCGCGCCGGGTCTCCCGCTCCGGGTTCCGGCCCGCCGGCGGTGCCACGCCCTTCCGGCAGGAGCAGGCCGACGTCGGGGCGCGCGGCACCTGGGAGTCGCGCAGCGAGCAGGTCGAGGCGGGCCGGACGATCGCCGAGCGGCTCGCGATCCAGATCGGCGACCGTGTGATGTGCACCCGGTACACCTTCCGGGACGCGGGGGAGACGATGATGCTCTCCACCTCCTGGGAGCCCCTCGCCGTCACCGGCCGCACCCCCGTGATGCTTCCCGAGGAGGGCCCCCTCGGGGGCATGGGCGTCGTCGAGCGGATGGCGGCCATCGATGTCGTCGTGGACAACGTCACCGAGGAGGTCGGCGCCCGCCCCGGCCTCGCCGAGGAGCTGCTCGCTCTCGGTGGCGTCCCCGGCCATGTCGTCCTGGTCGTCCATCGCACGTACTTCGCCTCCGGCCGCCCGGTGGAGACGGCCGACGTGGTCGTCCCGGCGGACCGCTACCAGGTGGCGTACCACCTGCCGGTGAAGTGAGCCCGCGCTGCCGGTAGTTCGGAAACCGGCTGATTCCGTGTGTATGCGGCGATGACGCGGGCATGGGTCAAGTGGCCCTTGCCGGAGGGAAGTTGGACTTGTCAGCGCCTCGGGGCTTCGTCCGAACGTAGTTCGAATTCGGTCGTTCTTGCCGCCGGGGCGTCATGACGTCCGGTGGCGGCCCGTTTCGGGCGAATGGTGCTGGACCGCTGCTCGTTGGAGCGTTGGGGGGCGCGCGGGTGGTGATCGGCGGCGCGTTCGGCGGGGTGCGCCCCCCTCGTCTTGGCTGGTTGCGTACCTCTTTGTGAAAAGGCGGATTCGCTGCGTAAAGGTTAGGCGTACGCTCGGGCATATGCGGATTGCGGTTTCCTTAGGTGGCGGGGCGCGGCGGCATCCGGGGGTGGGACCTGGGCGTGCCGGGGCGGGAAGGAGCGGTGGGGGTCGATGAACGACGGCACGATCACTCTTCCCTGGCTCGTCATAAGGCAGGACGACAACGGCAATCGCTACCGGGTGGGCAGGTACGCGACGCGCGCCGAGGCGCAGAACATCGCGGACAGCCTCGACGGTCGCGGCCACAAGCAGCTCTACTGGGTCGAACGCATCGGGCAGAACGTCCAGAACGGGCAGAGTGGGAGCAACTGATTCCCTCCGCCCGGTGCCCTTGTCCGCTCCCGTAGGCTCCCGCGCATGACCGAACCGATCGTGGTGGTGGGAGCCGCTCTGCTGAACGACGGGCGACTGCTCGCCGCGCGCCGCAGCGCACCGCCTGAGCTGGCCGGACGCTGGGAACTGCCGGGCGGCAAGGTGGAGCCCGGGGAGGCTCCCGAACAGGCGCTCGTGCGTGAGCTGCGGGAAGAGCTGGGGGTCGAGGCGAAGTCCGCGGAGCGGGTGCCCGGTGAGTGGGTGGTGCGGCCCGGGTATGTGCTGCGGGTCTGGATCGCGCATCTGCTGTCCGGAGAGCCTCGGGCGCTGGAGGATCATGACGAGCTGCGTTGGCTGACCGTGGATGAGGTGTGGGACGTCGACTGGCTGGAGCAGGATGTGCCGGCCGTGATGGAGGCGGCGCGGGTGGCTTGGGGGGACGGGGGCTGACGGGGCCGGGGGTGGTGTGTGCCGCCGCCGGAGGTGTGGATTTTCCTCGCCCCCGCCGCCCCTACCCGTCCCATCCCCAGGGGCTGCGCCCCTTCGACCCCGCTTCGCGCTGCGCGCGGGCCTTCTGGGGTGGGGCGACTGTGCTTTGGCGGGTGCGGGTCCGTCGGGGCTGGTCGCGCAGTTCCCCGCGCCCCTTGCGGGGCGGGGGTGCTGCTTGCCCAGGGCTCCGCGCCCTGTCTACGCCGTTCGTGCCACAGTGCGCCCTCGTGCGCGGTACTTCGGGCGGGATATCGGGTATGTGCCCATTAACCCCATGAAACCGGACAGGGTCTGCTTCTGGACTGGGAAGTGATCGGCGTGATCGACAGCGGAGACGACTGCGCCGAGTGGACCTTTCCGGCGGAGCCGGGGGCGGTGCGGGGCGCTCGGGCGGTGGTGCGCGGGCAGCTGCGCGCGTGGGGGCTCGACGTGCTCGCGGACATCACCACCCTGTTGGTGAGCGAGCTGGTGACCAACGCGCTGCGGCACGCCACGGGACCCATCGGAGTGCGGCTCGTACGTCCCACCGGCCCCTCGGACGCACTCCTGGTCGAGGTCTCCGACCCGCTGCCCGATCCCCCGCGCGAGCGCGCGGCCGATGTCGACGCCGAGAGCGGCCGGGGGCTGCAGTTGGTGGCCTGCTCCGCGCGGGCCTGGGGTACCCGGCCCGGGGAGTCGGGCAAGACCGTCTGGTTCGAACTGGCGGTTCCCGGCTGAGCGGACCGGTCGGCGTACAGGGCGAAGGTCCTGGTGCACGGCGGGAGTCCACGGCGTACGGACGGGGGGAGGGGGCGGCTCCCCGGGGCGCGCGTGCGACCGACTGGTTCAAGCCAGTAGCGCTGGCTGGAGTCTTTGGTTCGAGGGGCCAACGCCTGGTTAGAAGACTTGGGAGTATGTTCCGGCCGGTCCAAAAACGATCGGGACCGTGCTGTGATCGTGAACACCGTGTTGTGTGGCGCCGTAGTGCTGGATACTGCGGGCAGCCGCCCCTGGTGACCGAAGCCGGACGCGGTGAGCTGGAGGGGACGGTTCGCGTGAGCGAGATACCAGCGAAGGCCACGAAGTCCACGGGTTCCAGGAACCCGTCGGACCGCGCGAGGCCCGAGGCCGCAGACGATTCCGGCCTGGGCGCAGCCACGCGCGACAACGGGGCCGCACGCGACAGAACGGGCGGCGGCCCCACGGGCCGCGGGCCCGAGGGGCGTACGTCCGGAAGCGGGACTTCCGGACGTCGGGCGTCCGGAAGCCGGGCGCCCGGCGCGCGCGGTGGTGATGCCGCTGTGTCCGACGGCGGCGCGAGTGTCATGGGTGGTCACGGGACCGGAGACTCGATGTGGCAGACCAGCCCGCCCGGGTCCATGTACGACTACATCAAGGTCGCTTCGTTCTCGATCGGTCCTGACGGACTCGTCGACCAGTGGAGTCTGCGGGCCGAGCAGTTGTTCGGCATCACGGCGGCGCGGGCCGTGGGGATGGACCCCATCGAGGCCTTCATCGACCCCGACCGGCGTGCAGAGGGCCAGCGGAAGATGGCCGAGGTCCTCGACGGCCGGGAGTGGACCGGAGTGGTCCCCTTCCGGGTGCCCGGCCCCGAAGGAGTGGAGGGGCTCGCCGAGGTCTATGTGATGCCCACCACGGTGGAGGGCGGCGAACGGGCCGCCGTGTGCATCGTCGTGGACGTCCGGACCCTGCGCCGGATAGAGACCGACCTTGCCGCTTCGCAGGCCATTTTCGGCCAATCTCCGTTCGGCTTCCTTCTGATAGACACCGATCTCCGGGTGCGGCGCGCCAACCAGCGTTTCGCGTCCATCTACGGCGGCGACGTCGACGACCACCGCGGCCGGGGCGTCCACGACTATCTGCAGTCCCCGGAGGCCGAGCGGGTCGAGGCGACCCTGCGGCGGGTGATGGAGACCGGCGACTCCATCACCGACATGCACATCACGGGCTTCGTGCCCGGCTCCGAAGAGCGCCGCCACTGGTCCATCAACCTCTTCCGCGTGCACAGCGGCACCGGCCGCCCCATCGGCATCGCCTGGCTCGCCACCGACATCACCGCCCGCCGCTCCGCCGCCCGCGAAGCGGCCGCCGCCCGGCGCAATCTCGCCCTCCTCAACGAGGCCGGGACACGCATCGGCAACTCCCTGGACCTGGAGACCACCGCCCGCGAACTCCTCGACGTCGTCGTCCCCGGCTTCTGCGACCTCGCCACCGTCGACCTCTACCAGGGCCTCCTGGTCGGCGACGAGACCCCGCCCGGACTCGCCGACGGCAGCGCCGAACTGCGCCGGGTCGCCTTCGCCAGCGCCGTCTCCGACGCGCCCTTCGTCGGCGGACCCGCCCCCGTGAGCGTCGGCGCCGTCCACCACTATCCGTTCAACTCGCCCTGCGCGGACGCCCTGCGCACCGCGCGCCCCCAACAGGTGCCCGAGGACGGCAGCCTGATCCAGTCGACGCTCGCCGTGCCGATGGTCGCGCACGACACCGTCGTCGGACTCGTGCAGTTCTCCCGCACCAAGGGCAGCGAGCCGTTCGGCGAACGCGACCGGGGGCTCGCCGTCGAACTGGCCGCGCGCGCCGCCGTCTGTATCGACAACGCGCGCCTCTACCGCCGTGAGCACGAACGCGCCCTCATCCTCCAGCGCTCCCTGCTGCCGCCGGGCGACCCCGAGGCCTCCGGACTCGACATCGCCTGCCGCTATCTGCCGGGCAACGCCGCCACCGAGGTCGGCGGCGACTGGTTCGACGTCATCGAACTCCCCGGCCACCGCACGGCACTCGTCGTCGGCGACGTGATGGGCCGCGGACTGCGGGCAGCGGTGGCGATGGGCGAACTTCGTACGGCCGTTCGTACGTTGGCCCTGTTGGACCTCGAACCCGCCGAGGTCCTCTCGGCGCTCGACGAGATCGCCCGCGGCCTCGGCACCCCCGGCGGCGTCCAGTCCGCCAGCCGCACGTCCGCCAGTCGGCCCCGTGACAAGGACCTCTCCGAGGTCTACCTCGCCACCTGCGTCTACGCCGTCTACGACTCGGTGACCCGGCGCTGCACCTTCGCCAACGCGGGCCATCTGCCGCCGGTGCTGGTCGAGCCCGGCGAGAGCGCGCTGATGCTCGACGTGCCGCCCGGGATGCCGCTCGGGGTCGGCGGCGAACCGTTCGAGGAGGTGGAGGTCGAACTACCCGAAGGCGCGCTCTTGGCGCTCTACACGGATGGACTGGTCGAATCGCGCCACCATCCCCTCGACGAGGGCCTCCAAGCGTTCGTCGGCGCCCTCACCGACCCCGCCCAGCCGCCGACCGCACTGCGCTCCGACACGCCCCGGTCGCTGGAGGACGTCTGCGACCACGTCCTCAACACCCTCGACACCCACCACGGCGAGGACGACATCGCGCTGCTGATGGCCCGCGTGCAGGGGCTGCCGGAGGACTCCGTCGGCGACTGGACGCTGCCGCGCGAACCGCGCAGCGTGGGCCGCGCGCGGGAGTACGCGCGCGGGCAGCTGCTGGCGTGGGACCTGGAACCGCTCGTCGACACGGCGGAGCTGCTGGTCAGCGAGCTGGTCACCAACGCGCTGCGGTACGGCGAGGGTGAGATACGGCTGCGGCTGCTGCTCGACAGGACGCTGGTGTGCGAGGTGTGGGACGCGGGGCTGGTGCAGCCGCGCCGGCGGCGGGCCCGTGACACGGACGAGGGCGGGCGTGGGCTGCAGCTCGTCGGACTGCTCTCCGCGGCGTGGGGGTCCCGGCGGACGCCCCGGGGCAAGACGGTGTGGTTCGAACTGCCCTTGCCGGGTGGGGAACATGGACTGACCGATCCGGCGGAGGCGTTGCTGAGCCTGTTCTAGACGGCGACGGTGGGGTGGTCGCGGTGGGTTCCGGGGTGACGGTGCGTCGTGGCTTGTCGCGCAGTTCCCCGCGCCCCTTGGGGCGCGTGTGTGGGGCCTTCCTTCAGAACTGGCCGCCTGCTGTTCTGCGGGCTCGGGTGGCCGTGCCGCCGTAGCAGGCGGGGCCGCGCAGGTCGGCTCGGCCGGTGCCGTCGGGGGGCTCGCCGAGGATGATGCCGCCCAGGAGGGCACCCGCGAGGCCGTCGCCGACGGGGCCGCCGTACGGGTTGCCGTACGCCCGGACGTCCTGCTCGGCCAGGTTCCGGGCCTCCTGGGCGAGCGTGTGGGCCCGCTGGGGGTGACCGTCCGCCAAGTGCCGTTCCGCCTCCGACAGCCGGGTTCTGGCCTCCGCGCCCACCGCTCCCCGGTGCGTGGTGACGAAGTCGGCCGCGGTGACTACCGCGCTGCGGGCCGGGAGGAGCCAGTCGTCTCGGTGGGTGAGGGCGTCCAGGGGGTCACGGGGGTCGTCGTGCGGGCCGCTGGACGGGGTGTCCTGCTGGGCTGCGGCGGTCACGGCGGCTGTGGCTTCCGTCAGTTCGGCGGCGAGCCGCTCCACCCCGGTGACGAACAGGTCCGCCTGGTCGATCGCTCCCTCGGCGGCCCTCAGGTGTACGGCGGCGGTCAGCAGGTCGCCGGGGTAGGCGGCCTGGCGGGCGCGGTTCAGCTCGGTGGTGGCGAAGACCAGGCGGTCCTTGGCCTGCTCGACATGGCCGGTGACGGGGAGGGACGCGGCCGGGGCGTAGGCGTCGCGGAGGGCCGTGAGAGTGGTGGCGGCGATCGCCGTACGGCCGGTCAGTTCACGGAAGCGGGTCTCCGCGTGTTCCAGGGCCGGGGTGATGTCCCGTTCCAGGGCGCGGAGTTGATCGAAGGCGGGCGTCGCCGTGTCGAGCCGCCGCTGCGCCGTCGTGCACCGGGTGAGGATCTCCTCCAGCAGCGCGCGTTTTTCCTCGGGTGGCAGGGATGCGCTCTCCTCATCCAGCCGCTGCCTCGCCACGAAGGCCGCCACCAGTTCGCCCCGCGCGTCCGCCAGCGCCTCCACGAACGGCCTCACCGCGTCCCGTGCCGCTGGGGTCTCCGCGAAGGGCTGCGCCGGATCGAGGGCGACGGGCCGCTCCGGGGGCGTCACGAGCGGTCCGGCCTCGCCGGCCTCCTCCGCTCTCTCCTCCGCCTCCTCCGTCTCCTCTTTCTCCTCCGGCTCCGCCTCCGTGGGGCGCGGTCTCGCCGCCGCGAAACGGAGTTCCTCGGCGCTCGTACGGACGCTGTCGTCGGTCTCGACGAGCAGGCGCAGGGCGCGGTCGCGGAGGTCGGGCAGGGGGGCGGCGGGCGGGACGAAGGTGCCCGTGGGGGTGGTGTACAGCCGGGCGCGGCGCCGGCGTCGTACGAGCGAGTACGCGGCCAGGGCGACGGCCGTACCCGCGGCGGCCACCGGCAGGATCAGGTCCGCCCCGGACGCCTCGTCGTCGGCCGGTGCCGCCGCGCCGTCGGTCGACGGGGCGGCCAGGAACAGCCGGTCGGCGGCCGGCCCTGTGTCAGGCCTCTCGGCGGCCGTCCGTGTCGCCGTGGGCAGCAGCAGCCAGGCCAGGGCCACGAGGCCGCCGAAGACGGCGTGGGCCAGGCGCACGGCTATGTGCGACGTGGCGCCCCGCGCTCGGTTTCTTCTCAGACGCGACGTCACATTTGGGAGCGTATGACCGGGAGTGCGTGGTCGCGAGCGGGGTGCGGCGGACCGGGGGAGGGGGAGGCCGGTACCGATGGCGGGAGCATGCCATGATCGCCTCGTCCGTGAGGCCGGGGCAGAGGCAGAGGCATAGGCAGGGGCAGGGGCATGCTGAGCAACATCGGGATCGGGTGTCTCGCGGCGGCCGTCGTGGCCACGGTCGTGTTCGGGGTCGCCGCGATCCGTACGGGATGGATGCTGCCGTGGCTGCGGCGCCGCACGCTACGACCGGTGCTGTGGGGCTACGCCACGCTCGCCGGCGGCGCGGGCCTGTGCCTGTGGTGCGCCGGCATGGTGGTGAGGGAGCGCGCGGACGTCTTCGGTCTCGCGGGCCTGCTCCTGATCGTCTCGAACACCGTGCTGTCGTACCTCGCGACCCGCCCCGGCCGGGGCATCACCCAGTGACGGCCCTCACCGCTCTGACGGCCCTCACCGTCCTGACGGCCCTCACCGTCCTGACGACCCCGGCCGGGCAGGTCCGCGTCGTCAGCGGTCCGGGGTCGTGGACGTACGCCTTCTGATCTTCGAGCCCAGCCACACCAGCGGGTCGTACTTACGGTCGACGGCGCGCTCCTTCAGGGGGATCAGCGCGTTGTCCGTGATCTTGATGCCCTCGGGGCACACCTCCGTGCAGCACTTGGTGATGTTGCAGTAGCCGAGGCCGTGTTCGTCCTGGGCGGTGGCCTTGCGGTCCAGGCCGGCGTCCTCGGCTGCGTCCAGCGGGTGCATGTCCAGTTCCGCGACGCGCATCAGGAAGCGCGGGCCGGCGAAGGCCGTCTTGTTCTCCTCGTGGTCGCGGACGACATGGCAGGTGTCCTGGCAGAGGAAGCACTCGATGCACTTCCGGAACTCCTGCGGGCGGTCCACGTCCTCCTGCATCATCCGGTACTCGCCGGGCCCGAGTTTCTCCGGCGGTACGAACGACGGGACCTCGCGCGCCTTGGTGTAGTTGAAGCCGACGTCCGTGACCAGGTCGCGAACGACCGGGAAGGCCCGCAGCGGCGTCACGGTGATCGTCTCGTCCTGTTCGAACACCGACATCCGGGTCATGCACATCAGCCGGGGACGCCCGTTGATCTCCGCCGAGCACGAACCGCACTTGCCCGCCTTGCAGTTCCAGCGGACGGCGAGGTCGGGCGCCTGGGTGGCCTGGAGGCGGTGGATGATGTCGAGGACCACCTCGCCCTCGTTCACCTCGACCTCGAAATCCTTCAGGCCGCCGCCCCGCACATCACCCCGCCACACCTTGAAGTGGGCCGCGTAGCCGCTCATTCGTACAGCTCCTCTTCGGCGAGGTACTTGACCAGCTCCTCCTTGTCGAAGAGGGCGAGCAGGTCGGGGCGGATGGCTTCGGTGGTCTCACGGGTGAGGGCGATCTGGCCGACGGCGGGATCCCAGGTCTCCGGTCCGCCCGTCGGATCGGCGAGCCGGCAGATCAGGTTGAGCCGGCGCCAGTCGCGGTCCATCGTCGGATGGTCCTCGCGCGTGTGCCCGCCACGGGACTCCGTACGCTCCAGCGCGGCCCGCGCCACACATTCGCTGACCAGCAGCATGTTCCGCAGATCGAGGGCGAGGTGCCAGCCGGGGTTGAACTGCCGGTGCCCCTCCACGCCCGCCCGGCGCGCCCGCACCCGCAGATCGGCCAGCTTCTCCAGCGCCTGCTCCATCTCGCCCTCGCGGCGGATGATGCCGACCAGGTCGTTCATGGCCTGCTGGAGTTCCTGGTGGAGGGTGTACGGGTTCTCCGGCGGCCGGCCCGTGGCCTCGTCCCGCCGCCCGGGCGCCGGGCCCTCGGCGGAGAACGGGCGCAGCGCCTCGGCGGCGGCCGTGTCGATCTGGACGTCGTCCACCGGGGGGCGTGCGCCGGTGAGACCCGCCGTGTACTCGGCCGCGTGCAGTCCCGCCCGGCGGCCGAACACCAGCAGGTCGGAGAGGGAGTTGCCGCCGAGCCGGTTGGAGCCGTGCATGCCGCCGGCCACCTCACCGGCGGCGAACAGACCGGGCACGCCGCGGGCCGCCGCCGTGTCCGACTCGACCGCGATCCCGCCCATCACGTAGTGACAGGTCGGCCCGACCTCCATGGCCTCCGCCGTGATGTCGACGTCCGCCAGCTCCTTGAACTGGTGGTACATGGAGGGGAGTCGGCGCCGGATGGTCTCCGCCGGCATCCGGGTGGACACGTCCAGGAAGACACCGCCGTGCGGAGAGCCCCGGCCCGCCTTCACCTCGGCGTTGATGGCCCGCGCCACCTCGTCGCGCGGCAGCAGTTCGGGCGGGCGGCGGTTGTGGTCCGGGTCCTCGTACCAGCGGTCGCCCTCCTCCTCGGACTCCGCGTACTTCTCCTTGAACACGTCCGGGATGTAGTCGAACATGAACCGCTTGTTCTCGGAGTTCCGGAGCACCCCGCCGTCACCGCGCACCGACTCGGTGACCAGGATGCCCTTCACCGACGGCGGCCAGACCATGCCCGTCGGATGGAACTGCACGAACTCCATGTTCAGCAGCGGCGCGCCCGCGAGCAGCGCCAGCGCGTGCCCGTCGCCCGTGTACTCCCACGAGTTCGACGTCACCTTGAACGACTTGCCGATGCCCCCGGTGGCGATCACGACGGCGGGCGCTTCGAGAACGAGGAAACGCCCCGACTCGCGCTCGTAGCCGAAGACGCCGGAGACGCGCTCGCCGTCCTTCAGCACCCGGGTGACCGTGCACTCCTGGAAGACCTTCAGCCGGGACTCGTAGTCACCGGTCTCCGCGCGGTCCTCCTGCTGCAGCGCGACGATCTTCTGCTGGAGGGTGCGGATCAGCTCCAGGCCCGTACGGTCGCCGACGTGGGCGAGACGCGGGTACTCGTGGCCGCCGAAGTTGCGCTGCGAGATCCGGCCGTCCTTCGTACGGTCGAAGAGGGCGCCCCAGGTCTCCAGCTCCCACACCCGGTCCGGGGCCTCGCGCGCGTGCAGCTCGGCCATCCGCCACTGGTTGAGGAACTTGCCGCCGCGCATGGTGTCGCGGAAGTGGACCTGCCAGTTGTCACCGGAGTTGACGTTGCCCATCGCGGCCGCGATGCCGCCCTCGGCCATCACCGTGTGGGCCTTGCCGAACAGGGACTTGCAGATCACGGCCGTACGGGCGCCCCGCTCACGGGCCTCGATCGCGGCGCGCAGCCCGGCGCCGCCGGCGCCGATCACGACGACGTCCCACTGCTGTCGTTCGACCACGGACATCAGAACAACCTCGGATCGTCGAAGGCGCCGGACGCGACCAGGTACACGTAGAAGTCGGCGAGCGCCACGCTCACCAACGAGGCCCAGGCGAGCTGCATATGACGGGCGTTCAGCTTCCCGACCCACTGCCACATCCGGTACCGCACCGGGTGCTTGGAGAAGTGCTTGAGCTTGCCGCCGACGATGTGCCGGCACGAGTGGCAGGAGAGGGTGTACGCCCAGATCAGCACGATGTTGACGAGGAACACGAGGGTGCCGAGGCCCATGTGGCCCCAGGCGTAGTGCTCGTCGCGGAAGGCCAGGACCGTGTCGTAGGTGAGGATGCCGGCGACGAGGAGGGCCGCGTAGAAGAAGTACCGGTGGAGGTTCTGCAGGATCAGCGGGAACCGGGTCTCACCGGAGTACTTCTGGTGTGGCTCGGCCACGGCGCAGGCGGGCGGGGACGCCCAGAAGCCGCGGTAGTAGGCCTTGCGGTAGTAGTAGCAGGTCAGGCGGAAGCCGAGCGGGAAGATCAGGATGATGATCGCCGGTGAGATGCCCCACCAGCCGCCGAGGATCTCCCAGTTGGGGCCGCCGCGCATGGGCTCGCAGCGTTCCGCCAGACAGGGCGAGTAGAACGGCGAGACGTAGGGGGCCGCGTAGTAGTGCTCGTCCGCGAAGGCCCGCCAGGTCGAGTACACGATGAAGGCGAGCAGTCCGGCGGCCGTGGCGGCGGGCGCCAGCCACCAGCGGTCGGTGCGCAGATGCGGGGCGGAGATCGCGGCGCGCGTACGGGTCCGTACGCCGCCGCGCTGTGGATGGGGATCTGTTGCGGGTGGTTCCGTACCAGTGGCCAACGGGGGACTCCCGGTCGGGTTGGTTGTCGGGGGTGGGCCGGACGACGGCGGTCAGGGGGCCCGGCGGTCGCGGGAGCCGAGGCCCTCGTCGTCGGAGTCCGTCCACAGGGAGCTGTCGTACGGGGTGTCGGGGATGGGGACGAGGTCGGGGCGGCGCGGCTTCGCCAGGTCGGGGGCGGCCTCGCCGAGCAGCGCGATGCTCTCGCGCAGGTGGTCGGCGTCGGTTCGGACGCGGCGTATCTCCAGGCCGGTGCCGCCGAGTTGCTGTTCCAGGCGGCGTACGGACATGGTCAGTTCGTCCAGACAGCGTCGGACCGACGCCAAGTCGTCGTGCACGGACATGACTTGCCCTCGCTTTCACGGGGCCTCGGCCCCAAGGCGGCAACGTTCATGCGCCTGCGAGTGTCGCGCGTCACACCGGCCGGTGGGAAGCGGTTTGCGGTTTTCTTTTGCGCGTGTCGGGGGGCGCCGGGTGGGTGCGTTGTCGGGTGCGGGTCCGGTGGGGCTTCTCGCGCCGTTCCCCGCGCCCCTAAAAGACCAGGCCCCTACGGGCCTGAAAAGCACGGGGCGCAGCCCCTGTTTTTCAGGGGCGCGGGGAACTGCGCGAGAAGCCCCACCCACCCGCGGCCGAAACACGACCGCACCCCGGAGGGGAGGCGCGGCCAAACGGGTGGGTTCCGGCGCACGCCCCGTCGTGTCGGCCGCCCCGCAGGGGCCCCGTCCTCTTCAGTGGGCCGCATCCGTCTGATCAGCTCCATATACCGCCGAACGTGATCAGAGCCACCCCCGTCCCCGTTCTCCCACCGCGGAGCGAGGAGGTCGCAGTGATGCCGATTCCCCACGACCGCGATCGACACGACCGCGTCCGACCGCGCGCCCCGCGCCGCTCCCTGGCGTTCCTGGCCGCCGGCGTGCTCACGCTGCCCCTGCTGAGCGGATGCGGTGAGGAGGACCCGGCGGGCAGACCCGTCGCCGAGCAGGACATCGCGCCCGCCGCGCGGAACCTGGTCGCGGACGGCGGCACCCTGCGCTGGGCCGTGGACGCCGTACCGGAGACGCTGAACACCTTCCAGGCGGACGCCGACCCGGCCACGTCACGGATCGCCGGCGCCGTCCTGCCGTCGATGTACCGCCTCGACGCCAGCGGACGCCCCCAGCTCAACTCCGACTTCGTGGAGTCCGCGGCGGTCGTCGAGCGCGAGCCCCGGCAGGTCGTCCTCTACAAGCTCCACCAGGAAGCGGTGTGGAGCGACGGCCGGGAGATCGGCGCCGCCGACTTCGTCGCGCAGTGGCGGGCCCTGTCCGGCAAGGACTCCGCGTACTGGACGGCCCGGAACGCCGGCTACGAGCGCATCGAGAAGATCGAACGCGGCGAGAACGACCTGGAGGTCCGGGTCACCTTCGCCCGTCCGTACGCCGACTGGAAGTCGCTGTTCTCGCCGCTGTACCCGAAGCAGGTCATGGGCACGCCCGACTCCTTCAACGACGGCGCCCGCAAGAAGCTCAAGGTCACCGCCGGTCCGTTCGCGCTGAAGGAGATCGACCGTCAGGACGGCGAGGTCACGCTCGTCCGCAGCCCCCGCTGGTGGGGTCGCACCGCCAAGCTCTCCCAACTGGTGCTGCGTGCCGTGCCGCGCGCCGAACGGGCGAAGGCGCTGGCCGAGGGCAAGGTCGACATCGCCGACATCGACTCGGCGCAGGCCGAGCGGATCATGCTCGCCGCCCCGGAGAAGAAGAAGTCGCAGGGTGCGGGTCCGCTCTCCCAGAGCAGTCCCCTCGCCCACGAGGGCCCCGCCCACGGCCCCGACTCCGGCCCCGACGCCGGTCTGACCCCCGCGAAGTCGATGCGGTCCTGGGCCGTCGCGCACGGCTCGGACGAGGAGGCCGCGGACGACGAGGCCGGCGCCCGGAAGAAGCGGCGCGCGGCGCTCGCCGCGTACACCGCCCAGCAGTCCGCGCTGCGCGGCTTCACCGTCCGCCGGTCCCTGGAGCCCGCCTTCACCCAGCTCGCCCTGAACGGCTCCGAGGGCCCCCTCTCCGACGAGCGCGTCCGCCGCGCGGTGGCCCGTGCCATCGACCGGAAGAAGCTCGCCGCCCTCGTCCTGGAGCCCCTCGGCCTGCCCGCGGAACCCGTCGGCAGCCACCTCGCCCTCGCCGGGCAGGCCGCCTACGCCGACAACAGCGGCGCCCTCGGCGACCAGGACACCGACGAGGCCCGCGCCCTCCTCGCCGACGCCGGCTGGGAACAGGGCGGCCCCCTCCAGCCCGTCCCGGAGAGCAAGAAGGCGGCCGGCGCGGAGGGGGAGACGGACCAGAAGAAGCGGCAGGCGGGCGAGAAGAAGGACGAGAAGGGCGAGAAGAAGGCCGAGGAGAAGGACGAGAAGGGCGAGGGCAAGCGCGACGCCGACACCGCCTCCGGCCGCGCCTCCGACGGCGGCTCCGGCTCGGGCTCCGGCTCCGGCGACGAGAGCACGTACATCGTCGGCGACGACAACAAGCCGTACGACGCCGACGAGAACCTCGCCCAGGACGGCAAGCAGTTCAAGCCGGGCGGTGCGCCCGGCGCGTACGCCCCGCAGGGGACGCGCGCACCCGCCGACGCCGCGCGCGGGCCCCTCGCCAAGAACGGCAAGCTGCTGACGCTGCGGTTCGTGCTGCCCTCGGGGCCGGGCACGGAGTCCCTGCGGGCCGTCGGTCAGCGGATCGCGGCGATGCTGGAGCGCGTCGGGATCCGTACGGAGATCACGAAGGTCGCGGACGAGAGCTACTTCAAGGACCACATCGCCAACGGGCAGTACGACCTCGCGCTGTACTCCTGGCCGACCTCCGCGTACCCCGCCACCGACGCCCGGCCGATCTACGCCAAGCCGGTGCCCGCGGCAGACGGCTCGCTGAGCGTCGAGCAGAACTACACGCGCGTCGGCACGGACCGGGTCGACCAGCTCTTCGACCAGGCCGTGGCCACGCTCGACGAGTCCAAGACCCGTTCCCTGATCCGCAAGGCGGACGCCCGTATCTGGGCCGCCGCCGGGTCCATCCCCCTCTACCAGCGGCCCCAGCTCGTCGCCGCCCGCACCACCCTCGCGAACGCGGGCGCCTTCGGCTTCCAGACACCGGTCTACGAGGACATGGGCTTCCTGGAGAAGGGTGCGAGGGGACCGGCCCGGCCGACGGAGAAATAGGAGATCGTTCCCCGGAAACCTCGGCCGCCGCCCGTGTCCACGCGGGCGGCGGCCGACGTACGGGGAGGGGAGGGGCGGGGCTCCTGCGAGACCCGCCCGGAGCCCCTGGCCGAGGAGGTCTGAGTCACACCGGGGCGTCGCCGAGCTGGGGCGGGGGCCGGTCCCGGGCCCGTTCTGGGGAGGTCCGGGACGGCCCGGGGAGCCCGCGCGTCCGCGGCCCCGTACGATGGGGTGAGGCCGTGGCGTGTCCAGCCCGGCAGGGTCCGCGCGACAGATGTCGGTACAGACGTCAGCGTGGGCCGTCCGCACACTCCGGGAGAAGCGCCTCACTATGGCTGTGACCGAAACGCGTCACGACATCCGCAACGTCGCCATCGTCGCCCACGTCGACCACGGCAAGACCACTCTGGTCGACGCCATGCTCAAGCAGGCCGGTGCCTTCGCCGCGCACGCCGCCGAGTCGCTCGACGACCGCATGATGGACTCGAACGACCTGGAGCGTGAGAAGGGCATCACGATCCTCGCCAAGAACACGGCGGTGAAGTACCACCCCAAGGATGGCGGCGACGTCATCACCATCAACATCATCGACACCCCCGGCCACGCCGACTTCGGTGGTGAGGTCGAGCGCGGTCTGTCGATGGTGGACGCGGTCGTGCTGCTCGTCGACGCCTCCGAGGGTCCGCTGCCGCAGACCCGCTTCGTGCTCCGCAAGGCGCTCCAGCAGCGTCTGCCGGTCATCCTGTGCATCAACAAGACGGACCGCGCGGACTCGCGCATCGACGAGGTCGTCAACGAGACCTACGACCTCTTCCTCGACCTCGACGCCGACGAGGACCAGATCGAGTTCCCCATCGTCTACGCGTGTGCGCGTGACGGTGTCGCCTCGCTGACCAAGCCGGAGGACGGCACCGTCCCGGCCGACAGCAACAGCCTGGAGCCGTTCTTCTCCACGATCCTGTCGCACGTCCCCGCCCCGTCGTACGACGCGGAGGCCCCGCTCCAGGCCCACGTCACCAACCTGGACGCCGACAACTTCCTGGGCCGTATCGCGCTGCTCCGCGTCGAGCAGGGCGAGCTGCGCAAGGGCCAGACCGTCACCTGGATCAAGCGCGACGGCACGATGTCCAACGTCCGCATCACCGAGCTGATGATGACCGAGGCGCTCACCCGCAAGCCCGCCGAGGTGGCCGGCCCCGGTGACATCTGCGCCGTCGCCGGTATCCCGGACATCATGATCGGCGAGACCCTCGCCGACACCGAGAACCCGATCGCGCTGCCGCTGATCACGGTCGACGAGCCGGCGATCTCGATGACCATCGGCACGAACACCTCGCCGCTGGTCGGCCGCGGCGGCACCGGCAAGGGCGCGGACAACAAGGCCGCGGTCAAGGACCGCAAGGTCACCGCCCGCCAGGTCAAGGACCGCCTCGACCGCGAGCTGGTCGGTAACGTCAGCCTCCGGGTCCTCGACACCGAGCGTCCCGACGCCTGGGAGGTCCAGGGCCGCGGTGAGCTGGCGCTCGCCATCCTGGTCGAGCAGATGCGCCGCGAGGGCTTCGAGCTGACCATCGGCAAGCCGCAGGTCGTCACCAAGGACGTCGACGGCAAGGTCTACGAGCCGGTCGAGCGCATGACGATCGACGTGCCCGAGGAGCACATGGGCGCGGTCACGCAGCTCATGGGCGTCCGCAAGGGCCGCATGGACAACATGTCGAACCACGGCTCCGGCTGGGTCCGCATGGAGTTCGTCGTCCCGTCCCGCGGCCTCATCGGCTTCCGTACGGAGTTCCTGACCGGCACGCGCGGCACGGGCATCGCCCACTCCATCCACGAGGGCCACGAGCCGTGGTTCGGCACGCTGACGACCCGTAACAACGGCTCGCTCGTCGCCGACCGCTCCGGCGCCGTCACCGCGTTCGCGATGACGAACCTCCAGGAGCGCGGTGTGCTGTTCACGGACCCCGGCACCGAGGTGTACGAGGGCATGATCGTCGGTGAGAACTCGCGCTCCGACGACATGGACGTGAACATCACCAAGGAGAAGAAGCTCACGAACATGCGGTCTTCCTCGGCCGACTCGTTCGAGGCGATCGTCCCGCCGCGCAAGCTCTCCCTGGAGCAGTCCCTGGAGTTCTGCCGGGACGACGAGTGTGTCGAGGTGACCCCGGAGGCCGTACGCATCCGCAAGGTCAACCTGGACGCCCGCGAGCGCGCGCGTGCCGCGAGCCGCGCCAAGCACGGCTGATCATCCGGCCGTACGTCTGACGTTCCGTCAACTACCGTCTGTGAAGACCCGGTTCTCCGATTATTGGAGGGCCGGGCTTCCGGGCTGCCCGTATGGGGGCGAATCCACCGTTCATCCGGCTGTCTGAGAGCTGTGAAGGGCTGTTCGGATATCGGTGATCCGGCGATCAAGTTTCGGACATGTAAACAAAAATCGTACCCTGAATGTCCGCTTCGCCGGTTTCCCTTGTTGCCTGTCAAGCGCGACCAGGTGTCAATCTTTGCAATTTTTGCTCAAAATATGGACGGTAGGGAGATCCCTATGCCTTCCGCCCTTGACGCGCGTTGACCCATTTGGCGAAAGTTCCCCCAAACCACAGAACCTGCCGGTAACTGTGCTGCGCTCAACTCTCCAACCCCCCGGGGGAAGAACAGACATGACCAGTCCAACCAAGGCCGAGGGCTCCGGGTCCGCGGTCGCCTTGGACCCCGAGCTCGACGCGACCGCCGAGGTCGCCAAGGGTGAGAAGAAGCTTGAGGGTCGTTCCCCCGGGCAGTTGATGTGGCAACGGTTCAAGCGTGACCGTACGGGAGTCGTCTCCGCGTGCGTAGTGATTTTCTTCTTCGCCGTCGCCGCGCTCGCACCGGTGATCTCGAGCCTGTACGGCAAGAACCCCTACACGCTGTACGCGCAGGAGCCCGACTTCCCGTTCCTGCTCGACGACTTCGCGATGCCCACCGGTTCCTTCGGCGGCATGTCGGGTGACTTCTGGTTCGGCGTCGAGCCGAAGCTGGGCCGCGACGTGTTCACGATGCTGCTGTACGGCATGCGGACCTCGCTGTACATGGCGGTCCTCGTCACCCTGTTCAGCGTGACCACCGGTGTTCTCATCGGCATGATCGGCGGCTACTTCGGCGGTCGTGTCGACTACTGGGTCGGTCGGATCACCGACTTCTTCCTCGGGTTCCCGCAGCAGCTGTTCTTCATCGCCTTCATGCCGGTCGTCACCGCGCTCTTCGTCGACCCGCGTGACGAGACGCCGACCTATCTGCGGGCCGTGGCCATCGTCCTGGTGATGTGGTTCCTCGGCTGGATGGGCCTGGCCCGTCTGGTGCGCAGCTCGGTGCTCTCGCTGCGTGAGCGCGAGTTCGTGGAGGCGGCCAAGGTGTCCGGGGCCTCGCCCTGGCGCATCGTGCGCAAGGAGATCCTGCCGAACATCGTCACCCCGATCCTGGTGCAGGGCACGTACATCCTGCCCAGCACGATCCTCTCCATCGCCTTCCTCTCGTTCGTCGGCGTCGGCTTCACCGAGCCCACCCCCGACTGGGGCCGGATGTTCGCCGTCGGTGCCGACGTCTACGAGCAGGACCCGATGTTCATGTTCTTCCCGGGCGTGGCCATGGTGGTCTTCGTGCTCTGCTTCAACCTTCTCGGCGACTCCGTCCGGGACGCTTTCGACCCCAAGACCGGACGGTAATCGTCCATTGGTGGGTGGGGGGACTGCCGCCCCCGACCCGGGTTCGCCCGGGCCGTCAGGCAGTACTCGTGGACAACTATCGACAGGTAGGTGCATAGGCATCATGAAGCCCATCAGAAACCGCACCACGCGCGCCGTGGCTGTGGCGCTCGTGGCCGGCTCGCTGGCGCTCGCCGGCTGCTCGGACAACGGCGACAGCAACACCAAGGACACGTCCAAGTCCAAGGACGACGCCGCCGAGCAGTCGAAGCCTGTCGCCTACGGTGACGCCGCGGCGTCCACGGGTCCGGCCGAGGAAGTCAAGGGCGCCAAGTCCGGCGGTGTCATCAACGTCTACCAGCAGTCGGACATCACCCACCTGGACCCGGGCCAGATCTACGTCTCCGACGCCGGTCAGCTCGCGAACCTGATCCACCGCGGTCTGACGAACTACCAGGAGGACGACAAGGGCAACCTGACGGTCGTCGGTGACATCGCCACCGACTCCGGCACGTCCTCCGACGGCGGCAAGACCTGGACGTACACGCTCAAGGACGGCATCAAGGACGAGGACGGCAACGCCATCACCTCGGCCGACGTCCGGCACACCATCGAGCGCCAGTACTCCAAGGTCATCTTCGACGGCCCGACGTACGTCCAGAGCTGGCTGTCGGGCTCCGACTACCGCAAGGCGCTGCCGGACGGCCCGTACAAGGGCAAGCACCTGCCGGACTCCGTCCTGGAGACCCCGGACGCCAAGACGGTCGTCTTCCACTTCGACCAGCCGCGCCCGGACCTGCCGCAGGCCCTGGCCATGGCCGGCTACGCCATCGTGCCCGAGAAGCAGGACACGAAGGAGAAGTACGACAAGGCGCCGGCCTCCCTCGGCCCCTACAAGATCTCCGAGCTCAAGGCCGGCAAGTCGCTGACCCTGGTCAAGAACGACCAGTGGGACCCGAAGACGGACGTGGTGCGTCACCAGTACGTCGACGGCTTCAACTTCACCAACACCATCGACCAGGCCAGCCAGACCAAGCGTCTGATCGCCGACCAGGGCGACGCCAAGAACGCCATGCAGTTCACGGACTCCGTGGACCCGGCGCAGATGTCGACGGTCATCGGCAACGCCGCGACCAAGAAGCGCACCATCCAGGGCTACCAGCCCTACGTGTGGCAGCTGACCTTCAACCTCGACGCCGACGCCGTCAAGGACAAGAAGGTCCGCGACGCGATCACCTACGCGATCCCGTCCCAGGCCATGGTCCAGGCCGACGGCGGCCGCTACGGCGGTGAGGTCGCCGGTGGTCTGATGGCGCCGACCCTGCCGGGCTACGACGCGTCCTACGACCCGTTCGGCAAGACCAAGAAGCCCAACGGTGACCTGGACAAGGCCAAGGCGCTGCTGAAGGAGGCGGGTGTCAAGGAGGGCACGAAGCTCAGCTACGCCTACTCCAACACCCCGCGCGGCCAGGCCCAGCAGGTGATCATCAAGGACGCGCTGGCCAAGATCGGCTTCGACGTCCAGGCCAAGGAGATCGACCGGGCCAGCTTCTACGAGCAGGTCGGCAAGCTGGACAACCCGTACGACATCTACATGACCGGCTGGGGCCAGGACTGGTCCTCCCCGTCCACGGTCATCACCCCGGTCTACGACGGCACGCTGGTCGCCGACGGTGGCTCGAACTACTCCCACATCAAGGACGCCAAGGTCGACGAGCTGATCAAGAAGGCTCTGACCGAGGAGCCCGAGGCCGCGGCCAAGACGTGGGAAGAGGCTCACCACCGCATCGTGGAGGAGGTCAACCCGGCCGCCCCGGTCTACTACTCGAAGCAGATCCAGCTCTTCGGATCGAACATCGGTGGTGCCCGGTACAGCACGGAGTCGAGCTACATCGACATCAACGACGTGTTCCTGAAGCAGCCGTAATCCGGCTGTCCGGCCAGACCGGTCACACCGGCTGATCCGCGGGGGTGTGCGCCAGGCGGAGCGCACCCCCGCGGTCGGTTCCACCCCCTCCGACCGCCGCGTTTTCGAAGAGAGCATCCACCCGCCATGCTTCAGTTCCTCATCCGCAGGCTGATCGGCGCCGTCGTCATCATGTTCCTGATCGGCGCGTTCACGTTCTTCCTGTTCTATACGATCCCCCAAGACTTCGCGCAGCTGTCCTGCGGCAAGAACTGCTCCCCCGAGAACATCGCGGTCATCAGAGAGAACCTCGGCCTCGACAAGCCCATCACCACGCAGTTCTGGGAGTTCATGTCCGGCATCGTGGTCGGCCGTGACTTCGCGGTGGGGCACTGCTCCGCGCCGTGCCTGGGCATGTCCTTCCAGTCCGGCGACTTCGTCTGGGACTCCATCACCGACAGCTTCCCGCTCACCCTGTCGCTGACCATCGGCGGTCTGATCATCTTCCTGGTGCTGGGCCTCGGCTCCGGCCTCCTCGCCGCCTGGAAGCGCGGCACCGCCGTCGACAAAGCCGTCAGCGGCGCCTCGATGGTCCTGAGCTCGTTCCAGATCTACTTCCTCGGCCCGATCGTGCTCGGCATCTTCGTCTACAGCACCGGCTGGATGGAGAGCCCCAAGTACGTGCCGTTCACCGAGGACCCGGCGGGCTGGTTCATGGGCCTGCTGATCCCCTGGGCCGTGATGGCCACCATCTTCACCGCCCAGTACACGCGTATGGCCCGCTCGACCATGATCGAGCAGCTCTCGGAGGAGCACGTCCGCACGGCTCGCGCGAAGGGCATGAAGCAGCGGTACGTATTCTTCCGTTATGCCTGGCGTGGTTCACTCATTCCGATCGTCACCATCATCGGCATGGACCTGAGCGCGCTGCTGTCCGGCGCCGTGGTCACGGAGTTCACCTTCGACCTGGCCGGCATCGGGCGTCTCGCGGTGGAGTCCTCGGTCGGCAAGGACATCCCGCTGACGATGGGCGTGATGCTGTTCGGCGCCTTCTTCATCCTGATGCTGAACATCGTCGTGGACATCGCCTACGCCTACATCGACCCGCGCGTGCGCCTCAGCTAGGAGAAATACCGTGACCACTCTGACCAAGACCGAAGGCGAGAAGGCCCCGACCGGGCCCGAGGCCTTCCTCTCGGTCCGCGACCTGCGGGTGCGGTTCTCCACCGAGGACGGCATAGTCAAGGCCGTCGACGGGCTCTCCTTCGACGTCGAGCGCGGCAAGACGCTGGGCATCGTGGGTGAGTCGGGCTCCGGCAAGTCCGTGACCAACCTGACCGTCCTCGGCCTGCACAACCCCAAGACCACCACCGTCGAGGGCGAGATCATCCTCGACGGCAAGGAACTCGTCACCGCCAAGGAGAAGGAGCTGGAGCAGCTCCGCGGCAACAAGGTGGCGATGATCTTCCAGGACCCGCTGACGGCGCTCTCGCCGTACTACACGGTGGGCCGGCAGATCGCCGAGCCGTTCATGAAGCACACCGGCGCTTCCAAGAAGGAGGCCCGGCAGCGGGCGATCGAGATGCTGGCCAAGGTCGGCATCCCGCACCCGCAGACCCGCGTGGACGACTATCCGCACCAGTTCTCCGGCGGTATGCGCCAGCGCGCCATGATCGCCATGGCGCTGGTCTGCGACCCCGACCTGCTGATCGCGGACGAGCCGACCACCGCGCTCGACGTGACCGTGCAGGCGCAGATCCTCGACCTGCTCAAGGACCTGCAGCAGGAGTTCGGCTCCGCGATCATCTTCATCACCCACGACCTCGGCGTCATCTCCGACATGGCCGACGACCTGCTGGTGATGTACTCGGGCCGGGCCGTGGAGCGCGGCAGCGTCCGTGAGGTGCTGCGCAACCCCACGCACCCCTACACCTGGGGTCTGCTCAGCTCGATGCCCCGCCTCGGCGGCGACACCGACCAGGCGCTCACCCCGATCCCCGGCTCCCCGCCCAGCCTGCTCAACCCGCCCACCGGCTGCCCGTTCCACCCGCGCTGCGCGTTCACCGGTGAGGTCACCGGCGACCGCTGCAGCACGGAGCGGCCGGCGCTCGGCGAGGGGCGTGCCTCTGCCTGCCACCTGACGGCGGACCAGAAGCAGACCATCTTCATCGACAAGATCCAGCCCCGGCTGCGCTAGGGAGAACCGAGATCATGAGCGACAACCTCACCCTCCCCGCACAGCAGGGCTCCCAGGACACCGCGGCCGAAACGCTCCTCAAGGTCGAGGGTCTGACGAAACACTTCCCCATCTACGGCGGCTTCCCGATCAAACGCAAGGTCGGTGCGGTCCAGGCCGTGGACGGCATCGACCTGACCGTCGGCGTCGGCGAGAGCGTCGGCCTCGTCGGTGAGTCCGGCTGCGGCAAGTCGACCACCGGGCGGCTGATCACCCGGCTGATGGAGCCGACCGGCGGGAAGATCACCTACAGGGACCAGGACATCACCCACGCCTCGCGCAAGCAGCTGGCGCCGGTGCGGTCCGAGATCCAGATGATCTTCCAGGACCCGTACTCCTCGCTGAACCCGCGGCAGACGGTCGGCACGATCATCAAGTCGCCGATGGAGGTCAACGGGATCAACCCCGAGGGCGGCCGGGAGAACAAGGTCCGCGAGCTGCTGGAGCTGGTCGGCCTCAACCCCGAGCACTACAACCGCTTCCCGCACGAGTTCTCCGGCGGCCAGCGCCAGCGCATCGGCGTCGCCCGCGCGCTCGCCCTGAACCCGAAGCTGATCGTCGCGGACGAGCCGGTCTCGGCGCTGGACGTGTCGATCCAGGCGCAGGTCGTCAACCTGCTCCAGAAGGTCCAGGACGAGCTGGGCATCGCGTTCCTGTTCATCGCCCACGACCTCGCCATCGTCCGGCACTTCTCGAAGCGCGTCGCGGTCATGTACCTCGGCAAGATCGTCGAGGTCGCCGACCGTGACTCGCTCTACAACCGGCCCCGCCACCCGTACACGCACGCCCTGCTGTCCGCGGTGCCCGAGGTCGCGCTCGACGACGAGGTGGAGGTGAAGGAGCGGATCCGGCTCGCCGGTGACGTGCCCTCGCCGATCGCGCCGCCGTCCGGCTGCCGCTTCCGTACGCGCTGCTGGAAGGCGCAGGACAAGTGCGCCTCCGAGGAGCCGCCGCTGGTCCAGCTCTCCGGCAACCTGGCCGGCCACCTGACGGCCTGCCACTTCCCGGAGGACCCGACGACCGAGTCCCGCGCCGAGGACGTCGTCCTGGACCCGGCGCTCAAGGCGCTGGAGGACGGCGCGCCGGAGGACTCCGACGCACCGGTGAGCAAGGGCTGACCGGCCGTTCTGTCGTGAACCGCGGGGCCTGCCACACGGCGGGCCCCGCGGCGTTTCGAGCGTCGGCGACCGAGGGATGGGGGGCAACGGGTGGCAGGGGACGGTGTGTCGGCCGCCGCGGTGCTGTTCGACGTCGACGGCGTGCTGATCGACACCGCCGACGCGCACGGGCGGGTCTGGCGGGCCTGGGCTCGGGCGCGGGGCCTGGACGCGGAGGCCGTGTGGCGGGTCACGCAGGGGCGGCGGCGGGCGGACATCCTGCGGCTGGTGGCGCCGGAGCGTGATCCGGCGGAGGAACACCGGGCCCTGGACCGGCTGATGGCCGCCGAGGAACCCGGGTTCCGGGCCTTCGACGGGGCCGCCGGGCTGCTGCGCGCGCTGCCGTCCGGCCGCTGGGCCGTCGTCACCTCCAGCCGCGCCGGGCCGACCGCCGCCCGGCTCGCCCGTACCGGGCTCGTCGTGCCCGAGGTACGCGTCTGCGCGGAGGACGTCTCCGCGGGCAAGCCCTCGCCGGAGGGCTATCTGGCCGCCGCCGCGCGCCTCGGCGCCGACCCGGGCCGGTGCCTGGTCGTCGAGGACGCGCCGGCGGGCATCGCGGCGGGCCTGGCGGCCGGCTGCACGGTGTACGCGGTGGCCTCCACCCATCGGCCGGAGGAACTCCGGGACGCCGACGCGTGTTTCGGGTCCTTGGCGGAGGCGGCGGAGGCGATCGTGCGGCACACGCGAGGCAGGCGTCGGACGTAGGGCATGCGGCACACGCAACGCACGCGTCACACTGGGCACGTACGTCCCAACCGACCTCACGGAGACACCAGTTGAGCCAGAGTCACCCCAGCATCCACAGCCTCACCTTCGACTGCACCGGCGATCCCTACGACGTCGCCCTGTTCTGGAGCGAGTTGCTCGGGCGGCCGTTGGCCGATGACGACAAGCCCGGTGATCCGGAGGCGTTGATCGCGGATCCGGCGGGTGGGCCGCGGTTGTTGTTCGTGCGGGTGCCCGAGGGGAAGTCGGTGAAGAACCGGATCCACTTCGATCTCAAGCCGCACGGCCGCACCCGCGCCGAGGAGGTCGAGCGGGCGCTCGGGCTGGGTGCCCGGGTGGTCGCCGACCACACGCGTCCCGACGGTGGAGGCTGGGTGCTCATGGCCGACCCCGAGGGGAACGAGTTCTGTGTGGAGCGGGGGGAGCTGGGCTGACCCGGGGGGAGGGGCCCGGCCCCCCTCCGTCCTACGCCAGCCGCACCCGGGGATCGATCAGCGCGTACACCGCGTCCACCACGATGTTCGCGAGCACGATCGCGGTGGCCGCCACCAGGACCACCCCCAGCAGCAGGGGCAGGTCGTTGTCGCGGACGGCCTTGATGGAGAGGGCGCCGATGCCGTGGAGGCCGAAGGTCTCCTCCGTGATGATGGCGCCGCCCAGGAGGTAGCCGAGGTCGAGGCCGAGGATGGTGACGATGGGGCCCATGGCGCCGCGCCAGGCGTACCGGAAGAAGACCGTGGAGCGGGACATGCCCTTGGCGCGGGCCGTGCGGACGTAGTCCTCGGCGAGGGTCTCGACCAGCTGGGAGCGGGTCATCCGCGTGTAGTTGGCGGTGAAGATGATCGCCAGGACCAGCCAGGGGAGGAGCAGGCCCTTGAACCAGGTCAGCGGGTCCTGGGAGAAGCCGACCGCGTCGGACGGGCGGGGGAGCAGGCCCCACTGGTCGGACAGGTAGTACATCGCCACCACGCCGACGATGTAGATCTGGAGCGACGAACCGATCAGGGACGCCGAGGACGCGATCTTGTCCAGCGGGCGGCCCTGTGCCACCGCCGCGATCATGCCGGTGCCCACCCCGAACACCACGAAGACGACCGTGCTGCCGAGGGCGAGGGAGAGCGTGGTCGGGAAGCGGTCGGTGATCAGGCCGAGGACCGGTTCGTGGTTGGTGAAGGAGTAGCCGAGGCAGGGGGCCGGGCAGTGGCCGAGCCCGGTGTAGTCCCGGCCGGTGAAGACCCCCGCGAGCCAGTGCCAGTACTGGACGGGCAGCGGGTCGTCGATGCCGAGGTTGTGCCGGACCAGGGCGAGCGTCTGCGGGGTGCAGAGCTTGCCGCAGGCCGTGCGGGCGGGGTCGCGCGGGGCGACGTAGAAGAGGAGGAACGTGATGGCGCTGATGACGAGGAGGATCAGCAGCGCGCTCAGCGTCCGGCGTGCGATGAAGCGGAGCATGGCGGTTCGGTCTCCGGTCCCGGTCCCGGCCGTGTGGCTCAGGCCTTGGCGTACAGCTTGTAGACGATGAACGCCGAGAACAGCGGGTCGAACTGGGCGCCGCCGACCTTGGAGCCGTAGAGGTAGTAGCGCCGCTGGTAGGTCTCCGGGATGATCGGCGCCTCCTTGGTCATGATCTCCTTGTCCAGGGCCGCCCAGGCCGCCTCCTCCTTCACGGTGTCCGTGATGGTCGTGTTCTTCTTGATCGCCGCGTTGACCCAACTCACGTTCAACTGGGAGACGTTGGGGGCGTTGTCGGCGATCGTGGTGCCGTCGAAGAGGGGCTGGAGGAGGGTGTAGGCGGCGGGCCAGTCCGGCGACCAGCCGTACCACATCACGTCGAACTGGTTGTCGATCTGGCCGACCTGGTCGTAGTAGCTCGTCGACTCCACCGGCTTCACGACCGGGTCGAAGCCCGCCTCCTTCAGGGCGTTGGCGATGACGACCTTGGTCTTGTCGTAGGCGTCGTTGGCGCCCTGCGGATAGGTGTAGACGATCTTCTGGCCGAGTTTGCCGGCCTCCTTGAGCAGGGACTTCGCCTTCGCCGTGTCGCCGCGCGGGTTCTTCAGCTTGCCGTAGACGTCGAACTTCTCCCGGCCCGCGATGTCCGGGCTGAGGACGGTGGTCGCGTAGTCACCGGCCGACGGGCCGCCGTAGATGGAGCGGATCTGCTCCAGCGGCCAGGCGTAGTTGAGGGCCTGACGGACCCGGACGTCCTTGATGCGCCGGCAGTTGATGGCGTAGTAGTACAGGCCGGTCAGCAGGCCGTCGACCGTGCGGGACTCCAGGGTCGAGTCGCTGATCACCTTCTGGATGCGCTCGGCCGGCACCCCGCTGTAGGCCATCACCGCGTACGCGTCGGTCCCGGAGTCGGCGATCAGCCGGTCGGTGGCCTGGAGGGCTTCCGGGCCGAACTCGAAGACGACGGAGTCCGGGTAGGCGTTGCGGATCGGGTCCGTCTTCGGGTCCCAGTGGGTGTTGCGCACCAGGGTCAGGGACTTGTCGACCGAGTGCTGCCGGATGCGGTACGGGCCGCAGGAGACCGGGTCCTTGTCGTACTTCTCCTTGGTGTCCTGCTTGACCGGCACGGCACCGTAGGAGTGCATCGCCAGCGCCCAGTTGAGGTCGGGGCGGGCCGTCTTCAGATGGAAGGTGATGGTCTTCTTCGCGGTGTCGGTGACGACAGAGGAGAGGTGCTTGCCGCCGTAGGGGCCCTTGTAGACCGACCGGAAGTCGTTCGAGCCGGTCAGCCAGGTCTGGACGTAGGTGGCGCCCTCGGTGGTGAAGCTCGCGAAGCCGCGCTCGATGCCGTGGCGTACGTCGTCGACGGTCAGCTCGCTGCCGTCCTCCCACTTCAGGCCGTTCTTGAGGGTGAACGTCCAGGTCTTGCCGCCGTCCGTCATGGTGCCGGTGTCGGTGGCGAGGTCGCCGACGAGCTTCATCGAGCCGTCGGTGGCGATCTTGTAGCCGGTGAGACAGCGGACGTAGAGGTTCGCGACCGTGGAGTTCCAGGCGAAGTAGATCCGCTGCGGGTCGAGGTGGGAGAAGTCGTCCGGGCCGATCGGGTGGATCGTGCCGCCCTTGCGCGCGCCCGCGACCTCCGGCGCGGGGCCGGTGGAGTCCGCCGCGGTGCCCACCGCGACCTTGGAGTACGTGGCGGCGGAGCCGGAGGCCGCGCCGCCCCCCGCCGCACCGCCCCCGCCGCCGCTGCTGCACGCGCTGAGGACGAGGGCGCCGCCGGCCGTGGCGACCGAACTGGCGATGACGAAGTTTCTGCGGGAGATCGACATGGGTGTCCTGCCTGGATCAGGGAGAGGGGGGCCCTCGTCGGTGGAGGCGGGGCCGTCTTGAAAGGGGCTCAGCGTCTGGTCTTCGGGTCCAGCGCGTCGCGGACCGAGTCGCCGAGGAGGTTGAAGGCGATCACGAAGACCACCATCGAGAGGCCGGGGAAGAGCATGTACGTGATGTCGCTCTGGTAGACCTGCGCGCCGCGCTGGATCATCACGCCCCAGTCGGGGGTGGGGTCGCTCAGACCGACGCCGAGGAAGGCGAGGGCCGCCTCGGTGGTGACGTACATCGGCAGCGCGAGGGTCGCCTGGATGAGGACCGGCGTCCACAGGTTCGGCAGCAGCTCCCGGAAGACGATCCGGGCCGGGGAGGCGCCGGTGACCTTCGCCGCCTCCACGAACTCCCGCTCCCGCAGGGCCAGTACCTCACCGCGCAGCAGCCGGGCGATCGGGGCCCAGCCGAACGCGGTCATCACCGAGATCAGGCTCACCACCGTCAGCCAGGTCGGGGTGTTCTCGTCCGGCGGGACCAGGATCGAGATCATGACCGGCCACATCGCGATGAAGAACAGCGTGGAGGGGAAGGCCAGCAGGATGTCGACGATCCGGCCCACGACGTTGTCGATCCGGCCGCCGAGATAGCCCGCCGTCACCCCGACGACGATGCCGAGCGCCGTGACCAGCAGGGTCGTCACCGTGGCGATCAGCAGGGAGTTGCGGATGCCGTAGAGGAGGAGGGTGAAGACGTCCCGGCCGAGCTGCGGCTCGACGCCGAACCAGAAGCCGCCGCTCACGCCGCCGTTCGGTGCGACCGGGAAGCCGAACTGGTTCAGCAGGCCCGGCTGGTTCTGGCCGTACGTCGTGTACGGGTCCTTGCCGTAGGCCTTGGCGATCAGCGGGGCGGCGATCGCGGTGGTGAAGAACAGGACGACGACGTACGCCGATATGACCCCGGCGCGGTCCCGGCGGAAACGGCGCCAGGCGATGCGGCCCGGTGAGCTGGTGCCGCCGGTTCGGGGCGGGGCGGGTGCCGTCTCGAAGGGGGCGGCGGTGAGTGGTGTCGAGGTCCCCATGACGTGACCTTTCAACCGGTGGCGGGGGTGGGTCAATGCGTTCGCGCGGGCTTTGACCAAGGTGAGGGGGATTGCCGAACCGGCTCTTACTGGGGCGAACCTCTTCTCTTACCGGCGCGTCGGGATGGGGGGCGTGGGAGGGGGTGGGGGGTGCGGTGCGTCGGCGGGTGCGGGTGGGTGGGGGCTCTCGCGCAGTTCCCCGCGCCCCTGAAAAGCACGGGCTGTGCCCTGCGCTTTTCAGGCCCGCAGGGCCTGATCTTTTAAGGGGCGCGGGGAACTGCGCGAGAACCCCCACGCACCCGCACCCGACAACGCACCCCATACGGCCCCCCAAATGTGCGGTATAGGCGAAACGCATCGATATTGTCCGGTAACAAGAAGATCGCGCACGCACGACGAGGAGGCACCCATGCGTGGAGCCACGCACGCCCGATGGATCGCCGGCGCGGCGGCGGTCGCCCTCGCCGCGACCGCCTGTGGAGGCGACGACGGCGGCAGCGGCAGTGGTGACACCGGCGCGGTGCTCAGCTCCTCCTGGGGAGACCCGCAGAACCCGCTGGAGCCGGCCAACACCAACGAGGTGCAGGGCGGCAAGGTGCTGGACATGATCTTCCGTGGGCTGAAGCGGTACGACGCCAAGACCGGCGAGGCCAAGGACATGCTCGCCGAGGACATCGAGACGACCGACTCGCAGAACTTCACCATCACCGTCAAGGACGGCTGGACCTTCCAGAACGGAGAGAAGGTCACCGCCAAGTCCTTCGTGGACGCCTGGAACTACGGGGCGAGCCTGAAGAACAACCAGAAGAACGCGTACTTCTTCGAGTACATCCAGGGCTACGACAAGACGCACCCCGACGACGGCAGCAAGCAGACCGCCGACACCCTCTCGGGGCTGAAGGTCACCGGCGAGAACACCTTCACCGTCGCGCTCACCCAGAAGTTCTCGACGTTCCCCGACACCCTCGGCTACAACGCGTACGCCCCGCTGCCGCAGTCGTTCTTCACCGACCACGACGCCTGGCTGGCCAAGCCCGTCGGCAACGGCCCGTACGCCGTCGACTCGTACACCAAGGGCTCCCAGCTGTCGGTACGGAAGTGGGACGACTACCCGGGTGAGGACAAGGCGCAGAACGGCGGCGTGGACCTCAAGGTCTACACCGACAACAACACCGCCTACACCGACCTGATGGCCGGCAACCTCGACCTCGTCGACGACGTCCCCGCGGCCCAGCTGAAGAACGTCCAGGCCGACCTCGGCGACCGGTACATCAACACCCCGGCCGGCATCATCCAGACCCTGTCCTTCCCGTTCTACGACGAGGAGTGGAACAAGGAGGGCTCGGAGAAGGTCCGCGAGGGGCTCTCCCGGGCCATCGACCGCGACCAGATCACCGACACCATCTTCCAGAAGACCCGCACCCCCGCCACCGACTGGACCTCCCCCGTCCTCGGCGAGGAGGGCGGCTTCAAGGAGGGCCTGTGCGGTGACGCCTGCGAGTACGACGCGGACGCGGCCAAGAAGCTGGTCCAGGAGGGCGGCGGCCTCCCCGGCGGCCAGGTCAAGATCACGTACAACGCGGACACCGGCTCCCACAAGCAGTGGGTCGACGCCGTCTGCAACTCCATCAACAACGCCCTCGACAACGACAAGGCGTGCGTCGGCAACCCGGTCGGCACCTTCGCCGACTACCGCAACCAGATCACCCAGCGGAAGATGAGCGGCCCGTTCCGCGCCGGCTGGCAGATGGACTACCCGCTCATCCAGAACTTCCTGCAGCCGCTGTACTACACCAACGCCTCCTCCAACGACGGCAAGTGGTCCAACGCCGACTTCGACAAGCTCGTCGACGAGGCCAACGCCGAGTCGGACACGGCGAAGGCCGTGGAGACGTTCCAGAAGGCCGAGGAGGTCGTCCGGGACAACATGGCCGCCATCCCGCTCTGGTACCAGAACGGCAGCGCGGGCTACTCGGCTCGTCTCTCCGACGTCTCCCTGAACCCGTTCAGCGTGCCGGTGTACGACCAGATCAAGGTCGGCTGACCCTCCGTGGGACGGTACGTCGTCCGGCGCCTGCTCCAGATGATCCCGGTCTTCGTGGGCGCCACCCTCCTGATCTTCCTGATGGTGAACGTGATGGGCGACCCCATCGCGGGCCTCTGCGGCGACCGGGAGTGCGATCCGGCGACGGCCGCCCAGCTGCGTCACGAGTTCGGACTCGACGAGCCCGTGTGGCGGCAGTACCTGACCTACATGGGCAACGTCTTCACCGGCGACTTCGGCACCGCGTTCAACGGGCAGGAGGTCACCGAGCTGATGGGCTCCGCCTTCCCGGTCACCATCCGGCTGACGATCGTCGCGATCCTCTTCGAGATCGTCATCGGCATCACGCTGGGGGTCGTGACCGGGCTGCGGCGCGGGCGGCCCGTCGACACCGGGGCGCTGGTGGTCACCCTGGTCGTCATCTCGGTGCCCACCTTCGTCACCGGTCTGCTGCTGCAACTGCTGCTGGGCGTGGAGTGGGGGTGGATCCGGCCGTCCGTCTCCTCCGAGGCGCCCTTCGACGAACTGATCGTCCCCGGGCTCGTCCTCGCCTCCGTCTCCCTCGCCTATGTCACCCGGCTGACCCGGACGTCCATCGCGGAGAACACCCGCGCCGACTACGTCCGCACCGCCGTCGCCAAGGGACTGCCCCGCCACCGGGTGATCCGCAAACACCTGCTGCGGAACTCGCTGATCCCCGTGGTCACCTTCATCGGCACCGACATCGGCGCGCTGATGGGCGGCGCGATCGTCACCGAGCGGATCTTCAACATCCACGGCGTCGGCTACCAGCTCTACCAGGGCATCCTGCGGCAGAACACGCAGACCGTCGTCGGCTTCGTGACCGTCCTCGTCCTGGTGTTCCTGATCGCCAACCTGCTCGTCGACCTCCTCTACGCCGTACTCGACCCGAGGATCCGCTATGCCTGAGCCGCAGCCGGAGGAGCCGCACGTCTCGGGCGGGCAGCGCGCCGCCGAGGACGGGGTGATCGCCGCGACGGGGCAGGACGGCACGATGGACCTGGCCACCACCGAGGGGGAGACCCTGGAGAAGCGACTCGGCGACCCGGCCAACGATGCCCCGGTCAACGGCGACCCCTCCGAGAAGGCCCGCAGCCTCTGGTCCGATGCCTGGCGCGACCTGCGCCGCAACCCCGTCTTCATCATTTCGGCGCTGGTGATCCTCTTCCTGGTCGTCATCTCCCTCTGGCCGTCGCTGATCGCCTCCGGGAACCCGCTCAAGTGCGACCTGTCCAAGGCGCAGGAGGGCGCGCAGCCCGGCCATCCGTTCGGGTACGACGGGCAGGGCTGTGACGTCTACACCCGTACGGTCTACGGGGCCCGGATCTCCATCGCGGTCGGTGTCTGCGCCACGCTCGGGGTCGCGCTCCTCGGGTCCGTGCTCGGCGGACTCGCCGGGTTCTTCGGCGGGTACTCGGACTCGTTCCTGTCCCGGATCACCGATGTCTTCTTCGCGATCCCGGTGGTCCTCGGCGGTCTGGTGCTGCTGTCCGTGGTCACCAGCAACTCCATCTGGCCGGTGATCGGCTTCATGGTGCTGCTGGGCTGGCCGCAGATCTCCCGCATCGCCCGCGGCTCGGTCATCACCGCCAAACAGAACGACTACGTCCAGGCCGCCCGTGCCCTCGGCGCCTCCAACTCCCGCATGCTGCTGCGCCACATCACCCCGAACGCGGTCGCCCCGGTCATCGTTGTCGCCACCATCGCGCTCGGCACGTACATCGCCCTGGAGGCGACCCTGTCCTACCTGGGCGTCGGCCTGAAACCCCCGAGCGTCTCCTGGGGCATCGACATCTCCGCCGCCTCCCCGTACATCCGCAACGCCCCACACGCCCTGCTGTGGCCCTCAGGAGCCCTAGCCATCACCGTCCTGGCCTTCATCATGCTCGGCGACGCGGTGCGCGACGCCCTTGATCCGAAGCTGAGGTGAGTGGTGGTCATGTGGCAAGGGGCGTGTGGGCCGTGGGTGAGGTGGCCGGGCGGGGGTGGTCGCGGGGGTGGACGGGGTTTCGCGCCCCCGTGGCCGCGCGGGGCGACGGCGGTCACCGGCCCGGCTTTCGTCATGCTCGGCGACGCGGTGCGCGGCGCCCTCGATCCGAAGGTGAGGTGAGCCGGCGTCATGCTGCTCGAAGTGCGTGATCTGCATGTGGAGTTCCGGACGCGGGACGGGGTCGCCAAGGCGGTCAACGGGGTCGACTACGGGGTGGACGAGGGGCAGACGCTGGCCGTGCTCGGGGAGTCGGGGTCCGGGAAGTCGGTCACCGCGCAGGCGATCATGGGCATCCTCGACATGCCGCCCGGGAGGATCACCGGTGGCGAGATCCTCTTCAAGGGCCAGGACCTGCTGAAGCTCAAGGAGGAGGAGCGGAGGAAGATCCGCGGGGCCGGGATGGCGATGATCTTCCAGGACGCCCTGTCCTCCCTCAACCCCGTGCTCTCCGTCGGCGATCAGCTCGGCGAGATGTTCGTCGTGCACCGGGGCATGTCGAAGAAGGACGCCCGCGCCAAGGCCGTCGAGCTGATGGACCGGGTCCGTATCCCGGCCGCCAAGGAGCGCGTACGGGACTATCCGCACCAGTTCTCCGGCGGTATGCGCCAACGCATCATGATCGCCATGGCGCTGGCCCTGGAACCCGCCCTGATCATCGCCGACGAACCGACGACCGCGCTGGACGTCACCGTCCAGGCCCAGGTCATGGACCTGCTGGCCGAGTTGCAACGCGAACTCCGGATGGGCCTCGTCCTCATCACCCACGACCTCGGTGTCGTCGCGGACGTCGCCGACCGCATCGCCGTGATGTACGCGGGCCGGATCGTCGAGTCCGCCCCCGTCCACGACATCTACAAGGCCCCCGCCCACCCCTACACCCGGGGCCTGCTCGACTCGATCCCGCGGCTGGACCAGAAGGGCCAGGAGCTGTACGCGATCAAGGGCCTGCCGCCCAACCTGATGAACATCCCGTCCGGCTGCGCCTTCAACCCCCGCTGCCCGATGGCCCGCGACCTGTGCCGGACCGACGTACCCCCGCTGTACGACGTGGAACCGGCCGAAGGGATCCGGATGAGCGCCTGCCACTTCTGGAGGGAGTGCCTCGATGACCGAGTCAACCGTTGAGGCGGTGGAGGCGTCCGGATCAAGTGTTGATCCGATCCTGGAAGTCAGTGGACTGGTCAAGCACTTCCCGTTGACTCAGGGCATTCTGTTCAAGAAGCAGGTCGGTGCCGTCAAGGCTGTCGACGGTGTGGACTTCACGCTCCACAGGGGTGAGACCCTCGGCATCGTCGGGGAATCCGGCTGCGGCAAATCAACGGTTGCCAAGATGCTGGTCAACCTTGAGCGCCCGACGGCCGGGGCGATCAAGTACAAGGGCGAGGACATCACCAAGCTCTCCGGCAAGGCCCTCAAGACCGTCCGCCGCAACATCCAGATGGTCTTCCAGGACCCGTACACCTCGCTCAACCCCCGGATGACCGTGGGCGACATCATCGGCGAGCCGTACGACATCCACCCCGAGGTCGCGCCCAAGGGCGACCGCCGGCGCCGGGTGCAGGACCTGCTCGACGTGGTCGGCCTCAACCCCGAGTACATCAACCGCTATCCGCACCAGTTCTCCGGCGGCCAGCGCCAACGCATCGGCATCGCCCGGGGGTTGGCGCTCCGCCCCGAGATCATCGTCGCCGACGAACCCGTCTCCGCCCTCGACGTCTCCGTCCAGGCCCAGGTCATCAACCTGCTGGACCGGCTCCAGGGCGAGTTCGGCCTGTCGTACGTGTTCATCGCGCACGACCTGTCGATCGTGCGGCACATCTCCGACCAGGTCGGGGTGATGTACCTCGGGCGGATCGTGGAGGTCGGCCGCGACGCCGAGATCTACGACCACCCGACGCATCCCTACACCCAGGCGCTGCTGTCCGCCGTGCCCGTCCCGGACCCCGAGGCGCGTGAGCACCGGGAGCGGATCATCCTCTTCGGCGACGTGCCCTCGCCGACCAACATCCCCTCCGGGTGCCGCTTCCGGACCCGCTGCTGGAAGGCCCAGGAGCGCTGCACGCTGGAGGTGCCGCTGCTCGCGGTCCCGGCGGAGTTCCGGCTCACCACGGGCCCGGCGGCCCATGACTCGGCCTGCCACTTCGCGGAGGAGAAGCGCGTGGTGCCACCGGACGATCATGCGGATGGGGCGGAATAGGCGTACAAATGCTCACCAACCGCGTTAACACACAGGCAACTTGACTGTCGTCGTTCCGATATACGGACGCGCGAATCTACTACGCGTACGGCCGTGCGGGTGCCGTAAACGGGCCGGGGCTCGCCATGTAGCCCCGGCCCGTTGCCTTGCCCGTTCCGCCACCCGGCTAGCTCGGCCCCAGCGAGCGCTTCAGGAAGTCCACCTGGAGCAGCAGCAGGTTCTCGGCGACCTGTTCCTGCGGGGTGATGTGGGTGACACCGGAGAGCGGCAGCACCTCGTGCGGGCGGCCGGCCGCGAGCAGCGCGGAGGACAGCCGCAGCGCGTGGGCGAAGACCACGTTGTCGTCGGCGGTGCCGTGCACGATCATCAGCGGGCGATGCGGCTCGGCGGGCGAGGACAGCCCCTCGTCCGTGACCAGCGAACTCCTCGCGTACGCCGCCGGTGCCTGCGCCGGATCGCCGAGGTACCGCTCGGTGTAGTGCGTGTCGTACAGCCGCCAGTCGGTGACCGGGGCGCCCGCGATGCCCGCGTGGAAGACGTCCGGGCGCCGCAGCACCGCGAGGGCCGCCAGCCAGCCGCCGTACGACCAGCCACGGATCGCCACCCGGGACAGGTCCAGCGGATGGGACTCGGCGAGGTCGTGCAGGGCGTCCACCTGGTCGTCCAGGGAGAGGGTGAAGTCGCCGTCGATCTCCTTCTCCCAGGCGGTGGAGCGGCCGGGGGTGCCGCGCCCGTCGGCGACCACCACCGCGAAACCCTGGTCGGCGAACCACTGCGAGGTGAGGTGCGCGTTGTGGGTGGCGAGCACCCGAGGGCCGTGCGGACCGCCGTAGGGGTCCATGAGGACGGGCAGGGGTGCGGTCCCGTCGTAGTCACTCGGCATAAGCAGGGCGCACGGTACGCGGCGTGCGCCCCCCTGTGTAAACCGCACGCGCGGTGACATACCGGGATCTTCCGCATGGGATGCCACGGTGGCCACCTGCTTGCCGTCCCGGAGCACCCGGACCTGGGCGCCCGGCCGCTCCGGGACGGCCGAGACGAGTACGGTCACGCCCCCGGCGCGCACCGCCGAGTGCACGCCGGGCTCCTGCGAGACGCGCTCCATCCCCAGCTCGTTCACCCGGTAGACGTGGATCTCACCGATCTCCGGGGCGGCGGCCCGTTCGCCGGCCGACGCGGAGACCAGGACGTCGTCGTCGGACACGTCGAGCACCGCGCGGACGTGCAACTGCGGGCCCGTCAGCGGGCGTTCGCCGACCGCCAGCACCCGCGCGCCGCCCTCGTCCGCGACACGCACGAGCCGCCCCGACGGACTCCAGGCGGGCACCCCGGGGAAAAGATCAAGCCAATGTGGATCTTCGTCGGCGTGCACCATACGGGTCGTCCCCGAGTCCGGATCCACGGCCAGGAACAGCTGGCTGCGCTGGTCCCGCGCCTGCACCAGGATCAGTGGCGCACCCGCCGCTGACCAGTGCACATGCGCCAGATACGGGTAGCGCTTCCGGTCCCACACGACCTCCGTACGGGCCCCGGCGAGGTCGGTCACGAAGAGCCGTACGTCGGCATTGGCGGTCCCGGCGGCCGGATACGCGACCCGCCGCGGGTCCCTTTCCGGCTGTGCGGGGTCCGAGATCCACCAGCGGCGCACCGGCGTGTCGTCCACACGCGCCACCAGCAGCCGGTCCGACTCCGGCGACCACCAGAAACCACGGGAACGGCCCATCTCCTCGGCCGCGATGAACTCCGCCAGACCGTGCGTGACGTTCTCCACGTCCTCCTCGGTGAGCGCGACGTCGTCGCCGCCCTCCGCCTCCACCACCCGCAGGGTGCCCTGGGCGACGTAGGCGACGTACCGGCCGTCGGGGGAGGGGCGGGGGTCGATCACCGGTCCGGGAACGTCCAGTTCACGTGCCGTCCCGGCCCGCAGCTCGGACACGAAAAGCCGCCCTGACAAGGCGAAAGAGGCCATTTCCACGGCCGCGTCGGTGGCGTAGCCGACGATCCCGGCGCCGCCCTCGCGCAGGCGCTCACGGCGTGCGCGCTCCTCGGCCGACAACTCCTCCGAGGCGCCGGCGAGCAGCGCGCCCGGATCGGCCGCCACGCGCTCACCACCGTCCCGGAGGTCCAGCACCCAGAGTTTGTTGGCCCGATCGGAGCCGGACGAAGACCGCAGAAACACCACCCGGGAGCCGTCCGGCGCGACGGAGAACGCCCGTGGCGCGCCGAGGGTGAAACGTTGTGTCCGGGCGTGTCGGCGGGGAAAGGACTCGGGCTGGGTCGTCATGCTCCGACCATATTGGCCATGCGCCCCCTTGTGCGGCCGTGCGCCGATCGATGCGCGCGTATGGATAGTTATGATCACTACCGCTGGGTGGGTATGAACCTGCTGGCCGCTGTATGGATTTACAACTGCGTCACCCACGTCACCGGTTGACGACGGTCCCGCCGTCAGCCCACGACAACTGCTTCGCTCCCCAGGTCCCAGGGAACTTTTTGGAGGTGAGCCGCCGTGGCACTCTCGATTTCGGCGGTGGTGCTGCTGGCGATCATCGTCTTCATCCTGATCAAGAAGTCAGGGCTGAAGGCACCACACGCGATCATCTGCATCCTGCTCGGCTTCTACCTCGCCTCCTCGACCATCGCGCCGACGATCAGCGAGCTGACGACCAACATCGCGGGCATGATCGGCAGCATCAAGTTCTGACCCCTCCGGCCGAGGTCCGGCCGTTCCTGTGAATGACCGCGCCCGGCACGGGCGCGGTCCGTGGGCCTCGTAGGGTGGGCCCCATGACGGATCTGCCCACCCGCCGACTGCTCCTGGTGCACGCGCACCCGGACGACGAGTCGATCAACAACGGCGCGACCATGGCCAGGTACGCGGCCGAGGGAGCGCGGGTGACGCTGGTGACCTGCACGCTCGGCGAGGAGGGCGAGGTCATCCCGCCCGGTCTCGCGCACCTCGCACCCGACCGTGACGACACCCTCGGCCCGCACCGGGTGGACGAGCTGGCCCGGGCCATGAAGGAACTCGGCGTCACCGACCACCGCTTCCTCGGCGGCCCCGGCCGCTACCGCGACTCCGGGATGATGGGCGTCGAACAGAACGAGCGCCCCGGCGCCTTCTGGTCCGCCGACGTCGACGAGGCCGCCGCCCACCTGGTCGAGGTGATCCGCGAGGTCCGCCCCCAGGTCCTCGTCACCTACGACCCCAACGGCGGCTACGGCCACCCCGACCACCTCCAGGCCCACCGCGTCGCCATGCGCGCCGCCGCGCTGACCGCCGACCCGGACTTCCGCCCCGACCTGGGCGCCCCCTGGGACATCGACAAGGTCTACTGGAACCGGGTGCCGCGCGGCGTGCTCCTGGAGGGCTTCGGCCGGCTCCGCCGCGACCTCGCCGAGCCCGGACGGCTGCCGTTCCGGCAGGCCGCGAGTGTCACCGATGTGCCCGGAGTGGTGGACGACCACATCGTCACCACCGAGATCGACGGCACCGGCTTCGCGGCAGCGAAGGCCGCCGCGATGCGCGCGCACGTCACCCAGATCGAGGTCGCCGGACCGTACTTCGCCCTCTCCAACAAACTCGCACAGCCCCTCCTGGCCACCGAGTACTACGAGTTGGTCCGCGGCAGACGTGAAGGAGGGAGCCGGGAGAGCGACTTGTTCGAGGGGATCCCCGGTGTTTCTCCCCAGGAGCGGCGGTCTTTCGGGGAAGAACGGCAGTCTTTCGAGGAACAGCAGAACGGAACGGCCCTGTGATGCGTACGCATGGGTATGACGAACGAGTGGTGCGCGCGCACGGCCGCCGAGAGGCGGGCCGGCGATGACCGCGAAGGACCGGCCGACGGGCGGACAAGGCAGCGCGCTCGCCCAGCCGTTGGCGTTTCCCCCGGCCGGGCGGGCCGTCGCCCATCTGGGGCTCTTCGTGCTGGGAGCGGTGGTCGGCGTGGCCGGCGGGCTGCTCCAAGCGGCCTGGTTCCCCGGCGGATTGCTGCTCGCGCTGCTGGCCGCGACCGGGCTCTTCCTGGGCGGCGCACGGGCGACGGGCGGCCGGGCGGGGGCCGTTGCGCCGGCCGCCGGTTGGATGATCTCCGTCGTCCTGCTGACGTCCACCCGGCCGGAGGGAGACTTCCTGTTCGGGGCGGGCACCGGCTCGTATCTGTTCCTGCTCGGCGGTATGGCGGTGGCTGTGATGTGCGCCACCCTTGGGCGGGGGCGGCAACCGACCGGGTCCGACGCCCGACTTGGCAAGTGACGTACCACTTCGCCGCGGTACCCAGGTGCGGGTCCCGTGATGGTTTCCCACGCGGTCGTGGGATACGCGCCGGAAGTGGCCAGTATGGTGGTGCGCGCCGCCGAGCTGCCCGCTGAGTTGAGGTCGTGACGGGCGGCGGAGCAAACCGGGAGAACCTGCCTTGAGTCGTGAAACTGACACTTCGTCCTCCGGGGCCAATGGGCGCGGCAGCACCGCGTACCCGTCGGGGACACCGCCGTACGGCACGCCCATGGCCACCGAGGCCGGCGCCGACGCGGCCCGGTCGGGCGCGGGCGAGCGACCGGACGGACCCAAGACCGAGACCACGCTGACGACGCGCGTCCGGATCAACATCCCCGGCTCGCGTCCGATCCCGCCGGTCGTCGTCCGCAAGCCGGTCGGCGACGGCGAGGGCGCCGCGGACGACACCGGACCCGGGTCCGTGTCGGAGACCACCGGCACCACGGCCATGCCCGTGTTCACGGACACCCCGGCCCCCGCGCCGGAGCTCACCGCGCCGGGCGACGACAAGCCCACCAGCGACTGGTTCGCGCCCCGCAAGGGCGCCACCCCGCCCCCGAAGGGCGCGGGCGGCGGCGGTCCGAGCAATGGCGCCGGATTCTCCACCGGCTCGCTCGGCGGCCCCGGCGCGCCGGGCGGCCCCGGTAACGGCACCGGTGCGGGCGCCCGCCCCGGCGGCACGGGCGGCACCGGCCCGCTGGCCGGCGGCCCCGGTGGCGCACAGCCCGGAGGCCCGCGCCCCGGCGCGAGCGCCGGCCCCAGGCCCGGCGGGACGAACGGCGCCGGGCTCCCCGGTGCCACCGGCGGTCAGCCGGTCGCCCCCGGCCACGGCGGCGGCACCGGCTCCTTCGACGTCTCCGCCGCGCTGGCGGGCACCAAGCCCGAGCGCGACGACCTGCCGTACTTCTCCGACGGCGGCGCCCGCCCCGGCGGCCCGAACGGCCGCTCCGGCCCGGCGGGCCCCACCGGCGGCCCCGTCACCGGCGACAGCCCGCTCGGCCCGCCGCCCGGACAGGGAGGTGCCGGGAACCCGGGCTACCAGGGCAACCCCTTCGGTGGCCCCGAGGACTTCTCCGCACCCGGTGCCGCGAGCGCCTACGCCCGCCCCGGCGGCGGTCTCAGCGACGACACCGCGGTCCTCACCCCGCAGCGGCACGCCCCCGAGCCGGGCGCCCCGGTCCACGGCGGCCCCGGCCCGCTCGTCGACAACCCCTCCGGGCACACCCTGACCAGCGGCATCCCGGTCGTGCCCCCGGGCACCCAGGGCACACCGTTCGGCGCGGGCGGCCCCGACGGCGCGGTGCGGCACACCCCGCCGAAGCTGCCCGACCCCGGGCCGCAGCAGCAGAAGTCCGGCCCGGCGAAGAACACGAAGTCCGCCAAGCCGGCCAAGAAGAAGGGCCGCAGCAAGCTCGGCCTGCTCGTCGGCGGGGTGATCGTCCTCGGCGGTGGTGTCTACGGCGCCGGGCTGCTGATGAACCACTCCGACGTGCCCAAGGGCACCACCGTCCTCGGCGTCGACATCGGCGGCGGAACCCGTGACGAGGCCGTCAACAAGCTCGACGCGGCCTTCGGCAAGAGCACGGAGCAGGCGCTGCAGCTCAGCGTCGACGGCGAGACCGTCTCCCTCCGCCCCGACCAGGCCGGACTCCAGTTCGACAAGCAGGCCACGGTCAGCGCCGCCGCCGTCAGCGACTACAACCCCGTCTCGGTGATCGGCTCCCTCTTCGGCCAGCAGCGGGTCGTCGCACCCGTGATGCCCGTCGACGAGGAGAAGCTGGAGGCCGCGCTGCAGCGCGCGGCGGGCGGCGCGGGTTCGTCGACCGACGGCACCGTCAAGTACGAGGCGGGCAAGGCGGTCGCCGTCTACGGCAAGGCGGGCAAGGGCGTCGCGGTCGGCGAGTCCACCGAGGCCGTCGAGGAGGCGTACCGCACCCAGGTCGAGACCGGCAAGGCGGCGGCGGTACAGCTCCCGACCACCACCAAGGAGCCGTCGGTCGACAAGGCCGAGGTCGACCGGTTCATGAAGGAGTTCGCGAGGCCCGCCATGTCGGGCACCGTGACCGTCCAGACGGACGCCGCGCACAGCATCCCGCTGAGCCCGGAGAACTCGCTCTGGAGGTTCCTCACCGTCAAGACCGTCGACGGCAAGCTCGTCGACTCCTACGACGAGAAGGCCCTCAAGGAGCTCTACGGCGGCACCTTCGACGGCGTCCTCATCACCCGCGCCACCGGCGAGAAGACCCCGGTCACCGTCCAGGACGTCTACGGCGCCCTCCGCCAGGCCCTGAAGAGCACGACGAACCGCACGGCGGTCATCGAGACGGACCCGAGCTAGCGGATCGGATCACCTCACGGAGGGGGCGCCCGGTACTCACCGGGCGCCCCCTCCGCGTATCCCGCGCCGCCTTGTCACCGTCCCCGGTATGACTTCTGTCATCCCGCCTTCAGGACCCCCGACACTGCCGCCCGCACCCCACGCCCGCCGACGATGGTGTCCATGACGACGACCACGACGACGGCCACCGCCAGCGCGGTGGTGGGATTCGACAACGTGACGAAGGCGTACGGGGACGTGCGGGCCGTGGACGGTATGACGCTCGCCCTGTACCCGGGGGAGACCGTGGCCCTGCTGGGCCCGAACGGGGCCGGCAAGTCCACCACCCTGGACCTGCTGCTCGGCCTCAAGAACGCCGACAGCGGCACCATCGGCCTGTTCGGCACCAGCCCGCGCGAGGCGCTCGTCGCCGGACGCGTGGGCGCCATGCTGCAGAGCGGTGGCCTGATGGACGAGGTCACGGTCGCCGAACTGGTCCGGCTCGCCTGCGACCTGCACCCGAGGCCGTACCCGGTCCCCGAGGTGCTCGCCCGCGCCGGCATCACCCAGATCGCCGACCGCAAGGTCGACAAGCTCTCCGGCGGCCAGGCCCAGCGCGTCCGCTTCGCCCTCGCCACGGCCGGCGACAGCGACCTGATCGTCCTGGACGAGCCCACCACCGGCATGGACGTCACCGCCCGCCAGGCCTTCTGGGCCACCATGCGCGAACAGGCCGACCAGGGCCGTACCGTCCTGTTCGCCACCCACTACCTCGAAGAGGCCGACGCCATCGCCGACCGGGTGCTCGTCCTGCACCGGGGCCGTCTGCTGGCCGACGGCACCGCGGCCGAGATCAAGGCCAAGGCGGGCGCCCGCCGGATCTCCTTCGACCTGCCCGACGGCGGGGCCGACGAGCAGCGGCTGCGCGGCCTCCCGTTCCTCGCCACCCTCACGGTGTCCCACAGCGGCTCCGCCGCGGGCTCCGGGCGAACCGTCCGCATCCAGTCCACCGACGCCGACGCGACCGTCCACGCCCTGTACGGCCTCGGCCTGTACCCCCGCAACCTCGAAGTCACCGGCCTCGGCCTGGAGCAGGCCTTCGTCGCGATCACCGCCGCCGAGGAGGCGAAGCAGCAGTCATGAACAGCCTCATCAAGCTGGAACTCGTCCGCGCCCTGCGCAACCGCAAGGCCATGTTCTTCTCGGTGCTCTACCCCTCGCTGCTGTTCCTGCTGATCGCGGGCAGCGCGAGCAACACCGAGAAGCTCGGCGACACCGGTCTGACCCTGCCGACGTACATGATGGTCTCCATGGCCTCCTTCGGCGCCCTGACAGCCGTCCTGATGGGCAACAGCGAACGCATCGCCAAGGAACGGGAGGGCGGCTGGGTACGGCAGCTGCGGCTCACCACGCTGCCGGGCCGCGGCTATGTCCTCGCGAAGACCGCGAGCGCGGCCGTGGTCAGCCTGCCCTCCATCGTGATCGTCTTCGGGGTGGCGGCCGTGGTGAAGGGCGTACGCCTGGACGCCTGGCAGTGGCTCGCCCTCACCGGCGCGATCTGGGCCGGCAGCCTGGTCTTCGCCGCGCTCGGGGTCGCCCTCGGCTACCTCGCCAGCGGCGACGCGGTCCGCCCGATCACGATGATCACCTACTTCGGTCTGTCGATGCTCGGCGGTCTGTGGATGCCGACGACGACGTTCCCCCAGTGGCTGCAGGACATCGCGAAATGGGTGCCCACGCACGCGTACGCCGCCCTGGGGCAGGCCATCGAGCAGAGCCAGGCCCCGCACGCCAAGGACGTCGCCATCCTGACCGTCTGGTTCGCCCTGTTCGCGGGCGGCGCGGCCTGGCTCTACCGCAAGGACACGCTGAAGGCGTGAGCGGCGTCCGCATCGGGCAGCGCCCGCAGAACCGTCGGCAGAGGGCCATCAAGTTCCTCTGGACCGGGATCTGGCTCGCCTATCTGAGCGCCCCCGTCAGCGACCTGCTGCACGGGGGCCACAGCGACGGTGTCGTCGTCCTCGGCTGGATCGGCCTGGTGGCCTTCGTCGCCTGGTACTTCGCGCTGATCTTCCGCACCGGCCGCCGCGACACCACCGGACCGGTGCTCGGCGCGCTCGCCGTCCTCGCCGCCCAGTCCTCGGTCCTCGCCCTCAGCCTCGGCCGCGAGTGGCTCGTCCTCTTCGTCTACGTGTCGGTGGCGTCCGGCGCGGCCCTCCCCCTGCGGCTCGCCCGCTTCACGATCCTGGCGGCCTCCGCGCTGCTCACCGCCATCGCCCTCGCCGTACCGGAGGGCGAGGCGTACCTCGCCTCCCTGCTCCTGCCGGCCCTCCTCGGCGGCTTCTCCATGACCGGCGTCCGCGAACTCATCCGCACGACACGGGAACTGCGCGAGGCCAGGGCCACGGTCGCCCAGCTCGCCGCCAACGAGGAGCGCCTGCGGCTCGCCCGTGACCTGCACGACCTCCTCGGCCACTCCCTCTCCCTGATCACCCTCAAGAGCGAGCTGGCGGGCCGGATGCTCCCCGACCACCCCGACCGGGCCGCCGAGCAGGTCGCCGACATCGAACACGTCAGCCGTCAGGCCCTGGTCGACGTCCGCGAGGCCGTCACCGGCTACCGCCGCCCCCGCCTCGCCGCCGAACTCGCGGGCGCCCGCGACGCGTTGACGGCGGCCGGCATCACCGCCGAACTCCCCGCCGATCCCGACCTCACCGACGCCCCGGAGGACAGCGAGTCCGCCCTCGCCTGGGCGTTGCGCGAGGCCGTCACCAACGTCGTACGACACAGCGGCGCCCGCCGCTGCACGGTGGACCTGGTCCGCCGCCAGACCCTCGACGGCCCCATGCTCGAACTGACCGTGGACGACGACGGAAGGGGTCACCCGGGCGGCCCGGCCGTCGGCGGTGACGCCCTCGGCAGCGGTCTGGCCGGCCTCACCGAGCGGCTCGACAAGGTGGGCGGCACCCTGGAGGCCGGTCCTCTGGAGGCCGGCCGCTCCCCCCACGGCTTCCGCCTGGTGGCCAGGGCCCCCGCCACTCCCCGGGACCCGCACCCGGACATAGGATCCGGCGCATGACCCGCACGATCAAGGTCCTGCTCGCCGAGGACCAGTCGATGGTCCGCGAGGCCCTGGCCGCCCTGCTCGGCCTGGAGCCCGACATCGAGGTCGTGGCCCAGGCGGCCCGCGGTGACGAGGTCCTTGCCGCCGCCCGCGCCCACGACATCGACGTGGCCCTCCTCGACATCGAGATGCCGGGCGCGACCGGCATCGAGGCGGCGGCCCAGCTCCACCAAGCGCTCCCGGCGGTGAAACTGGTCGTCCTCACCACCTTCGGCCGCCCCGGCTACCTCCGCGGCGCCATGGAGGCCGGCGCCGACGCCTTCCTGGTCAAGGACGCCCCCGCCGCGCAACTCGCGGACGCGGTACGCCGAGTCCTGGCGGGCGAGCGCGTCATCGACCCCACCCTCGCGGCGGCGGCCTTGGCCGAGGGCGCCAACCCCCTGACCGACCGCGAACGCGAGGTCCTCCGCGCGGCGGCCGACGGCTCCACCAACGCGGAACTCGCCAAGACCCTCCACCTCTCCCAGGGCACGGTCCGCAACTACCTGTCGACGGCGATCCACAAACTGGCGGTCCGCAACCGAACGGAGGCGGTACGGACGGCAAGGGAGAAGGGCTGGTTGTAGAAGCCGGGGGTGCTGGCTGGAGGACGGATGGCTGTGCTGCTGACCGAGTCCAGCCGCAGCAGAGTCAGGGGCGCGGGGAACTGCGCGACCAGCCCCAACGAACCCGCACCCGCCCGACAACAGGCGCCCCACGGCGAAAAGGCGCCCCACCGCGAACAGGCGCCCCAAGGCGAACAGCCACCCTCAATTCAGCAGAGCCCGCGCAGCGGACGCCTGCCGCCGCACCTTCTCCGCGGCCCCCGCATCCACCCCGTCCACCACCTCCGCGTACTCCTCCAACGCGACGGCCCCCCGCACATACTCCCCACGCTGCACCAGCAACCGCGCCCACTCGTACCGCAACCGCGCCGGATGCGACGGCATCGCGAGCGACAACTCCAGCGCCCACAGCGCGACATCCGTCCGCTCGGGCCGGGCGGCGGCCCACGCCCGCACGTTGTTCAGCACCCGCACCACCACGTCCAGCGGATCGGCGGGCTCCAGCATCCCGGGGTCCAGCGGAGCCCCCGTCGCCCCCGCGACCAGCAACTCCGCGTCGCTCCCGGTCAGTACCCGCCCCCCGTCGAACGGATCGGCGAGCACCTGGTCCCCGGGCGGCCCGAACCCCACCACGAAGTGCCCCGGCAGCGCCACCCCGTACACGGGCGCCCCGGCCCGCCGGGCCACCTCCATCCACACCACCGACAGCAGAATCGGCAGCCCCCGCCGCCGCAGCAGCACCTGGTGCAGCAGCGAGGACTCCAGCCGCTGATAGTCACCCGGGGAGCCACGGAACCCGCACCGCTCGCCGAGCAGTTCGGCCGTCGCGTCCGCCCAGGCGCGGGGGCCGCCGGGCCGGTACGGCATCTGCCCGGCCAGCCGGTCGAGTTCGATCTCGGCGGCGTCGATCCCCGCGTCGTCCAGCGCCCCGTCGCCCGCCGCGCCCACCAGCAGGCACAGCATGGCCAGATCGGGCCGCTCGGCCCGGGCCTCCTCCGCGAACCGCCGCCGCACCTCGCCGCCCCGCTCCGCCCCGGGCGGCCGCGGCCCCGGCCCCGCCCCGGCCGGCTGCTGCCCGCTCACGACGATCCACCCGACCGCGAGCCGGCGCCGAAGCCCTCGGCCGCACTCCCGGCCGCGCTCCCGGGCTCCCGATAGTGGTGGTACGAGTGATGCGCCGCGAAGCCCAACCCCCCGTACATGGCCCGCGCCCCCACGTTGTCCTCCTCCACCTGCAGCCAGCCGGCGGAGGCCCCCTCGTCCAGGGCCCGCCGCGCCAGCGCCGTCATCACCGTCGTCGCGAGCCCTTGCCGCCGCAGGGCGGGGTCGACCTCGACGGCCGAGAAACCGGCCCACCGCCCGTCCACCACGCACCGCCCGATGGCGGCGGGCCCCGCGCCCTCCGCGCCCGGCACCGTCGCGAACCACACCGAGGGCCCGCTCCCGAGCACCTTCAGCGCGACCTCGCCGAGGCCCTTGCGCTGATAGCGGCCGAGCCACGCCTCGTCGGCTGTCCGGGACAGCTCGACCCCGGCCGCCTCCCGGTCCGCGACCGGCGCGAGCGCCCCGATCCACAGCTCGGCGGTGACCTCACGGACCCAGCCCCGGTCCGCCACCTCGGCGCACAGCAGCTCCTGCGTGCCCTCCGCGCCGGTGGCGAGCTGGAGGTACGCGGGCAGCCCCCGGGCCGCGTACCAGTCGCGTACGGCCGTCAGCGCCTCGTCGAGCGGCAGCCCGGGATCGCCCAGCGGCAGCACCGAGTTGGCGCGCCGGGTGAATCCGGCGGCGGCCCGCAGCTCCCACTCACCGAGCCGCTCCCGCTCGACCGGCTGCCAGGCCCGCGCGGAGATGTGCGCCAGTTCCGCGTACGAGGCGGCCGGACCGCGGCGCCGGGCGGGGGCGGCGGGCACGGTCTTCCCCGCCACCAGCGAGGACTCCGCGATCCGTACCCGCTCCCCGTTCCGCCGGGTGATCAGCAGGACACCGTCGTCCCATGATGTGAGAACACCAACCGTGTCGGTGAATTTCCCACCCCCGGCGGCATCCTCGTCGACGCGCCGCACGGAGACGCGTTTGCCCACGTCAGCGGCGGAGACACGGATCTCCAGACGTCCACCGGCAGAGATTTCCACAGGTCCGTCCACCCCTCCTGTTCGGATCATGCCCCGGAACGGAGATACTAGGTGCGGGCATCGACGACGCCGCGCTCCCGCGCGCCAGGCGGCGGAGCCTGAGGAGGCCCGCCAGCGCCCTATCGAGGAGGAACGACAGCGTGACCTACGTCATCGCGCAGCCTTGTGTCGACGTCAAGGACAAGGCGTGCATCGAAGAGTGCCCGGTCGACTGCATCTACGAGGGGCAGCGATCCCTCTACATCCACCCGGATGAATGCGTCGACTGCGGTGCCTGCGAGCCGGTGTGCCCGGTCGAGGCGATCTTCTACGAGGACGACACCCCGGAGGAGTGGAAGGACTACTACAAGGCGAACGTCGAGTTCTTCGACGAGCTCGGCTCGCCCGGTGGTGCCAGCAAGCTCGGTCTGATCGAGCGTGACCACCCCTTCGTCGCCGGACTGCCGCCGCAGGCCTGAGAGCGACGCCGCGGGCCCGGGGCACGGCCCCTGCGGCCCGCATCCGCGCCGCCTCGGTCCCGTACGCCCCGATCACCATGATCGCCGTACGGGACCGAGGCGTTCGCCGTACGTACGGCAAGACGTACGAGAAAGTGAGCCAGATCCCGTGTCCGCAGTCAGCGACCGCCTCCCCACCTTCCCCTGGGACAAGCTGGAGCCGTACAAGGCGACGGCCGCCGCGCACCCCGGTGGCATCGTCGACCTCTCCGTCGGCACCCCGGTCGACCCGGTGCCCGACCTGATCCAGAAAGCGCTGGTGGCCGCGGCGGACTCGCCGGGCTATCCGACCGTCTGGGGCACCGTCGAGCTGCGCGACGCGATCACGGGCTGGCTGGAGCGCCGCCTCGGCGCCCGGGACGTCACCCACCACCACGTCCTGCCGATCGTCGGCTCCAAGGAACTCGTCGCCTGGCTCCCCACCCAGCTCGGCCTAGGCCCCGGCGACCGGGTCGCGTACCCGCGCCTGGCCTACCCGACGTACGAGGTGGGCGCCCGTCTCGCCCGCGCCGGGTACGAGGTCTACGACGACCCGACCACCCTGGACCCGGCCGGCCTCAAGCTCCTCTGGCTGAACTCGCCGTCCAACCCCACCGGCAAGGTCCTCTCCCGGCCCGAGCTGACCCGGATCGTGGCCTGGGCCCGTGAGCACGGCATCCTGATCTTCTCCGACGAGTGCTACCTGGAGCTGGGCTGGGACGCCGACCCGGTCTCGGTCCTGCACCCGGACGTCAACGGCGGCTCGTACGAGGGCATCGTCGCCGTCCACTCCCTCTCCAAGCGCTCCAACCTGGCGGGCTACCGCGCGGCCTTCCTCGCCGGTGACCCGGCGGTCCTCGGCCCGCTCCTGCAGATCCGCAAGCACGGCGGCATGATGACCTCGGCGCCCACCCAGGCCGCCGTGGTCGCGGCCCTCGGCGACGACGCGCACGTCCAGGAGCAGCGCGCCCGTTACGCGGCCCGTCGCCAGGCCCTCCGTGAGGCGCTGGAGGCGCACGGCTTCCGCATCGAGCACAGCGAGGCGAGCCTGTACCTCTGGGCCACCCGGGGCGAGTCCTGCTGGACCACGGTCGCCCACCTCGCGGGCCTCGGCATCCTCGTGGCCCCCGGCGACTTCTACGGCACGGCGGGCGACCACCACGTCCGCGTGGCCTTCACCGCGACGGACGAGCGGGTGGCGGCGGCGGTGGAGCGCCTGGCGTAGGCGTAGCCGCAGGCGGGCGTAGCCGTACGCGACCGTACGCCGAAGGGGCCCGGGGAGATTTCCCGGGCCCCTTCGGCGTACGGATTCGGCGTACGGAACGTCGGTGCGGAAGGTCAGCCGAGCGGGCTCTGGGCCGGCAGCTGCCCCGTGGGCAGTCCACCCTTGGTGGCCGTCTTGGTCGTGTCGCCCAGCACGGTGCCGGCGGACCCGGCGGTCTCCCCGGCGGCCTTCTGCGCGACGGGCGTCGTCGTCTTGACGGCCTTCCCGCCGGTCTTGCTCACGGTCGGCAGGGTCTGCTTGGCCGCCTTGGTGCCGGCGTCGCTCGCGACCCCGGTGACGTTCTGCGTCGCGCCGTCCACGGTGTTACCGGCGTTCGCCCCGTCCACGGCGGACAGGCCGCCCAGGTTCGGGGTGGCCGGGAGTTCGGGCGCCGCGCTCGCGGAGCCGGCCGCACCGACCACGGAGGCCGCTCCCGCTGCGGTCAGCAGCGCGGCACGGGCGATCCGGCGGGTCAGGGGGAGGGACATGGTGCTCCTTAGACGGACTGTACGGAAACGGAAGAGGACGTGAAGTGTCCGACCGTGCCCGGGAGTTGATCGCTCGGAGTCGATCGTTCCGGGCTCGGACGCAGTGACTACCGCTCGAAGTCCGCGAAGGTTGCGGCGGCCCGACGTAAAGAGTTGGCAATGCGTCACATCATCAAATGCGGATTCAGTCGGACAAACGCCATCCGGTCCGACAGTCTGCTGAATCCTTACGGCTCGGTGCTCCCAAGGGATTCCGGCAGACGGGGGTGAGCAGGTGAAATCCCGCGCACCCCGTCCACTCGACGCGCCGCGCCTGCCCCGTACGGGTGAGCCGCGCGGCCTACTGTCCAGTGACGATTCGGACCTCGGTGGTGGAGGCCGTCACGCCCTCGGCCTTCCGCCACGCCCCGGCCCGGCCCTCGGCGACCCACTCCCGGCCCGCGAACGTGACGCGCTCGACGCCCAGCCGGGAGGAGTTGGCCACGGCCCAGTGCGCCAGCTCCCAGCCGCGCTGCCGGAGCTGGTCCGCGTCCCCGGCGTCCTTGAGGGGGATGGTGACGGTCCCGGCGACGGGGGAGGCGCTCGGACTCGGCGTCGGGCTCGCCTGCGCGGAGGCGCCGCCCTCGGCGCTCACCACCGCCCCGGCCGACTCGAAGGCGTCGTCCCCGAAGTCCCGCGCCAGCGCGCCGCGCACGGCCTGGGGGCCGCGCGCGCCGCGCACGGCCTCCGGCCCGCCCGCGTAGGTGGTGCCGGTGCCGGTCGTCTCCCGGCGCCCCTCGCAGGTCAGCGTGGCCGCCGACCGGCCGGTCAGCGCGGCGGCGAGCAGGGTGGCGTCGGGCTCGTGCTTGGCGTACGCCTCCGGGTAGCCGCTGCGCTGCACCCGCTGGGCGGCCACCGTCAGCGGCAGCTGCTCGTAGTCGTCGACCTTCACGAGGTGTTCGTAGAACTCGCCCGCCGAGTACACCGGGTCCTGGATCTGCTGCTCGGTGCCCCAGCCCTGCGAGGGCCGCTGCTGGAAGAGGCCGAGGGAGTCCCGGTCGCCGTGCGCGATGTTCCGCAGGCCCGACTCCTGGAGCGCGGTCGCCAGCGCGATCGTCACCGCCCGCTCGGGCAGCTCGCGCGAGGTGCCGACCGCCGAGATCGTCGCCGCGTTCGCCGCCTGCTCGGGCGTGAACTCGTACGACTGCCCGTCGTCCGTCCCGGACACGACCACACACCGCGGTGTGCCGTTCCCCCCGGTCAGATACTGCACGGTGAGATACGCCCCGATCGCGGCGAGCACGACGAAGGCCGCCATGAACTGCAGCACACGACGGCCGCGACGGCGAGGGCGGGGAGCTGGGGGGAAGGGGTACGGCTCTGGCACGCGGTCCAAGGTACTGGAGAGTAACGGCGCACGTGTGGGACTTGTGAACACAGGGGCGGGAGACAGCTGATCCACTCGCCGGGCGGCCCCGCCCCGGCGGCGCGTTAGGGTCGGGGACATGGCCGAGACCCCCATTGACCTCACGCTGGACGCCGCACGGCTGACCGCGCAGCTCGTCGACTTCCCCTCCGAGAGCGGCACCGAGAAGCCCCTCGCGGACGCGATCGAGACCGCCCTGCGCGCCCTGCCCCACCTCACGGTCGACCGGTACGGCAACAACGTCGTCGCCCGCACGGACCTGGGCCGCGCCGAGCGCGTGATCCTGGCCGGCCACATCGACACGGTCCCCATCGCGGACAACGTCCCCTCCCGCCTCGACGAGGACGGCGTCCTGTGGGGCTGCGGCACCTGCGACATGAAGTCCGGCGTCGCGGTCCAGCTGCGCATCGCGGCCACCGTCCCGGCCCCCAACCGCGACCTGACCTTCGTCTTCTACGACAACGAGGAGGTCGCCGCCGACCTCAACGGCCTCAAGCACATCTCCGAGGCCCACCCCGAGTGGCTGGCGGGCGACTTCGCGGTCCTCCTGGAGCCCACCGACGGCGAGGTCGAGGGCGGCTGCCAGGGCACCCTGCGGGTCCTGCTGACGACCAAGGGCGAGCGTGCCCACTCCGCCCGCGGCTGGATGGGCTCCAACGCCATCCACGCGGCGGCCCCGATCCTGGCCAAGCTGGCCTCGTACGAGCCCCGCTACCCGGTGATCGACGGCCTGGAGTACCGCGAGGGCCTCAACGCGGTCGGCATCTCCGGCGGCGTCGCCGGCAACGTCATCCCCGACGCCTGTGTGGTGAAGGTCAACTTCCGCTACGCGCCCGACCGCACGGAGGAGGAGGCCATCGCCCACGTCCGCGAGGTCTTCGCCGACTGCGGGGTGGAGGACTTCACCGTCGACGACCACAGCCCCGGCGCGCTGCCCGGCCTGTCCCACCCGGCGGCCGCCGCCTTCATCGAGGCCGTCGGCGGCACCGCGCAGCCCAAGTACGGCTGGACGGACGTCTCCCGCTTCAGCGCCCTCGGCGTCCCGGCCGTCAACTACGGCCCCGGCAACCCGCACTTGGCGCACCGGCGCGACGAGCGGGTGGAGACGGCGAAGATCCTGACCGGCGAGGAACGGCTGAGGGCCTGGCTGACGGCGTGAGATGTCCCGGTGAAGGGGCGTCCCGGACAACGGATCGTGGCGGACACGCTCACGTCCCCCGTCCGTAACCCGTATGGATCTACGCTGAGGTGAACCACCAGCACGGCGGAGGGAGCGGACATGGCGACCGGCAACCCCGAGGGCAAGAAGCAGCCACCGGACGAGCAGCGGCTGGGGCCGGTGCTGCGCAGAAGGGGCCAGGTGCAGGCGAGCACCACGGACCAGCGGCTGCTGGACGCGGGCGGTCCCTCGGACTGGGTCCACACCGATCCCTGGCGGGTCCTGCGCATCCAGTCGGAGTTCATCGAGGGCTTCGGCACCCTCGCCGAACTCCCGCCCGCGATCAGCGTCTTCGGCTCCGCCCGCACCCCGGCCGACTCACCCGAGTACGAGGCGGGCGTCCGGCTCGGCCGCGGCCTGGTGGAGGCCGGCTTCGCCGTGATCACCGGCGGCGGCCCGGGCGCGATGGAGGCGGCCAACAAGGGCGCCCTCGAAGCGGGCGGCACCTCCGTCGGCCTCGGCATCGAGCTGCCCTTCGAACAGGGCCTCAACCCGTACGTCGACATCGGCCTCAACTTCCGCTACTTCTTCGTCCGGAAGATGATGTTCGTCAAGTACGCACAGGGGTTCGTGGTCCTCCCCGGCGGCCTCGGCACCCTCGACGAACTCTTCGAGGCCCTCACCCTCGTCCAGACCCAGAAGGTCACCCGCTTCCCCATCGTCCTCTTCGGCGAGTCCTACTGGAGCGGCCTCGTCGACTGGCTCACCCACACCCTCATCGCCCAGGGCAAAGCCGCGGAGAAGGACCTGACCCTGTTCCACGTCACGGACGACGTGGACGAGGCGGTGGCCCTGGTATCGAAGGAGGCAGGCCGCTAATAGGGGGCGCGGGGAACTGCGCGAACGGGGTCCGGGGCGGAGCCCCGATCTTTGACGGGGGTGGAAAGGGGCGCGCAGCCCCTGGGGATGGGACGGGTAGGGGCGGCGGGGGCGAAAAAGATCTAGGCAAGCCCCCGCCGGGCAACGGCGGGCCCCCGCCACCCCGCGATCGCCCCCACCATCTCCACCACCTGCCGGGTCTCCGCCACCTCATGCACCCGATACACCTGAGCCCCCAGCCAGGCGGACACAGCGGTGGTGGCCAAGGTCCCCACCACCCGCTCCTTCACCGGCCGGTCCAACGTCTCCCCCACAAAGTCCTTGTTGGACAACGACACCAACACCGGCCACCCGGTGGCGACCATCTCCCCCAACCGCCGAGTCGCCTCCAGACCGTGCCGCGTGTTCTTCCCGAAGTCGTGCCCCGGATCGATCATCACCGACTCCCGGGGCACCCCCAGCGCGACGGCCCGCTCCGCCAGCCCCACGGTCACCCGCAGCACATCGGCCATCACATCGTCGTACTCCACCCGATGCGGCCGGGTCCGAGGCTCCGCCCCACCCGCGTGCGTACACACCAGCCCCACCCGATACCGCGCCGCCACCTCCGCGAGCCGCGGATCGACACCGCCCCACGCGTCGTTGAGCACATCCGCCCCGGCCTCGCACACGGCCTCCCCGACCTCGTGCCGCCAGGTGTCGACGCTGATGACCACCTCGGGGAACCGCCGCCGCACCTCCGCGACGAACCCGACGGTCCGCCGCACCTCCTCCGCCGCGGTCACCTCCTCACCGGGCCCGGCCTTCACCCCGCCGATGTCGATGACGGCCGCGCCGTCCGCGACGGCCTGCTCCACGCGCGCGAGGGCGGGCTCGTCCCGGAAGGTGGCCCCCTGGTCGTAGAAGGAGTCCGGCGTCCGGTTCACGATCGCCATGATCACCGGCTCGTGCGGGCCGAATTCCCGCCTGCCCAGCCTGAGCATCCGCTGTGACCTCTCCCAGTACGTTCCATGGATCGACGGGCTCGCCCGACCGCCTGCGACCTTAGCTGTCAGACTCGCATGGCACGATCGGAGCCGAACACAGTCGAGGGGACCCAGCGATGTTCATGTTCTTGTTCCTGGTCGTCGCGCTCGCCGTCGTGGTCGCCGCGGTGACGCTCGCCGTCGTGGGCGGCGGCGACAACGCGGTGCTGCCGGAGGCCGAGGGCGAGCGGCTCCAGGACCCGCTCCCGGCGGACCGCCCGGTCAACCGCGCGGACGTCGAGGCGCTCCGCTTCCCGCTCGCCGTCCGCGGCTACCGCATGGTGGACGTGGACGACGCCCTCGGCCGCCTCAGCGCGGAGATCGCCGAGCGGGACGCCCGGATCGCCGACCTGGAGTCCGCGCTCGCGGGTGTCCGGACGGCACCCGCGATCTCGCTGGACAAGCCGGAGGAGGGCGACCACCGATGAGCGACGGCACCGCCCTGGCCGGCGCCGACGGCGCACTGCGCTGCCCCTGGGCCCTGTCGACCGAGGACTACGTGGCGTACCACGACGAGGAGTGGGGCCGCCCGGTGCACGGCGACGACGCTCTGTACGAACGGCTCTGCCTGGAGGCCTTCCAGTCCGGCCTCTCCTGGATCACCATCCTGCGCCGCCGCGAGGGCTTCCGCTCCGCCTTCGCCGACTTCAAGATCGCCTCGGTCGCGGTCTTCACGGAGGCCGACCAGGAACGCCTCCTCGGCGACCCCGGCATCATCCGCAACCGCGCAAAGATCGAGGCGACGATCGCCAACGCCCGCGAGCTCGCCACCTGGGCCCCCGGCGAGCTGGACGAGCTGATCTGGTCCCACGCCCCGGACCCGAGGACCCGCCCGGCCCCCGGCACCCTCGCGGACGTCCCGGCGGTCACCCCCGAGTCCACCGCCCTCTCCAAGTCCCTCAAGAAGAGAGGCATCCGCTTCGTCGGCCCGACCACGGCGTACGCCCTGATGCAGGCGTGCGGCCTGGTCAACGACCACTTGGAGAGCTGCGTGGCGAGAAGCGCGCCCCTCTAGGGGAGCGGGGCGGCTCCGCCGCGTGGGCGCGACCGGCCACGACGGACCCGCAGCGCCCCACGGACCGTCACCGCCCCAGGTACTTCGGCTCTTCCTTGTTCACGAACGCCCGTACGGCGATCTGGTGGTCCTCCGAAGCCCCCGCCCGGGTCTGCAGCTCGTCCTCCTTCTCCAGCGTCTCCGCCAGCGAGTGGGAGAACCCGTACGCCACCGCCTCCTTGATCGCCGCGTACGCCACCGTCGGCCCCGAGGCCAGCATCCGCGCCACCTGCTCGGCGGCGGTGTGCAGCGAGGCCGCCGGGACGACCCGGTTCGCGATGCCCAGCTCGTACGCCTCCTGGGCCTTGATGCTGCGCGGGAACAGCAGCAGATCGGCGGCCCGGCCGGGGCCGATCACCCGGGGCAGGGTCCAGGAGACCCCGGAGTCGGCGGTGAGCGCGACCCCGGCGAAGGAGGTGTTGAAGGAGGCGGTGTCGGCGACCACCCGGTAGTCCGCCGCGAGCGCGAATCCCAGGCCGGCGCCGGCGGCGACGCCGTTCACCCCGGCCACCACGGGCTTCGCCATCCCGGTGAGCGCCTTCACCACCGGGTTGTAGTGCTCCTTGACCGTGCTCATGACCTCCCCCGAGCCCTCGACCAGCAGCCCGATGTGCTCCTTGAGGTCCTGCCCCACGCAGAACGCCCGGTCCCCTGCGGCGGTCAGCAGCACCGCCCGTACGGCGTCGTCCCCGGCGGCGGCCTCCACGGCCTCCCGCAGGGCCACCTTCGCCGCGATGTTCAGCGCGTTCATCGCCTCGGGGCGGTTCAGCGTGATCGTCGCGAGTCCGTCGTGCACCTCGTAGAGCACGGTGTCGGCCATGGTGGTTCCCCTCCGGTGTCGCGGCTCGTGGACGTACTGGTCAGTACGCCCTCGTCACAGCACAGCATGGCGGAGTTCACGGGTCCCGACCGGTGCCGGACGTGTGACCTGCGTCAAAGAATCACCAATGGCCGAGCGTCGAGCCGGGACCATGTGGCGGCGCAGTATCGCAGTCACATCGCCGAATTGGGTGGTTTTGCTCGCGCGCGTTGCCCAAGCGATGCCGACCGATGTTGGTCATCGGGTCATGAGATGCGGGATAATGGCCTGGAAGCAATGTGTTCGATGCCGGTGTCGCGTGTCCCCAGGTGGGCCCGCGCCTGCCCTCCCGGGCCGTCGGCTTGGCGATGAGCTGGTTTCAGGAAGGGGTACGAGCATGGCGGCCATGAAGCCGCGGACGGGCGATGGCCCGCTCGAGGTGACCAAGGAGGGGCGGGGCATCGTCATGCGCGTTCCGCTCGAAGGCGGCGGTCGGCTCGTCGTCGAGCTGACCCCTGACGAGGCAGACGCCCTCGGCGACGCCCTCAAGAAGGTCGTCGGCTGACGCGCGTAGCGACCATACCCTTTCAGTTGCCCCGGCACCGCCGCACCCGGCGGTGCCGGGGCGCTGTTGTACCGGGGTGAGAGAAGAGGGGGCGCCGGGGGAGCGCGGGAGGGCCGGTCGGGTTCGGGGGCGGCGGCTCAGCGCTTGACCGCGCACAGCAGGCCGTCGCCCACCGGGAGCAGGGACGGCACCAGCTCAGGGCTCTCCCTGACTGTGCGCAGCAGCTCCCGCAGACGTATGACCTCGGTCGGCTGCGGGTTCGAGTCCACGGTGCGGCCACTGGCGAAGACGCCCTCGAAGGCGACCAGGCCACCGGGTCTGAGCAGGCGCAACGATTCAGCGAGATAGTCGAGGCACTCCAGCCGGTCGCCGTCGCAGAAGACCAGGTCGTACCCGGCGTCCGCGAGCCGGGGCAGCACATCCAGGGCGTGGCCCGGAATGAAGCGCGCGCGATTGCTGGCGAAACCGGCCACGCGGAACGCCTGTCGGGCGAACTGCTGGTGGTCCGGTTCCGGGTCCACGGTGGTCAGCACCCCGTCCGGCCGCATACCGTGCAGCAGATGGATCCCGGAGACACCGGTCCCGGTCCCGATCTCCGCCACCGCCTTCGCGTCCACGGTGGCGGCGAGCACCCGCAGCGCGGCGCCCGTGCCGGGCGACACCGAGCGCAGCCCTGCCTCCCGGGCCCGTTCCCGGGCCCAGCGCAGCGCGTCGTCCTCGGCGACAAAGGCGTCGGCGAACGCCCAGCTCGTCAGCCGGTTGCCGGTAATGACCCTCTCCTTATGTCCCCGTGGATTGCCTGGGCGTGACTGTATCCGTTGCCGTCGGGAACCTGCTGATGGGACCGGTCGTTTAAAGGGATGAGTGAGTGACGGGGGCCGCGACGGGGGGCACGGGATGGATCGGACCGGCGAGCAGGTGCGGGCATCGGGGCAGGTGTCGACGCAGGTGCTGACCAAGCCTTATGAGCCGGATCGGCCTTATGGGCCGGATCGACGCACATCAATTTCTTATAAAACCGCTTATCCGGAGCTAACGGGCGAGGTGGCTATGGTAGGGGCTCCACTGGACACCACCAGAGCCGACAGGGGAGGTGCGGCTGCGCCTGTGGATCGGGGAGGAGTGCTGCGGCGCTTTCTCGGATCGGCGGGCAGGCCGAAATCCGTGAACGACACCGCTGACCACAGCCACGCCGCCGTCGCACAGACCGCGACCTTCACCACGGACGCGCACGCGCAGGCGTGGACTCCGCCCACCTGGGAGGAGATCGTCAGCACCCACAGCGGCCGCGTCTACCGGCTCGCCTACCGTCTGACCGGCAACCAGCACGACGCCGAGGACCTCACCCAGGAGGTCTTCGTCCGCGTCTTCCGCTCCCTGTCGACCTACACGCCCGGCACCTTCGAGGGCTGGCTGCACCGCATCACCACCAACCTCTTCCTGGACATGGTCCGGCGCAAGCAGCGCATCCGCTTCGACGCCCTCGGGGACGACGCGGCCGAGCGCCTGCCCAGCCGCGAGCCCACCCCGCAGCAGATCTTCAACGACGCGCACTTCGACGCCGACGTCCAGCAGGCCCTCGACACCCTGGCGCCCGAGTTCCGCGCCGCCGTCGTCCTCTGCGACATCGAGGGACTGTCGTACGAGGAGATCGCCGCGACCCTGGGCGTCAAGCTCGGCACGGTCCGCTCCCGGATCCACCGCGGCCGCTCCCAGCTCCGCAAGGCCCTCGCGCACCGCTCCCCGGAGGCCCGGGCCGAGCAGCGCCGCGGGTTCACGGTGCCGCGGGTGCCCGTGCTGGGAGGAGGGGGCGCGACCGCGTGAGTGGATCCCGTCCTACGCCTGCCGAGCAGCACCTGGGAGACCGTCTCTCCGCACTGGTCGACGGAGAGCTCGGTCATGAGGCGCGTGACCGCGTCCTGGCACATCTCGCCACCTGCGCGAAGTGCAAGACGGAGGCGGACGAGCAGCGCCGCCTGAAGAACGTCTTCGCGGAGGTCGCCCCGCCACCTCCCTCCGAGAGCTTCCTGGCCCGCCTCCAGATGCTCCCGGCGGGCGGCGACGGCGAGGGCGGCTCGCCGCTGCCCGGCGGCCTCGGCGGAAGACTCGGGGGCACGGCCGGTGGGCCGGGCCTGCCCGTGGACCCCTCCGACTCCCGGGACTTCGCCGACTTCGGCGTCTTCGGACCCGGTGGCGACTCCTTCGGATACCTCCCGTCGGGACCACACGGCGGCGCGCTGACGCCGTCGGAGGGCCGCGGGCTGCTCGGCGGCGGCCGAGGAGCGTCCGGCGGCCGTGGCTTCCTCGGTGACCGCGGCTTCCTGAGCGGGCGAGGCTTCCTCGGCGACCGCGGAGCGCTGGGCGACCGCGGCTTCCTGGGCGGCGGACGCGACCTCTCCGGCTCCGGGGACGCGGAGGGCCGCGCGGACCGTGCGGAGAGATCCGCCGACGACGGCACGGGCCGTGGGGCCACGGGCGACCGTGGCTTTCGGATCCATGACGTGAGCCGGCAGGAGGCCGAGCGCTCCGCCTCACGCGGCATGCGGTTCGCCTTCGTGGCGGCCGGCGCGGTCTCGCTGGCCGCGATCGCCCTCGGCGGCGTGACCAACGGAATGCCCGCCGAGACGGCGGACGCCCGCGGCGGCTCCGGCTCCGGCAGCAATGTCACCCCGCTGCGGACCCAGGCCTCGGGCACGGTTCCGCAGCCCGAGTCGCAGCGCCGCCGGGGAACCCTCGGGCCGCTGCTCGGACAGGGCCAGCAGTCCCTGGGCGAGGTGCCCGTCGCCCCGACGGAGATCTCCGCGCCCCTGCTGCCCGGGGTCCCTGCCCCGGCCGGGCAGAACCGCCGGGAGATCCACCCGCTGACCGCGCCCGTGCTCGCCGGTGCGGCCGTCATCTCCCCGCTCATACGTCCGCTCACCGCCGCGCCTCCGCTGCAGCTGACCGACTGGTCCCCGGCCCCCGAGCTGACCGGACCGGGCCTGCTGACGGCACCCGACGCCACCTCGTCTCCCACACCCACCTCGCCCGTCCTCCGCTGACCCCGAGTTCTGCGCACCGGCCCGTGAACCTGGTTGAATCCGGAGTGGGCCGTGTCCGCTCGGGCCGGTTCCGGCCCGCGGCACTCGGCGAACGGTGGGCGGCGGGCCGGTCCTTGGGGCGGGCCCCAGGTGTGGGGAGAACATGAACGAGGGGAAGCCCACGAAGGCGAAATGGTGGAGCCGCCCCCGGGCGCACGGCGCGACGGGGGCCGACGGGGTGTCCGCGGGGGCGGGTCGTGAAGGAAACCCCGAGGGCGACTTCGAGTTGGAGCGTCCGGTGTCGGCGCCGGTGACGGCACCGGCCTCCGGTGAGGCCGACACCCGGACCGAGACCGGGCCCGACCTGGGCTCCGATTTCGAACTGGCCCGCCCGGATGCCGAATCAGCGCTCCAGCCCCGCTCCACGTCGATCGCCGACACGGCTGTCGACATGGACGGAGACTTCGAACTGGAGCGACCGGCCGCGCCGAACGCGGGGCCGGACGAGGCGGACGAGGCGAGTTCGGCGACTGCGGTGGCCGGTTCGCCGGTTGGTCCGGGCAACTCGTCGGCGGACTCGGGTGGTTCGTCGGCTGAGGTGGGTGTTGCGTCGTCTGAGGTGGGTGACCTGTCGGCCGACTCGGGTGCTGCATCGGCCGGGTCCGGTGTCGCGGCGGTCGGGTCGGGTGAGTCGTGGGTCGACTCGGGTGGTTCGTCGGCTGAGGTGGGTGTCGCGTCGTCTGAGGTGGGTGACCTTTCGGCCGATTCGGGCGGTTCGTCGGCCGGGTCCGGTGTCGCGTCGGTCGGGTCGGGTGACTCGTGGGTCGATTTCTATCGCTCGGCGGCCGAGCCCAGTGTCGCGGCGGTTCCGCCGGGCGACTCGTCGGCCGAGAGCGGCGTTCCGGTGGCCGAGCCAGGGGGTTCGGCGGCCGACGCCGCTGGGGTCGGTTCCGGTGCCGGCGCGGTCGCTGCCACCTCTGCGGTCGCCCCCGCGACCGGCGTCGTGGACGCGGCCGCCGTTGCCGAGGCCCGGCCGACGGGCGTGCAGGGTGCCCTGAGCGCCTCTGAAGCGCCCTCTGAGCGCCCCAAGCCGCTGCACGCCCCCGATCCCTACGGCACCCCGCCGTACGGCGAGCCCGGCCCCTGGGCGCCCGCTCCGCCGGTGCAGCACCCGGCGACGACTCCCGCCCACGGCACGGACACGCAGCCAGCGGCGCCGGCGCACGACGTGCCCGCCATGGTGGGGGTGGCGGCGCACAGCGATGCGACCTCGCCCGTGCCCCCGGCCCACGGCACCGTCGTACCGTCGACCACCGCGCAGCCCGCGGTGGCGGCCGCCGCTCCCTTCCCGGACGCGTCCCGGGCCGCGGCAACGCCCTACCCCGACGCGTCCCAGCCCCCCGGCGCCTCCTACGCGTACCCGTCCCAGCCGGGCCCTCCGCCCTTCGGCGACGCGGCGCCGCCTCCCTACGCGGGCGGGGCCCAGCCGATGCCGCCTTCCCACGCGGGCAGTGCCCAGCCGGTGCCGCCGCCCTACGCCGGTGGAGCCGAGCCCACGCAGCACGTGCAGTCCTCGCAGCACGCGCAGCCCACGCAGGTCGCCGGAGGCCACCAGCTCCAGGGGCCCTGGCAGAACTACGACCCCTGGGCCGGGTCGGGGTCGTTGCAGCAGAACGGGGCCGCCGTGGGCGGCGGCACCCGGCGGCGGGGGAGAGGGAAGGTCCTGCTGGTCGGGGCGCTGCTGATCGCCGTCGTGGCCGGAGGCATCGGCGGGGCCGTGGGCGCGTATCTGGAGCGGAACGGCGGAGTCGGGGCGATCGAACTGCCGCAGACCAGCGACGGCGTGACGGGCCGGGCCCCCGACAGCGTCGCCGGGATCGCCGCCAGCGCCCTGCCCGGCGTCGTCACCCTCCACGTGAGCGGCGACAGCGCCCAGGGCACCGGCACCGGCTTCGTGCTCGACGAGCGCGGCCACATCCTCACCAACAACCACGTCGTCGACCCCGCCGGCACCGACGGCGACATATCGGTGACGTTCAGCGGCGGCGAGACCGCCAAGGCCACCATCGTCGGCCGGGACACCGGTTATGACCTCGCCGTGGTCAAGGTGTCCAACGTCAGCGGGCTCAAGCCGCTGCCCCTCGGCAACTCGGAGGAGGTCCAGGTCGGCGACCCGGTCGTCGCGATCGGCGCCCCCTTCGACCTGGCCAACACCGTCACCTCCGGCATCATCAGCGCCAAGGAGCGGCCCATCACGGCCGGCGGCGAGAGCGGCGACGTCAGTGACGTGTCGTACGTGGACGCGCTGCAGACCGACGCGCCCATAAACCCGGGGAACTCCGGCGGCCCCCTCCTCGACGGCAAGGCCCGGGTGATCGGCATCAACAGCGCCATCCGCTCGGCCGGCAGCGGCTCGGAGTCGGACGGTGGGCAGGCCGGTTCGATCGGGCTCGGTTTCGCGATCCCCATCAACCAGGGCAAGCGCGTCGCCGAGGAGCTGATCAACACCGGCAAGGCCACCCACCCGGTGATCGGTGTCACCCTCGACATGGACTACTCGGGCGACGGCGCCCGGGTCGGTGACGAGGACGACGGCGACGGCACGGGGGTGACCTCGGGCGGGCCCGCCGACCGGGCGGGCATCCGCTCCGGTGACGTCATCACCGAGGTCGACGGCCAGCGCGTGCACTCCGGCGACGAACTGATCGTCAAGGTCCGCGCCCACCGCCCCGGCGACCGCCTGGAACTCACCCTCCAGCGCGACGGCAGGGAGCGCACGGTCACCCTCACCCTCGGCTCGTCCGGCGGCGCCTGACCGCGGCACGGCGGCCAGGACGGCGGCGCGTAGTGACAGCAACTTCACAGGAGGGGGTCCCGCACCCCCTCCTGTCAGGCAAACAGCTGGGAAAACCCGTCGCCCGGGTGCGGTCCGGAGCCGCCCGACGGTACCGGTTCGACGGGATCGCCGGGTACCGTGGATCCGGCCCGGACCACGGAAGACCTGCCGAGGCCCGCGGAACGGGACCGAGGACATCGCAAGGAGCTTCAGGTGTTCAATGACATAGGTGCGCTCGAGGTGGTGACGCTCGTCGTCCTCGCCGTGCTCGTCTTCGGTCCGGACAAGCTCCCGAAGGTGATCCAGGACGTCACGCGGACCATCCGCAAGATCCGCGAGTTCTCGGACAGCGCCAAGGCGGACATCCGCAGCGAACTGGGGCCGGAGTTCAAGGACTTCGAGTTCGAGGACCTCAACCCCAAGACGTTCATCCGCAAGCAGCTGGACAACGACGAGCTGGGGCTGAAGGAGATCCGCAACGGCTTCGACCTGAAGAAGGAGATGGCCGAGCTGACGGACGCCGTCCACGGCAGCGAGTCCGAGTCGTCCTCCTCCTCCGCCTCGTCATCGTCCTCCTCTTCCGCCGCCGCCATCGGCTCCGGCTCCGAGGGCTCCGGGTCCGCCTCGTCCGGCGCAGCCATCGACATGACCAAGAAGGCCGAGCGCGACGAGCGTCCGCCGTACGACATGGACGCCACCTGAGCCGTACGCCCGGCCCAGCGCGCCCGGCCCCCAATACGTCAGGTCGCCGCCCGTCCGGCCGTCGCACGCGCCGCCGCCGTGCGCCCGCGAGCCGTCCGTACCGCCTCCGACCTGCCCTTCCGTGCCGTACGCCCGTGTGTCGCCGCGCCCCCGGACGTGACGTGATTCATACCGTGACGCACCCTCGTAGGGCCTGAAGCCGCCCGTACGCCGTCCCACGCGCCGGGCGCTTTCCCTGCTGCTCGGAGAGCTGTGGCTATGCTGCCCAGTTGTTGTGCGGACCGTAGGAGAGCGAGCGACGACGCCCGAGGGGGGCGGGCGGCCGCTCCGGTCCGTCGAGAGCGAGGAGGCGTCCGGGCACATGGAGACGACGAGTCGGGTAGGCGCGCAGGCGTCGGCCGCGGAGGGTGGACAACAGGTCCCCTCCGCCCGTCGCACGGTCGACGGCTATCTGCTGGCGCCCTTCCCGTGGTACGGCCTCGACGAGGCCTTCACGGGACCGCGCTGGCTGATGCAGGTCGGTACGTCGGCGGAAGGAGCCGTCGAGCACGGTTCGATCGGACACGGCGACGAGCCCTCGGTGCGCAACGAGTACACCGCCGGGTCGGACGACGAGGCCAAGGAGCGGTTCGCGGTCGTGGTGACCGTCGCGGCGAATCCGTCCCGCAGGAGCGCCGACGGTACGGGGCTGCTGGAGGCCACGTCGGTCTCCTCGGCGGCGTGGCTCGCGGGCGTGGGGCTGCTGTCGTTCACGTGGCCCGGACAGCTGGACCACTCCCTGCGTGACGACTGGCTGGACCAGCAGACCGAGGCCGCGTGGGTCCTGGCGGACGATCTCGCCGGGGAGGACTGGTCGACGCTGTCCCTGCCCGTGGACGGGGTGCCGACGCCGTTCCACTACCGCGAGTCCGAGTTCGGATGGGTGCTCGCCGGGTCTACCTCGGAGGGGGTGCATGTGGGGGCGTACGGGAGAGGGATGAGCGCGTACGGGCTCGGCTTCGCCGTGATCAAGGACATCGAGGGGTACGCGTAGTTTTGAGGGGCACCGCTGAGTTGTGCTGCGGTGCCCCTCATCGTCGTTAGGCGCTCTAGAACTTGTTCCTCGGGGTGATTCCCAGGCTCATGCCCGACAGGCCGCGCTGGCGGCCGCCCAGCTTGCCCGCGATGGCGCGGAGGGCGGAGCCGGCGGGGGAGTCGGGGTCGGAGAGGACGACCGGGCGGCCGTCGTCGCCGCCCTCGCGGAGGCGGACGTCGATGGGGATGGAGCCGAGGACCGGGACGGTGGCGCCGGTGGTGCGGGTGAGGCCGTCGGCGACGGACTGGCCGCCGCCCGTGCCGAAGACGTCGACCATCTCGTCGCAGTGCGGGCAGGGCAGGCCCGCCATGTTCTCGACGACACCGACGATCTTCTGGTGGGTCTGCACGGCGATGGACCCGGCGCGCTCGGCGACCTCCGCCGCCGCCTGCTGAGGGGTCGTCACGACGAGGATCTCGGCGTTCGGGACCAGCTGGGCCACCGAGATGGCGATGTCGCCCGTACCCGGCGGAAGGTCGAGGAGCAGCACGTCCAGGTCGCCCCAGTAGACGTCCGCGAGGAACTGCTGCAACGCGCGGTGCAGCATCGGGCCGCGCCAGACGACCGGGGTGTTGCCCGGGGTGAACATGCCGATCGAGATGACCTTCACACCGTTCGCGGACGGCGGCATGATCATGTTCTCGACCTGGGTGGGACTGCCGTCGGCGCCCAGCATGCGGGGCACGGAGTGGCCGTAGATGTCGGCGTCGACGACGCCCACCTTGAGTCCGTCGGCGGCCATGGCGGCCGCCAGGTTCACCGTCACCGAGGACTTGCCGACACCGCCCTTGCCGGAGGCGACGGCGTACACGCGCGTGAGGGAGCCCGGCTTGGCGAACGGGACCTCGCGCTCGGCCTGGCCGCCGCGCAGCGCGCCCGCCAGTTCCTTGCGCTGCTCGTCGCTCATCACGTCCAGCTCGACGTCGACACGGGTGACACCCTCGACGGCCGCGACCGCCTCGGTCACGCGCTGGGTGATCGTGTCCCGCATGGGGCAGCCGGAGACGGTCAGGTACACGGCGACCGCGACCGCTCCGTCCGCACCGATCTCCACCGACTTGACCATCCCGAGTTCGGTGATGGGGCGGTTGATCTCGGGGTCGTTCACCGTCGACAGTGCTTCGCGCACCGCGTCTTCCGTAGCCATAAGGACGATGGTACGGCGCTGCGCGGGGCCCCTGGGAGCCCTGTCAGCGGTCGCCCATGTCACGTCCGCGGGGGTGTTCCGGCGGGAATACCGTCCGGTTCGCGCGCGAGCCCTCACCGTCGTGCTCGTGCAGCTCCCTGACCAGGTCATGGAGTTCCGAGCGCAGCCAGTCGCGGGTGGCGACCTCACCGAGACCGATCCGCAGCGCGGCGATCTCCCTGGTCAGGTACTCGGTGTCGGCGATCGACCGCTCGTTCTGCTTGCGGTCCTGTTCCAGGTTGACCCGGTCGCGGTCGTCCTGGCGGTTCTGCGCGAGCAGGATCAGCGGGGCGGCGTACGACGCCTGGAGCGAGAGCATCAGGGTCAGGAAGATGAAGGGATAGGTGTCGAAGCGCAGGTCACGCGGCGCGGAGACGTTCCACACCACCCACAGGATGATCACGACGGTCATCCAGACGATGAACCGTCCGGTGCCCAGGAACCGCGCGATCCGCTCAGAGAGCCGTCCGAAGGCCTCCGGGTCCCACTCGGGCAGCAGCCTGGCCCGGCGCGGCAGCGGCTGATCGAGCCGTGTACGCGGGCGGGCGGTGGCCCCGGAGAGCGTGCGCTCCCGCGCGGGCGCCCCGGAGGGCGAGGTCGTGCGCTCGCGTGCGCCGGTGCCGGAGTGCGCCCGTTCCCGCCCCGAGTTGCGCCCGTCCCGCCCCTCACGCCCGCCGTGCCGCACGTCCCAGCCTCCGTGCCGCCCTTCGCGCCCTTCGCGCCGGTCCCGTTCAGGAGCCATCGACGGTCGCCCCCTCGCCGTCGGCCGCGACGCCGGCGCCGCCCGTGACGCCCCCGTTCTCCTCCTCGTGGAGATGGAACTCCGTCTCCCGCCAGTCCTCGGGCAGCATGTGGTCGAGGACGTCGTCCACGGTCACCGCGCCCAGCAGCGAGCCGCTCTCGTCGACCACGGGCGCCGCGACCATGTCGTACGTCGCGAAGAACCCGGCGACGGCGCGCAGCGCGGCCTCCGGGTCCAGCGGCTGGAGATCGTCGTCGAGGATCGAGCCGACCAGGGTGTACGGCGGGTCCCGCAGCAGCCGCTGGAAGTGGACCGTGCCGAGGTACTTGCCGGTCGGGGTCTCGTCCGGCGGCCGGCACACGTACACCTGGGCGGCGAGCGCGGGGGACAGGTCGGCGTTGCGGACCCGGGCGAGCGCGTCGGCGACGGTCGCGTCCGGGCGCAGCACGATCGGCTCGGTGGTCATCAGACCGCCGGCGGTCTTCTCCTCGTACGCCATGAGCCGCCGTACGTCCGCCGCGTCGTCCGGCTGCATGAGGGTCAGCAGGCGTTCCTGCTCCTCCTCGGGGAGTTCGGCGAGGAGGTCGGCGGCGTCGTCCGGGTCCATGGCCTCCAGGACGTCGGCGGCCCGCTCCTCCTTGAGCTTGCCGAGGATCTCGATCTGGTCGTCCTCGGGCAGCTCCTCCAGGACGTCCGCGAGCCGGTCGTCGTCGAGGGCGGCGGCGACCTCGGCCCGGCGCTTGGGGGAGAGGTGGTGCAGCACATTGGCGAGGTCGGCCGGGCGGAGCTGCTCGAAGGTGGCGAGGAGGTTCTCGGCGCCCTGCCCGTGCTCCTCCAGGGAGAACCCGGTGACCGCCGACCACTCCACGGTCAGCGTCTCGCCCTTGTGCCGCCGGAAGGCTCCGGCCTTCCCCTTCCGTACGAACACCCGGTCGATCTCCCAGTCCCGGCGGGCCGGCAGCTGCTGCACCGAGATGTCGCGGACGGACACCTCCTCGCCGGTCTCGACGAGGGTCACGCGACGGTCCAGCAGTTCGCCGATGACCAGGCGCTCGGTGGGCCGTTGTTCGAAGCGGCGCACGTTCAGGACGCCGGTGGTGATGACCTGGCCGGACTCGACGCCGGTGACCCTGGTCATGGGCAGGAAGATCCGGCGGCGGGTGGACAGTTCGACGACGAGACCGAGCAGCCGCGGCGGCTTGCGCCCCACCCGCAGGATGGCCACCAGATCGCGGACACGGCCCACCTGGTCGCCGTTCGGGTCGAACACGGCGACGCCGGAGAGATGGGAGACGAAGATCCGGGGCGCCACCGCCGCCATGAGCCGCCCCTTTCCGTCCCGTCGCGAGGGGATTGTCCGTCGAGGAGGGCTTCAGGCTAGCCCGTCCCGATCGGATATGCCCTGGTGAGCGGTGCGGACGGACTGGCGCCGAGGTGGGCCGAGAGCCCCGGTACTCTGCGGTACGCCTGGACTCCCCACGAAGAGGTGCATCGCCTGTGACTGTGATTCCCCGTACCCGAAGGGCCGCACTGGTGAGCGCCGTCTGCACCCTCGTGGCGAGCGGGCTGGGGCTCACCGGGTGCAGCGAGGATCCCAACGAGGGGACCAACGGGGTCGGCAAGCTGGAGCCCGCGAAGATCCAGAGCACGACCAAGGCGGCGGCCACGGCGGCGGACACGGTCCGGCTGTCCGGGGCCGTGGTGAGCAACGGCAGGATCTACAAGCTGGACATGCGCCTGAAGGAGGACGGCGGCACGGGTTCGGTGACGTCCGAGGGGTCCACCTTCCGGCTGCTGAAGGTCGGCGAGCACCTCTTCCTCAAGGCCGACGCGGACTTCTGGGACCACCAGGACTCCGGGAAGGACGGCGGCGACGAAGACTCGGAGACGGCCGCCGCGGACAAGCTGGACGGCATGTATGTGAAGGTGCCGACCGGCGACCCGGCCTACAAGCGCTTCAGCGGCTTCACCGACAAGGACGTCCTCCTCAACAGCCTCCTCACCCTGCACGGCACGCTGTCCACCGACGGCCACCACGAGCAGTCCGGCACCCGCACCATCCGCATCACCGGCGACAAGGGCTCCGGCGGCACCCTCGACGTCTCCCTCGAAGGCACCCCCTACCCCCTCCGCCTCGTCCGCGCCGGCGACGCCGGAACCATCCTCCTCACCGACTGGGGCAAGAGCTTCACCCTGGAGGAACCGGACGAGAAGTCGGTGGTGGACTACGGCAAGCAGCTGCCGACGTCGTAGTCCGGGGAGGGGCTGCGCGGGGGCGTACGGGGGCCGGGCCCCCGGGGTCGGTGGGCCGCGCCGACGGCGGGCCGTGAGGGCGTACGTGGGTCGCGGTGCGGTGCCGGCGGGATGTGACCGCGCGTGGGATGCGGCGTGGTGCCGGCGGGGCGTGAGTCGTGCGTGGGATGCGGCGCGATGCCTGTGGGACGTGAGGCCGCGCGTGGGATGTGGCGTGGTGCCGGTGGGGCGTGAGTCGCGCGTGGGATACGGCGCGATGCCTGTGGGACGTGAGGCCGCGCGTGGGATGTGGCGTGGTGCCGGTGGGGCGTGAGGGCGCGCCTGGGATGCGGCGTGGTGTCGACGGGGTTGGGAGGTGCGCGTGGGTATGCCGTGTCGCCGTAACGGCCGCGCCGTGCACCCGGACGGCCGGGCCCCGTGCGCGTGGGTGTGCCGCGGTGGCCCGGCGCTCAGGGGCGGGCCGACCGCACGGTTGTCCGTCTCCGCCGGCTCGTCTCTCCCCGCCCCGGCGGCGATCAGCCACCGTGGCGGGATCCGGCGGTGCCGAGCGGGCCGGGACCCTGACAGGGGCCCGCTGCCGAGCGGCGTCCCGGCGTCGGACGCGGGCCGGCCGGCCCTCAGGGCTTGCGCTTGCGGCGGCCGAAGAGGAGGCGCGGTACCGCTGCCGGGATCGGGCGGCGGGTCGTCGCGGGGGTGGGGAGCGGGGCCTCCGCCAGGTCGTCGTCGGGGAGCGGCAGGGTCGACCCCGTCGGCTTCAGGCGGAGCACCCGGCACTCGCGGGCCCAGCGGGCCGGCATCGCCTCACCGTCGGGGGCGTTGAGCCGCTTGCCCTTCAGCTCGGCCACGACGGCCTCCCACTCGGGAGAGCCGGGGGCCAGTTCGACGACGCTCGCGGCCCAGCTGACCAGCCGCCCGCCCTTGTCCTTGCTGCGCACGGTCACCACGGCCGACCCCCCGTCGACCAGCCCCGGCAACGGCTGCTCACCGGGCCCGTCACCGACCACGCACGCCGCACCCTCGTGCCACACGTGCCACAGAGCACGCGAGGCGACACCAGGCCCCCGCACCCACACGAGCCCGGACTTCTTGGTGGCCTCTTCGACGAGGGCCTGATCGAACAGAGCGTCGGCGGTCATGGGGGCAGCCTAACCGCGCCCCCACAACACCCCCCGCCGCCTTACAGCCACCCGTTCCGCTTCAGCGTCCGGTGGATGCCGAGGCAGAGCGCGACCGTGACGCCGAGGACCACCGGGTAGCCGAACTTCCAGTGCGTCTCCGGCATGTAGTCGAAGTTCATGCCGTAGACGCCACAGACCATCGTCGGTACGGCGATGATGGCCGCCCAGGACGTGATCTTGCGCATGTCCTCGTTCTGCGCGACGGACGCCTGCGCCAGGTTCGCCTGGAGGATCGAGTTGAGGAGTTCGTCGAAGCCGACGACCTGCTCCTGGACGCGGGCGAGGTGGTCGGCCACATCACGGAAGTACTTCTGGATGTCCGGGTCGACCAGCCGCATCGGCCGCTCGCTCAGCAACTGCATGGGCCGCACCAGCGGCAGCACCGCGCGCTTGAACTCCATGACCTCGCGCTTGAGTTGGTAGATCCGGCCGGCGTCGGTGCCCCGGGGCGTGCCCTTGCGCCCGGGGGAGAACACCTCCGTCTCCACCTCGTCGATGTCGTCCTGCACGGCGTCCGCGACCGCCACGTACCCGTCGACGACATGGTCGGCGATGGCGTGCAGCACGGCCGAGGGCCCCTTGGCGAGCAACTCCGGGTCGTCCTGCAGCCGGTGACGCAGCGCCCTGAGCGAGCCCTGCCCGCCGTGCCGGACGGTGATGAAGAAGTCCCGTCCGGTGAAGCACATGACCTCGCCGGACTCCACGACCTCGCTGGTGGCGGTGAGTTCGTCGTGCTCGACGTAGTGGATGGTCTTGAAGACGGTGAACAGGGTGTCGTCGTAGCGCTCCAGCTTCGGCCGCTGGTGCGCGTGCACCGCGTCCTCCACGGCCAGCGGGTGCAGCCCGAACTCGGCCGCGATACCGGCGAATTCGGCCTCCGACGGCTCGTGCAGGCCGATCCAGACGAAACCGCCGTCCCGGCGCACCTGACGGATCGCCTCGTGCGGCGTCAGATTGCGGTCGAACGCGACCCGCGCCCCGTCGCGGTAGACGGCGCAGTCCACGACGGCGGTGACCGCCTCCGCCGGACGCGTGGCGTCGTACACGCCGCCGTCCTTGCGCAGCGACAGGCGCGAGGGACGGGACGGGCGAACGGCGGCACGCAGGTTGTGGATCATCGACATGAGCAGGCTCCTTCGCAACGAAAGGCCGCCGACGACGGTTGGAACTACCCGGAATGGGGACGTTTTGACTGCGGATGTTTGGCACGTCCACAAAGCGGGGAGCACCGCACCGTCGCGGTGACAGCTTCGCTTGATTCAGATGCGCTTGATTCGGATCGATCGGATCAAGACGGGAAAGAAGTGCTCTTCCGATGCGCGACGACCGACGAGCGGCACGACGCGAGTGAGGGTGGCAGCCAGCGGAGCGAGAAATACGGCTACGACAAGAGCTACGGAACTCAGCGCGCGGAAGAGCGGGTGGTACTGCCAGGCCGACTTCGGTCCATCGCAGCCCCACCTCCTCCGGCCGGTCCCCCGTAAGGGACGTTCCATACCCCATCCGGGGTTCCCCGTAGGGGAGTCAGTCTTCACGGTCCGGGACGCGAAGGGCTGTCCCGACCGGCGCCCCAGACTAACAGTGGACTGAAGTGTCAAGGCGCCCGTTTGCCGGTTCCTGACGAGTTCTATGCTCGGTTCATGGCTGATGTTCTTCCGTTGGTGGAGGCCCGTTTGCGCACCGCGCTGGGCGAACCGGACGCGCGCGCCGCGGTCACCTTCCTCGGCACGGACCGTATCGAGGTGCTCCGCTTCACCGACGGCGAGGTCGTCCGCTACGCCACGCTCGGCATGTCCGCCCAGCCGATGGCCGACCCCACCGCCGTCCTCGCCGACCCCGTCAAGGGCCCCCGCGCCGAACTCGTCCTGTCGGTGCGCCGCGGCCTCGCCGACACCGACAAGGTGCTCCGCCCGCTCGCCGTACTCGCCGCGTCACCGCAGGTCGAGGGCTTGATCGTGGCTCCCGGCGCCTCCCTCGACGTGGGCGATCCGCTCTGGCCCGGCGCCCCCTTCAGCTCCGTCCTCGTCGCCGAGTCCGGCGGCCTCGTCGAGGACCTCGAACTGGACGCCCCCGCCGACCCCGTACGGTTCCTGCCGCTCCTGCCGATGACCGCCAACGAGGCCGCCTGGAAGCGCGTGCACGGCGCCCAGGCCCTCCAGGAGCGCTGGCTCACCCAGGGGACGGACCTCCGCGACCCCGCCCGCAGGTCGGTCTCCCTGGACTGACCGGACCGCCCCGACGCCGAGTGCCTCATGTGACGGACGGCACCCCGTACGTGACCGGAGGCGGCTCGCGAGGTGGCCGAAAACCACCGCTTCCCTTGGCCGCGTGGGTAGTTGATTCCGTTGGTCGGCCCGACGGGCCGCCCGCCGTCCGTAGGCCGGCGTTCGTGCCCGGTTCGTGCGCGGAATGTGACGCGCACACGCCGGACGGGTGATCGTCCTTGACGCGAGGAACCACGGGGAGGACCGTTGGGCCCTATGAGGGGCGAACCCAGTTGCCCGAAGTGTGGTGGCCGGGTCAGGGCTCCCGGCCTCTTTGCCGACTCCTGGCAGTGCGCCGCGCACGGGACGGTGCACCCGCTGCAGCCCGTGATCCCGCCCAGCGTCGAGGCCCTCAGCGTGGTGGTGCACCGTGCCAAGGTGCCGGTCTGGATGCCGTGGCCGCTGCCCGTGGGCTGGCTGTTCACGGGCGCCGCGTTCGCCGGGGACGACCGCAGCGGCGGACGGGCCACCGCCGTCGCCTGCTCCGGACCCGGCCCGCTCGGCGGCGTCGGAGAGCTCGTCCTCATCGCGGAGGAACTCGGTGTCGGCCTCGGCTCGCGGTACGCGGGCATCGACGGCCCCGACCCCGGGCCGTATCTGAGCGTCGAGAAACCGCCCCAGGCGAAGGTGCTCGCCGCCGGCCGGCCGACGCCGCTCTGGCATGTCACCGGCACACCGGACGACCGCGCGGTCTTCGCCGGGGAGGCGCTCGGACTCTGGCTGTGGGCGATCGTCTGGCCCGAGCAGACGGGGCTGCTGATGTACGACGAACTCGTGCTGACGGACCTCCGGGACGCGGGGGCGGAGGTGGAGCTGCTGCCGTGCGGGGCGCTCTCACCGCGGATCCTGGAGCCGTAGGAAGCCGGGCCGGTTGCCGCCGACGCGACCGAACCTCCCGAGCTGCGGGGCGCACTCTTCGTACGCTCGCTGTAGGGGGCACCCAGGGGTTTCAGGTGTGACAGGAGTAGTCCGAAAGGGCGCTATCCTTGAGCGCCTGCTTCCGTTTTCGCTTCCGTTTCGTCCGAGCCTGGAGTCCGCGTCGTGCGCATCGATCTGCACTGCCACTCCACCGCCTCCGACGGTACGGACACTCCCGCCGAGCTGGTGCGGAAGGCGAGCGCGGCCGGCCTGGACGTCGTCGCGCTGACCGACCACGACACGACGCGCGGGCACGCCGAGGCGATCGCCGCGCTGCCGGAGGGGCTCACGCTGGTCACCGGCGCCGAGCTGTCGTGCCGCCTCGACGGCGTCAGCATGCATATGCTCGCCTACCTGTTCGACCCCGAAGAGCCCGAGCTGCTTGCCGAGCGCGAGCTGGTCCGGGACGACCGGGTGCCGCGGGCCCGGGGGATGATCGCCAAGCTGAACGAACTGGGCGTGCCGGTCACCTGGGACCAGGTCGCGCGCATCGCCGCCGGCGGTTCCGTCGGCCGCCCGCACGTGGCCACCGCCCTCGTCGAACTCGGCGTCGTACCGACCGTCGGCGACGCCTTCACCGAGCAGTGGCTCGCCGACGGCGGCCGTGCCTACGTCGAGAAGCACGAGACCGACCCCTTCGAGGCGATCCGGCTGATCAAGGGCGCCGGCGGTGTCGCCGTCTTCGCCCACCCCGCCGCCGCCAAGCGCGGCCGGACCGTACCGGAGTCCGCGATCGCCGAGCTGGCCGCCGCCGGACTCGACGGCATCGAGGTCGACCACATGGAGCACGACCCGGCGACCCGGGCCCGGCTGCGCGGCCTGGCGAAGGAACTGGGGCTGCTCACCACGGGCTCCTCCGACTACCACGGCAGCCGCAAGACCTGCGTCCTCGGCGAGTACACGACCGACCCCGAGGTGTACGGGGAGATCACGCGCCGGGCCACCGGAGCGTTTCCCGTCCCGGGGACCGGCGGGCTCCACTAGCTGATCCCCTGGCTTTGTTCGGCCCTCGGCGGCTGTCGGCTGTGCCCACCCGCCGTCGAAGGGCCCCGTCTGTCCTCTCCCTCTTCCGCAAGGCACCCCGTGTTCGATCTCGCCGTCTTCGGCTCCCTCTTCCTCACCCTCTTCGTGATCATGGATCCCCCCGGGATCACCCCGATCTTCCTCGGTCTCACCGCCGGGCGGCCCGCGCGTACGCAGAAGCGGATGGCGTTCCAGGCCGTCTGTGTGGCCGGTGGTGTGATCGCCGTCTTCGGGCTGCTGGGCCACCAGATCCTGGACTACCTGCATGTGTCCGTCCCGGCGCTGATGATCGCGGGCGGGCTGCTGCTCCTGCTGATCGCGCTCGATCTGCTGACCGGCAAGACGGACGAGCCGAAGCAGACGAAGGACGTGAACGTCGCGCTCGTCCCGCTCGGGATGCCGCTGCTGGCCGGCCCCGGTGCGATCGTGTCGGTGATCCTGGCGGTGCAGAAGGCGGACGGCGTGGCCGGTCAGGTGTCCGTGTGGGCCGCGATCCTGGCGATCCACGTCGTGCTGTGGCTGACGATGCGGTACTCGCTGCTGATCATCCGGGTCATCAAGGACGGCGGTGTGGTCCTGGTGACCCGGCTCGCGGGCATGATGCTCTCCGCGATCGCCGTGCAGCAGATCATCAACGGCGTCACCCAGGTCGTACAGGCCGCATAGCGAAGCCCCGTACGGCAGCGATGCCGTACGGGGCTCCGAAGTGTGAACGGATCCGCGTCCTATGAGGCGGTCACGTCGGCCGGGCGGATCCAGAGGCGCTGCCCGATGGCGGCGGCCTGCTGCACGATCCGGTTGACGGAGGCGGCGTCCACGACGGTGCTGTCCACGGGCGCGCCGCTGACATCGTCGAGTCGCAGGATTTCGAAGCGCAAGGGCTTCTCCCTTCGTCTGGTCATCCTCCTGAGGAGAACTACTGATGGTGGTTCGCGGGTCATCGGTGCCCGTGTTCCATGAGGGTTCAACGGCATGCCTGTGACAAACATTCCTTACGCTAAGGAAAATTTTCGAGAAGCTAATTACTAGCCGGTAAGTGGTGTGGGGGGTATGTCTACCGGCAGGCAGGAAGACTGATTGGGACCGGTTGTGTTCGCAGCGTGACCGCCGGGACAATGGACGTGATGAACGACGACCTCACGGCGCTCGGCGCCCGCATCGACCGTACGAACGAGCTGCTGCACCGCATGCTCGCCGAGGTGGCGAAGACACCCTCGACACACGCGATCTTCGTCGATGCGGGGTATCTGTACGCGGCCGTGGGCCGGCTCGCGGCGGGGACGGAGGACCGGCGGTCCTTCGACCTGGACCCGGAGGGGCTGATCGACGCCCTGATCGACAAGGCGCGCACGATCTTCGCGGACAGCCGGCTGCTGCGGGTCTACTGGTACGACGGGGCGCGGCGCCGCATCCACACGGCGGAGCAGCAGTCGATCGCCGAGTTGCCGGACGTGAAGGTGCGGCTCGGCAATCTCAACGCCAACAACCAGCAGAAGGGCGTCGACTCCCTCATCCGCACCGACCTGGAGTCGCTGGCCCGGCACCGCGCGATCAGCGACGCGGCCCTGATCGGCGGCGACGAGGACCTGGTCTCGGCGGTCGAAGCCGCGCAGGGGTACGGGGCGCGGGTCCACCTGTGGGGCATCGAGGCCCCCGAGGGCCGCAACCAGGCCGAGCCCCTGCTCTGGGAGGTCGACAGCCAGCGGACCTTCGACCTCGACTTCTTCAAGCCGTACGTGTCACGGCGGGCCGCCGCCACCTACGACGCCCCCACCGGCGCCCGCCCCACCCGCGAGGACGTCCGCTTCGTCGGCGCCCAGATCGCCGCGAAGTGGCTGGCCTCCCGGGGCCGGGAGACCTTGCAGGAACTGCTCCACGGCCACCCGTACCTCCCCGGCTCCGTCGACCAGGACCTGCTCGTCGAGGCGGAGGGGCTGCTCCAGTACTCGCTACGGGGCCAGGCGGACCTGAGACGGGCACTGCGGGACGGGTTCTGGGAGCATCTGCGGGCCCAGTACTAGGCGCGGCGCGGCACCGGTGGTGGTCGTGCCGCGGGTGCTCAGCGGTCGATCCGGTCCCAGAAGCCGATGAGGGCGTCCGCCGTCGCCTTCGGCTGATCGGTGTTGGGGGAGTGCTCGGCGTCGCGGACGACGGTGCGGTGGGCCCGCAGCCGTACGGCCATGGCGTCGAGGAGCGGGATCGGCCAGGTGTCGTCGCGTTCGCCGGACAGGACGTGCTTGGGCAGGTCCACGGCGGCGAGTTCGGTGACGCGGTCGGGTTCCGCGCAGAGCTGGCGGCCCGTGGCGATGAGCTGGGCCGGGCTGGTGGCGAGCCAGCGGCGGCGCAGGTCGTCACGGTCGTCCAGGCCCGCGTCGAGGGCGCCCGTCTCGGCCTCCTCGGGCTCCGGCGCGTCCATCGCCTGGATGGCGTCCCACACCTGCTCCATGTCCATCACGGCCAGGGCGTCCCGCAGCAGCTTCACGCGCTCCTGCTGGCCGACCGAGATCTGGGCGGGCCCCGAGGCCATCAGGGTGAGCGAGGCGAAGGGGGAGGCGTCCAGCAGCAGGGCGGCGCGGGAGATCTGGCCGCCGAGGGAGTGGCCGACGAGGTGCAGCGGACCGCCGTCGCTCACGGCCTCCGCCTGGGCGAGCAGATCCCTCGCCAACTCGGCCTGCGCGTACGGCGCTTCGTCGTCCTCGGCCCCCGGGCTCTCGTACTGCCCCCGCCCGTCCACCGCCACCGACCGGTACCCCGCCTCGGCCAACGGCTCGTGCAAGGCGATGAAGTCCTCCTTGCTCCCGGTGAACCCCGGCACCAGCAGCACACTCCCCTTCACCGCCACCCCCGCCTCGATCACGGCGAACTCGCTCCGCGCGGTACGCAGACGATGGGCCCGGGCACCGGGCGGCGGGGTGAAGGTGGGCGGACGGCTCATGGGTGGAGGGTAACCGCCGGTGGGCTCCGCCGAGCGCGCGACCCTGTTTCGGAGGGGGTGCGTTGTCGGGTGCGGGTGGGTGGGGGCTGGTCGCGCAGTTCCCCGCGCCCCTCAAGGGCGAAAGGCAAAGCGGGGCGCAGCCCCTGCTTTGCCTTTCAGGGGCGCGGGGAACTGCGCGAGAACCCCCACCGAACCCGCGCATACCCACCCACCCCGAACGCCCGCGCGGAGCGCGAAAGGGGGTCGAAGGGGCGCAGCCCCTGGGGATGGGACGGGTAGGGGCGGCGGGGGCGAGAAACCCCTGGGGAACGCCGAAGGCCCGGCCCCCCAAAGGGAAGCCGGACCTTCACTCGGCAGAATCGCCTCAGCCCTCCGTGCCCTCCACGGCAGCCACAGCCTTCCGCACCCGCCGCCGAGGCGCCGGAGCCTCAGCCCCACCATCCTCCGCACCAGCCGCAGCCGCAGCCTTCCGAGTCCGCCGCGGCTTCGTAGCCTGCTCCTCCGTCGGCTGAGCCGGAACCGCGGCCTCAGCCGCATCCGCGACCTTCCGCGTCCGCCGACGAGGCTTCACGGCCTCGACGGTGTCGACGACGGCCTCGGCGGCACTGTCCACAGCCTCGACAACGGCCTCCGCAGCCTTGCGGGTCCGACGCCGAGGCTTGACCGGAGCCTCCTCGGCAACGGCAACAGCCTCCTCGACCACGGCCTCGACAGGCGCGGCGACCTTACGCGTACGCCGACGCGGCGTGGCCGGAACCTCGGCGTCGGCCTCGGCGGCACCCTCAGCCGTATCGACCGCGCCCTCGGCGGCAGACGCCACCGCGGCCTTCCGCGTCCGCCGACGAGGCGCGACCACAGCCTCCTCGGCGACAGCCTCGACCACACCCTCGACCGGAGCCGCGGCCTTCCGCGTCCGACGGCGAGGCGTGCTCACCTCGGCGGCATCGACGGGCGCGACCTCAGCACTGTCCGGAGCCTCGACAACAGCCTGCGCCGCCTTGCGGGTCCGGCGCCGAGGCTTGACCGGAGCCTCCTCGGCGACGGCCTCCTCGACCACGGTCTCGACGGGCGGCGCGGCCTCGACGGTCGCGGCGACCTTACGCGTACGCCGACGCGGCTTCGCCGGAGCCTCGGCCACCGCCTCGGCGCCGACCGTGCCCTCGACCGTGTCGACCGCGGCTTCCGCGCTCGGTGCGACCTCGGCGACGGCGGCAGCCTCGACGGCCTCCACCGACTTACGGGTCCGACGACGACGCGGCTTGGCCGCCTCCTCGACCGACTCGGCAGGCGCACCCGCCGGCGCACTCGCGGCCGTACCCGCGACGGTCTCGACCACGGCCTCGGCCCGCTCGACCGGCGTGCTCTCCACCGTCGAGACCGCGGCCTCGGCGCCGGGGTTCACCCCGGCCCGCGTCCGACGGCGACGGCGAGGCGTACGGGACTCGGACTCGGAGTCGGCGGCGTCGGCGCCCGACGGCTCGGTGACCGCGGCGGCCCCGGGGGACGCCTCGTCGAGCGTGGCCCCACCGCGCGTACGGCGGCGCCGACGCGGCGTACGCGCCGGGCGCTCACGCTCACGCTCGCGCTCGGCGGACGACGGGCCGGAGGCACCACTGCCACGGCCGCCACGCCCGCGCGGACCGCCGCGCCCGCCCGGCTCGCCGAGGTCTTCCAGCTCCTCCGCGTCGAGCCCGGCACGGGTGCGCTCGGAGCGCGGCAGGACACCCTTCGTGCCCGCCGGGATGCTCAGCTCCTCGAAGAGGTGCGGGGAGGTGGAGTACGTCTCCGGCGGGTCGTTGAACCCGAGGTCCAGCGCCTTGTTGATGAGCTGCCAGCGCGGGATGTCGTCCCAGTCGACGAGAGTGATCGCGATGCCCTTGGCGCCCGCGCGGCCCGTACGGCCGATGCGGTGCAGGTACGTCTTCTCGTCCTCGGGGGACTGGTAGTTGATGACGTGGGTGACACCCTCGACGTCGATGCCGCGGGCGGCGACGTCGGTGCAGACGAGGACGTCCACCTTGCCGTTGCGGAAGGCGCGCAGCGCCTGCTCGCGGGCGCCCTGGCCGAGGTCGCCGTGGACCGCGCCGGAGGCGAAGCCCCGCTGCTTGAGCTGGTCGGCGAGATCGGCGGCCGTGCGCTTCGTACGGCAGAAGACCATGGCCAGTCCCCGGCCGTCGGCCTGCAGTATGCGCGCGACCAGCTCGGGCTTGTCCATGTTGTGCGCGCGGTAGATGTGCTGCGAGGTGTTGCGGACCGTCGCGCCCTCGTCGTCCGGGGCCGTGGCACGGATGTGCGTCGGCTGGGACATGTAACGGCGGGCCAGACCGATGACCGCGCCCGGCATGGTCGCCGAGAACAGCATCGTCTGGCGGCGGGCCGGAAGCATGTTGATGATCTTCTCGACGTCGGGCAGGAAGCCCAGGTCGAGCATCTCGTCGGCCTCGTCGAGGACCAGGCACTTGACGTGCTTCAGGTTCAGCTTCTTCTGGCCCGCGAGGTCGAGGAGCCGCCCGGGGGTGCCGATGACGACGTCCACGCCCTTCTTGAGGGCCTCGACCTGGGGCTCGTAGGCACGGCCGCCGTAGATCGCGGTGACGCGGACGTTGCGCACCTTGCCGGCCGTCAACAGGTCGTTGGTGACCTGGGTGCACAGCTCGCGGGTGGGGACGACGACGAGCGCCTGAGGCGAGTCGACGAGGTCCTCGGGCTTGGCGCGGCCGGCCTCGACGTCGGCGGGGACGACGACGCGCTCGAGGAGCGGGAGGCCGAAGCCGAGCGTCTTGCCGGTGCCGGTCTTGGCCTGGCCGATGACGTCGGTGCCGGAGAGGGCGACCGGGAGCGTCATCTCCTGGATGGGGAAGGGGTTGATGATGCCGACGGCCTCAAGGGCCTCGGCCGTCTCGGGAAAGATTCCGAGATCTCGGAAAGTCGTAGTCAGGGTGCTGCCTCTTCTGTGTACGCGGTGCGAGGCGAGCGCGGGGGTCGTGTCGGACCGTGCCGGGGACGTCGGCCGCCTCACGGGCGGACCGTGTGGCACGGGACCACTGCCGACGCTCTAGCGCTCATACCGCTGAGGGGTTCCCTCCGGACGCCGTACGCGGAGTGCCGTACGGAAAAGGAGGGCTGTCGGGTCGGAGCCGATCGGGCCACCGACCGGGCATCCTCATGCGTGCGGCCTGTCGAGATACGGTCGAGCGAACGAACTACGTCCGAACTACATCGACGTATCAGCAGGCGCATTACCACCATACCCCGGAATCGCGCATATGCGATGGCCGATTTGGTCACGTAGTCGTCGTCACATCGAATCACGCGCCGAATCGTGCGCTGGGGGCGCACTGTGCGACCGGGCCCTTCCACGGTAGGCGAAGCGGGCTATTGTGCGCTTCATGACCACGTCTGACAAGCCTGAGAACGCCACCGGCGGCGAGTCCGCCGCCGACACCGCCGAGGTCACCGGGATCGCCGCCCAGGACTGGGCCCGGGCCTCCGCCGACCCGCAGTACCGCGCGGCGGTGGTGGATCTGCTGGGGGCGCTGGCGTACGGGGAGCTGGCGGCGTTCGAACGGCTCGCGGAGGACGCGAAGCTGGCGCCGACCCTCGTCGACAAGGCGGAGCTGGCGAAGATGGCGGCGGCCGAGTTCCACCACTTCGAGAGGCTCGCCGGCCGGCTCACCGAGATCGGCGAGGAGCCGACGCGGGCCATGGAGCCCTTTGTCGACGCGCTCGACGGCTTCCACCGGCAGACCGCGCCGTCGGACTGGCTGGAGGGGCTCGTCAAGGCGTACGTCGGAGACTCGATCGCCAGCGACTTCTACCGCGAGGTCGCGGCGCACCTCGACTCGGACACGCGCGGGCTCGTGCTCGCCGTGCTCGACGACACGGGGCACGCCGGGTTCGCCGTGGAGAAGGTGCGCGCCGCGATCGACGAGGACCCGCGGGTGGGGGGCCGACTGGCGCTGTGGGCACGGCGGTTGATGGGCGAGGCGCTGTCGCAGTCGCAGCGGGTGGTGGCCGACCGGGACGCCCTGTCCACGATGCTCGTGGGCGGTGTCGCCGACGGCTTCGATCTGGCCGAGGTGGGGCGGATGTTCTCGCGGATCACCGAGGCCCACACCAAGCGGATGGCTGCGCTGGGCCTCGCGGCCTGAGCGGGGGCGCCTAATCGTCGTGGGGTGCGGTGCCGTCCTGCGGGTGCGGCGCTCGTCGTGCCCGGTCGCGCAGGTCCCCGCGCCCCTGGACGGGCGGCTTCGCCGCCGTCAGGGGGCCTTCCTCACGCCGTCGCCGAGCTGCTGCGTCGAAAGCGCTCCGTCGGGCGCAGGAGCAGGGACAGGGAGGCCGCGGCGACGATCAGTGCGCCGATGAGGATCAGCAGGTAGTTCCCGGAGCCCAGTGCCGTGTGGGTCAGGAAGGCGCCGAAGAGGCCGCCCGCGGTGCCGGTCGGGAGGACCAGGGTGCGCGACGGCAGACGGTGCGGCAGACGGTAGGCCACGGCGCAGGCCAGGGCGAAGCCGACGAGTGCGGATCCGAGTGCTTCCAAGAACATGATCGGGTTCCCTCCCGCACGGCCTGGCCTGGGCAAATCGGTCGTAGCCGGTACTACCCGTCAGTCAGGGAACGCAATCATCGTCTGTGCATGAGATGTGGTGGCTCTGTGCGTTCCGGCCCCTGAGTGCGCCCTGGGGGGTGACAAGAAGCGGACAGGGACGGACAGGGGCGGACATACGGAAAGGGGCCCGGTGGTTTCACACCACCGGGCCCTCTCCGTACGCCTCTTGTGCCTCTTGACTACAGCTGACTACAGCGCGCTGAAGCCCACCTTGCGGACCGCCGACTCGCCGATGTCGACGTAGGCGAGACGGTCGGCCGGGATCAGCACCTTGCGGCCGTGCTCGTCCGTGAGGCTCAGCAGCGCCGACTTGCCGGTCAGCGCCTCGGCAACGGCACGCTCGACCTCCTCGGCACTCTGACCGCTCTCCAGAACGATCTCGCGGGGCGCGTGCTGCACGCCGATCTTGACCTCCACGGCTATGTCCCTCCGACGGTCAGTGAAATGCGCGGGCTTCCGCGCCGTACGCAGCACACATTAGCCCGGTGAGGGGACGTACACGCTCCGCATGAGAACGCCAGGAGCGAACAGCGGGCGGGAACAAAACGTCCGACCGCCGATCGCCGCCGCCGTCCGGCGCTGTCCGTCAGTGCTGGTCGATGCCGTGCAGGGGGAAGCCGGCGATACCGCGCCAGGCCAGCGAGGCCAGCAGTTGGACCGCCTGTTCGCGCGGGACGCTGCGGTCGCTGTGCAGCCAGGACCGCGCCACCACCTGGGAGAGACCGCCCAGGCCGGAGGCGAGCAGCATCGACTCCGCGCGCGAGAGGCCGGTGTCCTCCGCGATCACGTCGCAGATGGCCTCGGCGCACTCGTTGGTGACCTTGTCGACGCGCTCGCGCACGGCGGGCTCGTTCGTCAGGTCCGACTCGAAGACCAGCCGGAACGCGCCGCCCTCGTCCTCGACGTACGCGAAGTAGGCGTCCATCGTGGCCCGCACGCGCTGCTTGTTGTCGGTCGTCGACGCGAGCGCGCTGCGTACGGCCTGGATGAGGGACTCGCAGTGCTGGTCCAGCAGGGCCAGATAGAGGTCGAGCTTGCCGGGAAAGTGCTGGTAGAGCACCGGCTTGCTGACTCCGGCGCGTTCGGCGATGTCGTCCATCGCGGCCGAGTGGTAGCCCTGGGCCACGAAGACTTCCTGGGCGGCGCCCAGCAACTGGTTCCGTCGGGCTCGGCGCGGCAGGCGCGTGCCCCGCGGGCGCGCCGCCTCTGTCTGCTCGATGGCTGTCACGCCGCCTCCCAAAATCGTCCACATGCGGTGAGCGCCGCGCCGCCATCGTACTTTTCGGTAACCCGGGTGTGCGCGGTGCGAGCGCAGAATTTCACGGACCGGACGTCGGGGAAAGTGCCGCGGACCACGTCAAACAGGGGCATGGCGGGCAGAAGGAAGCCCTTTCTCATCACCGGTCGTCGTCCCAGGTGAGGATCCGGTTACCGGTAGTCGTCCTCGTCCAGGGAGACCACACGGGCCTGTTCCGCCAGGTCCGCCTCGTTGGCGGCGTCCGGGTCGGCCTCGGTCAGCGGGTCGTCCCTGGTCCGGGCGATGTCGGTGTGCTGCTCGGCGGCATCGGCCTCGGGGGCCTCGACGTCGTCGAACTCCACGGAGTCCTCCTCGGCGAAGGTGTCGGGATCGGACGGGTCAACGGCCATCGTGGGTTCCCCTTCCTCGGTGCCGCCCGGATGCCGCCGTTCGTCCCCGGCGGCGGTGGGGCCGCGTACGGGTTCCCTTTTTGTGGGCCCGGATGCCCTGTTCGCGAGCATGGATTCCCTGCTTATGAGCCTAGGAGACGGGCGATCGGGGCGCTATGCGGTCCGCGTGGTCCGCCGCGGCCGGCGGCGACGGCTGTCCACCCCCGGTACCCCGTGACAGATGGCCGATTTGCGCCCTGGTCTGTGACGGCGAACACATGAGCCACTGCGTGATCGTCTCGTAACATTGCCCGCATGTCTTCGACCGATCTGCCGTCCCTGCTGACCGCCACCGCGTCGCCGAAGGCGAGTGCCGTGCGTGTGGCGCCCGGTGAGCGGCTGCGGTCGGTCCGACTGCCGGGGATCACGCTGTCGGTACGGTCGAGACCGCCGGCGCGCGAGGGACTGCCGCCCGCCCTGTACGTGCACGGCCTGGGCGGCTCCTCGCAGAACTGGTCGGCGCTGATGCCGCTGCTCGACGAACTCGTGGACGGCGAGGCGCTCGATCTGCCCGGCTTCGGCGACTCCCCGCCACCGGACGACGGCAACTACTCCGTCACCGGCCACGCGCGCGCGGTCATCCGCCACCTCGACGCGGCCGGACGCGGCCCCGTGCACCTCTTCGGCAACTCCCTCGGCGGCGCGATCACGACCCGTGTCGCCGCCCTCCGCCCCGATCTCGTCCGCTCCCTGACCCTCGTCTCGCCCGCCCTGCCGGAGTTCCTGGTGCAGCGGACGGCCGTACCGACCGCGATGTTCGCCCTGCCGGGCGTGCCGAGGCTCTTCGCCCGCTTCACCAAGGGCTGGACCGCGGAGCAGCGGGTCCGGGGCGTCATGGCGCTCTGTTACGGCGACCCCGGCCGTGTCTCGGAGGAGGCCTTCCGCAACGCCGTCGAGGAGATGGAGCGACGCCTCCGACTGCCGTACATGTGGGACGCGATGACGCGTTCCACGCGGGGGCTCGTGGACGCGTACACGCTGGGCGGCCAGCACTCGCTGTGGCGCCAGGCCGAGCGCGTCCTCGCCCCGACCCTCCTCGTCTACGGCCGCCGCGACCAGCTCGTCGGCTATCGCATGGCCCAGCGCGCGGCCCGCTCCTTCCGTGACTCCCGTCTCGTCTCCCTGCCGGACGCGGGGCACGTGGCGATGATGGAGTATCCGGAGGCGGTCGCCGCCGCGTTCCGCGAACTGCTCAGGGATACGCGGCAGTCGGGTGGTGAGGTGGACGGGGCGCCGATAGGTTCGGGGGCGGGTGGATGGCATCCGGGCACGTATTCGGATTCGGCTTCGGATTCGGCCGCGGTGAGGTCGAACAGCGTTGGTGCCGGTGCCGGTGCCGGTGCCGGTGCCGGTGCGCGTGTTGGTGTCGTGGCTTCGCATTCGGGCTCGGCTTCGGGCATGGGCTCGGGTTCGGGCTCGGTCGGCGATTCGAGTGAGGGTGGTTCGGTGGGCGGCGAGGGTGCGGCCGGTGCCGACGGTGCCGGATCGACTGCCGAAGGGCCTCCATCGGGCTCTCCCGGCGTGGGGAGCTGAGGCGCGGCGTGGGACGGCACAGCCGCAAGGGGCGGGCGCCGAAAGGCGACACCAACGACATAAGGACAGCCCGGACGGCGATGCCCGCCGGGCCGGACGCGCGCGGACCTGCGGCGCCGCGAGCGCGGGAGGCCCAGGGTGCCCCGGGCGTCCAGGGCGTCCAGGGCGTCCAGAGCGTCCAGGGGGGACGCGGGCCGGCGGTGCCGGGCGCCAGGGGTGGTGCCGCTGCTCCGGCGGGTCCGCCGGGGGCCTGGTCGCCGGGAGGGACGGGTGCGCGGCCGTCCGATGGCACTCCGCCGCCCCGCAGGTACGACGGCACTCCCGGCCAGGGGATGCCGCGATTCACCGGGAGCGCGCCCGGGCAGCAGGGCCCGCGTCTTCCCGACGGCACCCCCGCGCACGGCTTCACCCGCCTGCCCGACGGCACTCCGGCGCACGGGATGCCGCGATTCACCGATGGCACGCCGGCGCACGGCTTTCCCCGGCTCCCTGACGGCACGCCGGCGCACGGTTTCCCCCGGCTCCCGGACGGCTCCCCGGCTCGTGGATATCCGCCGAGTCGCGGGGGGCATCCGGAGCAGCGTGAAGCGGGCGGTGGCTGGGGGCACTTGGGTGGTGGTGGGCGCCGGACGGGTGCCGGAGACGGCGTGGCGCAAGGGGCTCCCGAGGGGGCCCCGTATGGTGTGCCGGGCGAGGCGTCACCCCCCGGCGCCCCGTACGGCGAGCCTCCGGAGCGTTCCGGTCGCCGCATCCCCATTCCCCGGCAGCGGCAGGAGACCATGCCCCCCGGTGGCCCCCGCCAGGCTTACCTGGACGCCTTCGACGAGGTCGACGACGTCCACGCACCAGGTCGGACGCATCGTGCCGCGCCAGGTGCCGACGCGGGTGATCGGGTCGAGACGGCTCTGGAGGAGAAGCCGCTGAGGGACACCCCTCCCCGGCGGCAGACGCCGTCCGAGGAGCCTCCGGACGACGAGTCCGAGGCCATGGGGACGGCGAAGGGCGGCAAGGGGCGCGCGTTCGCCGGGATCGCGGCCGCCGCGGTCACGACCGTGCTGGTGGTCGTCGTGGGCGTCCAGATGGCCGGCGGGGACGACGGCACGGCCCTGCGGCCGCAGGCCGCCGACGCCGGTGAACGCGATGTACGCGACACCTCGCGCAGCGACAACCGGCCCACGCCGTCCAGCTCGCCGAGTCCGAGCGTGAGCGCGACCCCGCTGTCGTACGACCAGAAGATGGCCGCGAAGTACGCGCTCGCCGCCGATCTGAAGGGCGGCGGGAAGTTCGAGGCGGTCATGGGCTTCGACAAGGCGCCGGGGACGGGACAGAAGTACCGCTACCGGGTCGATGTCGAGCAGGGGCTCGGGCTGGACGCCCGACTGTTCGCCGAGGCCGTGCAGAAGACCCTGAACGACGAACGGAGTTGGGCCCACAACGGCGGTCGGACGTTCGAGCGGATCTCGTCGGGGACACCCGACTTCGTGATCACCCTGGCCAGCCCGGGCACCACCGCGATCTGGTGCGCCAAGTCGGGGCTCGACACGACCGTGGACAACGTGTCCTGCAACTCGGCCTCCACCGAGCGCGTGATGATCAACGCGTACCGCTGGGCCCAGGGTGCGAAGACGTACGGCGACCAGATGCACGCGTACCGGCAGATGCTGATCAATCACGAGATCGGCCACCGCCTCCGCTACGGCCATGAGACCTGCGACAAGGACGGCGACCTCGCACCCGTCATGCAGCAGCAGAGCAAGTTCCTGACGTTCGACGGGATCACGTGCAAGGCCAATCCTTGGCCCTACCCCGGTAGTTGACGGGCCGTGATCATGTGATCCCTTAGCGCGACAAAACGCGTCCCGCTAGCGAAAGTTACGACCGTTCACCCCTTTTGGTGGCGCGATGGACAACCGTCCGTCGCGCCACCGCCTTGTCCGCATACGTTCGTCCCGCTGCGAGCCGCCGGGTGAACGGCGGCTCCTCAAACGGGAGATCGGGGGTGCACGCGTGCGCATCGGACTGCTTACAGAGGGTGGCTATCCGTATGTGAGCGGTGACGCCAGGCTCTGGTGCGACCGACTCGTACGCGGGCTGGAGCGACACGAGTTCGACATCTATGCGCTCAGCCGGAGCGAGCGGCAGGAGGACGAGGGCTGGATCCCGCTGCCGCCGCAGGTCAACCGGGTCCGCACGGCTCCGCTGTGGACGGCCGATCACGACGGGGTCGTCCTCGGCCGCCGGGCACGGAGGCGCTTCGCCGAGGCGTACGGCGAACTGGTGGCGGCGGTGTGTTCGGGGCGCGCGGGCGTGGGTGGGGTCGATGGTGGCGCTGATCGTGGCGCCGTTGGTGGGGCTGGTGCTGCCGGGGCGCTTGGTGGGGCCTACGGGACGGGTGGGGCCGGGGAGGTCGGCCGGACCGGGGGGGCTTCCCCGAACGGGGAGGCTTCCCGAAACGGGGTCGACGTTGAGGCGGACCGTTTCGGCAACGCGTTGTACGGGCTCGCCGAACTGGGGCGTGACGAGGGCGGGCTGGTCGGGGCACTGCGCTCCGAGATCGCCGTGCGCACCCTGGAGCGCGCCTGTCGTGCGCCGGGCGCGGTGCGGGGGGCGCGCGAGGCCCGCGTCCCGGATCTGCTGACGGTCGCCTCGCACCTCGAACGCGCTCTGCGCCCCCTCTCCCTCGACTGGTACGAGGACGACGGGCTCGGCTCGGTCGATCTGTGCCACGCGGTGGCGGGCGGCTCGGCCGCGCTGCCCGGGTTGCTGGCCCGGCACTTCCACGGGGTTCCGCTGCTGGTCACCGAGTACGGTGTGCCGCTGCGGGCGCACTATCTCGGGGCCTCGGGGGAGCCGCCGGTGCGCGCCCTGCTCGCGGCCTTCCACCGGCGCCTGACCGCCGAGGTCTACCGGCAGGCCGCCTGCCTCACCCCCGGCAACACCCACGCCCGGCGCTGGCAGGAGCGCTGTGGCGCCGACCGCGCCCGGATCCGGACCGTCTACCCCGGCATGGACGCCGCCCGATTCGCGGAGATCGGCGAGTCGGCGGAGTGCGCGGATCCGCACACGCTGGTGTGGGTCGGGCGCATCGAGCCCGCCAAGGACCTGATCTCGCTGCTGCACGCCTTCGCCGAGATCCGCCGCGCGGAACCCAAGGCGCGGCTCAGGATCGTCGGGGCGGCGGCGGGATCCGAAGCCGTCGCCTACCTGGGCCACTGCCAGGCCCTGGCCGCGCAGCTCTTCCCCGACGAGGCGGACGGCGTCCACGCGGTCGGCGACAACCCCGTCTCCTTCGAGGAGATCGGCGACCCGGCCGTCCCCGACCTGGCCGAGGCATACGCGGCGGGCGCGGTGGTCGTGCTGTCCAGCGTCGTCGAGGGCTTCCCGATCAGCCTGGTCGAGGCCATGTTCTGCGCCCGGCCGACGGTCTCCACCGATGTGGGCGCGGTCGTGGAGGTCATCGGCGGCACCGGGCTCGTCGTACCGCCGCGCAATCCGCGGGCGCTCGCCGAAGCGTGCGTGGCGCTCCTGCGCGAACCCGAGCGCCGCGCACGCCTGGGCGCGGCCGCCCGCGCACGAGCCCTCGAACTCTTCACGGTGGAACAGAACGTCGAGGCATTTCGTGGCATCTACCTCGACGTCGTCTCCCACGCCCCGGTGCGCAAGGTCGTCCTCGACGACACCGGCGAACCAGTGCCCTTCGGCGCCCCCGCCGAAGCCCATGTCCCCGGCCGCTGGACCGATCCCCGCCTGGTGACGGGCGGCCTCGGGGTCGCTGGAATCGCGGGGGTTGCTGGTGTGGCAGGGGTCGCCGGGGTGGCGGGGGTTGCCGGCGTCGCCGGGGCGGCTGGGCTCGCGGGGGCCGCCGGTAGGCCGCGCTGGGCCGTCGGGGCGCCTGTGCGGGCGACGGTGCCGCTCCGGGGGACGGCGTCGGCACCGGTTTCGCCGACGCCGACGCCGAGCGCTATGCCGGCGCCGGAGGCTACGTCGGTACCTGGTTCCACGCCTGGCCCGGCACGGGGGCCTGTATCCGGCCCAACTCCGGGCGCGGCACCCGAGAACACGGCTTCGCCTGCGTCCGCTCCGGCGTCGGTCTCGGTGCCCGATCCGGTGCGGGCCACGGAGAGAGCCGCGGAGAGAGCCGCGGGCGCGACGGCCGGGGAGCCGGTGCCCGCGGGGGAGGGGGCGCGATGAGCGAGCTGCGGTTGGACGGGCTGGACGAACTGGATGGGTTCGACGGGTTCGACGGGACGGATCGCTCAGCTGTCCCGGATCGCTCGGCCGGCCTGGATCGTTCGGCCGTCCCTGATCGTTCCGCCGTCCCGGACCGCATGGACGCGGTCGCCCCACCCGATGTCATTCCCCGGACCCTCGACGACAGCCCCGCCCAGGCCGAGCCCAAGGCCTCCCCCCGCCGCGGTGCCGTCGACCCCGTGAAGGCTCTGATGCACCGGCACCGGGAGCTGTGCGAACGGGCGGTGGACCCCTTGGAGATCGCCGCCGGGCTGGAGGCGCACGGGGTGACCGACCGTACGGCCGCTCGCTTCCGGCACCGTGACGTGTTCTCGCTCGCCGAGGAGATGTACGCGCGCGTGTCGCGTGACGGGGAGGAATCCACGGAGCGCGAGTCGCTGCCGAGTGGGCCCGGCGCACGCCGTGGCTGGGCTGTGTTCGCCCTCCTGCCGGGTGCCGTGTGCGCGGCGGCCGTCGTCGGCGTACGTCTGACGGAGGGGCAACCCCGTCTCATGGCCGCCGCCCTCGGCGCCCTCGCGGTGGCGCTCTGCCTCCGCGTGGCCTTCGACCGGGGCCCCCTGCGCCTCCCGTCGGACACGACGGGCCGCACCCGGGCCTGGACCTGCTGGCTGGTCGCGTACGCCCTCCTCGGCGACGGTCTGCTCGCCTCCGTTCTCGACGGCGGCCCCCACGGCCGCTGGCCCCTGGCCGTCGCACCCGTCCTCGCCCTCGCCCTGTCCTGCGCTCCCGCCGTCTGGTGCGCCCACCTCCTCTCCGTACGTGCCCGCCGCAAACTCGCCGCAAGCCGAGGCCTCGCCGAGTTCGCCGACTCCGTGAAGCCCCTGATCCTCGGCGTGTTCGCCCTCCACCTGTGCGCTCTGGGTGCCCTGCTCGCACTGTGCGGCGCCGTCCTGGACGAGCCCGCCGGGTACGCCGGCGCGGGCGCCCTGGGCGCACTCCTTCTGCTCGCCCGTCTCCTCGCCGCCCATGGATTCGCCCAGGCCCCGGCCGTCGCCCTCCGCACGGCCGCCGTGGCCGAGGCACTCGCACTGGGCACGGCCCTGGCGAGCCGCCTGCCCGGCTGCTCCCTCCTGGCCGTCCCCGTCGAGGCCGTCGCCGACGCCTGGGGGCCCGCGGCCGTCCCCGCCCTCGTCTGCGGCGCCGCCGCGCTCGCCCTGCTCGTCCACGCCACCCGCACGCTGACCCGGGCCTCGGCCCACGCCCTGCCCCCCGGGGCGACCTGACCCACCCCGGGCCGCGCACGGCCGAACACCGCGTGCGCGACCCGGGGCCCGACCGATGCGCGGGACCTCCGTCCCGGGCTCCCCCTCCCGCGGAGCCGACACCGCGGGCCCACCTCATCACCCACGGCACCACCCCCTAAGGAGAACTCCAGATGATCACCTCCCGAACCGGAGAACCCGCCCCGGGAGCCGCCCGATGAGGGTCCTGCTGATCGGAGCCAACGGATACCTCGGCCGCTTCGTCGCCGAACGCCTGCTCGCCGACCCGGCCGTCCAGCTCACCGCGCTCGGCCGCGGCGACGACGCCGACGTACGGTTCGACCTCGCCACCGGCAGCCCCGGCGCGCTCACCCGCTTCCTGGACGCCGTCCACCCCGGCGTCGTCGTCAACTGCGCCGGAGCCACCCGAGGCGGCGCCCGCGAACTCACCCGGCACAACACCGTTGCCGTCGCCACCGTCTGCGAGGCCCTGCGCCGCAGCGGCTGCGGCGCGCGCCTGGTGCAACTCGGCTGCGGAGCCGAGTACGGGCCCAGCCAGCCCGGTTCCTCCACCGCCGAGGACGCCGTACCCCGCCCCGGCGGCCCGTACGGCGTGAGCAAACTCGCCGCCACCGAACTCGTCCTCGGCTCCGGCCTGGACGCCGTGGTCCTCCGTGTCTTCTCGCCCGCCGGACCCGGCACACCCGCCGGCTCCCCGCTCGGCCGCCTCGCCGAAGCCATGCGCCGGGCCATGCAGTCCGGCGACGGCGAACTCAAACTCGGCGGCCTCGGCGTCCAGCGCGACTTCGTCGACGTACGCGACGTCGCCCGCGCCGTCCACGCCGCCTCGCTCTCCGCCGCCCAAGGCGTGATCAACATCGGCTCCGGCCGAGCCGTGCGCCTCCGCGACGCCGCGGCCGTCCTCGCCCGCGTCGCCGGCTACGGCGGCGCCCTCCACGAACTCGACGCCCCACCCGGCCCCCTCAGGCCCACCATCGGCCACCCCCGTCCCGAACCGGACCACGCGGCCCCCGTCTCCTACCCCTACCCGGACGGCTGCGGCAGCTGGCAGCAGGCCGATGTGCGCACCGCCCGCGACCGCCTCGGCTGGCGGCCCCGCATCAACCTGGAGGAGTCGCTCGCCGACATCTGGATGGAGGCGGCATGCCGTATCTGACCCCCGCCCCGTCCGGCATCGCCGGCACCGGCCTGAGCCTCGGCTTCGGCATCCCCGGCTATGCCCACCCCCTCGTCGCGCCTCTGGAATGGGGCGAACTCACCCGCCCCGGTACTCCTCTCCACTGGGTCGTCCTGAACGTCTCCGACGGCCCGGGCAGCCGCCCCGACCCGCACTGCCTGGAAGCCGCCGGACGCTTGCGGAACGCCGGTGTCCTGGTTCTCGGCCACCTGGACACGACCTACGGGGCGCGCGCCCTCACCGAGATCACCTCCGACGCCCACCGCTATCTCGACTGGTACCGGGTCGACGGCTTCGTCCTGGACCGCTGCCCCACCGAGCGCGGCGCCCTCGCCGAGACCGGCCGCAAGGTCACCGCACTGCGCGCGCTCCTCGGCGGCGGCCACCTCGTCCTCGGCCACGGCACCCACCCGCACCCCGGATATGCGGAGATCGCCGACCAACTGGTGACCTTCTCCGGGCCCTGGAGCGACTACCGCTGGTCGCAGGTGGCCGAGTGGACCGCCGACCATCCACCCGAGCGCTTCTGCCACTTCGTCCACGGTGTTCCACGCGGCCATCTCGACGAGGCGCTGCGCATCGCCCGCTGGCAGGGCGCCGCCACGATCTACTTCACCGACCGCACGGACCGCGGCGGCCGGATCGACCCCTGGCAGACCATGCCCGGCTACTGGGACGACATCGTCTCGCTGGTTGGAACGGGTGTCTCGGAATGAAAAAGGGCGTGGCAGTGTTACGGGGAGAACAACTGTAGTGATTGACCGACCAACGGAGTCCCCGTGTCGCTGCCACCCCTGGTCGAGCCCGCCGGCGAGCTCACCGTAGACGAGGTCCGCAGGTACTCCCGCCACCTGATCATCCCCGACGTGGGCATGGACGGGCAGAAGCGGCTGAAGAACGCCAAGGTGCTGTGTGTGGGCGCCGGCGGCCTGGGCTCGCCGGCGCTGATGTACCTGGCCGCGGCGGGCGTCGGCACGCTCGGCATCGTGGAGTTCGACGAGGTCGACGAGTCGAACCTGCAGCGCCAGATCATCCACAGCCAGGCCGACATCGGCCGCTCCAAGGCCGAGTCCGCGCGCGACTCCGTCCTCGGCATCAACCCGTACGTGAACGTGATCCTCCACGAAGAGCGGCTCGAGGCCGAGAACGTGATGGACATCTTCAGCCAGTACGACCTGATCGTCGACGGCACGGACAACTTCGCGACCCGCTACCTGGTCAACGACGCGGCCGTGCTGCTGAACAAGCCGTACGTCTGGGGCTCGATCTACCGCTTCGACGGCCAGGCCTCCGTCTTCTGGTCCGAGCACGGCCCCTGCTACCGCTGCCTCTACCCGGAGCCCCCGCCGCCGGGCATGGTCCCCTCCTGCGCCGAGGGCGGCGTCCTCGGTGTGCTGTGCGCCTCCATCGGCTCGATCCAGGTCAACGAGGCCATCAAGCTCCTCGCGGGCATCGGCGAGCCCCTCGTCGGCCGTCTGATGATCTACGACGCTCTGGAGATGCAGTACCGCCAGGTCAAGGTCCGCAAGGACCCCAACTGCGCGGTCTGCGGCGAGAACCCCACCGTCACCGAGCTCATCGACTACGAGGCCTTCTGCGGCGTCGTCTCCGAGGAGGCCCAAGAGGCGGCGGCCGGTTCGACGATCACTCCCAAGCAGCTCAAGGAGTGGATCGACGACGGCGAGAACATCGAGATCATCGACGTCCGCGAGATCAACGAGTACGAGATCGTCTCCATCCCGGGCGCCAAGCTGATCCCGAAGAACGAGTTCCTCATGGGCACGGCCCTGGAGGCCCTCCCGCAGGACAAGAAGATCGTCCTGCACTGCAAGACGGGTGTCCGCAGCGCGGAGGTCCTCGCCGTCCTGAAGTCGGCCGGTTTCGCCGACGCGGTCCACGTCGGTGGCGGTGTGATCGGCTGGGTCAACCAGATCGAGCCGCACAAGCCGGTCTACTAGGCACACGCCTTCCCGAGAGGGGCTCGGCACCACGGGTGCCGGGCCCCTTTCCGCTGCCACCCGCGCGAGCGCGAGCCGACGTCCGCCCCGGCTCAGGTGCAGACCTTGCCGTCCTTCGGCACGCTCCCGTCCAGCAGATACGCGTTCACCGTCGAGTCGACACAGCTGCTGCCGCTGCCGTACGCGCCATGGCCCTCGCCCTTCCAGGTGAACATCACACCGACGCCCTCGCCCAGCTCCCCGGCCATCTTCCGCGCACCCTCGTAGGGTGTCGCCGGGTCCCCGGTGTTGCCCACCACGAGGACGGGCGCCGCTCCAGGGGCGCTCACCTCCGGAGAGTCCGTCAGACCGGGCACCGGCCAGTCGTGGCACCAGCCTGCGGTGTCCCAGCCGAGGTACTCGCCGAAGACGGGCGAGATCTTCCGGAACTCGGGCAGCAGCTTCTTCGTCTCCTCCGGACTCGGCCGCTGCTTCTGGTCCAAGCACGATATGACCCGTTGGGAGTGGGTCGTGGTGCCGTAGCGGCCCGAGGGATCACGCTCGTTGTACCCGTCGGCCAGCGCGAGCAGCTCGGTGCCGTCGCCGTCCTCGGCCGCGTCGAGCGCGCTGGTCAGCGTGGGCCAGCTCTGCTCGCTGTAGAGCGGCAGGACGATACCGGTGGTCGCCAGGGTCTGGGTGAGCTTCCGGCCGGAGGTCGTTGCCAGTGGCTCGGCGTCGATCCGTTCCAGCAGGGCCGCGATCTTGCGGGTGCCCTTCGCGGGGTCCTGGCCCGTGGACTTCAGATAGTTGTCGAGAGCGCGCTGGAAGCCCAGGGTCTGGTTCTTCGCATGGCCCACGGTGTCCGCGGTCGGGTCGACCACCGCGTCCAGGACCAGACGCCCCACATTCTTGGGGAACAGGTGAGCGTAGACCCCACCGAGTTCGGTGCCGTACGAGATGCCGAAGTACTGCAGCTTCTCGTCGCCGAGGGCCTGGCGCATGAGGTCCATGTCGCGGGCGGTGTCGGTGGTCGAGACATGCGACAGCAGCTTGCCGGCGGCCTTCTCGCAGCCCGCGCCGAAGTCGGACGCGTCCTTGAAGAAGGCGGTCTCCTCCGTCGTGTCGTCCGGAGTGGCGTCCACCGACTCGCCCGCCTGGATCTCCTTGTCGCTGCGGCAGCGCACCCCCTCGCTCCCGGCCACCCCGCGCGGGTCCCAGCTCACCAGGTCGTACCGCTCGTGCAGTTCGCTGGTGAGTCCCGCGTACGACGGCATCATGGACACCCCGGAGCCGCCGGGCCCGCCGAAGTTGAACAGGAGCGAGCCGAGCCGTTCGTCGGCGTCGCCGGTCGCCTTGCTGCGGATCAGCGCGAGCCCGATCGTCCCGTCGTCCGGGTTCGCGTAGTCCAGCGGCACCTTCAGCGTCGCGCACTGCCACTCGTCGCCCGGTGCGGGGCCCTCCGAAGTCGCCTTGCAGCGGCCCCAGTCGACCTCCCGGGGCGCCGATGGAGAGGCTGAGGCCTTTCCGTCGTCCGCGTCGTCACCCGCCTTGTCGTCCGTGCCGCCACTACAGCCGGCCATCAGCAGCACGGCAGCGGCCAGAGCCGCCCCCCGTGGAAAACGCGCCATGAACACTTCCCCCCTCTCGCGGTACCGTCCATCGGATGTCCCGAATGGCAGTCATGCCATGGTATGCGGAGTGCCCCGCAGGCCGAGATGGCCTGTGGATAACGTTCTGACCTGCATGTTCACGAGCAGATCGTGCCGGACTTCGGTACCTTCCCCGTCAGCAGGTAACCGTCCACGGCCGTCTGCACGCAGGCATTGCCGCTGCCGTACGCACCATGCCCCTGCCCCCTGTACGTCAGCTCGACGCCGACTCCCGCCCCGAGCGCCTCGACCATCTTCCGCGCGCCCTCGTACGGTGTGGCCGGGTCGCCCGTGTTGCCGATCACGAGGATGGGCGCCGAGCCCGGAGCGCGCACGTCGGGATGGGCGGCCGCGCCGGCGACGGCCCAGTCGGTGCAGCTGAGCATGGCCCAGGCGAGCCATTCACCGAAGACGGGGGAGGCCGCCCGGAACTCGGCGAGCCTCGCCTCCACGTCCCCGGTGGTGTAGCGCGGCTTGTCGTCCGCGCAGTTGATGGAGACGTTCGCCGCGGTGATGTTGCTGTACTCGCCGTTCTCGCTGCGCCCGTTCAGCGAGTCGGACAGCAGCATCAGCACACTGCCGTCCCCGTCGTACGCCTGTTCAAGGCCCTCGGTCAGGTACTGCCAGAGGTCCTGGGAGTACAGGGCCTGCGCGATACCGGCTCTCGCCTCCGACTCGGTCAGGTCGCGGGGGAAGACTCCGCTGATCGGCTTGCGGTCGAGGTCGTCGAGCAGCTTGACGATCCGGTCCTCGACCTCCTGCCGGGTGTCGCCGACCGGGCAGTCCTCCACCTTCGACACACAGTCCCGGGCGTAGTTGTCGAGCGCCCGCTGAAAGCCCTTGGCCTGGCCGAGCGCCCCTTGCTCCGCGTTCTGGGTCGGGTCGACGACCGCGTCGAAGACGGCCCGTCCGACGTTCCCGGGGAACAGGTGGGCGTAGACGCCGCCGAGTTCGGTGCCGTACGAGAAGCCGAAGTAGTGGAGCCTGTCGTCGCCGAGCACCTGGCGCAGGAGGTCCATGTCGCGAGCCGCGTCCGTGGTGGGGACGTGCGGGAGGGTCTTGCCGGAGTTCTCGTCGCAGGAGGAGTTGAACGTCGTCGTGTTGTCGAGGAAGTCGTTCCGCTCCGCCGTGTCGTCCGGGGTCACGTCCTGCTGGAAGTACTCGTCGAGCGCCTCGTCGTCCTCGCACTCGACGCCGGCGCTGCGGCCGACGCCCCGTGGGTCGAAGCTCACCAGGTCGTAGCGGGTGCGCAGTCTCGCGTAGTCCTCGCCGAAGGAAGGGAGCGTCTTGACGCCCGAGAGGCCGGGGCCGCCGAAGTTGAAGACGAGCGAACCGATGCGCTGACTCCGGGAGCCGCTGGACCCGGCCCTGATCAGCGCGATGCCGATGGTGTCGCCCTCGGCATCGTCCCAGTCGAGGGGCGCCTTCATGGTCGCGCACTGCCAGACCTCGCCGTCCGGCAGCGGAGCGGGCGCGGTGCCGCCGCCCTGGGACTGGGACGGTGCCTCGCAGGTCTCCCAGCTCAGCTTCTGGGTCGTCAGGTCCCCGTCGTCGCCCTTGGCGTCGTCGCCACAGCCCGCCGCCGACAGGGTGAGCAGGACGGCGAGGGCGGTCATGACGGCGGCACGCGGTCGGGGCGAGGTGGGCATGCCCTCCATCCTGGAGGTGCCCGGGGCGACACGCTCGGGGCGCGAGCCGTGCGGGTGAGGCACGGGAAGCGCCGACACGCGCGCGTGGGCAGAGGGATCCCGGAAGGCGACCCACGCGCGCGGGGAACCTCCTAGAGCGCGCCCTTGCGGGACAACTGGTTGAAGGCCAGCCACCCCGGCAGCACGGGCAGCCACAGCGTCAGCAGGCGGTACAGCAGCACTGCCGGCGCGGCGACCTCCTTGGGGAGGCCGACGGCGATCAGACCCACTGTCAGGGTGGCCTCGACCGCGCCGACACCGCCCGGGGTCGGCGCCGCGGAACCGAGCGCGTTGCCCGCGAGGAACACCACGGCGACGCTGGCGATGCTGATCGACACGTCCTCGTTGCCGAAGGCGCGGATCGAGGCGTCCAGGCACATCACGAAGCAGCCGGTGAGGAGCAGCATGCCGCCGATGCCGGTGACCAGCTTCTGCGGCCGCTGCAGCACGTCGAGCATGCGCGGCACGACACCGGCGAAGAGTGACCGCACGCGCGTGACGACGAACTTGCGCAGGAACGGGATCGACGTCACCACCAGGACGAGTACCGCCACCGTCAACAGGCCCGCGATGACGGTGCGGGACGGCGACAGGGACGGCGTCTTCTCGGTGCCGGTCAGATAGCCGAAGGCGAGCAGCATCAGAATGTGACAGCCGAGCCCGAAGAGCTGCGACGCGCCGACACTCGCCACCGCGAGCCCCGGCCGCACCCCCGCACGCTGCAGGAAGCGGGTGTTGAGCGCCACACCGCCCACCGCGGCCGGTGCGACGATCTTGACGAACGAGCCGGCGACCTGGGCCCCGATCGTCCGAAGGAACGGCACCCGCTCCGGTACGAAGCCCAGCAGGCTCATCGCCGCCGCGACATAGCTCAGCGCGGAGAAGAACACGGCCGCGGCGACCCAGCCCCACTCGGCGTTCTCGATCAGCGGTCCGAACTCGATGTGGGTGAGCTGGGTCAGCAGGAAGTACGCGCCGATCGCGCCGGCGATGAGACTGATCAGGGTGCGCGGCTTGACCCGCTCCAGCCGGGCCGGTTCGACCGGTGCCTGGGGCCGGATCAGCAGCACCTGGTGGCGGATCTGGGTGAGCAGATCCTCCTCGCGGGCCTCCTCCAGTGCCTCGTCGATCGCCCGTTTCTCGGCCCGCTGCTCGGCCCGTACGGCCTTCTTGTCGGCCTTGTTGGGCTCGGCGGCCTTGGTGTGCTCCTCCGCGCGGGCCTGCTTGGCCAGGTGGGACGCCTCCAGGACAGCCTCGCGCTCGCGTTCGGCGCGCTCCCGGGCCAGCCTGCGCAGGGTCGCGCGCGTGGAGCGCGAGAGGGCGATGGGCTGCAGCATCGGCAGACAGTCGGCCACCGCGTCGGGGCCGAGGACGCTCACCGCCGAGGCCACCGCGCGCTCGGCCCCCACACGCAGACCCAGGGTCGTCAGCAGCTGGGAGACGTCCATGCGCAGCACCAGATCGCCGGCCGCGATCTCGCCGACCCGCAGATCGGTGAGGATCACCGTGCCGGAACGATCCACCAGAATCGCGTCACCCACCAGCCGGCGGTGCGCGATGCGCCGCGACTGCAGTGCCTTCACCTGGTGCCAGGTGTCCGACATCAGCTCGTCGGTGACCTCGTCGTCCGCCAGGGAGTCCAGGGTGTGGCCGCCGGTGTGCTCGTAGACGAGCATCACGGCGTCCGGTCCGAGTTCGGAGGTCGCGATCAGCTTGGGCGCGTTGGCTCCGGCCGCGATGGCCGCGTACGCGAGGAGGGCCTCCTGCTCCAGGGCCTGGCGCAGCGACTGCAGGCTGCGGCGCGTGGTGATGCCGCGCAGCGTCAGCCGCCGCCAGACGCGGTAGAAGAAGCCCTGCGCCTGCTGCTCCCGGTCGACGACGGTGACGTCCAGGGGTGGGCCGTCCTCCAACGTCACGAAGTACCGGCGGCCCCGGTCCCCGACCTCCGCCGTCTCCGGGATCTCCTCGCGGGCGGCGCTGACCGGCTTGAAGCCGACTCGTCGGAGGCCGGCCATCAGGGTCCGGCCGGTCGGGCGTACGTTCGGGGAGCCGACCGCGTACAGCGTGCCGTAGGCGACGGTCCAGCCGATCAGCACCGTCAGGATGATCGAGAACGGTGTGGTGTAGCCGGTGACCAGCATCGAGAAGGCGTCCAGCAGCAGCACGATCCACAGCACGGCCCGCCAGCGCGGTCTGCGGGACATGCCGACGGCGGTCATGTACGCGATGACCGGCGCCAGATAGCCGTGCACCGGGTCGGTGAGGGCGTGGATGTCGCCGGGGGAGGGCTGGGTGAGGGCCTCCTGGATCGAGTCCGGGGCGGCCCTGGCGACCCACAGGTCGGTCGCCAGTGTCACCCCGTGTGCCAGGACCGCCGCGAGCACGCCGTCGGCGATGCGCAGCCCGTCCCGCTTGATCAGCCGTTCGATCGCGAAGGCGACCGGTACCAGCAGGATCGCGATGCTCGACCCGAGACCCGCGAGCTTGATCAGAAGATCCGGTGCCTGTCCCGTGCCCTTGTTGATGTCCTGTTCGAGCCCGGAGGTGGTGCCGTGGGCGAACGCGGCGATCGCCAGCAGGACGATGATCCCGAGGATGCCGACCGACAGCCGCATGAGGTCGGAAGGACGGTGCACGCGCGCGGGGAGCAGCGGTTCGTCGCCCTCGACCTCCTCGGCGTGTGCCTCACCGAGGTCGTCCTCGTCCCGCTCGACCTGCGGCTTCTCGTTCTCGTCCGCCATGGGGGAGGAGTTTTCGGCCGAGGACGGGGACGGGGACGGCGAGGGTGACGGGGAGGACGGGGCCGTGCCGGAGGCCGGCTTCGAGACGTCGTCGGTGCCCTTGTCGCTCCCCTGGGAGGCGTTCGGGCGCGACGAGGCGCCAGAGGTGCCCGACGCGTCATCGGGTTGCACGCTCTGCTGCTTCATCGTCTCTTCTTGGTCTCGTATCACCGGTCACCGCCCGCACGATGGTGGCATGCCGGGTGGGCACACAGGGGCATCAGGGTGCAATGCGGGGGCGCACAGTCTGCCCGAAGACCGCCCCCGGAGCGAGGGACGCACGCGGCGGCCACCACGTCCCATTGTCGGTGGGGTGCGGCAGGATGGGGCGGATGAGCGAGGAGAGCCTTCCGGCGGACGCCCTGCCGGAGTACGCGGAGCGGGTCCTCGAGGTCACCGACCTGATCCCGCCGGGGCGGGTCATGACGTACGGGGACGTCGCCGAATGGCTGGGGGAGGGCGGCCCGCGCCAGGTGGGCCGTGTGATGGCCCTCTACGGGGGCGCGGTTCCGTGGTGGCGGGTCGTCCGCGCGGACGGCGTGCTGCTGTCCGGTCACGAACTGAGAGCCCTGAACCACTACCGCGCGGAGGGCACGCCCCTGCGCGAGGCGGGCCGCTCCGCCGAGGGACATGTGCCGCGTCTCGACATGAGACGGGCGCGCTGGGACGGCGAAGGGCGCGCGGAGGGGCCCACCTGACGGCCTCCGGCATCCCACGGACCTCGGTGCGCGCCCTGCTCCGTGCGCCACTGCTCCGTACGGGGGAAGAGGGGCACGTCGGCGGCATGCCGTACGTTCGTGGGGCACGGGAGGCGCGGGCCGCGCGGGTCGGGAGGGAACAAGGGGAAGCCCTGCTTCCGTACCGCCGGTCGGCGTAGCGTCGGCTGCGCGTGTCCCTCTCACCCCGTGGCCACCGCCCTCGACGAGCGGTGGGCCTCGCACCCGTTTCCCGACCACCCCTCGACGTCGGCGCACCGCGTCGGCAGTGACATCTCGCACACCCACCAGGACCGGCGAACCACGTGAGCTCCTCTTTCTCCACCAGGCGCCTGTCGCACACCCAGGTGCGACAGGGGAGCCGTGGCGCTTACCGACTGGTGCGTACGCCACCGGCCCGGACGGACCCCCCTCGTCTGGACGCCGAGCAGCGCGGCGTGGTTGACCACGAGAGGGGCCCTCTCCTCGTCCTCGCGGGGCCGGGCACCGGGAAGACGACCACGCTGGTCGAGTCCGTGGCGGCCCGCGTCGCTCGCGGGGGGGACCCCGCGCGCGTGCTGGTCCTGACCTTCAGCCGCAAGGCTGCCGTGGAACTGCGCGACCGCATGGCCCTGCGCATGGGCGCCCCGCGCGCGCCGCAGGCCACGACCTTCCACTCGTTCTGCTACGCGCTGGTCCGCGCCCACCAGGACAGCGACCTGTTCGTCGAACCCCTGCGGCTGCTGTCAGGTCCCGAACAGGACGTGGCGGTCCGGGAGCTGCTCGCCGGCCAGCCCGACCTGGAGCGCCTGGGCCTCGCCCATGTGCGCTGGCCGGACGAACTGCGCGCCTGCCTGACCACGCGCGGGTTCGCCGACGAGGTCCGCGCGGTCCTCGCCCGCAGCCGTGAACTGGGCCTGGCGCCCGAGGAACTGCGGGCCTTCGCCGAGCGCATCGGCCGCCCGGACTGGCTCGCGGCCTCCGCCTTCCTCGCCGAGTACCTCGACGTCCTCGATCTGCAGGGAGTGCTCGACTACGCGGAACTGGTCCATCGCGCGGTACTCCTCGCCGACCGCCCCGGTGTCGCCGAGCGGCTGGCGGCCCAGTACGACGCGGTCTACGTCGACGAGTACCAGGACACCGACCCCGCCCAGGTCCGGCTGCTGAGGGCCCTCGCGGGCGGTGGCCGCACCCTGGTGGCCTTCGGCGACCCCGACCAGTCGATCTACACCTTCCGGGGCGCCGACGTGAACGGCATCCTGGAGTTCCCGGCGGCTTTCCCGCGCGCGGACGGCCGCCCGGCCCCGGTCGCGGTCCTCAGGCACTCCCGCCGCTCGGGAGCGGACCTGCTCGCCGCCACGCGTCTGCTCACCCAGCGCATGCCGCTCACCCGCCTCCCGGCGGAGAAGGTACGGGCCCACCGTGAGCTGAGGCCGGTACGGGACGGGGGGCGCGTCGAGGTCCATACGTACCCGACGCCGGGCACCGAGCTGGACAACATCGCGGACGTCCTGCGCCGAGCCCATCTGGAGGACGGTGTCCCCTGGAGCGAGATGGCCGTCCTGGTGCGCGCTGGCGCCCGCACGATCCCCTCGATCCGGCGCGCCCTCACCGCCGCGGGTGTCCCCCTGGAGATCGACGGCGACGACCTCCCGCTGCGCCACGAGCCGGCCGTGCAGCCCCTCCTGACGGCACTGCGCGCGGTGGCGCGGGCGGAGCTGGGGGAGGCGCCTCCAACGGCCTCGACGCCCCCGACGGCCTCGGTAGAGGCCACCGACGCGTCTGCCAGCGGGCCCGAGCCGCCCGCCGCGCCTGACACGTCCGACGTGCGGCTCTCCTGGCTCGACACCGAGACCGCGCTCGACCTGCTCGCCTCCCCCCTCGCGGGCATGGACACCGCCGATCTGCGGCGCCTCGGCCGCGCGCTGCGCGAGGAGGAACGGGCCGGCGGCAACGCCGTCCCGCCGCCCTCGGACGAACTGCTCGCACGCGCGCTGGCGGAGCCGGAGCGCCTGGTGGCGCACGACCCGGTGTACGCGCGGGGCGCGCAACGCCTCGGCGCGCTGCTGCGCAAGGCCCGCGAACGGCTCGCGGGCGGCGGTACGGCCGAGGAGGCGCTGTGGGAGCTGTGGGACGGCACACCGTGGCCCAGGCGCCTGGAGCGGGCCGCCCGGCGCGGTGGCGCGGCCGGACGTAACGCCGACCGTGACCTCGACGCCGTGTGTGCGCTGTTCGCCACGGCGGCACGTGCGGAGGAGCGCACCGGCGGCCTCGGCGCCCTCAACTTCCTGGCGGAGATCGAGGCCGAGGACATCGCCGCCGACACGCTCACCGGACGGGCCGTGCGCCCCGACGCCGTGCGCCTGATGACCGCGCACCGCTCCAAAGGCCTGCAATGGCGCCTGGTCGTCGTCGCGGGCGTCCAGGAGGGCCTGTGGCCGGACCTGCGCCGGCGCGGCTCGCTCCTGGAGGCCGACCGCATCGGCCGCGACGGTCTCGCCGAACCGCTCACCCCGGGCGCACTGCTGGCGGAAGAACGCCGTCTCTTCTACGTGGCCGCCACGCGCGCGCGTGAACGCCTCGTCGTGACCGCGGTGAAGGCCCCGGCCGACGACGGCGACCAGCCCTCTCGCTTCCTCACCGAACTCGGCGTCGAGCCCAAGGACGTCACCGGCCGCCCCCGCCGCCCGCTGTCCGTGGCCGCCCTGGTCGCCGAACTGCGCGCCACGACGGTGGACCCGCGCGTGTCCGACGGTCTGCGCGAGGCCGCCGCCCTGCGCCTGGCCCGGCTGGCCGCGCTCAGCGACGAGGACGACCGTCCGCTGGTGCCGTCGGCGCACCCGTACCGCTGGTGGGGCATGTACGAGCCCACCGAGAGCAAGGTGCCGCTCAGGAACCGCGACCAGCCCGTCGTGCTGTCCGGCAGCGCCCTCGACCAGCTCGCCAACACCTGCGCCCTGCAGTGGTTCCTGGGCCGTGAGGTGAAGGCCGACGCGCCCGCGACCGCCGCCCAGGGCTTCGGCAACGTCGTCCACGTCCTCGCCGACGAGGTCGCCTCCGGGCGCACCCCCGCCGACCTCGACGTCCTCATGGAACGCCTCGACTCCGTGTGGAACGCGCTCGCCTTCGACGCGCCCTGGAAGTCGGAGCAGGAGAAGCAGCACGCGCGCGTGGCGCTCGAACGCTTCCTGAAGTGGCATGTGATGGACCGCACCGGGCGGACCTCGGTGGCCAGCGAGCACGACTTCGAGGTCACCCTCGAAGCGGGCGAGTACGAGGTGCGCATCCGGGGTTCCATGGACCGTGTCGAGGCCGACACCGAGGGCCGCGCGTACGTCGTCGACTTCAAGACGGGCAAGCAGGCCGTGAGTTCCGCCGAGGTGACCCGTCATCCCCAGCTCGCGGTGTACCAGCTGGCGGTCCGCGAGGGAGCCGTCGACGAGCCCTTCGGCGGGGCCCGGCCCGAACCCGGCGGTGCCGAACTCGTCCAGCTGCGACAGGGCGCCGCGAAGAAGAACGGCGGCGAGACCGTCCCCAAGGTGCAGGCCCAGGAACCCCTGGAAGGGGAGTGGGTCGGAGACCTCCTGGCGACGGCCGCGGGCAAGGTCCTGGACGAACGTTTCTCCCCAACCGCCGGACAACACTGTGCACACTGCGCGTTCCGGGCATCGTGCAGTGCGCGCCCGGAGGGCCGTCACGTGGTCGAGTGACCCGGCCCGCAGGGTGGCCGGCGCCCGCTGTCAGTGGCCGGCGCTAGCCTCTCTGGAATGTCCGCCCGTATCAGCGACCCCGAGCAGCTCAAGGAGCTCCTCGGCATCCCGTTCACCCCGGAGCAGACGGCCTGCATCGTCGCGCCGCCGGCCCCGCAGGTGATCGTGGCGGGAGCCGGGTCGGGGAAGACCACGGTGATGGCCGCGCGCGTGGTGTGGCTGGTCGGCACCGGGCAGGTCGCCCCCGAACAGGTGCTCGGCCTGACCTTTACCAACAAGGCGGCGGGCGAACTCGCCGAGCGCGTGCGCAAGGCCCTGGTCAGGGCGGGCATCACCGACCCCGACGTGATCGACCCGGACAACCCGCCCGGCGAGCCGGTCATCTCCACCTACCACGCCTTCGCGGGCCGCCTCCTGACCGACCACGGCCTGCGCATCGGCCTGGAACCCACCTCCCGCCTCCTCGCCGACGCCACCCGCTACCAGCTCGCCGCACGCGTGCTGAGGGAGTCCCCGGGCCCGTACCCGGCGCTGACCCGCTCCTTCCCGGACCTGGTCAGCGACCTCCTGACCCTCGACTCCGAACTCGCCGAGCACCTCGTACGCCCCGAGGACCTGCGCGCGTACGACGCCGAACTGCTGCGCGAACTGGAGGGCGCCAAGCTCACCAACGCGGACCTCCGCAAGGTCCCCGAGGCGGCCGCGGCCCGGCGCGAACTCACCGAACTGGTGGGCCGCTACCGCGCTGCCAAGCGTGAGCGGGACCTCCTCGACTTCGGCGACCAGATCGCCCTGTCCGCCGGCCTCGCCCGGCTCCCCGAGGTGGGGCGCGTCCTGCGGGACGAGTTCCGGGTGGTCCTGCTCGACGAGTACCAGGACACCTCGGTGGCCCAACGCGTCCTGCTGGCGGGCCTGTTCGGCGGCGGCACCGGCCACCCCGTGACCGCCGTCGGCGACCCCTGCCAGGCCATCTACGGCTGGCGTGGCGCCTCCGTCGCCAACCTCGACGACTTCCCCGAGCACTTCGCCCACCCCGACGGCCGCCCCGCGACCCGTCAGGCGCTCAGTGAGAACCGCCGCAGCGGCGGCCGGCTCCTCGACCTCGCCAACGGCCTCGCGGAGCCCCTGAGGGCCATGCACGCGGGCGTGGAGGCCCTCCGGCCCGCCCCGGGCGCCGAACGCGACGGAGTGGTCCGCTGCGCCCTGCTCAACACCCACGCCGAGGAACTCGACTGGATCGCCGACTCGATCGCCCACCTCGTGCGCACCGGCAAGGAACCCGGCGAGATCGCGGTCCTGTGCCGCACGGCGGGCGACTTCGCCGAAATCCAGGGTGCGCTCGTCGCCCGTGACATCCCGGTCGAGGTCGTCGGTCTCTCCGGGCTGCTCCACCTCCCCGAGGTCGCCGACCTTGTTGCCGTCTGCGAGGTCCTCCAGGACCCCGGTGCCAACGCCTCCCTAGTCCGCCTCCTCACCGGACCGCGCTGGCGGATCGGCCCGCGCGACCTCGCCCTCCTGGGGCGCCGGGCCCGACTGCTGGTGTCCCACGCGCGCGTGGACGGCGACGACGACCCCGACCGGCGGCTCGCCGCGGCCGTCGAGGGCGTCGACCCGTCCGAGGTGATCTCGCTCGCGGACGCGCTGGACACGTTCCTGGAACTGCCGCTCGCAGCGGAGGCGGAGGACGACGGACTGCCGTTCTCACCGGACGCGCGCGTGCGGTTCGCCCGCCTCGCCGCCGAACTGCGCGACCTGCGCCGTTCCCTCGCCGACCCGCTCATGGACGTCCTCCACCGGGTACTCACCGTCACCGGCCTGGAAGTCGAACTCTCCGCGTCCCCGCACGCGCTCGCCGCCCGCCGCCGCGAGACCCTGTCCAACTTCCTGGACATCGCCGCCTCATTCGCCGCCAACAGCGCCGGTGAGGCCACCCTCCTCGCCTTCCTCGCCTTCCTGCGTACGGCCGCCCAGTACGAGAAGGGCCTCGACAACGCCCTGCCGGGCGGCGAGAACACCGTCAAGGTCCTCACCGCCCACAAGTCCAAGGGCCTGGAGTGGGACGTCGTCGCCGTCCCCGGCCTGGTCACCGGTACCTTCCCCAGCACCCAGGGGCGTGAGAAGTGGACCGCCCAGGGCAAGGTCCTGCCGCACGAACTGCGCGGCGACGCCGACACCCTTCCCGACGTCGAGGCCTGGGACTCCCGCGGTCTGAAGGCCTTCCAGGAAGCCATGAAGGACCACCAGCACACCGAGGAACTCCGCCTCGGCTACGTGACCTTCACCCGTCCCCGCTCCCTGCTTCTCGGCTCCGGCCACTGGTGGGGCCCGTCCCAGAAGCGCCCGCGCGGGCCGTCCGACTTCCTCACGGCCCTCCACGACCACTGCGCCGCCGGACACGGCGAGATCGAGGCCTGGGCCGACGCACCCGAGGAGGACGCCGAGAACCCCGCCCTCCAGGAGGCGGCCGCCGACCACGCCTGGCCCCTGCCGCTCGACGACACGGCCCTGCTGCGCCGCCGCGCCGCCGCGGCGACCGTACTGGCCCATCTGGACAGCGCCGCGTCCCACGACGACACGCATGCGGGCGCCGTCGACTTGGACGCCCCGGACGGCGTCCCCATCGGGGACGACTTCGAGGATGACACCGGCGACTGGGACTCCTGGTCGGCGGACCGTCCCGCACAGGCCCCCCACGCGCGCGTGGACCCCGTGCCGGACCCGCGCGCACCAGCCGTGCCGCACGCCCGCAGGCACCCCGCCGCGTCCGGCCTCAGCCCCGAGGAAGCGCGCACCGTCGCCTCGTGGGACCGCGACCTGGACGCCCTCACCGGAGAGCTCATGCGGGCCCGCGCCAAGGTCACCGACGTACCCCTGCCGGCCTCGCTGACCGCCTCCCAGCTGATGCGGCTGGCCGCCGATCCGGACGGCTTCGCGCAGGAACTCGCGCGCCCCATGCCCCGGCCTCCACAGCCCGCCGCACGGCGTGGCACCCGATTCCACGCCTGGGTCGAGGCACGCTTCGAGGAGCTGCGGCTGCCCATGCTGGATCCCGACGACCTGCCCGGCAGCGAGGCCGAGATCGCCGACGAACGGGACCTGGAGGCCCTCAAGGAGGCATTCGCCCGCACTCCGTACGCGCACCGCACACCCCACCGCGTCGAGGCACCGTTCCAACTCGGCATCGCCGGACGCGTCGTGCGCGGCCGCATCGACGCCGTCTACCGGGAGCGCGACGGCGACGGGACGACGAGGTACGAGATCGTCGACTGGAAGACCAGCCGCACCCGCACCGCCGACCCGCTCCAACTCGCCGTCTACCGGCTCGCCTGGGCCGAGCAACAGGGCGTGCCCCTGGAGACCGTCGGGGCGACCTTCCTCTACGTCCGCACGGGGGACGTCGTACGGCCCACGAACCTCCCCGACCGGGAGGCACTGGAGCGGCTGCTCTCGGAGGAGCCCGGCGGTGGTGCGGGAGCGGATACGACGGGAGAGGAGCCGGAGCCGTCGGCGTACGGGCAGGAGGCGTTCACGGACGAACCGCCGGACGAGCATGTCGGCGCGGGCCTATAGGCTCGTGAGCATGAGCGAGACCCCGGACAGCGTCGTCCGTACGTACATAGCGGACCACCGTGCCGCCTTCCTCGACGACCTCGTGGAATGGCTGCGCATCCCGTCGGTCTCGGCCCAGCCCGAGCACGCGACGGACGTACGACGCAGCGCCGACTGGCTGGCCGCCAAGCTCAAGGAGACCGGTTTTCCCACGGCCGAGGTCTGGGAGACACCGGGCGCTCCCGCCGTCTTCGCGGAGTGGCCCTCCACGGACGCCGACGCCCCCACCGTTCTGGTGTACGGGCACCACGACGTACAGCCCGCCGCTCTCGCGGACGGCTGGGACACCGAGCCGTTCGAGCCGGTGATCCGCGGAAACCGTCTCCACGCGCGCGGGGCGGCCGACGACAAGGGCCAGGTGTTCTTCCACACACTCGGCGTCCGCGCCCACCTCGCCGCGACCGGCCGCACCGCCCCGGCCGTCCATCTGAAGATGCTGATCGAGGGCGAGGAGGAGTCGGGCTCCCCGCACTTCCGCGCGCTCGTCGAGGAGCACGCCGAGCGGCTCGCCGCCGACGCGGTCGTCGTCTCCGACACCGGCATGTGGGCCGAGGACACCCCCACCGTGTGCACCGGCATGCGCGGCCTCGCCGAGTGCGAGATCCATCTGTACGGCCCCGACCAGGACATCCACTCCGGCTCCTTCGGCGGCGCCGTACCGAACCCGGCCACCGAGGTCGCCCGTCTCGTCGCCGCCCTGCACGACGAGCACGCGCGCGTGGCGATCCCCGGCTTCTACGACGGCATCACCGAGCTCACCGACCGCGAGCGCGAACTCCTCGCCGAACTCCCCTTCGACGAGGAGAGATGGCTGCGCACGGCCAGGTCGACGGCGACGCACGGCGAGGCCGGGCACACCACCCTGGAGCGCGTCTGGGCCCGCCCGACCGCCGAGGTTAACGGCATCGGCGGCGGCTACCAGGGCGCGGGAAGCAAGACGATCATCCCGTCCTCGGCCATGGTGAAGCTGTCCTTCCGCCTGGTCGCCGGTCAGGACCCGGACCACATCCGGAAGGCCGTCACCGCCTGGGCCGCGGAGCGGATCCCCGCCGGGATCCGCCACGAGATCACGTTCAGCGGCTCCACACGCCCCTGTCTGACACCGCTGGACCACCCCGCTCTGCGGTCGCTCGTACGGGCCATGGGCCGTGCCTTCGAGCAGCCGGTCCGCTACACGCGCGAGGGCGGCTCCGGCCCCGCCGCCGACCTCCAGGAAGTCCTCGACGCACCCGTGCTCTTCCTGGGCATCTCCGTCCCGTCCGACGGCTGGCACGCCCCCAACGAGAAGGTCGAACTCGATCTGCTCCTCAAAGGCGTCGAGACCAGTGCCTACCTCTGGGGCGAACTGGCTCGAAACAACCGCGAGGCACACTGAAGAAGGCCCCCGTCCGCCCCAGCGCACCCGCCCGCCGCACGCCCCGCCGAACCGCCCGCCCCAATCAACCGTTTCACCGGGGGAGTTGGAAGCACCCGTGACCACCTGGACCGACCACACCGCCGACCGACCCATCGCGCTCACCGCCCCCAACGGCATCGACCGGGCCGCCCACCACCGGCTCGACGAGGCCTGGCTCGCGGCGGCGTGGAGCCACCCCACGACCCGCTGCTTCGTGGTCTCCGGCGGCCAGGTACTCATCGACGAGACCCCGGACGGCACCACCGAACTCGTCATGACCCCGTCCTTCGAGGCGCCGCTCACCGAGGCGCACCGCTACTTCCTGGGCACCGACGCCGACGGTGTGAGCTATTTCGCACTCCAGAAGGACGCGCTCCCCGGCCGCATGGACCAGTCCGCGCGCCCGGCCGGACTGCGCGAGGCGGGCATGCTGCTGTCACCGCGCGACACGGGCCTCATGGTGCACGCGGTCGGTCTGGAGAACTGGCAGCGCACCCACCGCTTCTGCTCCCGCTGCGGCGAGCGCACGGTCATCGCGGCCGCCGGCCACATCCGCCGCTGCCAGGCCTGCGGCGCCGAGCACTACCCGCGTACCGACCCGGCGGTGATCATGGGGGTCACGGACGACGAGGACCGCATCCTGCTCGGCCGCCAGGTGCACTGGCCCGAGGGCCGCTTCTCCACCCTGGCGGGCTTCGTGGAGCCCGGTGAGTCCATCGAACAGTCCGTGCGCCGCGAGGTGTACGAGGAGGTCGGCATCACCGTCGGCCAGGTCGAGTACATCGCCAGCCAGCCCTGGCCCTTCCCCTCCAGCCTCATGCTGGGCTTCATGGCCCGCGCCACCTCGACCACCGTGCAGGTCGACGGCGACGAGATCCACGAGGCCCGCTGGTTCTCCCGGGAAGAGCTGCGGGCCGCGTTCGAGTCCGGGGAGGTCCTGCCTCCCTACGGCATCTCGATCGCGGCCCGACTGATCGAACTCTGGTACGGCAAGCCCCTGCCGACGCGAAGCCACATCGGCTAGGGACCCGCCGCGGTTACGCGCCGATCTTCTGCTTGACCTGCGCCAGCGAGGGGTTCGTGAGCGTCGAACCGTCCGGGAAGAGGACGGTGGGGACCGTCTGGTTCCCGCCGTTCGCCTTCTCCACGAACGCGGCGGACTCCGGGTCGTGCTCGATGTTGATCTCGTTGTACGTGATGCCCTCGCGGTCCATCTGGCTCTTCAGCCGACGGCAGTAGCCGCACCACGTGGTGCTGTACATCGTCACAGTGCCCGGCATGTCCCTGGCGCTCCTTCACGGTCTGAGGGGTGCTTGGTCGCAGTGAGTGGAACGTACGCGACACGCCCGCCATTCCCTTGCGCGGGTGGCGTCCACCACCGCGCCCCCTGCGTCCGGCGCACCGGAACACACCCGCACCTGCCGCATTAGTACGACTGCGAGTGCCTGCCTGTGGACAACTTGCCCAGCCGTCTCCGGCGACCTGGCAGCATGGCCATGTGACAGCAGCAACGCACTCCACCCTCTTCCCGCGGGTCCCCGACTCGGCCGACGCGGTGCTCGAAGGGCTCGACCCCGAGCAGCGCGCGGTGGCGACCGCCCTGCGCGGGCCGGTGTGCGTGCTGGCGGGCGCCGGCACGGGCAAGACCCGGGCGATCACCCACCGGATCGCCTACGGCGTCCGTGCCGGGATCCTCCAGCCCGCCAGCGTCCTGGCCGTCACCTTCACCAACCGCGCCGCCGGGGAGATGCGCGGCCGGCTCCGCCAGCTCGGCGCCGCCGGAGTCCAGGCCCGGACGTTCCACTCGGCCGCGCTGCGCCAGCTCCAGTACTTCTGGCCGAAGGCCGTCGGCGGCGGCATGCCACGCATCGTCGACCGCAAGATCCAACTCGTCGCGGACGCGGCCGCCGCCTGCCGCATCCGTCTCGATCGCAACGAACTCCGCGACACCGCGGCCGAGATCGAGTGGTCCAAGGTCACCCGGACCGTCCCCGCCGACTACGCCGCCGCCACCGCCAAGCACGGCCGCGAGGCCCCCCGCGACCCGGCCGAGATCGCCCAGATCTACGCGACGTACGAGGACCTCAAGCGGGAGCGGGCCGTCATCGACTTCGAGGACGTCCTCCTGCTCACGGTCGGTATCCTCCAGGACCGCCACGACATCGCCGAGCAGGTCCGCTCCCAGTACCAGCACTTCGTGGTCGACGAGTACCAGGACGTCAGCCCCCTCCAGCAGCGCCTGCTGGAGCTGTGGCTCGGCGACCGGGACGACCTGTGCGTCGTGGGCGACGCCAGCCAGACGATCTATTCGTTCACCGGCGCAACTCCCGACCATCTGCTCGACTTCCGTCACCGCCACCCCGGGGCCACCGTCGTCAAGCTCGTCCGTGACTACCGCTCCACCCCACAGGTCGTCCACCTCGCCAACGGCCTGCTCTCCCAGGCCCGCGGCCGTGCCGCCGACCACCGACTCGAACTGATCTCCCAGCGCCCGGCGGGCCCGGAGCCCCGCTACACCGAGTACACGGACGAGCCCGCCGAAGCCGAGGGCGCCGCCCGCCGTATCCGCGACCTCATCGCCTCCGGCGTCCCCGCGAGCGAGATCGCCGTCCTGTTCCGGACGAACTCCCAGTCCGAGACCTACGAGCAGGCCCTCGCGGACGCCGGAGTGCCCTACCAACTGCGCGGTGCGGAACGGTTCTTCGACCGCCCCGAGGTGCGCAAGGCGTGGGCCTCGCTGAGAGCGGCGGCCCGCTTCGGGGGCAACGACACCCTCCTTGAGGACACCGTCGACCTTCCCTCACAGGTACGGGCCGTGCTGTCCGGCGAGGGGTGGACCGGTGAACCGCCGGCGGGCTCCGGCGCGGTCAGGGAGCGCTGGGAATCACTGGCGGCCCTGGTGAACCTGGCCCAGGACTTCGCCGCCGCCAGGCCCGAGGCCACCTTGGGCGACCTGGTGGCGGAGCTCGACGAACGGGCGGGCGCCCAGCACGCCCCGACCGTCCAGGGCGTCACCCTCGCCTCGCTGCACTCCGCGAAGGGCCTGGAGTGGGATGTCGTCTTCCTGGTCGGTGTCGCCGAGGGCATGATGCCGATCACCTACGCGAGAACGGACGAACAGATCGAGGAGGAGAGACGACTCCTCTACGTGGGCGTCACCCGCGCCCGCGAACAGCTCTCCGTCTCCTGGGCCCTGTCCCGATCGCCCGGCAGCCGCCCCAACCGCCGCCCCAGCCGCTTCCTCAACGGTCTGCGCCCCGGATCCACCGCCACGACGGGCCGGACTGGCACAGGTGGCTCCGGGGGCGTCGAGCGGGGCACGGCGGGCGGCCGTACGGGTGACCTCGCGGGCGGCGGCACCGAGGCGGCCCCACGCCGCACCAGCCGGACGCCGGCCCGCTGCCGAGTCTGCGGACGCACCCTGCGGGATGCCGGTGACATGAAGCTGATGCGCTGCGAGGACTGCCCCTCCGACATGGACGAGGGACTCTACGAGCGACTGCGCGAGTGGCGCGCGGTCCAGGCGCGGCGCAGTGGACAACCCGACTTCTGCGTCTTCACCGACCGGACGCTGATGGCGATCGCGGAAGCGGGGCCGAGCACTCCGGTTGAGCTCGGTCGTATCGCCGGTGTCCGTGCCCGCAAGTTGCAGCGCTACGGCGCCGATGTTCTCGACATCTGTGCAGGTCGGGAGCCCGGGTACGAGGACGAGAACGACTGATACGAACTCGTCGAAAAAATAGTTTGCGCATGCCCCGGCAATCCCCATAGGTTCTTAGGCACGAGAGCAGGCGGCCTTCTCGAAGGCCCCGGTTTCGTGATGTACTTCATATCCGTCGGATTGGTTCGCGCCGGTCCCCATAGACGCCGAGAGGAGGCGAGTCCAGTGATCAGCATCGACACCAGCTTCACCAGCACGGTCAAAATGACCGATCGCTCGGCCGTCTCCCTGTGCTTGCTCGGCGTCTCGAACCTGGGCACCGGTCTGTCCGCCATCAGTGGCGGCCGTCCGGCGTCCTCCGTGTCTCTGGCGGGTCTTCCCGTCCGTGAGCGCAATGAGCGACCGACCAAGGCACTGGAAGCAGCAGTAACGGCACAGGCTCAGGCCTATGCCTTCGCGGCGGCCGGTGCCGGATTCCGGAAGCAGACGACGCAGCACCACCTGATGTGGGCCTTCCGTGGGCCTGAACCCTGGAGTGATCCAGCCTGATCGACGATCAGGCCGGCGCCTTCAGGGCCGCGGAACCCCATCCGGGATCCGCGGCCCTTCTGTTTGTCCCCGACCGGGGACTGCAGAGCGAAGGGGCCTCGGGACAAGAAAAGAACCCGGTACCAGCCGCCACCGGCCAACAGGCCGGAACGACCAGACGAGGAAGACGAACCGTGCAACTCGAAGCGCACGCCCCGTCCGTACCGCCTTCCGAAACGATCCCCCCGCCCGGCCTCACGGAGGACTCCACCTTGACCCCGCTCACCGCGCTCACCGCGCTCGACGACGCCATCGAGAACCTCGGCGTACCCGTCCCCTGCCGCTCCTACGACCCGGAGGTCTTCTTCGCCGAGTCGCCGGCCGATGTCGAGTACGCCAAGTCCCTCTGCCGCACCTGCCCGCTGATGGAGGCCTGCCTCGCCGGCGCCAAGGAGCGGCGTGAGCCCTGGGGCGTCTGGGGTGGCGAGCTCTTCGTCCAGGGTGTGGTCGTGGCCCGCAAGCGGCCCCGTGGTCGCCCGCGCAAGAACCCGGTCACGGCATGAACATCACCGGAACGATCGACCGCCCCCTCACGCACGATCCCAAGAAGCAGGCCCCGATGAAGCCGTCCACGAGTGAGCCCGTCGGCTCCGCGACTCCAGACTTCACCACCACCGGCGCGAACGCCTCGCGTCAGAACAGGACCCGAGAGATGCATCTCATGCCAGAAGCCCTGGCTCGTGCGCATATGCACGAGCGCCTGCACCAGGCGGAGCAGGAACGCCGGGCCATGCGCCTGGCGGTCGCCCGCCGGATGCAGCGCCGGGCCGAGCGCGCGTCGATGCGCGCCCGCCGTGCGCTCGCCATGGCGGTCATGCAGTAGCCGTTCCGCGGCAACCGGCATGATCCGGCCTGGACAGGCACAGCACCACCGTCCGTAGTGGCTCCCCGCGGGGGCCGGTCCGAAGGGACCGGCCCCCGCGGTGCGTGGTGGCCACGAAAACCGCCGAGGGCGGCGTTATCGTCGCCGGGTGACGAGTCTTTTCGGGGACAGCGACAGCGGCGGCCCCGGCGCGGAACCCCAGACCCTCATGTGCGCCCGCTGCGGCATCACCGCGGACGCCCCGCAACCCCTGTGGATCTGCTCCGTGGAGAACGGCGCGCGGCACTACTTCTGCACCACCTGCGCCAGGGAGAACCTTCGGGCGATCGAGGGCAGGGTGGACTCGGCCTGGTGGTGAACCCGCCCCCGCTCCGACCCCTCACGCCTCGGCGGCCGACTCGCCCTCCTCCTCTTCCCACACGAAGCCCGGCAGCCACTCCTCCAACTCGTCGCGCATACGGACCGTCGCGCCGAGCTGGCACAGCACACCGATGGTGCTCAGCGTCACCCGGTGGATGAGGAGATACGACGGGGGCAGGTTCAGCTGCTTGCCCAACTGGTGGGCGGGGGAGCGGGGGTCGGCGATCCGGGCGGCCTGGCTGCGCATCCAGCCACGGGCGAAGGTGAACTCGTCCGCCCGGACCGGTTCGATGATGGGACGCAGATAGTCGAGGACCGCGTCCGGGTCGAGGTCTATCGACTCCTTCACGAAGCCTTCCGCGCGGAGCATGTCGTAGACGGCCTCCGCCTCGCCGTCGATCGTCAGCCGCAGGGCGTCACCGATCGGGCTCGGCAGGCCGCCCGGCAGCCGGTCCACCGTGCCGAAGTCGAGGACGCCGAGGCGCCAGCCGCCCTTCTCGTCCGGCAGGAGACGGAAATTGCCCGGATGCGGGTCTGCGTGCAGCAGGCCGGTACGGGCCGGGCCCGAGAAGAGGAAGCGGGTCAGCAGCTGGCCCGCCCGGTCGCGCTGCTCCTGGGAGCCGTCGGTGATGATCTCGGAGAGAGGGGTGCCCTCCATCCACTCGGTCACCAGCACCTGATCGCACTGGTGCACCACGGCCGGCACCACGACATCGGGGTCGTCCGCGAACTCCTCCGCGTGCGCCTGCTGGGCCTGGGCCTCCAGGCCGTAGTCGAGCTCTTCGGAGACCCGGTCCCGCAGCTCCGCGATGAGCGGCTTGATGTCCATCCCGGGGATCAGCGGACCCAGCAGCCGAGCGAACCGGCTGAGCTGGCCGAGGTCGGAGAGAAGCGCCTCGCCCGCGCCCGGGTACTGCACCTTCACGGCGACCGCACGGCCGTCGTGCCACACCGCGCGGTGCACCTGGCCGATCGACGCCGCCGCGGCCGGTTTCTCCTCGAACTCCAGGAACAGCTCCTGCCAGTTCTCTCCGACGCGCTCCTCCAGTACGGCGTGCACCGTGCGGGTCGGCATCGGGGGCGCCGCGTCCTGAAGCTTCGTCAGGGCCGCGCGATAGGGGCCCGCGACCTCCTCGGGGAGCGCCGACTCGAAGACGGACAGGGCCTGCCCGAACTTCATCGCGCCGCCCTTCAGCTCGCCCAGGACCTTGAACAGCTGCTCCGCCGTGCGCTGCTGGAGTTCGCGGCCCACGAGATCCGCCGACTCGCCGACGATCCGCTTGCCGAGTCCCCAGGTGGCCCGGCCTGCGATGCCGAGCGGAAGCGCGGCGAGCTTGGCGGTCCGGGTGACCGCCTTCCGGGGAAGATCAGACATGCGCCCTCCAAGTCCCAGCAGGCCGTGCCGCGTGTGCCGTGCGGGACAACCTCGTTGACCGCTGATGCCCCGCCATTGTCTCGCGCGCCTCCCCGTCCTTTGCGGTGTGTTCCCCGTTACCTTTCCCGGCCGTGCCGTTTTCAGCGGCTGCGCAGGAACATCCCGGGTGGGGCCACACCGGACGCGGGTGCCAGTCGAACCCCGGTACCGAGACCTCCCAGCGGGCGCCCGCGCTGGACGGCGTCCGCCCGTCGAGGAACGCGAGCGCATGCCCGGCGGCCAGCCCCGCGACGGTCGTCGCCAACGTCAGATCGCAGGCCTCGAACGGGTGTGGGCGTCCGGACCGCCACTGTGCCACCAGCCGAGGCCAGGTCTCGTCGCGGTCGGCACGGCTCTGTTCGAGACAGCCCGCGCAGCCCGTCTCACCGGGCAGCACCAGGGGGCCGACCACGCCCGTCCCCTCCACCACGCCTGCGTACAGGTGGGGTGTGCCCGAGGCGATCAGCGGTTCGGCGGCCGCGGGCTTGGGGGCGTGGACCTCGACACCGTCCCGTGGGGCGAGGATCACCAGCGAGAAGCCGGGCTCCTCACGGAGGCGGTCGGTCGCCACCTCGTCGGTCGGCTCGGCCGGCCGCTGGGGACCACGGCGGCGTCGCGGGGGTCGGTCGGGGGCCGCGTGGCGAGCGGCGCGGCGGGCCGCCATGTCCCTGCGCTCGCCGATCGACTCCGTCGGCAGACCGCCCGGCGTCACGTCCCATGGCTCGACCCGGCCGACGTCGCGTACGTCGATCTCGCCGACACCGGCCGCCGACAGCAGCGAGGCGAGCACCGCCCCCACCCGACCGGCGCCCCGAACCTGCACTCTCAGTGACCGGCGGCTCGCCAGACGCTTCATGGCATCGCCGGGCTCGGGCGCGCTCAGGGACAGCGTGGCCGCGTCCGGACGCAGCCGGTCGAGGACCCCCGGTTTGGCGCGCAGGTCGTCCGCGGCAGGGCCGCCGCCCGTCGCGTCGTCCAGCAGACCGGACCGGGACAGGCGGTCCACCAGACCGTCCACATGTCCGTCCGGCAGACCCATGCGACGCCCCTCGTCACGTAGGAGCGGCAGCCCGCGGGTGCCGTCGAGCAGGGCGAGGAAACTGCCTGTCGCCGTGTCCATCGGGCCCAGCACCATGGCGTGCGCCGGCGCCAGACCGAACTGCACGGTGTTGAGATCCCGCCAGCCGCGCCGGAGCGCGGGCTTCACCATCGGATGCATCATCGGCCCCCGTAGCCAGAGATTGGTCCTCGTTCACCGACGGCGCCAGTGCCTGGTCCGCCGACGGGTGCCAGCATGCACGGACCGCGACGAAGCGTGTCGAGAGTTGTCCACAGGCGACGCCGTTCGTCGTACAAATCAGGCGCTCGGAGTGCGGATCGATATCGAACCCTCCCGGAGGCGGGACTTCTCCCGTGTGCAGCGGGTAACGTCGGGGCGTGCCCGCCGACCCACTGCACCGCGCCGGAAAGCCACAGCGCAGCACGACGAGCCAGCCGCCGAGCGGCTCGCGGTCGAGCGCGATCGAGGTCCGCAGGAGCGCGCGGCGGCGCAGAACGGTCTCCGCGTACCGCGAGGGCGATCGCACCGTCGTGCTCATCCCCGCGCGGATGTCCGAGGCGGAGGAGCAGCGCTGGGTGACGGTCATGCTCGACAAGCTGGCCGCGCAGGAAAGCAAACGGCGTCTCGGCGACACCGAACTCGCGGAGCGTGCCGCCCGGCTCTCGGACCAGTACTTCGACGGTCGCGCCCGGCCCGCCTCGGTCCGCTGGGTCACCAACCAGAACACCCGCTGGGGCTCGTGCACCCCCGCGGAGGGCAGCATCCGCCTCTCGCACCGGCTGCAGGGCATGCCCGAGTACGTCGTCGACTACGTCCTCCTCCATGAACTCGCCCACCTGCTCGTACCCGGTCACGGGCCGCGTTTCTGGGAGCTGTTGGAGGCCTATCCGCGCACCGAGCGGGCACGCGGCTACCTCGAAGGGGTGGTCGCCGCCGACCGGCTGCCGCAGCTGCCGGCCGAGCGCGACGAATGACGCGTCACCGGCATCCCACGCGCGCGTGCGCGTTTGTGGGTCCGGTGACCGAAGTCGCGCTTTTGTACCGGCTCTGTACCAGCCTCGTACGTCCCCGGACTTTGCGGTTAGCCTGACGCGACGCACTCGCAGGCGCACGCACTTTCGGGATGGGGGACGGTCGTTACGCATGGCCAGGGAATTCCAACGCGGCCACAAGGCCAAGATCAGTGACCTCACCGCGGGTACGGATCTGTACGTGGGTGTACAGATCTCCGCCCCCGGGCTGAGCTTCGACATCAGCTGCTTCGGTCTGGACGCCGACGAACGGCTCTCGGACGACCGCTACTTCGTCTTCTTCAACCAGCCGAAGACCCCCGAGGAGTCGATCCAGCTCCTGGGTGCCCAGTCGGGTGACACGGAGTCCTTCCGCGTCACGCTCGACAAGATCCCGCCGCAGATCCAGAAGCTGTCCTTCACGGCGACGATCGACGGCAACGGGCAGATGTCGCAGATCGCACCCGGATACGTCCGTATCGTCGCGGGCGGCGAGGAAGTGGCCCGGTACCCGTTCGACGGCTCGGAGTTCTCCACCGAGCGCGCCGTGATGCTGGGCGACTTCTACCTCAAGGACGTGTGGCGGTTCGCGGCCGTCGGACAGGGCTTCGACGGCGGACTCGACGCACTGCTGAAGAACTTCGGCGGCGAGGTCGCCGAGGAGGAGCCCGCCGCCGCACCGCAGCAGCCGCAGGCCGACGCCGCGCCCGGCTTCGCCCCACCCGCCTTCGGCGCGCCGCCCGCTCCCGCCGCCCCGGTGCCCGCACCCGCCCCGGAGCCCGCGCAGCCGTTCGCGCCCCCGGCGCCCTCACCCTCCGTGCACGCCGCGCCGACCATCGCCGCGCCCCTGCACACCCCGCCCGGCGGTACCGTCCCGCCTCCGGCCCCGCCCGCACCGCAGGGCGGCCCCTTCACCCCGCCCGGCGCACCGCCGCAAGGTGGGCCTTTCACGCCGCCCGGCGCACCGCCCCAGGGTGGGCCCTTCACCCCTCCGGGCGCTCCGCAGGGCGGCCCGTTCACGCCTCCCGGCGCTCCCGGCGCGTTCCCCGGACAGGCGCAGCCCTTCGGCGGCGGCACGCAGCTCGCGCCCGTGCCTCCGGAGGCGGGACTGCGGGTCGTCCTGACGAAGTACTCCGAGGCACCCGTCGGTGACCGCTGGACAGAGCAGAACCCCCAGCTGGTGCGGACGACGCTCACCAAGGGCGCCAACATCCTCGCCAAGCAGGGCAGCATGGTCGCCTACCAGGGCGACATCGACTTCGCTCACAAGGGGTCGGGCCTGCTCGGCAAGTTGACGGGTCAGCTCACCGGCCAGGGCATGGCCCTGATGCGCTGTTCCGGAGACGGCGAGGTGTTCCTCGCGGACGAGGGCAGCCACCTCTTCGTGATCCGCCTGGAGAACGAGCAGCTCTACACCAGCGCGCGCGGAGTGCTCGCCTTCGACGAGTCACTGGACACCGAGATCCGTCGTATCGAGGGCGCCGGCCTGCCCGGCGGCGGCCTGTTCAGCATGCTCTTCTCCGGCACGGGAGCGGTCGTCGTCAAGACGCGCGGCATTCCCGTCGTGCTCCCCGTCGGCCCGGCCACCTACGTCGACGGCAACGCCGTCATCGCCTGGTCCGCCGGCGCCCAGGCCGTCACCACGACCTCGCTCAGGCTGCGCCGTTCCGGGTACGCCCGGCAGACCCAGGAGGCCATCAACCTCCAGTTCCGCGGCGCCCCCGGCAACTTCGTCGTCGTCCAGCCCTTCGAGGTGTGAGGCAGAGCATGGACCTCCAGACACTCAACGCGCACCGCTCCGCCTCCACCGGCGTCCGCATGAGCGTGCACAGCTCCAAGATGCTCAAGGTCACCATGGTCACCGGCCAGGACCTCCTGGCCAAGGCCGGCTCGATGATCGCGTACGACGGCTATGTGCAGTTCGACGGCCCGCCCGCCACGCTGCGGCGCAGCGCGGAGGAGATGGTGACCGGCGAGGGCGGCAAGCTGATGCTCTGCCGGGGCGACGGGGAGCTGTACCTCGCCGACTACGGCGGTGACGTCCTCATCCTCCACCTGAACAACGAGGCGCTGTCCGTCAACGGCCCGACCCTGCTGGCCTGCGACGCCTCGCTCCAGCTCACCATCGAGCCGGTCAAGGGCCTCGCCAAGCTGTCCGGCTCGGGTCTCACCAACCTGGTGATCCGGGGCACCGGATGGGTCGCCCTGGTCAGCCGGGGCGTGCCGATCTCCCTGGACTGCGGCGAACGGGAGACATATGTCGACCCGGACGCGCTGATCGCCTGGACCGACGGCCTCGACATGAAGGCCCGCCGCACCATCAAGGCCGGCGCGCTCATCGGCCGGGGCAGCGGGGAAGCGTTCCAGATCGGGTTCAAGGGGCAGGGCTTCGTCGTCGTCCAGCCCAGCGAGGACACCGGCGACCGTTTCAAGATCCGTGGCTGACCGGGACCGAGAGGAGAACACCGCACCATGCACAGCACACTCTTCGCGCACATCCCGGTGAACCACACCGAGCGCTACACACTGCAGAACCCGCAGCTGCTGAAGACCGACGTCACCATGGGCAGCAGCCCCGTCCTGGCCCGCCAGGGCGCCATGGTCGCCTTCGAGGGGCAGGTCGAGTTCGACAGTCAGTACCGCAACCGCAGCTGGCGCAACGCCGAGCGGATGACCGGCGAGCGGCTCGAACTCATGCGCTGCAAGGGCAACGGGATCGTGTATCTCGCCAACTTCGCGCAGTACCTGCACATCATGGAGGTCGGTCGTGGCATCACCGTCGACTCCTCCGCCGTCCTCGCCTTCGACGGCTCCCTGAACGTCGGCATCGTCGCCGTGGACAGCGCCGTGGAGGTGGCCTCGGCTGGGGCGTACAACCTGGAGCTGTCCGGTGGCGGCAAGATCGTCCTGATGACCTCGGGCCCGCCGCTCGCCCTCGAAGTGACGCCGGAGAAGAACATCTGCGTCGACTCGGACGCCGTCATCGCCTGGTCCACCTCGCTGCGTACACAGCTCCAGGCGCCGACCTCCACCTCCGCCGTGTGGCGCCGCCGGGGCTCCACCGGGGAGGGCTGGGAGATGCACTTCGGGGGCCAGGGACATGTCCTGGTGCAGCCCAGCGAGCTGCTCCCGCCGCAGCACCTGCGTACGTCCGGCGTCCTCGGACAGTTCGGCATGGGCGGCGGCGGCCTGAGCGGAAACTCCCTCGGGGGCAGCCGCAACTGATCAGCCGCTGGGGGCACATGGGTAAGGGGCGTCCGCCATTGCGGACGCCCCTTACCGCGTTCGTCCCCCCGGTGGGGGCCTGCCCACCGTCCGTCGGCGTCATGCCGGCAGACCGCCGCCCTCACGCGAAAGAGCGAGCTCAGAGTCGCGCCCGTGTGGCCTCCAGTAGGCGTACGACCGAGTCGTCGGCCACCGTCGCGACCTCGTCGTAGGCGAACCAGCGCAGATCGAGGGACTCGTCGCTGATCGCCTCCTCGGCGCCGGAGGGGGCGAGGGCCGCGTACTGGACGTCCAGGTGCCAGGCGCACGGGGTGTGATGGCGGTCGAGGCGGACCGGGCCGCCCGGCAGGAGCGTCAGGCCGGCGATGCCGGACTCCTCCGTGGCCTCGCGGAGGGCGGAGCCCGCGAGGGTGGTGTCCTCGGGCTCGCAGTGGCCGCCCATCTGGAGCCACATCCGCAGCTTCTTGTGCAGGGTGAGCAGCACCCGGCCGCGCTCGGGGTCGATCACCAGTCCGCTCGCCGTGATGTGTCCGGCACCGCACGCCTTCCACATGCCGTCCGGGTGGGCCGCGAGGTGGTCGAGATACGCCTGACGCAGCTCGGCCTGGTCCTCGTAGCCCTTGAGTACGAGGACCGCGTCGTCGTGCAGGCTCACTCGGTGTCGTCGTCCTTCTTCTTCAGGTCGGGCTTCTCGGTGGAGCCGCCAGCGGCCTCGCCGAGCATCTTGTCCAGCTCGGAGAAGTCCAGCTGCTCGCGGTGGACGAAGCCGTCCGGGTCGTCCAGGTCGGAGGCGGTGGGCAGCATGTCGGGGTGGGCCCACAGGGCGTCGCGGCCGTCGACACCGCGCGCGTCCGCGAGGGACGCCCACAGACGGGAGGCGTCGCGCAGTCGGCGAGGACGCAGCTCCAGGCCGATCAGCGTGGCGAAGGTCTGCTCCGCCGGGCCACCCGTGGCGCGGCGGCGGCGCAGGGTCTCGCGCAGCGCGTCAGCGGACGACAGACGCGGTTTCGCGGCGGCGTGCACCACCGCGTCCACCCAGCCCTCCACCAGCGCCAGAGCGGTCTCCAGGCGGGCCAGGGCGGCCTTCTGCGCCGGGGTGTCCTCCGGCTGGAACATGCCCTGCTGGAGCGCCTGCTGCAGCTCCTCGGGGTTCTGCGGGTCGAACTGGCCGACCACGTCCTCCAGCTTGGCCGTGTCGACCTTGATCCCGCGCGCGTAGCCCTCGACCGCGCCGAACAGGTGCGAGCGCAGCCACGGTACGTGGGCGAAGAGCCGCTGGTGGGCGGCCTCGCGCAGGGCCAGGTAGAGGCGTACCTCCTCCTTGCCGATGCCCAGGTCCTTGCCGAAGGCGTCCACGTTGATCGGCAGCAGCGCGGCCTTGCCGGCCGGGCCGAGCGGCAGGCCGACGTCGGTGGAGCCGACGACCTCGCCCGCGAGCACGCCCACGGCCTGCCCGATCTGCTGGCCGAACATGGCGCCGCCCATCGACTTCATCATGCCGATCAGCGGGCCGGCCATGGCCTGCATCTCCTCCGGCAGGATGTCGCCCATGGCGCCGCCGACCCGCTCGGCCACCGGGTCGACGAGCTCCTTCCAGGCGGGCAGGGTGGCCTCCACCCACTCCGCGCGGCTCCACGCCACGGCGGAGCCCGCGCCGGACGGCAGGGACGTCACGTCGTCGAGCCACAGGTCGGCCAGGCGGACGGCCTCCTCGACGGCGGTGCGGTCGGCGGGGCCGACGCTCGCGTCCTTCGTGCCGTCTGCGGTGCCCTGGGCGACCGTCTGGCGGGCGATCTGCTTGGCCATGTCCCAGTTCACCGGGCCGCCCTCGTACGAGAGCATCTGGCCCAGCTGCTGGAAGGCGGCGCCCAGGTCGTTGGGGTTCATGGAACCGAACATCGCGGCGAACGGATTGTCGGCGCCGGGGCCGCCGGCCCCGGGAAACCCGAAGCCGAACGGGTTGGCCGGTCCCTGACCACCACCGCTCTCCTGGTCCTTCTTCTTGCCCTCGTCGCCGTCGTCCGGCTCCTCCGGCGGAAGGCCGAATCCGAATGGGGTGTCACTCACGGGATTCCTCGGCTGATAGGGCCATCGGTTTTCTCCGACGGCACGGCTGCCCGAACACCACCCAGCGTAGACACCACGGCGGGTTAAGGCCTCGGTGCTCCGCCGACCGAAGGCCTGCGGCAGGATGGATGCCACCTGGTACGTACGCGTCACCCGCGTTCGTACTGAAGACAACCGCTGGAGACGCCCGGTGAGTTCCCCAGATCCACAGGTTCGCGCAGCGCGAAACCACTCAACCAGTCCCGCCGTGCGCGGGCCCGTCGTCGCGGTCACCGGTGCCGCGTCCGGGGTAGGAGCGCTGCTCACCGAGCGGCTCGCCGAGTCCGACGAGATCCGGCAGGTCGTCGCCATCGACGAGCGGCGCGGGGAGTGCGCCGCCGCGCAGTGGCACATCCTGGACGTGCGGGACCCGGCGATCGCCGAGAAGCTGCGCGGCGCGGACGTCGTGGTGCACCTCGCCGTCGACCTCGACCTGGGCACGGACTCGGCTGCCCGCAGCGCGTACAACGTGCGCGGTACGCAGACCGTGCTCACGGCCGCCGCAGCGGCCGGCGTGCACCGGGTCGTGCTCTGCACGTCGGCGATGGTCTACGGGGCGCTGCCCGAGAACGAGCTGCCGCTCTCGGAGGACGCCGAGCTGCGGGCGACCGCCGAGGCCACCGGGGTCGGCGACCTGCTGGAGATCGAGCGGCTCGCGCGCCGGGCGCCGCGCGCCCATCCGGGCCTCAATGTCACCGTCGTGCGCCCCGCGACCCTCGTCGGGGGCACGGACACGGCGCTGACCAGGTACTTCGAGTCGCCTCGGCTGCTGGTGGTGGCCGGGTCGCGGCCCGCCTGGCAGTTCTGTCATGTCGAGGATCTGTGCGGGGCGCTGGAGTACGCCGTGCTGGAGAAGGTCGACGGGGAGCTGGCCGTCGGGTGCGAGGGGTGGCTGGAGCAGGAGGAGGTCGAGGAGCTCAGCGGGATCCGGCGCATGGAACTGCCGTCCGCGGTGGCTCTCGGGGCCGCCGCCCGGCTGCACCGGATCGGGCTGACGCCTTCGCCGGCCGGGGATCTCGCCTACACGATGTACCCGTGGGTCGTCAGCGGGAGCCGGTTGCACGACGCCGGGTGGCGGCCGCAGTGGACGAACGAGGAGGTCCTCGCGGAGCTGCTGGAGGAGGTCGCCGGGCGGCACACCGTGGCCGGGCGGCGGCTGGGGCGCAAGGACGCGACGGCGGCGGGTGCGGCCGGTGCGACGGTCGCGCTGCTGGGTACGGCGGCGTTGGTGCGGCGGGCGCGGAAGGCTCGGGGCAGGCGTTGAGCCGAGGGGCCTTCGCCGGTGAGGGGCGCGGGTGGGGCACGATAGGGATATGGCTGTGAATGAGGATCACCCTGGTGAGCAGGGGGCCGTGGAGCCCGTCAAGTTGATCGGGATTCGGGAGACAGCGCTTTCCCTGGACGAGGTGTTCCGGGCGGTCGGGGACGACGCGGCCGGGGGGACCGCGCTGTTCGTGGGGACCGTGCGGAACCACGACGGGGGAGCCGATGTCGACGAGCTCGGCTATTCGTGTCACCCGACGGCCGAGGCCGAGATGCGGCGGATCGCGGAGAAGGTGGTCGCCGACTACCCGGTGCGGGCGCTCGCGGCCGTGCACCGGGTGGGAAACCTGAAGGTCGGGGACCTGGCCGTGGTCGTCGCGGTGTCCTGTCCGCACCGGGGCGAGGCCTTCGAGGCGTGCCGGAAACTGATCGACGATCTCAAGCACGAAGTGCCCATCTGGAAGCACCAGAAGTTCTCCGACGGGACGGAGGAATGGGTGGGGGCCTGCTGAGGCCGTGACCGGAAAACGCCCCCGCGCGTTCCGGTTGCGTAACCCGCCCCCCGGCGCGAGCGTTGACGGAGCGGATGGATAATCTGCTGATCAGTCAGATGTGGTTGCTTGATAGGGGTTGGGAGGCCGGCATGGCGGCGCTCGCCTGGTTGCTGATTCCACTTGTGGCGGCGATCGGTGCCGGACTGTGGGGTGGCTGGGCCAGCCGGAACCGCAAGAGCATCGAGGACGGCACCGAACTCGCGGGCTACTCCCGCTTCCGTGAGGCCATGGAGCGGTCCCACACGGGCGGCTGACCACACCCGCCGTCGCCCCGGACGGACGGCCCCGACGGTGCACTGACAGGCCTGTCCCGTACTGTCGTTCCATGCCACGCCGCACCGCGACGATGCTCGCCTCCACCCTGATGCTGATCGCGCTCCTGTGCGCGGGTGTGATCATCCCCGTGCCCTATTCGGAGATGTCGCCGGGGCCGACGGTGAACACGCTCGGGGAGCACGACGGCGAGCCGGTGCTGCAGATCTCCGGGCGCAAGACGTACGCCACGACCGGTCACCTCAACATGACCACGGTCCGTGTCACCAGCGCCGACTACCGGATGAACCTCGTCGAGGCGGTGTACGGCTGGCTGGCACACGACAACAAGGTCGTGCCGCACGACACGCTCTACCCGGACGGCAAGACCGAGGAGCAGTCGACCCAGGAGAACGCCGAGGAGTTCAGCCAGTCCCAGGAGAGCGCCAAGGTCGCGGCGCTGAAGGAACTGGGCGTCCCGGTGAAGTCCTGGGTGATCGTCTCCACCGTCCTCAAGGACTCCCCGGCCGAGGGCAAGCTGCACGCCGGTGATGTGATCAAGTCCGTCGACGGTACGGCGGTGAAGGCGCCCGAGGACGTGGCGAAACTGGTCACCCAGCACAAGCCCGGCGAGGACGTCGACTTCGTCATCGTGCCCGCCAAGGCGCAGGCCGCCGCCGAGAAGGCGAACCGGACGGCGACCGAGACCGAGAAGGTCACGATCACCACGGCCAAGTCCGACGACACCGGCGAGGAGCGGGCGATCGTCGGCATCTCCGCCGGGACCGACCACACCTTCCCCTTCACCATCGACATCAAGCTCGCCGACGTCGGCGGCCCGAGCGCCGGACTGATGTTCGCCCTCGGGATCTACGACAAGCTCACCCCCGGCAATCTGACGGGCGGCAAGTTCGTGGCCGGCACCGGCACCATCGACGACGAGGGCAAGGTCGGCCCCATCGGCGGCATCGAGATGAAGACGGTCGGCGCGCGCGACAAGGGCGCCGAGTACTTCCTGACGCCCAAGGACAACTGCGCCGCGGCCGCCAAGGACACCCCCGGCGGACTCACCCTCGTCAAGGTCGACACCATCGAGGACGCGCTGGGCGCGCTGAAGGACATCCGCTCCGGCGACACCGCCGACCTGCCGAAGTGCACCACCAAGGGCTGACAGGCGCACGGGACGGCGTACGCGCGCGTGGGGGCGCCCTCGAAAGCGGAGGGCGCCCCCATCGTCGTACATACGGAGATCAGTGGTACGGAAATCAGTCCACGAAGGTCGCGGACAGGGCCTCGGCCAGGCCCGGGACCAGTTCGGGGCCGGTGAGAACCTCGGTCGGGGTGTCCTTCTCGCGCAGGCGCAGGGCCGAGTCGCGGGAGCCGTCGCGCAGGACCGCGACCGTCATCCGGACCTCCTGGCGGTCCGGGTGGGAGGCGACCCACTTGGCGAGACGGGCACCGTCGAGGTTCTCGGGGACGGACGCCTCGGCGGACGGCGGCAGCATCAGCCGCTCCACGGTCAGCGCGCAGCCGACCACCGCGTCGGGCCAGGCGATGGTGCCGAGGAAGTCGTCCAGCGCCTTGCCGGCGGGGATCTCGTCCTGCTCGATCGGGGTGAGACCGGCGGTCTCGGACTCGTCCTGGAGGCCGAGCTGCGCCGCGAGGGCGGGTTCCTGGGTCCGCAGACGCGCGGTATCCACGAGGGCGAAGAGGCGAGCGGGCTGGTCCCAGCCGAGGCCCGAGGCGTACTCGTCGATCTCGAGCACCGCCCGGGTGAGGGGGTTCGCTGCCATGGGAGTGTTGGACATGGTCACAATCCTGCCTCGTTCGTTCCCGGAAGCGGGAACCGAGTAAAGCGTGAGTAAGTTGCATAGGTGAGGCCCCTGCGATCACGGGGCCCGCTGGCGGGTCCGTAGACGCGGGCCTGACGTATCGACAGCGAACTTCGAGGTGCGCACCTTGGCTTTCCAGATGCCGGACCGCGGCGGAGGCCCGACGGGGCCGCGGATCAGAGTGGGCCGACCGTCCCGACGTGTCCGGACACTGCTCATGACGCTGGGCGTCCTTGCCGTCCTCGGCATGGCGTTCGTCATGTTCGCGGGGTTCTGGACGGACTGGCTCTGGTACCGGTCGGTGAAGTATTCGTCCGTCTTCACCACCACACTCTGGACGAAGATCGGTCTCTTCTTCGTCTTCGGTCTGCTGATGTCGGCCTCGGTCGGCTTCAACATCTGGCTGGCGCACCGGCTGCGACCGCCGCTGAGCGCCATGTCGATGGAGCAGCAGAGCCTCGACCGGTACCGCATGGGCATCGCGCCCTACAAGAAGTGGCTGCTGCTCGGGATCACCTCCCTGGTGGGCCTGATCGCCGGCGCCTCCGCCTCCGGGCAGTGGCGCACCTGGCTGATGTGGGTCAACGGGGTGTCGTTCGGACAGAAGGACCCCCAGTTCCACCTGGACGTCTCCTTCTACGCCTTCGACCTGCCCTGGTACCGATTCCTGCTCGGCTTCGGCTTCGCCGCCGCCGTGCTCTCGGTGATCGCCGCCGCGCTCACGCACTACCTGTACGGCGGCCTCAGGGTCACCTCCCCGGGCGCGCGTGCCACCGCCGCGGCCACCGGACACCTGTCGGTGCTCCTCGGCATCTTCGTCACCCTGAAGGCGGTCGCGTACTGGCTCGACCGGTACGGACTCGCGGTGAAGTCCAGCGACTTCAAGGCGACCGGCAACTGGACGGGCCTCAGGTACGTCGACGCCAACGCCTATCTGCCGGCCAAGACCATCCTGTTCTGCATCGCCGCCATCTGCGCGCTGCTGTTCTTCGCCACCATCTGGCGGCGCACCTGGCAGCTGCCCGTCATCGGCTTCGGTCTGATGGTGCTCTCCGCGATCCTGATCGGCGGGCTGTACCCGGCGATCGTGCAGAAGTTCCAGGTCCAGCCGAACGAGCAGGCCAAGGAAGCGCCGTACGTCGAGAAGAACCTCTCGGCGACCCGGCAGGCCTACGGCATCGACGGGACCGAGGTCGAGGAGTACTCGGGTGTCAGCGACACCACGGACAAGAACAAGCTCCGTGCCGACGCCGACACCACGGCCAGCATCCGCATGCTCGACCCGAACATCGTCTCGCCGACGTTCCAGCAGCTCCAGCAGATGAGGAACTACTACGCGTTCCCCACGAACCTGGACGTCGACCGGTACAGCAATGAGGACGGCGCGGAGCAGGACACGGTCATCGGTCTGCGCGAGCTGAACCTCGCCGGCATCCCGAAGAACAACTGGATCAACGACCACTTCCGTTACACCCACGGCTACGGCGTGGTCGCCGCCAAGGGCACCGAGGCCACCTCCGGCGGCCGGCCGGTGTTCACCGAGTCCGACCTGCCGTCCAAGGGCGACCTGGGCAAGTACCAGCAGCGGGTCTACTACGGCGAGAAGACCACCCAGTACTCGATCGTCGGCGGTCCCCAGAAGGAGATCGACTACTCCGACGACAGCGGTGAGAAGACCACCAGCTACAAGGGCGGCAGCGGGGTCAACCTCTCCAACCCGGTCAACCGGGCCGCGTACGCGGTGGCGTTCAACGAACCGCAGATCCTCTACTCCGGCGCCATCGGCGAGGGCTCGCGGATCCTGTACAACCGCACGCCCAAGGAGCGCGTCGAGGCGGTCGCCCCCTGGCTGACCATCGACGGCGACGCCTACCCGGCCGTCGTCGACGGGAAGATCCAGTGGATCGTCGACGCGTACACCACCACCAACGGCTACCCGTACGCCTCGCGCACCACCCTGGGCGACACCACGGCCGACTCGTTGACCGCGGACAACAGTCAGCGCGCGGTGGTGGCCCAGCAGAACCAGGTCAACTACATCCGCAACTCGGTGAAGGCGACCGTCGACGCGTACACGGGTCAGGTCAAGCTCTACCAGTGGGACACCCAGGACCCGGTCCTGAAGACCTGGATGAAGGCGTTCCCGGACACGGTGGAGCCGAAGACGGCGATCTCGAAGTCGCTGGAGGCCCATCTGCGGTACCCGCAGGACCTGTTCAAGGTCCAGCGCGAGCTGCTGACGCGCTATCACGTGAAGGACGCCGAGACGTTCCTGAGCGGCAGCGAGGTGTGGCAGGTCCCGGACGACCCGACCAACACCTCGGGCAACGCGGTGCCGCCGTACTACCTGAGCATGAAGCTGCCGGGCCAGACGGCACAGGCGTTCTCGCTCACCACCACGCTCACGCCGAACGGCCGGGACAACCTCAGTGCCTTCGTGTCGGTCAACGCCGAGGCGGGCACCGAGGACTACGGCAAGATCAGAGTCCTGAAACTGCCGACCAGCGAACCGATCGACGGACCGAAACAGGTCCAGAGCCAGTTCAACTCCGAACAGGACATCGCCGAGACCATCAGCCTCCTCAAGAGAGGTGACTCACAGGTCGAGTACGGCAACCTCCTGACGGTCCCGCTCGACGGCGGACTGCTCTATGTGGAGCCCGTCTATGTGCGAGGCGGCGGGCTCAAGTACCCGCTGCTGCGCAAGGTGCTGGTCACCTACGGCGGCAACACGGCCTTCGAGGACACCCTCGACGAGGCGCTCAACAAGGTGTTCGAGACCGAGGGTTCACCCACTGAGCCACCGGTGGAGGACCCCGAAGAGGGCACCGACGAGCCACCCACGTCCGGTGATCCGACGGTCCAACAGGCCCTGCAGGAAGCCCAGAAGGCGTTCGACGAGGGGCAGCAGGCCCTCAAGGACGGCGACTGGGAGGCGTACGGCCGGGCCCAACAGGACCTGGAGGACGCGCTGAAGCGGGCCGAGGACGCACAGTCCAAGGCCGACGGGACCGGCGGCAGCGGCAGTGAGGACAGCGACCAGAGCGGCGACGGAGGCTCCGGAAGCGGCTGATGCAAGGCTCCGCCCCGCGCCGTGGTACGGTTGCAACGCAACGGCGCGGGGTGGAGCAGCTCGGTAGCTCGCTGGGCTCATAACCCAGAGGTCGCAGGTTCAAATCCTGTCCCCGCTACTGAAGTTGAAGGCCCGGATCCTCCAAAGGATCCGGGCCTTCGACGTGTTGTCCGGGGTGCTCGGGCACATCTGTGTTTGACTTGTCGCTCTGTGGGCATGTCGACAAAACGCTGTAGTGACCTCAATGGCTGCGGTATACCAGGTGTACCCAGGTTGCAGGTGGTGCGACGATGGACGTTATGGGGGACAAGGCAACTCTGTTGGAGACGGGGCGTTTTGCGCAGCCCGCCGACTTTGGGCTGTCTGCCGACCTTGTGGTGCCCGCGTCCGCTTCGTCGGCTGAGTCCGTGCAGGCCGCGGAGGAGGACGAGACGGGGGACGCCGTGGAGGAGGCGCGTCAGCGGCTCGCCGCCGAAGCCGGCGACGCCGAGGCGATGAGCGTCCTCGGATCCATGCTGCTGCGCCGCGGTGACCTCGACGGAGCCGAGCCCTATCTGCGGGGCGCCACCGCCGCCGGGGACCGTGCGGCCGCCAACAACCTCGGCGTTCTGCTGCACCAGCGCGGGTACGCCGACGACGCCGCCGGCTGGTGGCGGATCGCGGCCGTCGCCGGGTCCGCCGCCGCCGCGCACGCGCTCGGCCGGCACCACCGTGAGCGCGGCGACGAACCGGCCGCCGAGTACTGGCTGCGCCAGTCCGCCGAGCAGGGGCACGCGCTCGGCGCGTACGCCCTCGCCGACCTGTTGGAGCACCGCAGCGACGCCGCCGCCGAGCGCTGGATGCGGGTCGCCGCCGAGCGCGGCCACCGCGAGGCCGCGTACCGCCTCGCGCGGGCGCTCGACCAGCTCGCCGAGCAGGAGGAGCGCGCGGCCGTGCGCGAGGGGCGCCGGATCGCGCGCGCGGCGATCGAGATCGGCAGCGCGAGCCGTGAGGCCGCCCGCGAGGGCCGTCCCGTCGTACGGGAAGGCCGTGGCGCCGCCGTACGAGCGGCGGAGCCCGGTGGAGACAACGGTGTCGGGGGCGCCGCCGAGGAGGCCGAGCAGTGGTACCGCCAGGCCGCCGCGCGCGGGCACCGGCGGGCCGCGCTGCACCTCGGGGCGATCCTGGAGCGGCGTGGGGAGCTGAAGGAGGCCGGCCGCTGGTATCTGACCTCGGCCAAGGACGGCGAGCCCCGGGCCGCGTGCGCCCTCGGGTTCCTGCTGCGGGACGCGGGCGACACCGAGAGCGCGGCCGTGTGGTGGCTGAGGGCCGCCCAGGACGGCAACGGCAACGCGGCGAACGCGCTGGGCGCGCTGCACGCCGAACGCGGTGAGACCCAGACCGCCGAGCGGTGGTACCGGGCGGCGATGGACGCCGGTGACGTCAACGGCGCGTACAACCTCGGGCTGCTCTGCGCCGAGCAGGGGCGGACGGCGCAGGCCGAGCAGTGGTACCGGCGTGCCGCGTACGCCGGGCACCGGGAGGCGGCGAACGCGCTGGCCATCCTGCTGCTGCAGGTCGGGGACGCGTCCGGGGCCGAGCCGTGGTTCTCCAAGGCCGCCGAGGCCGGCAGCGTGGACGCCGCCTTCAACCTGGGCATCCTGTTCGCCGGCCGTGGCGACGACGCGACGGCGCTCGTCTGGTACGAGCGCGCGGCCGCCGCCGGGCACACGGAGGCGGCGCTCCAGGTCGCCATCGCGCGGCTGCGGGACGGCGACGAGCGGGCCGCCGAGCGGCATCTGCGGTGTGCCGCCGGCGGGGGCAGCGCGGAGGCCGCGTACCGGCTGGCCGCCGTGCTCGACGCGCGCCGTCCGCCCGCGCCCGCGCATGAGCTGGGGGAGCCGGTGCGGGAGAAGAACGAGTGCGAGGAGTGGTACGAGAGAGCCGCGTCGCAGGGGCATCGGCGGGCGCAGGTCCGGGTCGGGATGCTGGCGGCGGGGCGGGGGGACGTCGTCGAGGCGGCTCGGTGGTACCGGGTCGCGGCGGAGTCCGGGTCGCGGAACGGGGCGTTCAATCTGGGGCTGCTGCTGGCTCGGGAGGGGAGTGAACCGGAGGCCGCGGTGTGGTGGGCCCGGGCCGCCGACGCGGGGCATGGGCGGGCGGCGTTGCGGCTCGCCCTCGTCTACGCGCGTCGGGGGGAGCTGGTGGAGGGGAAGCGGTGGGCCGATCGGGCTGTCGCGCTCGGGCCGGTGGAAGTCGCGGAGCGGGCCGCGCGGTTGCGGGACGCGTTGCGGGACGAGTTGTCGGCGTAGGCCTTCGGCGGGCTGGGGTGGTTCTGCGGCCCGGGGATTGCAAGGCGCCCGGGGTGGGTGCTGGGCGGGGCGGGGTTTCGCTCACCGGCGCTTGCCGGGTGCCGCTGCGCCCACCCGTGCCGCCCCAGCGGCACGATTGCCCGCAGCTAGGGGGGCAGATAGAGCGGCGATTAATGGATTTGCGCTGGTCGATGGCCGTGACGTAGTGTTCTGTTCATCGACGCGGGGTGGAGCAGCTCGGTAGCTCGCTGGGCTCATAACCCAGAGGTCGCAGGTTCAAATCCTGTCCCCGCTACTGAAGGCCTAGGGCCCGGAACCGATCAGGTTCCGGGCCCTAGGTGTGTTCTGAGGTGAGCGACGAGCCCCTGGGGAGGGGCTACGCCGACGTGCAGGTCGGGCAGACGCCTCGGTAGGTGACCTCGACGTCCGAGACGGTGAAGCCGAAGCGCTCGGAGGAGGGGAGGTCGGCCAGGGGGTTGCCCGTGGGGTGGACGTCGCGGATCGTGCCGCAGCGGGCACAGACCAGGTGGTGGTGCGGGCGGTGCGCGTTGGGGTCGTACCGCTTGGCGCGCCTGTCCGTGGCGACCTCCAGCACCTCGCCGAGGGAGACCAGCTCACCCAGGGTGTTGTAGACGGTCGCCCGGGAGATCTCGGGCAGCTTGGCGACAGCGCGCACGTGTACCTCGTCGGCCGTCAGATGGACGTGTTCGCCGTCGAGGACCTCGGCCACGACGCGCCGCTGCGCGGTCATACGCCAGCCGCGTCCGCGCAGCCGCTCCAGAAGGTCACTCATACCGGTCAGCGTAACAGCAGGTGGAGACAGATCCTGAACAGGTGTGACTTTGGATCTGGACTTGATATGGATTTAGTCCAGTGTAGGATCGGGTGCGATCAACTGAGGCTTCGGCAAGCGCCCGCAGGCCGCCGTCCAGGACCTGTGCGGCTGACCGGGGTTGGACCGCTTGCCGTCGGGGACGGGCCGGGATCTCGTACGAGAACCCGGCCCGTTCGCTATGCCGTCGCGTGCTGTCGGGCCGGGACCCAGCAGCGGATGATGTCGCGGACCGAGACGATGCCGATGGGGGCGCCCCGGTCGAGGACGATCAGATGGCGGAAACCGCCGTGGGTCATGGCGCGGGCCGCTTCCTCCAGGGTCCAGGACGGCGCCGCGAACACGACGTCGTTGGTGGTGTGGGCGTGGGTCCGCTCGGCGTCCGGGTTCTGGCCCAGGCCTACGGAGTTGAGGACGTCGCGTTCGGTCAGGATGCCGAGTCCGCCGGCGTCCGGGTCGAGGACCACGGCCGCGCCGATCCGGCGAGCCGACATCAGGGCGGCGGCCTGGCGGAGGGTGTGATCGGGGCCGATGGTGAGGACCACTGTGCTCATGGCGTCGCGGACGAGCATGGAGTTCAGCCACCTCCTAGGGAATCCGGTGAACGGCTGGGCAGCTAGTTCAAGGATTCACAAGTTCACAAGTGGGGGAACTCTCAATGTGGCAGGTAAAGCGGAGGTCAACAAGGGGGCGTGCGTGGTCAGTTCGGGGCGCCCCGGGATCACTCGGGGGCCCCGTACGCATCGAGGGGCGCCGTTCGTTCAGTAACGCTGGGTCAGGTATCCCAGCAGTTCGTCGTGGAGCAGGCCGTTCGAGGCCGCCGCGTTGCCGCTGTGCGGGCCGGGGCGGCCGTCGAGGCCGGTGAAGCGGCCGCCGGCCTCGGTGACGATGATCGCGTTGGCGGCCATGTCCCAGAGGGACAGCTCGGGTTCGGCGCAGATGTCCACGGAACCCTCGGCGACCATCATGTACGGCCAGAAGTCGCCGTACGCGCGCGTGCGCCACACCTCGCGGGTCAGGTCCAGGAAGCCGCCCAGGTGGCCTCGCTCCTCCCAGCCGCTGAGGGAGGAGTACGCGAAGGAGGCGTCCGAGAGTTCGGCGACGCGGGAGACGTGCAGGCGGGAGGCGGAGCTGAGGCTGCGGCCGGTGAAGGCGCCGTGGCCCTTCGCGGCCCACCAACGGCGGCCCAGCGCGGGGGCGGAGACGACACCGACGACGGGCTGGTAGCCGCCCTCGGCCGCTTCCATCAGGGAGATCAGGGTGGCCCAGACGGGGACGCCGCGGACGTAGTTCTTGGTGCCGTCGATCGGGTCGACGACCCAGCGGCGGGGGCCGGTGCCGTCGAGGCCGAACTCCTCGCCGAGGACGGCGTCGCGGGGGCGGGCGCGCTGGAGTTGGCCTCGGATCAGTTCCTCGGCGGCCTTGTCGGCCTCGCTCACCGGGGTCATGTCCGGCTTCGTCTCGACCTTCAGGTCGAGGGCCTTGAAGCGGGCCATGGTGGTCGCGTCGGCGGCGTCCGCGAGGACGTGGGCGAAGCGGAGGTCGTCGAGGTAGTCGGCCATGTGGCGAACGGTATCTGTCGAGGTCGGTGCGGGGCTAGCGGGGGCCGGGGGGCGGTTGGGGGTACGGGGTTGGGGGCGGCGGGGCTGTGGGGCGCCCGGGGGTGGTGCTGGGCGGGGCGGGGTTTCGCTCACCGGCGCTCGCCGGGTGCCGCCTGCGCCCACCCTCCCCCACTCTCGGCTTCGCTCGAGCGGGAGGTGCCCCCATCGCCCCAGCGGCACGATTGCCCGCAGTTTGGTGGGGCAGGGACGGGGAGGGGGCCGCGTGCGTTGGCTGGTGTGCGCCCCTGGGGGCCGCCGGGAACCCTTGACAGTGACTTGATGCGCGTCAAATCTGAGGGCCAGAGCCGCCCGCTCGCATTCAGGGAGGCGATGATGCCTGCAGCGCGGGAATCCTTGTTGGACGCCGCTTACACGGCGCTGGTGCGCCGGCCGTGGTCCGCCGTGCGCATGGTGGACGTGGCGGCGGTGGCCGGAGTGTCACGTCAGACGCTGTACAACGAGTTCGGCAGCAAGGAGGGGCTCGCCAGGGCCCTGGTCCGGAGGGAGGCGGACGGCTATCTGGCAGGCGTCGACCGGGCGCTGGCCGCCCACGCGGACCCCCGGGACCGGCTGGCCGCGACCGCCGAATGGACCGTGGCGGCCTCCCGGAACAACGCACTCGTTCGCGCCATGCTCACCGGCTGCTGGGGCGAGCGGCTGCCCGCGCCGACGCTCTCGGCGGTGCCCTCGTCCTCGGCCGTCCCCGCGCAGCGGCGCGCGGACGGACCGTTGCCCGCACCCACCGACTTCGTGGCCTTGGTGCGCGAGCGGGCCGTCGCCGTGCTCTCCGCGCCCGGCACCCCCAGGTCGGACACCGGGGAACTGGCCCGGTCCTGCGAACTCGCCGTACGGCTCGCCCTGTCGTGCGTGGCCGCGCCCCCGGGCGAGGGCGGCGTCACGGATCTCGTGCGGACGGCGCTGCCCCGCCAGTTGAGCCGGCCCCTCAACCACTTGTAGGGGGAGGGGGCGGGCAGTGGGGGCGAACTATTGGGCCGAGCCCGACAGTTGCAGGCCCACGACCCCCACGATCACCAGGCTGATCGAGACGATCTTCAGGGTCGACACGATGTCGCCGAGGAAGATCATCCCGTAGATCGCGGTGCCGGCCGCGCCGATGCCCGTCCAGACGGCATAGGCGGGGCCGACGTCGAGCTTTTTGAGGGAGAGGGTCAGCAGGCCGAAGCTGCCGAGCGCGAAGACGCAGAAGGCGACCGTGGGCCAGAGTCTGGTGAATCCGTGCGAGAGCTTCAGACAGACGGCGAACCCGGTCTCCAGAAGCCCCGCCACGACCACCAGCAGCCACGCCATGTCTCGTCCTCCCGTGTGCCCACGTTCCGTGACCGCTTCGTCTGTTCTCGGCTGATCTCGTCTGGTCTGGGTCCGACTCGGTGCGATTATGCACTTACCGGGTGGACGGGGGCGCAAACAACGCGGAGGTCAACCCGGAGGTCAGTCGCCTTCCCGCCGTTCGCGCGTCGCGAGGAGCCTGCGCAGAGAGTAAAGACGGGCCGGGTCCGCGTGCCCGTCCGCCACCCACTGGTCCAGTGCGCAGTCCTGCTCGTCGTGACTGCACGCGCGCGGACAGCCCTCCGTGCCCGGCACCAGGTCGGGGAAGGCGTTGATGACCCGGGACGGGTCGATGTGGGCGAGGCCGAAGGAGCGTACGCCGGGGGTGTCCACGACCCAGCCGCCGCCGGAGTCCGCGAGGGGGAGGGCGAGCGCCGAGGTCGTGGTGTGCCTGCCCCGGCCCGTCACCGCGTTGACGTGGCCCGTCGTACGGCGGCGGTCCTCGGGGACCAGGGCGTTCACCAAGGTCGTCTTGCCGACGCCCGAGTGGCCGACGAACGCCGTGACCTTACCCGCGAGGTGCGCGCGTACCCGGTCGGCGGCGCCGCCCGTCTCCAACTCCTCGCGGCTCGTCACGACGTACGGGATGTCGATGTCGCCGTACAGCTCCAGGAGTTTGTCGGCGGAGGCCAGGTCCGACTTGGTGAGCACGAGGAGGGGGGTGAGACCGCCGTCGTACGCGGCCACCAGGCAGCGGTCGATCAGCCGGGGGCGGGGTTCGGGGTCGGCGAGGGCCGTGACGACGGCGAGTTGGTCGGCGTTGGCGACGACGACGCGCTCGTACGGGTCGTCGTCGTCGGCCGTGCGGCGCAGCACCGACGTACGGTCGGCGATGCGGACGATGCGGGCGAGGGTGTCCTTCTTGCCGGAGAGGTCGCCGACGAGGGCGACGGTGTCGCCGACGACGGCGGCCTTGCGGCCCAGTTCACGGGCCTTCATCGCCATCACCACGCGGTCCTCGACCAGGCAGGTCAGCCGGCCGCGGTCGACGGTGAGGACCATGCCCTCGGCGGCGTCCTCGTGCTTGGGGCGGATGTGCGTGCGGGGACGGTTGCCCTTGCGGTTCGGGCGGCTGCGGATGTCGTCCTCGTCGGTGTGCTTGCCGTAACGGCGCATGATCCCGGTCCGCCCGTCAGTTCTTCCCGAGCATCCCGGCCCACATGTCGGGGAAGTCCGGCAGGGTCTTGGCCGTCGTCGCCACGTTCTCGATCTGTACGCCCTCCACGGCCAGGCCGATGATCGCACCGGCGGTGGCCATGCGGTGGTCGTCGTAGGTGTGGAAGACACCGCCGTGCAGCGGGCGCGGGCGGATGTGGAGGCCGTCGGCGGTCTCGGTGACGTCGCCGCCGAGTTCGTTGATCTCCTTGGTGAGCGCGGCCAGGCGGTCCGTCTCGTGGAGGCGGAGGTGGGCGACGCCGCGCAGGGTGGAGGGGGAGTCGGCGAGGGCGGCGACCGCCGCGATGCCCGGGGTCAGCTCGCCGACCTCGCTCAGGTCCACGTCGATGCCGTGGATCGCGCCCGAACCGGTGAACACCAGCCCGTACTCGGTCAGTTCGCAGATGCCGCCCATCTCCGTGAAGATCTCGCGGAGCTGGTCGCCGGGCTGGGTGGTGCGCGCGGGCCAGTCGGGGACGACCACCTTGCCGCCGGTCACCAGGGCCGCCGCCAGGAACGGCTGGGCGTTGGAGAGGTCCGGCTCGATCGTCAGGTCGCGGCCGAGCAGGGCGCCCGGGGTGACCCGCCAGACGTTCGGCTCGCCGCCCGACTCCGGGGTGTCCACCTGCGCGCCGACCGAGCGCAGCATGTCGACGGTCATCCGGATGTGGGGGAGGGAGGGGAGGGTCGCGCCGGTGTGGCGGACCTCGACGCCCTGGTTGAAGCGGGGGGCGGAGAGCAGGAGAGCGCTCACGAACTGCGAGGACGAGGACGCGTCGATCGCCACCGGGCCGCCGTCCAGGGCGCCGCCGCCGTGCACCGTCAGCGGGAGGGCGCCCCGGCCGTCGTCGTCGATCCGGGCGCCGAGGACGCGCAGGGCGTCGATCACGCCGTTCAGGGGGCGCTCGTAGGAGCGGGGGTCGCCGTCGAAGCGGATGGGGCCGTCGGCGAGGGCGGCGACCGGGGGGAGGAAGCGCATGACCGTGCCCGCGTTGCCGACGTCGACGGTGGCCGGGCCGTGCAGGCCGGTGGGCAGGACGCGCCAGGCCTCGCCGGAGCCGGCGGAGCCGCCCGTGGCGGCGGAGCTGGAGGAGACCGTCTCCTCGATGCCGACGCCCATCGCGCGCAGGGCGCCCGCCATCAGGAGGGTGTCGCGGGAGCGGAGGGGGCGGCGCAGCCAGCCCGGCTCGCTCGCCAGGGCGGCGAGGACGAGGGCGCGGTTGGTGACCGACTTGGACCCCGGGACGTGGACCGTCGCGTCGACGGCTCCGCTCGCGGTGGGGGCGGGCCAGAGGGCGGGCTGTGCGTTCAGGGCCATGCGGCCACTTTAGTAGGGGTTCGCCCAAGGGGGTTCCTCGTGATCGCCGTGGGCGGCCGCGGGTCCGGTGGGGGCTGATCGCGCCCACGCGGCGGAGCCGCACATGGAGACGCCCCGCGCCCCTGTGATGCGCCCCTGCGGGGCTGCATCACAGCACCGTCACAGCCCCAGCAGCCACCTGCCGCCGCCCATCAGTGCGCACAGGGACACCACGTGGAACATCACCAGCCACACCGTCGCCGGGAGGTGGGTCAGGCGGGAGAGCTGGTCGGCGTCGGAGTCGCCGGCGCCGCCGCGGCGGCGTTTGGCCTGGAGTTCGAAGGCCGGGCGTACGCCGCCGAGGAGGAGGAACCAGACGACCGCGTAGGCGAAGGCGGCCTGGACCTGGGGGCCCGCCAGCCAGGAGACGACGACGAAGGTGCCGCCGGTGAGGAGCACGGTCAGGGCACCGTAGGCGTTGCGGATCATGACCAGCATGGCGACCAGCAGGATCGTGGACAGCCAGAGCAGCAGGGTGATGCGGCCGGAGCCGAGGAGCGCGGCGCCGCCGAGGCCGAGCAGCGGGGGCGCGGTGTAGCCGGCGGCCGCGGTGAGGATCATGCCGATGCCGGTGGGCTTGCCGCGGCTGACCGTGAGGCCGCTGGTGTCGGAGTGCAGCCGGATGCCGGTGAGGGTGCGGCCGGTGAGCAGCGCGATCAGTCCGTGGCCGCCCTCGTGCGCGATGGTGATGGCGTTGCGCGAGAGTCGCCAGACGCCGTGCGGGACGATCGCGGCGAGCGCGGCGACGGCGGTGGCTATGACGACCCAGAGATCGGGGTCGGGCTGGGTGCCGAAGACCTCGTCCCACAGGGAGGCCAGCGAGGTGGCTGCGGTGCTTTCCATGTTCTGCGGGGGCTCCTCGGGGTGGTTTCGGATCTGGCAGTGTGGCACTTATGTGCGGACGGTATGCGTCAAGTCGTAGGCCCGAGGATCTCGCAGGAATCTTTGAGATCGAGAAGTGGGAGCCGGAGGAGACCCTGGAGCCGGATTACAACGTGGCTCCCACCAAGGAGGTCTACGCGGTTCTCGACCGCCCCTTGAAGGACGCCGACGACAAGCGGCCGGTTCGCCAGCTGCGCAAGCTGAAGTGGGGCCTGGTCCCGTCCTGGTCCAAGAGCCCCGAGGGCGCCGCCCGGATGATCAACGCCCGTGCGGAGACCGTGCACGAGAAGCCGTCGTACCGCCGGGCCTTCGCCACCCGGCGCTGCATCCTGCCCGCCGACGGCTACTTCGAGTGGGTCACCGCCAAGGAGGAGCGCGATCTGGAGGTCGAGGGGAAGAAGAAGCGGCCGCGCAAGCAGCCGTACTTCGTGCTCCCGGCCGACGGGTCGGTCTTCGCGATGGCGGGGCTGTACGAGTTCTGGCGGGACCGGACGCTGCCCGACGACCATCCGGGGGCCTGGTGGGTGACCTGCTCGGTGATCACGACGGAGGCCGAGACGACCCCGCTGGCCGTGGCCCCGGCGGACGGCCCGCACGCGCTGGCCGAGATCCATCCCCGGATGCCGCTGATGCTCACGCCCGACCGCTGGGACAGCTGGCTCGATCCCGCCCGTACGGACCTCGACGATCTGCGCGGGCTGCTGGAACCGCCGCCCGCCGGGCTGATGCGCGCCTACCCCGTCTCCACGGCCGTGAGCAACGTCCGCAACAACAGCCCGGAGCTGCTGACGGAGCTGGAGGGCCCTGAGGAGGGCACACTCTTCTGACGTGACCGAGATCGAGGCAGCAGCGAAGGAAGAGATCGACACCGAGGCGGGGACGGCCCGGGTCGGCTGGTACGAGGCCGCGCGGCCGGAATTCGTCCTCGCCGTCGGTCATGGTGCCGGTGGCGGGATCGAGGCGCGTGATCTTCAGGCCCTCGCCGCCGTGCTCCCGGCGCACGGGGTGACCGTCGCCCTGGTGGAGCAGCCGTGGCGGGTGGCCGGGAAAAAGCTCGCGCCCGCGCCGAAGACGCTGGACACGGGCTGGCGGGGGCTGTGGCCCGCGCTGGCGAAGCCGGGGCTGCCGGTGATCGCGGGCGGGCGCAGCGCCGGGGCCCGGGTGGCCTGCCGTACGGCGACCGAGCTGGGCGCGGCGGCCGTACTGGCGCTGAGCTTTCCGCTGCATCCGCCGGGAAAGCCGGAGAAGTCACGGGCCGACGAGCTGCTCGGGGCCGGGGTACCCACGCTCGTCGTGCAGGGCGGGAACGATCCGTTCGGGAGGCCCGAGGAGTTCCCCGAGGGCTCGTACGGGCTCGTGGAGGTGCCGTACGGCGATCACGGCTTCGCCGTGCCGAAGCGGGCGCCGCTCGGGCAGGAGGAGGCGCTGACGGTGATCACGGAGGGTGTCGCGGAGTGGATCGCGTCACTTCGGTGACCGGTTCGGCGGATGGCCGGGAATGCGGAGCGGCGGGTCCCTGTTGTGCCGATCAGACAGCGCGAAAGAGCGTGCTGACCGCCGTAGGAGAGGAAGTCCGCCGCATGGGTTCGACCTATTGCCCGAGCCGTAGCAGCCGCGCTGACCTGGACTGGACGGTGCTGCACGCGGCCAAGAGCGGCCCTGTTCGGGCGGCGGCGGGCATGGATCGTCGTCTATCCTCCGATTCTGGTGGTACCGGTTTCGGTATCGCACAGACGCTGGAGGAGGTGGGTCCGGTCACTGGGACCGACGCAGGGACCGAACGGGGCCAGGCGGAGCAGCCCGAGGGCACCGAGACCGCCGCGGAGCGCAGCGCCCGGTTCGAGCGGGACGCTCTGGAATTCCTCGACCAGATGTACTCGGCCGCGCTGCGCATGACGCGCAACCCGGCCGACGCCGAGGACCTGGTGCAGGAGACGTACGCGAAGGCGTACGCCTCCTTCCACCAGTTCCGTGAGGGCACCAACCTGAAGGCCTGGCTGTACCGCATCCTCACGAACACCTTCATCAACTCGTACCGCAAGAAGCAGCGCGAACCCCAGCGCTCCGCGGCCGAGGAGATCGAGGACTGGCAGCTGGCGCGCGCCGAGTCGCACATGTCGACCGGGCTGCGCTCCGCCGAGTCGCAGGCGCTCGACCACCTGCCCGACTCGGATGTGAAGGAAGCGCTGCAGGCGATCCCCGAGGAGTTCCGCATCGCCGTCTACCTCGCCGATGTCGAGGGCTTTGCGTACAAGGAGATCGCCGACATCATGGGGACACCCATCGGTACGGTGATGTCCCGGCTGCACCGGGGCCGCCGTCAACTGCGCGGCATGCTCGAGGACTACGCCCGTGACCGCGGGCTGGTTCCGGCCGGCGCCGGGGAGTCGAACGAAGCGAAAGGCTCGGGCTCATGAGCTGCGGAGAGCCGCATGAGACGGATTGCAGCGAAATCCTCGATCATCTCTACGAGTTCCTCGACCGCGAGATGCCCGACGCCGACTGCACCAAGTTCGAGCACCACTTCGAGGAGTGCTCGCCCTGCCTGGAGAAGTACGGCCTCGAACAGGCCGTCAAGAAGCTGGTCAAGCGGTGCTGTGGGCAGGACGACGTGCCCACCGATCTGCGGGCCAAGGTGATGGGCAGGATCGATCTGATCCGATCGGGTCAGACCGTTCCCGAGCATGATGTGACCGCCTCGCCGGTCACACCGCAGGAGAGCTGAGCTGAGCTGATGACTGAGCCCGTTACGGGGCGGCTGTGCGGCCGTCCCCGTAACGGGCTCAGTCGTGTGCGCGGCGTTGGCCGGAGGGCTCAGACCGCCAGGCCGCTGTCGATCAGACCTCCAGGCCGTTCTCGATGCGCTTCAGGCCGTGCCGGGCCAGCGCCAGGTTGCTGCGCGAGCGGTCCAGCGCCAGGTAGAGGAAGAGCGAGCCCTTGCTGCTGGTCAGCGGGCGGATCAGGTGGTACTGCCGGCCGAGCGTGATCAGGATGTCCTCGATCACGTCGTTCATGTCCAGCGAGGCCAGCGTGCGCATCTTGGAGCGCACCACCTCGGTGTTCCCGGCCGCCGCGAGCTCCAGGTCGAGGTTCTGTCCGCCGCCGAGGGCGCCGAGCGACATACCGCTCTCGTAGTCGACCAGCGCGACACCGATCGCACCGTCGAGGGCCATGGCTTCCTTGAGTGCGGTCTCGATGTTCATATTGCTGCCCCAATTCCTCAGTGCTGCTGACCGGTCACTGTCCGGCCAACTACGATCGAACGCGAGTGACCCACCGGTCACAAACATCAACTTTTTTGCTTGCTACGGAAGTTGGCGTTCAAAGTACTGTGCGGCGCGTGAACGTGGAGGGCGAATGGGGGGACTTGAGGAAAGGAAGCCTGCGCTCCAGACCTCGCTGGACCGGCTTCTCGACTCTCCCGGCGTCACCGGCGTAGCCCTCGTCGACGCGGTCACGGGCCTGACCTACGCCGTGGCGGGTGACGCCGCCCAGGCGGGGACGGGGGCGGAGTGCTCCGATCTCGCCACCCTCATCTCCGACCGGCTCGGCGCGGCGGGGGCCGAGGGGGAGTTGGAGAGCGTGGTCATGACCAGCAAAAGACGCCATCAGGTGCTGCTCCGGGTGGACCGGTCGGCCGGCGACCCGCTGTTCCTGGCGGCCGGGCTCGACCGCGACCGGGCGAACGTGGCCCTGGCGCTGCGCAGCCTCGGCGACCGGGCCCGAGAGGTGCTGGCGTGAAGACTCCCTCGGCACGCAACGTCCCCGCGCTGCTGCAGGCACTCCACCAGGAGGGCTACACCGGCACCGTGCGGGTCTCCGGCTCCCCTGGTGGCACGATTCACCTGCGGGACGGACGGATCGGCGCGATCGAGACACCGGGCGCGCCGACCGCGACGTCCGCGCTGCTCGCCTCGGGCCGTATCGACGACGACGCGTGGCTCGCGGCCTGCGCCGCCGAACCCGACGCCGACCGGCTCGATCTGTATCTGTCGGCCACCGGTCTGATCGGCGCCGCCGAACTGGAGGTGGTCTGCACGGCCGCCGTGTTCGACGGGGCCTTCGCGATGGCGCTCAGCCCGCCCGGCGGCTGGGAGCTGGCCGAACGCCGGCCCACCCTGCTCGCCCGGCCCGGTGTCGAGCCGCGACCGCTGGCCGAGGAGACCACCCGACGCATGGCGCTGCTGACCCGGCTGTGGGGACCGGCGGGCGAACTCGCCCGCGCCCGGCCCGAACCGGTCACCGGCCGCGACACCCCGGAGTCCGACGGCCGGCTGACCCGGCGCCACCGCGACCTCGTGGAGAGCGCCAACGGCCGCCGTACTCCGCGTGACATCGCCTTCGCCCGCGGGCGCGGCCTCTACGCGGTGATGCTGGACCTGGTCCGGCTGGAGTCGCTGCGGGCCGTGCGTTGGGAGACCAGGCCCGCGCCCGACAGCCGGCCCAGCACCGCGCCCCGCACCCCGCAGGGGCACGCGGCGGCCGACGAAACGTCACCCAGAGCCGGTCCCCTGCCCAGACGCAGGCCCGGTGGAGGCTCTCCCGCCGGAGGCCTCGGAGCGAAGGACGGGTAGTGAGCCCCGACAAAGACCCGGCCCGCAAGCGCCGCATACGCAGCAAGGCCGCCCGCCTCCGACGGCGTTCGGTCCCCAGAGCCGCCGCGGACGACCGCCCGGTCCCGCCCGACGAAACCCCACAGCCCGCCGCACCCGTCCCCCCGCACGCGGCACAGCCACCGTCCACCGAGCCCGGTGGCAGCACAGCCGAACGGCCACCGCCCGGTGACACGGCGGCGGGGCCGTCACCGTCCACCCCGACCGGCGCCGCCGCCGCACCACGGCCGTCGCGCGCCGGATCCGGTGAGATCGCCGGGCCGGGTGACACCGTCGGGCCGGGTGACACCGCCGGACCCGGTGCGGCCACCGACCCTGAGGCGGCCACCGGCTCTGGTGAAGTGGCCGACCTCGGTGCGGCGCCCGGCTCCGGTGAAGTCGCCGACCGCGGTGAAGTCACCGATCCCGGTGAAGTCGCCGATCCCGGTGAAGTCGCCGATCCCGGTGAAGTCGCCGCGGGGCTGCCGCGGTTACCCGTGCGGGGCGCGGCACGCGGTCCCGCGAACACCGGGGACGACGCGTCGGACACCCCGGCCGTGCCGCCCCCCTTCCCACCCCTGTCCCTGCTGTCGGCCGAGGAACTCCTCGCCGACCAACCCTCCGTCGAAATGCTGCGGCGCGTCCGCCGCGGGCTGCGGGCTCTCCCCGAGTCCGACCGGCACCTGCCCGACTGAGCCGCTCGGACCCGCACACCCCACCGCAGAAGCCTGGACCAAGGAGCACGTGCCCATGACCGCACACGCATCGACCGAATCGCTGACGGACATCCTGGCCTCGCTGCGTGACCGGGTGATGGGCGTCGCCGAGAGCGTCCTGTCCACCGTGGACGGGCTCCTCGTCGTCGCCGACGTCGACAAGGTCCACCCCGAGTCCGTCGCCGCGCTCGCCGCCGCCACCCTCGGCGTCGGCCGCCGCATGGCCGACCAGTCCGGCGTCGGCGCCCTCCGCGAGGTGGTCGTGCGGTGCGGCGCCGGGCACGTCATCGTCGTCGCCGTCGGCGAGCGCACGCTGCTGACCGTCATGGGCGACGACGGTCTCGACATCGAGGCGTTCCAGCGCGAGTCCCCGGCGACCGTGGAACAGCTCAGCAAGGTGCTCGCGGCGGACGTGGCGCACTGATCCCCATCACTGGTGACTTCACTGGTGTCGTCCGGGGTGTCGTCAGTGGTGTCTTCACTCGAAGGAGTTAATCCGGCCGTCGCGGCCCCATGGATTCGTCCGTAGCCGTCCCCGCCCGCTCCGGCCCGTCCTAGGCTCCGGAGCCTGGACTCGGGAGGGGTGCCATGGGGTCGGTGCCGGCAGGGGCACGTGTGTACGTCGCCTGTGCCGCCCTCGGTGCCCTGGCCTGTCTCGCCCCGTTGCCGGACGTCCGTGTCCCGTGGTGGGCGGTGGCCCTGCTCGCCGTGCTGTACGCCGCGTGCGAGCAGATCACCCGGTGTCCGTTCATGGGGCACCGGGCCCCCAAGGGCATGGGCACCTTCTTCCCGGTGCTGCTCGCCGGGGCCTTTCTGCTGCCGGTGCCCGCCGCCGCGCTGGTGGCCGTGCCGGGGGCGCTGCTCTCCCGCGTCGAGCAGCGGCCACGAGCGCTGCGCCGCATCTGGCGTGCGGCTCGCCTGGTGCTCGCGGTGGGGGCCGCGTCGCGGGCGTACGAGATGCTCGGCGGCCGGGACGCGGTCGGGAGCGCGGTCGGGGGCGCGCTCGGCGGTGGGGAGGTGGTCGTCGGCTCCGGCTTCCCGTACGCGCTGTTGCCCGCCGGGGGTGCGGCGCTGGTGTTCTGTGTGGTGCTCACCCTGCTCGACGGCGGCATCCGGGCGCTCGCCGAGCGGGCGCCCGTGCGCACGGCCTGGAAGGGGCTCTTCCTGCGGTCGCTGGCGCCCGTCCTCGTGCACGGGTTCGCCGGGCTGATGATGGCCGTGCTGTGGCACAGCCCGTACGGGCCCGTCGCCGCGCTGCTCGTGCTGCTGCCGATGTACGTGTCCTGCTGGGTCTTCGCGCAGTACCACCGGGAGCGGGCCGCGCACCGGGCCACCATCCGGGCGCTCGTCCAGGCCGTCGACATCAAGGACGGCTACACGCGGGGGCACAGCGAGCGGGTCGGGCGGGCGTCCCTGCTGATCGCGCGGGAGCTGGGCATGGACGACGAGCGGGCCGAGGTCCTGCGGTTCGCCGGGATTCTGCACGACGTGGGGAAGCTGGGGGTGCCCACCCGGCTGCTGCGCAAGGACGGGCCGCTGACGCCTCAGGAGCGGCGGGTCATCGAACTGCATCCCGAGTACGGCCACGAGATCGTGCGCGGGATCTCCTTCCTCGGGGAGGCCCGGGCGGCGGTGCTGCACCACCACGAGCGGCTGGACGGCAGCGGGTACCCCTACGGGCTGGCCGGCGGCCAGATCCCCGAGTTCGCCCGGGTCGTCGCCGTCGCGGACGCCTTCGACGCCATGACCTCCACCCGCTCCTACCGCCGGGCCCGTCCCGTCGCCGCCGCGCTGGCCGAGCTGGACCGCTGCGCCGGTGCCCAGTTCGACCCCGCCATGGTGCGCGCGCTGGCCCGCGCCCTCGGCCGCCACGGCTGGCACCCCACGGTCACCGCGGACTCGTGCGGCAACGTACCGCCCGCCCGTCCCGGCGGCGATCAGACCCATGGCGATCAGGCCCGTGCCGGGCGGGCGGACCCCACCGGAGGGCGGGTGCCGTGACGCTGCTCGTCCTCCTGCGCGGTGCCGCCCTCCTTCTCGCTCTCCTCGGCCTCGCCCACACCCTCTGGCACGGGCTCGACGAAGCCGGTGTCGCACTCGCGTTCGGGGTGCTCGTGGTGGTGGGGGAGCTGTCGCGGTGGCGTGGGGCGGAGGGGCGGGAGGCCGCGCCGCTCGGGGCGGCCGGTGCGCTGGCGTACGCCCTGCTGGGGGAGAACGGCGGGCGGGCGACCGGGCACGGGGTGCTCCAGGTCGTGGCCGTCGTCGTCGCGGCCGGGCTGTTGGGCTGTGTGCCGCATGTGGCGAGGGGATGCGGGTCCACCGTCGATCACCTCACCCGGCGCGTGCTCACCGTCGCCTTCGCCGCCCTCTGCTTCCAGCCGCTGTACAACCGGGGCAGGCTGCTGGAGTGGAGCGGCCACTCCTATGTACTGCTGCTCGTCGCCCTGCTCGTCGTGACCGCGCTCTGCGACGCCGTGCTGGCGGCGGCCATGGCCCACGCGCGGACCCGGTGGCCGTTCGGCCCGCTGCTCAGGGACGAGCTGCGGGCGCTACCGGGCATCGGGTCGGCGGTGTGCGCGACCGGGGTCGTCATGGCGCTCGCGGTCGGCGTCGTCGGACTGTGGGCCCTGCCGGTCTTCTCCCTGCCCCTCCTGCTCGCCCAGCTGTCGTTCCGGCGGTACGCGGCCGTGCGGATCACCTACCGGCAGACCATCGCCTCGCTCGCGCGGGCCACGGAGATCGCCGGGTACACCCCGGCCGGGCATGCCAGACGCGTGGCCCTGCTCAGCCGCGCGGTGGGCCGGGAGCTGGGCCTCGCCGAACCGGAGCTGACCGTACTGGAGTACGCGGCGCTGATGCACGACATAGGCCAGCTGAGCCTCGTCGACCCCGTGCCGGGCGGGGCGACGGCCGGGCTCCCGGCGGCCGAACAGCGCCGCATCGCGCTGCTGGGCGGCGCGGTCGTACGGCAGACCGGGGTGGACGGCGAGGTCGCCGTGGTGGTGGAGCGGCAGGCGGATCCGTACCGTGAACAGCCGGTGGGGGCGCGGATCGTGCGGGCCGTGAACGCATACGAGGAGAAGGTCCGGGAAGCAGGGCCCGGAGGGCCGCTCAGGGTCCTGGAGGAACTGCGGCTGGGGACGGCCCGGGACTATCACCCGGAGGTGGTGGAGACGCTTGCGAGGGTACTGTCGAGAGACTGTCTGACCCTGCCCGAGGTGGGGTAACCCATGGGTAATGAGCGGCCCTCCATCCGGTCGTGGTTGGATGCGAGGGAGAGGGTGTACCGGGGGCGACGGCCAGCCCACTCCGACGGAACTGGCAGGCGGGAACCGTAACTGGCAGGCGGGAATCGTGAGGATCTTCGGCAAGGGACGGCATCGGCCCTCCGCCTCTTGGCGGCAGGCCACCGATCGTGCGTTCACGCTGATCGGCGACGGTCGGTACGAGGACGCGGGCGCGCTGCTGACACGTGCCGCGGACCTGGAGCCGTGGCTGTCCGAGTCCTGGTTCAACCTCGCGCTGCTGCACAAGTTCCGGCACGACTGGGAGCAGGCGCGGGCGGCCGGTCTGCGGGCCGTCGCGCTGCTCGACCGGGAGACCGGGGCGCCCGACTGGTGGAACGTGGGCATCGCCGCGACCGCCCTCCAGGACTGGCCGCTGGCCCGCCGCGCCTGGCAGGCGTACGGGCTGCGGGTGCCCGGTGGCGCTTCCCGGCCGAGGCCGGGCGGCGCCGGGGACACCGGCGAGCCGGTCGGCATGGACCTCGGCAGCGCGGCCGTACGGCTCTCGCCGGAGGGTGAGGCCGAGGTCGTGTGGGGGCGGCGGCTCGACCCCGCCCGGATCGAGGTGCTGTCCATTCCGCTGCCGTCGTCCGGGCGGCGCTGGGGCGAGGTCGTCCTGCACGACGGGGTGCCGCACGGCGAGCGGACCACGGCCGTGGGGCACGCGTATCCGGTGTTCGACGAGATCGAGTTGTGGGCGCCGTCGCCCGTGCCGACCTGGGTGGTGCTGCTGGAGGCGGCGACCGAAGCGGACCGGGACGCGCTGGAGCGGCTCGCGGCGGACGCGGGGTTCGCGGCGGAGGACTGGTCGTCGTCGGTGCGGTTGCTGTGCCGGCTGTGCTCGGAGTCGCGGATGCCGTCCGACGAGGGGGACGGGGAGCATCTCGATCCGCATGATCACAGTGAGCCGGGGCATCCGGGGCCGCTGGGGCATGTGACGGACGGGCAGTTGTGGGCGCCGGAGCGGGAGTGCGGGGTGGCTGCGCCGGCTTCTCTGGTGCGGGGGTTGCTGGACGGGTGGGTCGCCGACAGTCCGGATTCTCGTGACTGGCGGGATCTGGAAGAGGTTTGTTAGGGGGCTTGCGGTTCGATTTCGGCCGCAGGTTCGGTGGGGCTTCTCGCGCAGTTCCCCGCGCCCCTTACGGGGCGCCCTCCTGCGGGGCGGGATCCCCGTACCCTGTATCAGCATCACCACCCCCTGTTTTCTAGGAAGGCGTACGTCTGTCATGGCCCAGCAGGACACCGATCAGCAGCACGTGGGCGTGCTCCCCGTCGATGACGAGGGGTTCGTCGTCGACACGGAGGACTGCGAGGAGCGCGAGCAGGCGTACCGGGAGCGTGGTACGTCGCTGCCGATCACCGTGGTCGGGAACCCGGTGCTGCACAAGGAGTGCAAGGACGTCACCGAGTTCGGCGACGAGCTGGCGAAGCTGGTCGACGACATGTTCGCCAGCCAGCACACGGCGGAGGGCGTCGGCCTCGCCGCGAACCAGGTCGGCGTGGACCTCAAGGTCTTCGTGTACGACTGCCCGGACGACGAGGGCAAGCGGCACACCGGTGTGATCTGCAACCCCAAGCTGGTCGAACTGCCCGCCGAGGCGCGCCGGTTGGACGACAGCAACGAGGGCTGCCTCTCGGTGCCGACCGCGTACATGCCGCTCGCCCGCCCCGACTACGCCGAGGTCACCGGGCAGGACGAGAAGGGCAACCCGATCAAGGTGCGCGGCACCGGCTACTTCGCGCGCTGCCTGCAGCACGAGACCGATCACCTGTACGGCTACCTGTACATCGACCGGCTCTCCAAGCGTGACCGCAAGGACGCGCTGCGGCAGATGGCCGAGAACGAGCCCCGCTACCCCGTGGTCGCCAACGACTGAGGCGCTGCACCGCGTCGCCGACGGCCCCGCCTCAGGCGACTTCCGGGCCCCGGAAGGTCCGGCGGTAGGTCTGCGGGGTCGTGCCGAGCGACCGTACGAACTGATGGCGCAGCGCGGCGGCGGTGCCGAAGCCGGTGCGCCAGGCGATCGCGTCCACCGTCTCGTCCGTCGCCTCCAGCAACCGCTGGGCCAGCAGCACCCGTTGCCGCAGGATCCAGCGGTACGGCGTGGTCCCGGTCTCCTGCTGGAAGCGGCGGGCGAACGTGCGCGGGGACATGTGCGCCCGGGCGGCGAGCTGCTCGACGGTGACCTCCTCGTCGAGATGCTGCTCCATCCACACGAGCACCTCGCCGACCGTGTCGCACTGCGAGCGGGGCAGCGGGCGCTCGATGTACTGGGCCTGGCCGCCGTCGCGGTGCGGCGGGACCACCATCCGCCGGGCGATCTTGTTGGCGACCTCCGGGCCCTGCTCCTTGCGGACGATGTGCAGACAGGCGTCGATACCGGCCGCCGTACCCGCCGAGGTGATCACCGGGTCCGCGTCCACGTACAGCACGTCCGGTTCGACCACCGCCCGTGGATACCGCCGGGCCAGCTCCTCGGCGTGCCGCCAGTGCACCGCGCACGGCCGCCCGTCCAGCAGACCGGCCGCGCCGAGCACGAACACCCCCGAGCAGACGCTCAGCACCCGGGCGCCCCGGTCGGCGGCCCGGCGCAGCGCGTCCAGCAGCTCGGCCGGGTAGATCCGGTGCAGATAGCTGTCGCCCGCCGGGACGACCACCAGGTCGGCCTCTTCGAGCCGGTCCAGGCCGTACGGCGTGGAGACGGTGAACCCGGCGTGCGTGCGCAGGGTCGGGCCCTCCGCCGACGCGACCGCGAAGTCGTACACCGGCAGGCCCTCGTCGCTGCGGTCGAGGCCGAAGACCTCGCAGACGACGCCCAGTTCGAAGGGATGCACGCCCTCCAGGAGGATGGCGGCCACGTTTTTCAGCATGCCCCCAGTGTGCCTCGGAAGTGGCAGGAATTCGAGGGGGTGCGGCAGTCCTGCCACTGTTTGTCAGGTGCGTTCGGCGCGACAGTGGTGTCCATGGATACGACACAGCTGCAAGGACTCATCGGAACACTGGCCGTCCTCGGACTGTTCGCCCTGGTCGCGCTGCCGGCGATCATCGGCGTCGTGCACGACTGGCGCGTCGACCGGCAGATCGCGAGGGCGCAGGAGCGGCAGATCGCCAAGGCGGAGGAGCGGCAGGTCGCGAAGGCGGAGGAGCGGCGGGCGTCGCACCGCATCGCCCGTGCCGCCTGACCTCGGCGTTCGCCCGAGAACCCGTACTGCCGCATATCTGTACGACAGTGATCGCCCCTCTGTGTAGCCTCTCCTCGACCCAAGGGGAGGATCATGAGACACAGAACGCGCCCCGCACACGGCCGGACCCTGGCCGTGGCGGGCGGGGCGGCGGCCCTGGTGCTGCTCGCGGCGACGGGCGCCCACGCGGAGGGCAGGGGAGACGTCCGCGTCACCAAGACGGTCGTCAACGGCGGCAAGAACGTCATCATCGGAACGGCGAAGACCATCCGGTACCCGGTCGCCGTCACCGTCAAGGACGACTCGGGTGCCAAGAAGATCACCGATCTCAGCACGTTCAACCGGTCCAACGGCTACGGCTTCACGACCTGGGACGGCGACTCTTCCTGCAAGAAGAAGAGCGCGACGACATCCGTGTGCACGGGAACGATGACGGTCGACCCCGGCTGGATCGCCGACAGCGACGACATCGACTCCAACCGCGTCGCCGGAGTGTGGCAGGTCAACGCCACCGTCAAGGCGAACGACGGCGACTACTGGATCTCCGACAACATCGCCCGGTACAAGGTCAAGCGCGCCTCGGTCCTCACCACGGTGATCCAGCCCGAGAAAGTCGCCAAGGGCGCGAAGGTCACCGTCGGCGGCAAGCTGACCCGGGCCAACTGGGAGACCCTCAAGTACGGCGGGTTCACCGGGCAGTCGGTCCAGCTGCAGTTCAAGAAGAAGGGCGCCGCCCGTTACACCACCGTCAGGACGGTGAAGACGGGCAGCGCCGGGAAGCTCACCGCCAAGGTGACCGTCACGGCGGCGGGCAGCTGGCGCTGGTACTTCCCCGGCACGACGACGACCGCGAGGGTCACGTCGGCCGGGGACGCCATCACCTTGAAGTAGCGCGGCTCAGAAGTCCTCGTCCAGGTCGACGGTGCCCTCCACCGCGACCTGGTACGCGGACGGACGCCGCTCGAAGAAGTTGGTCAGCTCCTGGACTCCCTGCAGCTCCATGAAGGAGAACGGGTTCTCCGAGCCGTAGACCGGGGCGAAGCCGAGGCGGGTGAGGCGCTGGTCGGCCACGCACTCCAGGTACTGCCGCATCGACTCGGTGTTCATGCCCGGCAGACCGTCACCGCACAGGTCGCGCCCGAACTGCAGCTCGGCCTCGACGGCCTCCTTGAGCATGTCCGTGGCCTGCTGCTGGAGCAGCTCGTCGAAGAGCTCCGGCTCCTCCTTGCGGACGGTGTCCACCACCTCGAAGGCGAACGACATATGCATCGTCTCGTCGCGGAACACCCAGTTGGTGCCGGTCGCCAGGCCGTGCAGCAGGCCCCGGCTGCGGAACCAGTAGACGTACGCGAAGGCGCCGTAGAAGAACAGGCCCTCGATGCACGCGGCGAAGCAGATCAGGTTGAGCAGGAAGCGACGGCGGTCCGCCTGGGACTCCAGACGGTCCAGCTTCTCCACCGAGTCCATCCACTTGAAGCAGAACTCCGCCTTCTCGCGGATGGAGGGGATGTTCTCCACCGCAGCGAAGGCTGCCGCCCGGTCCTCCGGATCGGGGAGGTAGGTGTCCAGCAGCGTCAGATAGAACTGGACGTGGACGGCCTCCTCGAAGAGCTGGCGGCTCAGATAGAGCCGCGCCTCGGGGGAGTTGATGTGCTTGTAGAGGGTCAGCACGAGGTTGTTGGCCACGATCGAGTCGCCCGTCGCGAAGAACGCGACCAGCCGGCCGATCATGTGCTGCTCGCCCTCGGAGAGCTTCGCCAGGTCGGCGACGTCCGAGTGGAGGTCGACCTCCTCGACGGTCCAGGTGTTCTTGATCGCGTCCCGGTAGCGCTCGTAGAAGTCCGGGTAGCGCATGGGGCGGAGAGTCAGCTCGAAGCCGGGGTCGAGCAGGTTCTGGTTGCTGGGCATCACTGGCAGGCCTCGCAGGACTCGGGGTTCTCAAGGGAGCAGGCGAGGGCCTCTTCCGAGGTGGCGGCCTGCTGGACGGGGATGGACTTCTCGGGCTGGGCCGAGGTCTGTGCTGGCGCCTGACCCTGGCCCTGGGCGGCGCGGGCGATTCGGGTCGCCGGGCGCGAACGCAGGTAGTACGTGGTCTTCAGACCCGACTTCCAGGCGTACGCGTACATCGAGGAGAGCTTGCCGATGGTCGGCGTCTCCAGGAACAGGTTCAGCGACTGCGACTGATCCAGATACGGGGTGCGGGCGGCGGCCATGTCGATCAGACCGCGCTGCGGGATCTCCCAGGCCGTGCGGTACAGCGCCCGTACGTCGGCCGGGATCCAGGTGAAGTCCTGCACCGAGCCGTTGGACTCGCGCAGCGCCTCCCGGGTGCGGGCGTCCCAGACGCCCAGGTCCTTGAGGTCCTTCACCAGATACGAGTTGACCTGGAGGAACTCACCGGACAGCGTCTCGCGCTTGAACAGGTTGGACACCTGCGGCTCGATGCACTCGTACACCCCGGCGATCGAGGCGATGGTGGCCGTCGGCGCGATGGCGAGCAGCAGGGAGTTGCGCAGGCCCGTGGCCGCGACGCGCTCGCGCAGGGCCGCCCACCGCTCCGGCCAGGTCGGCTCCACGCCGTAGTGGTCGGGGTGCAGCACACCGCGGGCCGTACGGGTCTTCTCCCAGGCCGGCAGCGGGCCGTTGCGCTCGGCGAGATCGGCGGAGGCCTCGTACGCGGCGAGCATGATCCGCTCGGCGATCCGCGTGGACAGGGCCTTCGCCTCCGGGGAGTCGAAGGGCAGGCGCAGCTGGAAGAAGACGTCCTGCAGCCCCATCGCGCCCAGGCCGACCGGCCGCCACCGGGCGTTGGAGCGGCCCGCCTGCTCGGTCGGGTAGAAGTTGATGTCGACGACGCGGTCGAGGAAGGTGACGGCGGTCCGGACGGTCTCGTCCAGCCGCTCCCAGTCCAGGTCGCCCGCCGCCGGGTCGACGAACGCGCCCAGGTTCACCGAGCCCAGGTTGCAGACCGCCGTCTCCCCGTCGTCCGTGACCTCCAGGATCTCCGTGCAGAGGTTGGAGGAGTGGACGACATGGCCCGGCTCGGCCGTCTGGTTGGCCGTGCGGTTGGCCGCGTCCTTGAAGGTCATCCAGCCGTTGCCGGTCTGCGCGAGGGTGCGCATCATGCGGCCGTACAGATCACGGGCCGAAATGGTCTTCCTCGCCAGGCCGTCCGCCTCCGCCTTGCGGTACGCGGCCTCGAACTCCTCGCCCCACAGGTCCACCAGCTCGGGCGCGTCGGCCGGGGAGAACAGCGACCACTGCTCGTCGGCGTTCACCCGGCGCATGAACTCGTCCGGGATCCAGTGCGCCAGGTTCAGGTTGTGCGTACGCCGGGCGTCCTCACCCGTGTTGTCGCGCAGCTCCAGGAACTCCTCGATGTCGGAGTGCCAGGTCTCCAGGTAGACCGCGGCCGCGCCCTTGCGCCGGCCGCCCTGGTTCACGGCGGCGACCGAGGCGTCCAGCGTCTTCAGGAACGGCACGATGCCGTTGGAGTGCCCGTTGGTGCCCCGGATCAGCGAACCGCGTGAGCGGATGCGGGAGTACGACAGACCGATGCCGCCGGCGTGCTTCGAGAGACGGGCCACCTGGTGGTAGCGGTCGTAGATGGAGTCCAGCTCGTCCAGCGGGGAGTCGAGGAGGTAGCAGGACGACATCTGGGGGTGGCGCGTACCGGAGTTGAAGAGCGTGGGGGAGGAGGGGAGGTAGTCGAGGCGGCTCATGAGGCGGTAGAGCGCGGCGACCTCGTCCAGCGCACGGATGCCGGCTTCCGCGTCGGCCCCGGTGTCCTCGGCGAGGCCGGCGGCGACGCGCAACATGAAGTGCTGGGGTGTCTCGACGACCTTGCGGGTGAGGGGGTGCCGGAGGAGGTAGCGGCTGTGCAGCGTGCGCAGCCCGAAGTAGCCGAAGCGGTCGTCGCCCGCCGGGTCGAGCAGGGCGTCCAGACGCCCGGCGTGGACCCGGGTGAACTCCGCCGTGCGATCGGCGACGAGGCCCTCCCGGTGGCCCACCGCGATGGACTCGGTGAACGTCGTGACACCTTGCGAGGCGGCCTCGGCGCGGATGCCGATGGCCAGCAGCCGGGCGGCCAGCTTCGAGTAGGCGGGGTCCTCGGAGATGAGGCCCGCGGCCGCCTCCGTGGCCAGCTCGCGCAACTCCGACTCGTCGGCCCGCGCCGACCGGCCGCGCAGGGCGGCGGCGGCGACCCGGCCGGGGTCGGCGTCGGGGAGGTCGGCGGTCAGCTCGGTCAGGGTCCGCAGCAACGCGGTACCGGGACCGTCGGTCTCCGTCGCCGGGGTGGCGGAAGCCAGGTCGGCTGAAACCGGGTCGGCTGAAACCGGTTCGGCTGAAACCGGTTCGGCTGGCGCGATGGTCACGTGGGGCTCTCCCTCGCTCGGCAAGGGGCCTTGCGGAGGGCAGGCGGCTGCACACGAGCGCACGGGGGCGTCGCGTCCACCGGCCCATTCCACGAGGCCCGGACGTCAGGCACCCGGACCGGACGGCCGGGCGCGCTGTCGGCAGGTGTTCGGACTGAACAGGCGCGTGCGAAAGGACGGAAACGCACGCGAGTACACCGTTGCGGGACAGTTCCGGATTCGCACCGGATTCCCCTGCGGCGACAGCGAGCATGAGCATACATCTAGTGCCGGGGCGCGGTGTCACCCCCACATGTTGTGTCGCGATCGACTTCGCAGGGTGTCAGAACGTCAACTCATAGGTGATCAGCGTGAGGTCGGGATGGTCGGGGAGAGGGTTCCAGTCGCGCTCCGGTGTGCGGGTGAAGCCCAGGCGTTCGTAGATGCGATGCGCCGCGTGCATGCGCTGCTGGCTCGACAACACGAGACGTGCACAGCCCTCCACGGCTCGGGCGCGCTCCACGCAGGCCCGCACGAGGGACTCGCCGACGCCCCGCCCGCGCGCTTCCGCGGCCACCGCGAGCATCCGTATCTCGGCCTCTCCCGGACGGGCGATGTCGGCCATGGGGCCGCCCGCCGGGACGAAGGTCACCCCGCCGAGCACCCGGTCGTCCGCCACGGCCACGAGCACGTCTGCCGCGGCGGCTCGCTTCGCCACGTCCCGCAGCTCACCGAGGTACGCGTCGCTCTCCCCGAAGTCCAGCAGTCCGTCGCCGAGGTAGGCCTGTGCGGTGATCTCGCCGAGGCCGGCGTACTCGTCGGGAAGTGCCCGCCTGATCGTGATGTCCATGCGTCGCAGTTTGCACGAGTGGGGGCTCTGCGCGTCTCGGGTTATCCACAGGGGCCGTCGTTCATCCGACGATCGGACCGGACGGGACCGGGTCGGGCTGGGCCCTGGCTGGGCTGGATCGGGCCGGGTCAGGTCGCCGCCGGCCATCGCGGCAGCGTCGTCACGAAATCCCTGCTGAAGTCGCGGGTGCCCGGGCCCAGGGCGACCCGGCCGGTGGCGCGGAGGCGGGCGGTCAGGGCGGGGGACTCGGAGTAGTAGACGCGCCGGGCGGCGGCCGGGACGAACACGGTCTGGCCGCGCGTGAGTTCGCTTCCGCACTCCACGACGACGGCCCCGTCGGCTGCCTCGACGAACGCCTCGTCACCGCAGACCCCCACGGCCAGCGGATCGTGCAGCGGACAGGTGCCGTCGCCGCCGTGGCGGGAGTAGGCGTCCATGTAGGTGCGCATCAGCCGGGCGGCGAGGGCCGTGCCCGGGCCCGCGGCCTCCAGCGCGGCGAGGTCGGCGGGGCGGAACAGCCAGCGGTGCGAGGCGTCCAGATCGACCATGGTGAACGGGATGCCCGAGGAGAGCACCACCTCGGCGGCGTCCGGGTCGGCCCAGATGTTGAACTCGGCGACGGGTGTGAAGTTGCCCGGGACCTGGGCTGCGCCGCCCATGAACACGAACTTGCGGACGCGGCGGGCGAAGTCGGGGTCCTCCAGCAGGGCGATCGCCACGTTCGTGAGGGGGCCCGTGGCGCACACGGTCAGCTCGCCCTCGTGTTCCCGGGAGAGCCGGAGCAGGGCCTGCGCGGACGACTCCGTGGGGTGCGGGGCCGTCGAGTCGGGGAGGGTCTCGTGGCCCAGGCCCGCCGGGCCGTGGAAGGCGGAGGCCTCGCGGTAGGGGAGGCGGGAGAGGGGGCGGCCGGCGCCTCGGTGGACCGGGACGTCGGTGTCGATGCGGAGGGCTCTCGCCAGGGCGCGGGCGTTGGCGTACGTCCCCTCGGCGGGGAGGTTGCCCCCGACCGAGGTGTACGCCTTGAGGTCCCACAGGCCGGTGCCGAGGAGGTACTGGAGGGCTACGGCGTCGTCGATACCGGGGTCGCTGTCGAGGACGATCGGGGCGCGAGCGGTCACCGGGCCAGCGTAGTCGGGGGTGCGTTGCCGGGCGCGGGGAACTGCGCGACCAGCCCCCACGCACCCGCACCCGACAGCGCACCCCCCGCCAACGCACCCCCCCCGCCGGCGAAGCGGAGCGCCTAGTGGCTTGTGCCCGCCGTCGCCGGAGGCAGCTCCACCTGGACGCCCGCGTCGCCCGCGTCGGCCGTGTAGTCCTCGGGGCTGGTCTCGTCGATGCCGTCGGGGGCCTTGGCGGCGCGCAGGACGAAGGTGAGGACGACGGTGACCACGACGTTGAGGACGAAGGCCGTCAGACCGATGTAGCCGATCTCGCCGATGCCGGGGATCTCCGCCGAGGAGCCGCCGAAGTGCTTCTGCGTGGGCGAGGCCACCCCGTACGCGGCGATCGTCCCGTACAGCATGCCGACCGCCCAGCCGGCGAGGAGCGCCCAGCGGTGGCACCAGCGGGTGAAGAGGCCACCGACGAGGGCCGGGAAGGTCTGGAGGATCCAGATGCCGCCCAGGAGCTGGAAGTTGATGGCGACCGTCTTGTCCATGGTGAGGACGAAGGCCAGCGCGCCCACCTTCACCAGCAGGGACACCAGCTTGGAGACCTTGGTCTCCTGCGCGGGCGTGGCGTCCGGCCTGATGAAGTCCTTGTAGATGTTGCGGGTGAAGAGGTTCGCCGCCGCGATGGACATGATCGCCGCGGGGACCAGCGCGCCGATGCCGATGGCGGCGAAGGCGACGCCCGCGAACCAGTCCGGGAACATCGTCTCGAACAGCTGGGGGATCGCCAACTGCCCGTTCTGCACCTGGATCCCGGCCGCGATCGCCATGAAGCCCAGCAGGGCCAGCAGGCCCAGCATGAGCGAGTACAGCGGGAGGATCGTGGTGTTGCGGCGGATCACCTCGCGGCTCTTGGACGACAGCGTCGCCGTGATCGAGTGCGGGTACATGAAGAGCGCCAGCGCCGAGCCCAGGGCCAGCGTCGCGTACGTCCACTGGTTGGCGTCACCGGGGATGAGAGACCCGCGCGGCTTGTCCGTCGCCGGGTTGGTCTGGCTGTACGCCTCGCCCGCCTTGGCGAAGATGTCGTCGAAACCGCCGAGCTTGATCGGGATGTAGATGATCGCCACCGCGATGACGATGTAGATCAGTGTGTCCTTCACGAACGCGATCAGCGCGGGGGCCCGGAGGCCGGACGAGTACGTGTACGCGGCCAGCACGCCGAACGCGATCAGCAGCGGCAGGTCCTTGATGAACCAGTTGGTGTTCTCGCCGCCGCCCACGCCCATCACGTCCAGCACGGCCTGGATGCCGACCAGTTGGAGCGCGATGTAGGGCATCGTCGCCAGGATGCCGGTGAGCGCGACCGCCAGCGACAGGCCCTTCGAGCCGAAGCGGCCGCGGACGAAGTCCGAGGTCGTCACATAGCCGTGCTTGTGGGAGACCGACCACAGGCGGGGCAGGAAGGTGAAGATCAGCGGATAGACGAGGATCGTGTAGGGCACCGCGAAGAAACCGGCCGCGCCCGCCGCGTAGATCGCCGCCGGGACGGCGACGAAGGTGTACGCCGTGTAGAGGTCGCCGCCGAGCAGGAACCAGGTGACCCAGGTGCCGAACGACCGGCCGCCCAGGCCCCATTCGTCGAGGCTGTGCTCGTTCTCGGCCTTGCGCCAGCGCGCGGCCAGGAAGCCCATGACCGTGACGGCCAGGAAGAAGAAGATGAAGACGGCGAGTGCCACGCCGTTCACGCCGTCCTTCACTTCGCGGCACCCCCACCCTTGGTCTTGGGCCCGCGGGCGCGCTGGTCACGCTTCCACAGCACGTACGCGGTGGCGGTCAGCGCCGTGGAGATGAGCACCCAGGCCATCTGGTACCAGTAGAAGAAGGGGATACCGATGAACGCCGGGTCCGTCTTGGCGTACGAGCCGACCCAGAGCATCGCCACGAACGGGGCGAGCAGACACACGGCGATGACCACCCTGACAGGTGTCACCACCGGTGCCACCGGCGTCACCGGTGCCCCTGGTGGTCTCACTTCAGGCGTTTCTGACATGTCCCGACTCCGTCCCCTCACTGGTCACCTGCTGAACGCGCAGGAAATCTATGGGACGTGTTCCGTCGTACGGAACCCCCGGTCCGGATATCGGATGCGGAGGTTGTGTGTTCACAGGACTCAGCGTCGGCGGAACCCCTGTCGGGGGTGGCCGGCCGGCCGCCCGTGTCCATGCGGCGGCGCAAGGACCGTAGAACAGGAGGGGCGGTCGCGCTACACCGCGTGCACCACCTGTTGCTCGCTCCGTGAGGGCCCCGGGCGGCTCAGTCCTGCGGTCGCTTGAGGCGGGCCACGAACTTGTAGCGGTCGCCCCGGTAGACGGACCGCACCCACTCCACCGGCTGCCCGTCCTTGTCCAGCGAGTGACGGGAGAGCATCAGCATCGGCAGGCCCACGTCCGTGCCCAGCAGGCCGGCCTCGCGCGGGGTGGCCAGCGAGGTCTCGATGGTCTCCTCGGCCTCGGCGAGCCGCACGTCGTACACCTCGGCCAACGCGGTGTAGAGCGAGGTGTACTTGACCAGTGACCTGCGCAGGGCCGGGAAGCGCTTGGCGCTCAGATGGGTCGTCTCGATCGCCATCGGCTCGCCGTTGGCCATCCGGAGGCGCTCGATCCGCAGCACGCGCCCGCCGGCGGTGATGTCGAGCTGCCCCGCGAGGGTGTCGTCGGCGGTGATGTAGCCGATGTCCAGCAGCTGGGAGGTGGGTTCGAGGCCCTGGGCGCGCATGTCCTCGGTGTACGAGGTGAGTTGCAGCGCCTGGGAGACCTTGGGCTTGGCGACGAACGTGCCCTTGCCCTGGATGCGCTCCAGCCGCCCCTCGACCACCAGTTCCTGGAGCGCCTGCCGCACGGTGGTGCGCGAGGTGTCGAACTCGGCGGCGAGGGTGCGCTCGGGCGGCACGGGCGTGCCGGGCGGCAGCGTCTCGGTCATGTCGAGCAGGTGCTTCTTCAGGCGGTAGTACTTGGGCACGCGTGCGGTACGGACGGTCGCCCCGTTCTCGTTCTCCGCACTGCTGACGTCGGTGCTCATGCTCCGCCTTCCCGGCTCCTCGTGGCGTGATCCCTCTGTATACCTTCGCAGCTCCCGCTGGTCTAGTCCACGGAGGGGTCTCCGCTGGTCCACTCCACGAGGGCGCAGTGGTCTACCCGAAGAGTGTGGCTCAAGCGCACGGTTTTCGCTGGCTTATTACATAAAGGTTCTTGCATATGTAGGTCGCATAACGGCTGGTGGGAGCCGGTTCGCACCCCCTTGACACACCGAATGGTCTGAGCCAAGCTCCGCCTACTGGTCTACACCATTGGTCCAGGTCCTGGCCCCATGGGCGGTACGTCTGTCACCGCGGGGAGCAGGGGGGTTTGTGGCATCCCTGAGCAATGGCATCCCTGAGGAGGGTGGCGTGAAGAGGAAGCTGACGATCGCGGTCTGTATCGCGGGCATGATGGTCTCCGTCGCGGCGTGCGGGGGCGGCGGCGGGAGCGAGAGCTCCGACACGGGGGCGGACACCAAGGAGCTGACCGTCTGGCTCACGGTCGACGCGCAGAACAACTGGCCGGAGCTGGTCAAGGCCGCCGACGCGGCGATCGAGAAGAAGCACCCCGGCATCACCATCACGCACGAGTACTACGGCTGGCCCGACAAGAACGCCAAGCTCGACGCCGTCCTCGCCACCGACAAGGCCCCCGACGTGGTCGAGATGGGCAACACGGAGATGCTCGCCTACATGGTGAAGGGCGCCTTCGCCCCCCTCGACGCGTCGAAGTTCGACAACTCCGACGCCTGGCTGGACGGCCTCAAGGCCTCCGTCACCTACGAGGACAAGACGTACGGCGTCCCGTACTACGCCGGTGGCCGCGTCGCCAACTGGCGCAAGGACGTCTTCGCCGCCGCGGGCGTCAAGTCCACGCCGAAGACCTACGCCGAGCTGACCGCCGCCCTCGACAAGGTGCAGAAGAAGCAGGGCGACAAGTTCAGCGCCTGGTACCAGCCCACCCGTGACTGGTACGCGGCCATGTCCTTCGTCTACGACGCCGGCGGCTCCATAGCCGTCGAGTCCGGCGGCAAGTGGAAGGCCAACCTCTCCTCGCCCGAGTCCCTCGAAGGGCTCAACGAGTTCAAGAACGTCGTCGACAAGTACATGCACGGCGACAAGACCAAGGACGAGTCCGACCGGTACATCGTCTACGGCCAGGGCAAGTCCGGCATGATCTTCGCCCCCGCCTGGGAGGGCGCGACCGCCGCGGCCAAGGAGAACGACAAGACCGGCAAGCTCGCCGGCAACGTCGAGAACTTCGTCCTCCCCGGCCCGTCCGGCAAGAACATGCCCGTCTTCCTCGGCGGCAGCGACCTCGCCGTCCCGGTGAAGTCCGACGCGCAGACCGTGGCCGCCGAGTGGATCAACGCCTTCACCGGTCCCTCGGGCCAGAAGGGTCTGATCGAGAAGGGCAACCTGCCCAACAACAAGACCGACCTCGCCACGCTGAAGGACGACCCGGCGACCGCGGTTCCGGCCACGGCGGCCGAGTCCAACTGGTTCGTCCCGATGGCGCCCGGCTGGGGCCAGGTCGAGAAGGCGCAGATCCTCCAGACGATGCTGCAGTCCATCGGCACCGGGAAGCAGTCGGTCGAGGAGGCCGCGAAGACGGCGGACGCCGAGATCGACAAGGTCATCAACAACGAGTGAGGTGACCTGCCGGTCGGGCTTGGCCGTGGTGGCCGGGCCCGGCCGGGGGATCGGTTCAGCCGATTGAAGCAATCGGCTGAACCGGTGGGTGATTCACGAAAGTGCCGCGATGGGGTGTCGGTTCGGTGCCGGTGCGTCGTGGCTGGTCGCGCCCACGCGGCGGTAGCCGCATATCGATACAGCCCCGCGCCCCTATGGGGCGCGCTGCTGCCGGCCCCTCCTTTAGCTGCTTAGGAGTGCGCGATGAGTGCCGCAGAGACGACCGCCCCCGCGAAGGTGCCGCCCGCGCGGCCGGCGCCGCCGCCGAAACCGCCGGTGGTTACCGTGAGTTCGGCCAAACGTTTGGCAGGCGGCGCCGCCATCCCCTGGGCGTTGCTGGCCCCCTGCCTCCTCATCCTCGCCGTCGTTCTCGGCTATCCGCTGGTCCGCCTCGTCACCCTGTCCTTCCAGGAGTTCGGGCAGTCCCAGCTGTGGGGGTTCAAGCCCGCCGAGTCGGTCGGCTTCGACAACTTCGCCAAGGTCCTGGGTGACGGCGAGTTCTGGACGGTCGTCGTCCGGACCATCGTCTTCGCCGCCGCCTGTGTCGTCTTCACCATGGTCATCGGCATGGCGATCGCCCTGCTGCTCCAGCGGGTCTCCGGCTGGGTGAAGACGCTCGTCAACATCGCGCTGGTGGCGAGCTGGGGCATGCCGATCATCGTGGCCACCACCGTCTTCAAGTGGCTGTTCGACTCCGACTACGGCATCTTCAACGCACTGCTCAGCAAGCTGCCAGGCGTCGACATGATCGGCCACAACTGGTTCGCCAGCGGCCCCGAGGGCCTGGCCGTCATCACGCTCCTGGTGGTGTGGGGCGCGGTGCCGTTCGTCGTCATCACGCTCAGCGCCGGACTCACCCAGGTCCCCCAGGAGTTGGAGGAGGCCGCCCGCCTCGACGGCGCAGGGGCGTGGGGCGTGTTCCGCTATGTCACCCTCCCGATCCTCAAGCCGATCATCGTGATGCTCACGACCCTCTCCGTCATCTGGGACATGGGCGTCTTCCCGCAGGTCTTCGTGATGCGCAACGGCCACCCCGAGGCCGAGTTCCAACTGCTCACCACCTACTCGTACGACAAGGCGTTCGTGGTCAACGACTACGCGCAGGGCTCCGCGATCGCCCTGCTCACCGTGCTGTTGCTGCTCGGTGTGATCGGTGTCTACATGCGCCAGATGCTGAAGATCGGAGAGGTCGAATGAGCACTGCCACTGTCTCCGGTCCCCGGAAGACCACCAAGAGCCCCTCCGGCCCCCGGAAGTCCAAGCTCGGCTGGGACCTCCTCGGCCTGTTCGTCTTCGTCACGGCCGGCTTCCCCGTCTACTGGATGCTGAACACCGCGTTCAAACCGGCGAAGGACGCCATCGACCCGGACCCGAGCCTGCTGCCGACGTCGATCACCCTCTCCAACTTCAGCCGGGCGCTGGACATCGCCGACTTCTGGGGCCCGGTCGGCCGCAGCCTCATCGTGTCCCTGACCGTGGTCGTGATCGGCGTCGTCGTCGGGATGCTGGCCGCCCTCGCCATCTCCCGCTTCGCCTTCCGCGGCCGCAAGGTGGTCATCGTCGGCATCCTGGCGGTGCAGATGGTCCCGCTGGTCGCGATGATCATCCCGGTCTTCCTGCTGCTGAACGACCTCGGTCAGTACGACCGCCTCAGCGGCCTGATCCTCACCTATCTGACGTTCATCCTCCCGTTCACGGTGTGGACCCTGCGCGGCTTCATCGTCAACATCCCGCGCGAACTGGAGGAGGCGGCCATGGTCGACGGCTGCTCCCGCACCACCGCCTTCATCCGCGTGGTCTTCCCGCTGCTCGCACCGGGCATGGTGGCGACCTCCGTCTACGGCTTCATCCAGGCGTGGAACGAGTACCTGTACGCCCTGATGCTGATGAGCCAGCAGAACCAGACCGCGACCGTCTGGCTCGGCAACTTCACCACCAAACACGGCACCGAATACGCCCCGATGATGGCCGGCTCCACCCTGATGGCCGTGCCGATCGTCGTCCTCTTTCTCCTCGTCCAGCGCAAGATGGCCGCGGGCCTCACCGCGGGCGCCGTGAAGGGATAAGCACCCCGATGACGACATTCGCCACCGACTCGCCCGGTTCCCCTTCCGGTTCCGGACACGACGGGCTCGCGCGGGACGCGCTGACGGTCCTGCAGCCCGGCTTCACCGGAACCACCGCCCCCGACTGGCTGCTGCGCCGCCTCGGCGAGGGCCTCGCCTCCGTCGGCCTCTTCGGCCGCAACATCGTCTCGCCCGGCCAACTGGCCGCCCTCACCGCACAATTGCGGGCCGAGCACGAGGACGTCCTGGTCGCGATCGACGAGGAGGGCGGTGACGTTACCCGCCTGGAGGTCCGCACCGGCTCCTCCTTCCCGGGCAACCACGCCCTGGGCGCGGTCGACGACGTGGACCTGACCAGGGAGGTCGCCCACGCCCTGGGCCGCCGCCTGGTGGAGTGCGGCGTCAACTTCAACTGGGCCCCGTCGGCCGACGTGAACGCCAACCCGTCCAACCCCGTCATCGGCGTCCGGTCCTTCGGCGCCGATCCCGGCCTGGTCGCCCGGCACACGGCCGCCTATGTCACCGGCCTCCAGGCCGCCGGCGTCGCCGCCTGCACCAAGCACTTCCCGGGCCACGGCGACACCGCCGTCGACTCCCACCACTCCCTGCCCCGCATCGACGCGGACCGCTCACTCGTGGACTCCCGGGACCTGGCACCCTTCCGGGCCGCCGTCGCCGCCGGCTCGCGGGCGATGATGAGCGCCCACATCCTGGTCCCGGCCCTGGACCCGGACCTTCCGGCAACGTTGTCCCGCGGCATCCTCACGGACCTGCTCCGCGGCGAACTGGGCTACGACGGCCTCATCGTCACCGACGGCATGGAGATGAAGGCCATCGCCGGCACCTACGGCATCGAGCACGGCAGCGTCCTCGCGCTCGCCGCCGGTGCCGACGCCATCTGCGTCGGCGGCGGCCTCGCCGACGAGGAGACCGTCCTCCGGCTCCGCGACGCCCTCGTCACGGCCGTCCGCACCGGCGACCTCCCGGAGGAACGCCTGGCGGACGCGGCGAACCGGGTCCGGGCCCTGGCGAAGTGGACCCGGTCGGCGGCCGGGGAAGCGGGCCGTGGTGCCGGGCAGGGCCACGGTGCCGGGCCGGCCCACGGCGCCCGGCCGGGTCAGGAGGCCACCGGCGAGAACGGCGGCCCCGGCGGAGGAGTCGGCCTGGTGGCCGCGCGCCGCGCCCTCACGGCGACCTTCGCGGTGCCGTACGAGCCGCCGACCCAGCCCCTCTACGTGGCGGCCTTCACCCCGGTGGCGAACATCGCCGTGGGCGACGAGACCCCCTGGGGCGTCGGCGCGGAACTGGCCCGCCTCCTTCCGGGCACCGAGACCGGCACCTTCGCCGGCGACAGCGCCGGTGCCTCCGCCCTGGCGGTCGCCGGGACCCGCCGTATCGTCGCCGTCGTCCGCGACGAACACCGCCACCCCTGGATGACCACCGCCCTCGACACCCTCCTCGGCATCCGCCCCGACACGATCGTCGTGGAGATGGGCATCCCCCAGTCCCCGCCCCGAGGCCCCCTCCACATCGCGACCCACGGCGCGGCCAGGGTCTGCGGCAGGGCGGCGGCGGAGGTCATCGCGGGGGTGCGGTAGCGCGGCGCCGGAGCAGCCCGTACCACAGTCCCCGTACACACAGTCCGGTACGCACAGTCCGGTACGCACAGGCGCCACGGCCCATCCCGGGCCGTGGCGCCTGCCGCGCGGCTTCGGCCGCCCTAGATCCCCTGCCAGTCCGGCTTGTTGCTGAAGGTGTGCCGGAAGTAGTCCGCGAGTTTCAGCTTCGACGCGGCCCCCTCGTCCACCACGACCGTCGCGTGGGGATGGAGCTGCAGCGCGGACGCGGGGCAGACCGCCGCCACCGGCCCCTCCACGGTCGCCGCGACGGCGTCCGCCTTGCCCTCGCCCGTGGCGAGCAGCACCAGATGCCGGGCCTCCAGGATCGTGCCGATGCCCTGGGTGATGACGTGGTGCGGCACCTGCTCGATGTCACCGTCGAAGAACCGCGCGTTGTCGATCCGGGTCTGCTCGGTCAGCGTCTTGATCCGCGTCCGGGAGGCGAGCGACGAGCACGGCTCGTTGAACCCGATGTGCCCGTCGGTCCCGATGCCGAGCAGCTGCAGATCCACACCCCCCGCCTCGGCCAGCGCCCTGTCGTACGCCTCGCACGCCCCCGCCACGTCCTCGGCGGTCCCGTCGGGCCCCATGAACGCGTCCAGACCGAGCCCCAACGGCTCCAGCACCTCACGCCGCAGCACCGAGCGGTACGACTCGGGGTGCTCGGCCGGCAGCCCCACGTACTCGTCGAGCTGGGCGACCCGCGCCCGCGAGGCGTCCACGGCACCGGACCGCACCTTCCGCGCCAACGCCGTGTAGATGGGCAGCGGGGTCGACCCCGTGGCCACCCCGAGCAGCGCCTCGGGCTTGCGCCGGAGCAATGTGGCCATCGCCTCGGCTATGAGCTCGCCACCCGCCTTGGCATCCGGAACGATGACAACTTCCACGCTGTGCCTGCCGATCTGGAAAGTAAGGACTCAAGAAGAAGCGACCGGAACCCACGGGGTCAAGCACTTCCCATGTGGTGTAGACCAATCTAGCAGGGGTGGCCCTTTCTCCACAGGGGCCCGGTCCCCGGGGCCGGCGACGGCGTTCCGGCCCGCCCCGCGCCGGAGCGGGCTACTCTCGGATGTGCCGGCCGCGGATGCCGGACAAGGGAACAACAACAAACATCCGCCAACGCATGGACACACGCAGTGGTCTAGTCAACAATGCGTGGTAGGGCATGTGATCGATCAGCGGCCTGAGCCGCAGGAGATCGCACGCCTCGACAAGCCTCCGTCTTCCCCGCACAGGAAGGCGGACCGAGGACCCGGCGCTCTCTGCCCTGACTGCTCCGGATCCTCATCCTTCGGCCGACCGGGACCGCACACCCCACGGCCGATGTTGCTCCGGGCTGCGGTGCCGGGAGGGCTGAGGGTCCCTCTCAGGCGCCGCGGCCCGCGGGTGTCTCCGGGGCCCGTTCCGGCCATGCCACCCACTGTTTCCGGTCATGTTCGTACCGCCAGGTACGCTCGCACCTGTGCCCTCCATGAACGAACTCGTCCGCCAGCACACCGGCCTCAGCGACTCCGACCTGGAGTGGCTGCACCTGCTGGTGTCGGAGTGGCAGCTGCTGTCCGACCTCTCCTTCGCCGACCTGGTCCTGTGGGTCCCCACCCGCGACGGCACCCGCTATGTCTCCGTGGCCCAGATGCGCCCCAACACCGGCCCCACCTCGTACCAGGACGACATGGTCGGCCACCTGGTCCCGCGCGGCCGTCGCCCCCTGCTCGACGCCGCGCACGACGAGGGCCGCATCGTCCGCGAGGGCGACCCGGAGTGGCGTGAGGAGGTCCCCGTACGGGTCGAGTCCATCCCCGTACGCCGGGAGGGGCGCGTACTCGGCGTCATCGCCCGCAACACCAACCTGCTGACCGTGCGCACCCCGAGCCGCCTGGAGCTGACCTACCTCCAGAGCGCCTCCGACCTGGCCCAGATGATCGCCGCGGGCGCGTTCCCGTTCCCCGACCAGCAAGTCGACATGGACGCCTCCCCCCGCGTCGGCGACGGGCTGATCAGGCTCGACGCCGACGGCATCGTCCAGTACGCCTCCCCGAACGCCCTCTCCGCCTACCACCGCCTCGGCCTCGCCGCCGACCTGGTGGGCTGCCATCTCGGCCGTACGACCGCCGAACTCGCCCCCTCCCGGGGCCCGGTGGACGAGGCGCTCGCCAAGCTGGCGAGCGGATGGGCGCCGCGCGAGTTCGAGATCGAGTCCAGCGACGGGGTGATCCAGTTCCGGGCGATCCCCCTCAAGCCCAAGGGCCCGCGCATCGGTTCACTCGTCCTCCTCCGGGACGTGACGGAACTGCGGCGCCGCGAGCGCGAGTTGATCACCAAGGACGCCACCATCCGGGAGATCCACCATCGGGTGAAGAACAACCTCCAGACCGTCGCCGCGCTGCTGCGGCTGCAGGCCCGGCGTATCGAGTCCGAGCGCGGCCGGGAGGCCCTCGAAGAGGCCGTGCGACGGGTCGGGTCGATCGCGATCGTGCATGAGACGCTGTCCCAGAACCTGGACGAGCGGGTGGAGTTCGACGAGATCGCCGACCGGGTGCTCGCCATGGTCGCCGAGATCTCACCGGGCAAGGTCACCGGCCGGCGCACCGGACGTTTCGGCATCCTGGACGCGGAGGTCGCGACCCCGCTCTCCATGGTCCTCACCGAGATCCTGCAGAACGCCCTCGAACACGGGTTCCGCGAAGGGGACACCGGCACCGTCGAGGTCTCGGCCGTGCGCGGCGGCACCACCAAGGAGACCCGTCTCCTCGTCACCGTCCAGGACGACGGCGTCGGCCTCCCCGAGGGCTTCGACCCGCACCGCTCCGGCAACCTCGGCCTGCAGATCGTACGGACGCTGGTGGAGGGGGAGTTGGGCGGCACCTTCGACATGGTCCCGGCTCCGGAGCAGGGCACCCAGGTCATCCTGGACCTCCCGGTGCGCGCCCAGAAGTAGCCGCCTCTACGGCGGCCGTACCCCTCGCCGACTCACGGCCGTCGTACCGGAAACAGCACCGAGCCCCGGACCATCATGTGGTCCGGGGCTCGGGCTCGTGGCTGTTAAGCGCACCGGGGGCACTGCGCGCTGCGGCTCGGGGGCGGGAGAAGCGCACTCGCTGTGCGCGCCGCCAAGCTCAGGCTATTGCTGGGTGGGAGTCAGGCGGATGCCTGACGGGCCCGGTTGCGGGCGGCGCGGCGCTTCATGGCGCGGCGCTCGTCCTCGCTGAGACCACCCCAGACGCCGGAGTCCTGACCGGACTCAAGCGCCCACTGCAGACACTGCTCGATAACCGGGCAGCGACGGCAGACAGCCTTGGCTTCCTCGATCTGCAGCAGCGCAGGACCGGTGTTGCCGATGGGGAAGAAGAGCTCGGGGTCTTCCTCGCGGCAAACGGCGTTGTGACGCCAGTCCATGGCTGCTACCTCTCCTTGGTATTACATGCTCGTTGCTTGTGAATGTGAACGCTTTCACGAATCCCTCAACAAGTGAAGGGCCGATCACCAGACGGACTGGTGTGGTCCTGTGGATTGAGGAGGGGTTCTGGCGCTTGCTTGAGCCGGTGTTGCGGGCTGTCCCGAGCGCCACGTAGAGACTCGCAAACCTCAGCGGCGGATACAACCCCTACCGGAAAGTTTTTTTTGATTCCTCGGTGTCGACTGTGTCACAGCCGTACTTCCATGGGGTGGACCCTGGTCTAAACGTTCGAGTGGAAGGACTTTTGCCCGTTCCGCTCACACAATCACACGCAGTGCACGGCGTACGCCTGTGAACGTCACGCTCGTACGCAGTCCGAGGTGGTCGCCGTCCATCTGGAGGGGGAGGGGGACCTTCGAATGCAAGGTGAAGTCGGTCAGATCGTGCAGGGTGGTGGCGTGCTTGCCCTGGGGTCCGCGCTCGGGGGACGAAGTGAGCAACTGTGTGCCATATCGGGCGAGCGCGGGCGTCGACATACGGCTGAGGCCGAGTACATCGAGGCCTTTATCGAACGAGGCCTTAGGCGACGCGTACACCGGGCGATTGCCCAGAAACGTCCAAGGGGACGTGTTGCAGACTATGGACAGGACAAGATCGGAAATCGGCTCCTGGCCGGCCTGTTCCAAAGTGATCGTGCCGAGTCTGCGATGGGGCTCTTCCAGAAACTGCCGGAATGCCTGACGCAGGTAAAGAGCGTGTGTGGATTTCCGTCCGCGTTCCCGCTGTTGCTCGACCCGGCCGATCACTCCCGCGTCGAATCCGAGGCCGGCGCAGAACGTGAACCAGCGGGACGGCACCGCCTCGTCCTCCGTGCCCGGAGTGCCCGAGGCCATACCCAGGCCGACCGTGCGCTCCCGGCTCTCGCGCAGGGCGTCGAGCAGGACGCCGGTCGCCTCCACGGCGTCGTTGGGCAGCCCCAGCGCGCGGGCGAAGACATTGGTGGAGCCGCCGGGGACCACGGCGAGACGGGGCAGCCGGTCGGGGTCCGGGCCGTGGTGCAGCAGGCCGTTCACGACCTCGTTGACCGTGCCGTCGCCGCCGAGCGCCACGACCAGCTCGATGTCGCCCTTGCCCTCCGCGGCCTGCCGGGCGAGGTCTCTGGCGTGCCCCCGGTACTCGGTGGTGACCGCCTCGAGTTTCATCTCGCTCGCGAGAGCGTGGATCAGCACATCGCGCGTCCGTGCGCTTGTGGTGGTTGCCGCCGGATTGACCACGAGAAGTGCACGCATGGGTTGCAGGGTACCTACTGGGTGGTACCCGGCCCATACCGAGGTGCGGATCAAGGGGGAGATCGGGTAGTGACGATGAGCACGTGGGGGCGCGCGACGGGGGCAGGGCTACCCTTCACGGGTGAGCCCTGAGCAGACCTCCACACCGGACACCTCCGACGCTGAGCCCCGTCCCGGGCGGCTGACCGCCGCGGCGGCGCTGGCCGCGCTGGAGGGGGTGGCCCTGCTGGTGGGCGGCGGGGCCATGCTCGTCCTCGGCCTCACCGGCGACTCGGACGACCTCAGCACCGGCGTCACCGGCGGCCTCACCCTCGTCGCGCTGGCCCTGCTGCCGCTGATCGCCGCGCGTGGACTGCTGCTGCGGCGGAGCTGGAGCCGGGGGCCCGCCGTCATCACCCAGGTCATGGCGCTGCCGGTGGCCTACAACCTGCTGCGCGCCGACAGCGTGGCGATCCCCGCGGGCATCGTGCTCGCCGTGGTCGCCGTCACGGCGCTGGTCCTGCTGATCAATCCCGCCACGACCCAGGCCCTGGGGATCCAGGGGCCGGGCCGGGCGGAGGGGACGAAGCGGTAACTCCCGACGGGACGCGCAAGCGGCCGGCTACTCCTCCACGAGCAGCTTCTCCCGAAGCTGCGCCAACGTCCTCGCCAGCAGCCGGGAGACGTGCATCTGGGAGATGCCGACCTCCTGGGCGATCTGCGACTGGGTCATGTTGCCGAAGAAACGCAGCAGCAGGATCCGCTTCTCGCGCGGCGGCAGGTCCTCCAGCAACGGCTTGAGGGACTCCCGGTACTCGACGCCCTCCAGTGCCTCGTCCTCGGCGCCGAGGGTGTCCGCGACGGCCGGGGACTCGTCGTCGGTGTCGGGGACGTCCAGGGACAGCGTGGAGTACGCGTTGGCCGACTCCAGGCCCTCCAGGACCTCCTCCTCCGAGATGGCCAGCTTCTCCGCCAGCTCGTGCACCGTCGGGGAGCGGCCGTGCTGCTGGGACAGCTCGGCCGTGGCCGTGGTCAGCGCGAGCCGCAGCTCCTGCAGCCTGCGCGGCACCCGCACCGCCCAGCCCTTGTCGCGGAAGTGCCGCTTGATCTCGCCGACGACCGTCGGGGTCGCGTACGTGGAGAACTCCACGCCGCGGTCCGGGTCGAAGCGGTCCACCGACTTGATCAGACCGATGGTGGCGACCTGGGTCAGGTCGTCCAGCGGCTCACCGCGGTTGCGGAAGCGACGGGCCAGGTGCTCCACGAGCGGCAGATGCATCCGGACCAGCCGGTTGCGCAGCTCCGCGTACTCCGCGCTTCCCTCCGGCAGGGCCCGCAGCTCTACGAACAGGGCGCGCGCCCCGCTGCGGTCCTGAGGGTTGTGCTGCGCGCCGCGCACGCTCTGCGCGCCGCCCGCCTCGTCGTGTCGCTCGTGCTCGCTCATAGTCCCGCCCGCCGTCACCGTTCCCCCAGCTCTCGACTGTGCTCGAGCGGGGGAGGCCCCAGTCCGCCCTCGTGAGGACGTGGTGTTCCGGAGGACACCCTCCGGATCCCGTTGCCCGTCGGACGGCGCCTCGGGCTCCTCGCCGTCGACCGGTGCCGCCCATCGAGACGCCCCGGCCGCCGAGGACTCGTCCTCAGGGTGCGGCCGGGCCTGCTCGGGGATGCCGTCGACGCCGTCCGCCAGATGCGCCGGTCCACTCGGACCGCCGTCGTCCTCCGCGGGAAGTCCCCGTGTGCCGCGCTCTTCGTCCCGCACCGGCCCGTCCCCGTTCCTCACGCCGGCCCGGGTCCCGCGCCGCGCTGTTTGTAGAGGCTGATCGAAACGGTTTTGTCGTCGGCCACCGCGGAGGAGACCTTGCCCGCCAGGGCCGACAGCACGGTCCAGGCGAAGGTGTCACGCGAGGGGGCGTGGCCGTCCGTGGTGGGGGCCGAGACCGTGACCTCCAGCGAATCGTCGACCAGACGGAAGACACAGCTGAGCACCGAGCCGGGCACGGCCTGCTGAAGCAGGATCGCGCAGGCCTCGTCGACCGCGATGCGCAAATCCTCGATCTCGTCGAGGGTGAAGTCCAAACGGGCCGCGAGGCCGGCCGTCGCCGTACGCAGCACCGACAGGTAGGCACCCGCGGCCGGCAGCCGGACTTCCACGAAGTCCTGGGTCCCGGGCTCGCCTGCGATCTGGGACACCCTCACCTCCAAGGTGGTACAAGCTCTTTCGGGGGCCCAGGGGTCGCCCCCCGGGGTAACGCGCTACGTGGTTCAGCGGTGACGCTATCGCGCTACCGAGCGCCGTGTCCTCGGGGTCCTGGGGACCCCACCCCATGCTGTCACTCATAGTAAGCCTATGAATACGCTCGGTGGCTAGAGGTTTGCGGGCCTCAAATAGGAAGAGCGCGCGCCGGATTGACGTACCCAGGCACCGGACTGCCGAACCTTGTCACTCGAGTACCTCGACGTGTCACGGGGTGCCATGGTTCCGTCGTACGGCGTTCCGGCCGCGGGCGTCATACGCGTACAAGGTCCGTCATACGAGTACATGGTCGACGAAGCACCAGCGCCAGGTCTCGCCCGCTTCGAACGTACGCATGATGGGATGGCCGCTCTCCTTGTGGTGCTCGGTCGCGTGCCGCATCGGCGAGGAGTCGCAGCAGCCCACGTGCCCGCACTCCAGGCACATCCGCAACTGCACCGGGTGGCTCCCGGCGGCCAGGCACTCCGGGCAGGTGTCGGTCAGCGGATCCGGCTCGGGGTGCGGCAGCGCGTCCGCGTGCGTGCACTGTTTCATGATTGCCAGGTTACGACGGGCGCGCGGAACCCCGCGCGGAAACGAAGGCGGCGGAAGCGATGCACTTTTTGCCCTTGCTGTTGCTGGTCGCAGGGAGTGCGACGGTCGCCGGTGCCGCCCGGCGTACGCCGGTGCCCGCTCCGCTGCTGCTGGTCGCGGCGGGGCTCGTGGTGTCGTATCTGCCCGGAGTGCCGCACTACGAACTGGACCCCGAGATCGTCCTGCCGTTGATCCTGCCCCCGCTGCTGTACACGGCCGCCGGCGACAGTTCCTATCTCGATCTGCGGGCCCAACTGCGGCCGGTGGCGCTGCTGTCGGTCGGCTATGTGCTCTTCGCGACCCTGGTGGTCGGCTGGGCCGCTTATCTGATCGTGCCCGGGATGCCGCTGACCGCCGCGCTGGTGCTCGGCGCGGTGGTGGCGCCGCCGGACGCGGTCGCGGCCACCGCGGTCGCCCGGCGGGTGGGACTGCCGTCGAGGATCACCACGATCCTCCAGGGCGAGTCCCTGGTGAACGACGCCACCGCGATCACCGCCTACCGGGTGGCCCTCGCGGCCACCGTCGGCGAGGGCGCGAGCTGGACCGGCGGGATCGTCGAGTTCCTGGTGGCGGCGGTCGGCGGTGTCCTGGTGGGCCTGCTGCTGATGGTGCCGATCCACTGGCTGCGCACGCACCTGAGGGAGGCGCTGCTGCAGAACACCCTCTCCCTGCTGATCCCGTTCGTCGCCTACGGGCTCGCCGAGTGGGTGCACGCCTCCGGGGTGCTCGCCGTGGTCGTCGTCGGCCTGTATCTCGGCCACCGCAACTGGCAGGTCGACTTCGCCACCCGCCTCCAGGAGGAGGCCGTCTGGAAGATGGTCGCCTTCCTGCTGGAATCGGCCGTGTTCGCCCTCATCGGACTCCAGCTCCCGGTCGTCCTCGAAGGCCTGGGCGAGTACGAGGGGGCCAGCGCCACCTGGTACGCCGTGGCCGTCTTCCTCGTCGTGGTCGCGACCCGGTTCGGGTGGGTGTATCCGGCGACCTTCCTGCCCCGGATCATGTCGCGGCGCATCAGGGAACGGGAGGACAACCCCACCTGGAAGGGGCCCTTCGTCATCTCCTGGGCCGGTATGCGCGGCGTCGTCTCGCTCGCCATCGCTTTCTCGATCCCGCTCACGGTGCACGGCGGGGACGACTTCCCCGAGCGGAACCTGATCCTCTTCCTGACCTTCACCACGGTCATCGGGACCCTCGTCATCCAGGGGCTGACCCTGCCGCCGCTGATCCGCATCCTGAAACTGCCGGGACGCGACCAGCAGGCCGAGACCCTCGCCGAGGCCAACGCCCAGGCCCAGGCGTCCCGGGTCGCCGAGGCCCGCCTCGACGAACTCCTCGCCAACGAGCGCAACGAACTGCCGCCGCCGCTCGTCGAGCGCCTCCGCACGGTCCTGGAACGGCGCCGCAACGCCGTCTGGGAGCGGCTCGGCGCGGTCAACCCCGTGACCGGGGAGAGCGTCGACGACACCTACAGCCGCCTCTCCCGGGAGATGATCGGCGCCGAACGCGCGGTCTTCGTGCGGCTGCGGGACGGCCGGTACATCGACGACGAGATGCTGCGCACGCTGCTGCGCCGGCTCGACCTGGAGGAGGCGGCGGCCTACCGGGAGGCGTCCTAGGTCAGTCCTGGGCCGGCACCGGGCCGGTCCCGGGCCGACTCTGGGTGGTCCTGGGCGGTTCGCTCCGGGAACGGGCGGCCCGTGATCACGGCGGCGACCGTCGTCCCGCGCGGGAAGGCGCCCTCCGCCGCCAGGGTGACGAGTCCGTAGAGCGACTTGGCGACATAGAGACGTTCCACGGGCAGATCGTGGCGAGTCTCGAAGTCGGCTGCGAAGGCGTCCAGTTCGGGAGCGGTACGGGCGTAGCCGCCGAAGTGGAAGCGGTCGTCGAGACGCCAGTCGCCGCGCGGCCCACCGAACGCCCTGTCCTGGAGCCGCCGTATCTCCTCTTCGAGGAAGCCGCCCTTGAGAACCGGAATCCCGAGGGCGTACTGGTCGGGGGCCAGGCCGGCGGCCAGACCGGCGAGGGTGCCGCCGGTGCCGCAGGCGAGGGCCACGACATCGGCCCGGTCGCGCAGTTCCGCGCCGAGCTCCTGACAGCCGCGCACGGCGAGCGAGTTGCTGCCGCCCTCGGGGACGACGTACGCGTCCCCGGCGTCGGCGGCGCGGAGGAGAGCGGCCAGGGTGGCCGGGTCGGACTTGCGGCGGTACATCGACCTGTCGATGAAGTGCAGCCGCATGCCGTCCGCCGCGCAGCGCGCCAGGGACGGGTTGAGGGGGCGGTCGGCCAGTTCCTGACCGCGCACCACACCGATCGTGGGCAGACCCAGGAGACGGCCCGCGGCGGCGGTGGCGCGCAGATGGTTCGAGTAGGCGCCGCCGAAGGTGAGCAGGGGCCGGCCGGCCGCCGCGCGCAGATTCGGGGCCAGCTTGCGCCACTTGTTGCCGACGAGCCCCGGGTGGATCAGATCGTCGCGCTTGAGGAGCAGCCGGACGCCGTGGCGGGCGAAACGCTCGTCCACGACCTCCTGGAGCGGGGACGGCAGCCGCGGGCGCAGGGCGGTGGTGGGGTCGGGGGCGGAGGACTGGCCGGTCACCTGCCCATTGTCGGACACATGACCGGCCGGCGTCCGGCCGCGGGACCGGGCGGCTATTTCAGGCGATCCCGTACGCGGTTTCTCATGGAGTTCATGGTGAAGCCCCGGGGGTCGACCTTGCCGGGCTGCCATTCGAGATGGCCGATGACGGACCGCTGGTTCCAGCCGTGATGGCGGCAGACGGCGGCGGACACCCGCTCGATGGCGTCGAGCTGGGCCGCCGGCCACGGGTCCTGGCCGTCGCCGAGGTTCTCGCACTCGAAGCCGTAGAAGTGGCGGTTGCCGTCGGTGTTGGACTCGTTGTCCGGCGGGAGCCCCTTCTCGGCGATCACGGCCCGCAGGACGTCGTCGTCGCCGAGTCCGGCGTGGTTGGCGCGGCCGTAGCCGACGAGGTGGACCCGGCCGTCCTTGGTGATGACGCCGTGGCACAACGGGCCGGGCAGGCCCGAGTACCCGTCCCGGCAGATGCGCACGGTGCGTTCGCTGCCGGAGGTGACGGTGTGGTGGATCATCACCCCGTGCACGGGCCCCCACGGGCCCACGTGGTTGCGGTTGTGATGCTCCCAGTCGCCGACCTCGACGACCCGGACGCCCTCGTTCTTGAGGACCGTGAGAAACCTGCCCGCGGGCATGGGTGGGGCCATGACCGACTCCTTCGTGCGGTGCGACGGCCGCTGGTCGTGGCCGCCTCGTACGCAGGCTTGTACCCCTGACTCCCCACGGGGGCCAGTCGGCGCTGGGCCGTACGAGTCGATCCGGTCAAGATTCGGCGAGCGGCGCAACTGCCCGGCGGAGTACGGGGAGCGGGTACGCATCGTCGACAAATTTCCCTGATATGCCCAGTCTCCTAAGATCCATTCCCGCTCTTTCGGGTAATAGCATCGGCACGCTCCGTGATGGGAGGCTGGATCGCGAGATCGGTGACCGCGATATCAGTGCACACCCGGAGGGGAAATCCGTATGTCGGTAGGCGAAGAGGTTCGCTCTCAGCAGGACAGGCCGCAGCAGAGTCTCGGTACGGCCGCTGCCCGGAACCTGGCCACCACCACGAAGTCCACGCCCCAGATGCAGGAGATCAGCTCGCGCTGGCTGCTGCGCACCCTGCCCTGGGTGAATGTGCAGGGTGGCACGTACCGGGTCAACAGGCGGCTCACCTACGCGGTCGGCGACGGCCGCGTCACCTTTGTGAAGACCGGCGACCGGGTCGCGGTCATCCCCGCGGAGCTGGGCGAACTGCCGGCCCTGCGGACTTACGAGGACATCGACGTCCTGGGCGAGCTGGCCCAGCGGTGCGAGCAGCGGGAGTTCGCGCCCGGTGACGTACTGGCCGAATTCGGCAGCCAGGCGGACGAGGTGTTCCTGCTCGCCCACGGCAAGGTCGAGAAGATCGGCACCGGGCCCTACGGCGACGACGCGGTCCTCGGCGTGCTGGCCGACGGGGCCTATTTCGGGGAGCAGGCCCTCCTCGATGCCGAGGCGATCTGGGAGTACACGGCCCGCGCGGTCACCGCGTGCACGGTGCTCGTCCTGCCGCGCCAGGCCGTCGAACAGCTCGCGCAGCGCGCCGAGACCCTGAGCGAGCACCTCCAGGAGCAGCGCGCGATCCCGTCGCAGCGCACCAACAAGTACGGCGAGAAGGAGATCGACCTCGCCGCCGGCCACAGCGGTGAACCGGACATCCCGCACACCTTCGTCGACTACGAGGCCGCGCCGCGCGAGTACGAACTCAGCGTCGCCCAGACCGTCCTGCGCATCCACACGCGCGTGGCCGACCTCTACAACCAGCCGATGAACCAGACCGAGCAGCAGATCAGGCTCACGGTCGAGGCGTTGAAGGAGCGCCAGGAGCACGAGCTGGTCAACAACCGGGAGTTCGGCCTCCTCCACAACTGCGAGTACGACCAGCGGCTCCAGCCACACGACGGGGTGCCCGGCCCGGACGACCTGGACGAACTGCTCTGCCGCCGCCGGGGCACCAAGATGCTCCTCGCCCACCCGCGCGCGATCTCCGCGTTCGGCCGCGAGCTGAACAAGCGCGGGCTGGTCCCCGAGACCATCGACATCGCCGGGAACCGCATCCCCACCTGGCGCGGTGTGCCGATCTACCCGTGCAACAAGATCCCGGTGACCGAGGCCAGGACCACATCGATCATCGCCCTGCGTACCGGCGAGGAGGACCAGGGCGTCATCGGTCTGCGGGCCGCGAGCATCCCGGACGAGATCGAGCCCAGCCTGTCCGTCCGTTTCATGGGCATCAACGAACAGGCGATCATCAAGTACCTCGTGACGGCCTACTACTCGGCCGCGGTCCTGGTCCCCGACGCGCTCGGCGTTCTGGAGAACGTCGAGATCGGCCGCTGGCGGTGACCTCGTCCGACCGGTTGCGGTGCACCCGTCCGTCAGGGCGGGCGCACCTCGGCGGTACGCGCCCATCGGCGGCCGAACCGCCACCCTCCCCGGACTCGCCGAGGCGATCCCATGGGTGAGTTCATGACGGAGACCAAGTCGGGTCCCGCCGGGTCGGCGGGAGCCGTGGATCGGAGGACAGCGCTGGATCCGACGGGGGGCGGGGCGAGTCCGGCCGACGGACAGGAGGCGGTGGGGATCCTGGAGCAGGCCCGGGTGTCCGTCGACCCCGAACTGCGACGGGCCGTCGAGTCGTTGCCCGGTTCGATGCGCCGGGTCGCGCGCTACCACTTCGGCTGGGAGGACGCGGACGGCACCCCCTCCGCGGGCAACGCGGGCAAGGCGATACGCCCGGCACTGGTCCTGGCCGCGGTCGGCGCGCTCGGCGGCCGCGAGTCCGTCGCCGTGCGGGCCGCGGCCGCGGTGGAACTGGTGCACAACTTCACACTGCTGCACGACGACGTGATGGACCGGGACACCACCCGCAGACACCGGGCCACCGCGTGGACCGTGTTCGGCGTCCCCGCTGCGATCCTCGCCGGGGACGCGTTACAGGCCCTCGCTCAGCAACTGCTCGCCGAGGACCCGCATCCGGCGTCGGCCGCGGCCTCCGCACGGCTCGCGGCCTGTGTCGTCGAACTGTGCGCGGGCCAGCACACGGACACCGAGATGGAGGGCCGCAGGCCCGAGGAGGTCACCCTCGACGAGGTGCTCGCCATGGCCGAGGCGAAGACGGGCGCGCTGCTCGGCTGCGCCTGCGCGGTGGGGGCGTTGTACGCGGGGGCCGGCGCGGAGGACGTCGAGGCCCTGGACGCGTTCGGGCGGGAGGCCGGACTCGCCTTCCAGCTCATCGACGACGTGATCGGCATCTGGGGGGACCCGAGCCGCACGGGCAAGCCGGCCGGGGCGGATCTCATGGTCCGCAAGAAGTCCCTCCCCGTGGTCGCCGCGCTCGCCTCCGGCACTCCGGAGGCCGCGGAACTCGCCGAGCTGTACGGACTGCCTTACACCGAGGGGGACCTGGAGCGTACGGCGCTGGTGGTGGAGCGGGCCGGTGGCCGTGACTGGGCTCAGGTCCAGGCGGCCGATCACATGGCGCGGGCGATGCACGAACTGTCGCGTGCCGTTCCGGATCCGGCGTCGGCCGGGGGGCTGCTCGCGCTGGCCGAGTTCGTGACGCGACGCAGTAGCTGAGGGGGAGCGGGGCCGGAGTGGCGCGGCGGCCGAGGTGGGGCCGTGTGCCGGGTGATGCTCCGGAGGTGGTGGTGCCGTGTCGACCTGACCCTGCGCGGTGCCGGTGCCTTCGGATGGTCGGTGGGTCCCGCACATCCCCACGGTGTGCGGGGCCCACCCAGGGCCGCGCCGTACCCCGTCGTGCGGGGCTCCGGCATGCCGGTGTCCGGCTCCGGCTTCGCCTACTCCGCGTTCATGCTCACGGCGGGGAGCGTTCCGACCCCGGCGGTCATACCCTGAGGACATGGGCATCGACGAACAGGTCTGCCCGGTCTGCGGACAGCCCGTGGCCACGGTCGTACGGCGGCACAAGACGTTCGGCGCGTGGGTACCCGTATGGAGTCCGGGTCCGTGCAGGAACCAAGAGTGTGCGGTGTATGTCGACGAGGCCGTCGAGGCCGAGGAGGCCGCCGCGGAGAAGCCCCGGGCGGTGGCCCGGCGCACACACGGCACCCACCACACGCACGGCGGTCATGACGTGCGGGAGGCGAAGGCCGGGCCCGAGACCGTCGAGTCGACGGCACAGGCGGCACAGACGGCACAGACGGCACAGACGGCCAGGACGGATGCGGCGGATGCGGCGGCCGGGGCGGCCGGAGCGAACGAGGCGGCAGCCGGGGCGGCCGGGGCGAGGAGTGAGGAGTAGAGCGGCCTGGGGGCCCGAGTCGTGGGTTCGTCCGGTCCGGAGAAGAACTCGGGGAAACATCGCGCGGGTGTGTCGAGAAGCGCGAGGCGGCTCCGACGTCTCCTGTGAGAGCCGCCCGCCCGGGTGGTTCGAACCGAGGAAGACGAGGAGCGGACTCATGAAGTACCTGATGATGGTCCTGGGCACCCAGGCGGACTACGAGGGCATGCGCGGCAAGGCATCCGAGCACTCCCCGGCCTGGACGCCGGAGCAGTTGCAGGCCATGTACGCCCACATGGGCGCGATCAACGACGACCTCGCGGAGACCGGGGAGATGATCGACGGCCAGGGGCTGGCCGAGCCGGACCGGACCCGGTTCGTCACGGCCGGCGCCGACGGCGAGCCGGTGATCACGGACGGGCCGTACCCGGAGACCAAGGAGCTGCTGGCCGGCTACTGGCTCCTGGACTGCGCGAGCCTGGACCGGGTCACGGAGATCGCTGCCCGCGTCGCGCGGTGCCCCGGCCCCGAGGGGCTCACGGAGTATCCGGTGGTCATCCGGCCCGTGCTGGACGGCGCGGGGGACATCTGAGCCGCCGGGAGTCGGCCGGACGCCGAAGGGGGTTCAGGGCGGGGCTCCGAGAGGTTCGGTAGGGCGGATGAGCGAGGTCGAGGGCCTGTTGCGCCGGTGCGCGCCGCAGGTCCTCGGCGCGCTGGTGCGGCGGTACGGGCACTTCTCCGCCGCCGAGGACGCCGTGCAGGAGGCGTTGCTCGCGGCGGCCGGGCAGTGGCCGTCGCAGGGGGTGCCGGACAATCCGCGCGGGTGGTTGGTCAAGGTGGCCTCGCGGCGGCTGACGGACGCGTTGCGCGGTGAGCGGGCCCGGCGGCTGCGGGAGGAGAGGGCGGCGGCGCTGACGCCGCGCGACGCGTTCGTGACGCCGGAGCCGGGGACGGACCGGGCGCCGAACGAGGACGACACCCTGACCCTGCTCTTCCTGTGCTGCCACCCCGCACTGTCGGTGCCCGCGCAGATCGCGCTGACGCTACGGGCGGTCGGCGGGCTGACCACGGCCGAGATCGCGCGAGCGTGTCTGGTGCCCGAGCCGACGATGGCCGTGGGGGTCCCCCCGGTTCGAGCGAAGTCGAGAATTGGGGGAGAGTCAGCCGGGCCAAGCGGAAAGTTCGGGGGGTGCGGTTCGGGCGGCCCGACAACTGGGAGGAACGGCTGCCCGCCGTGTTGCAGGTCCTGTATCTCGTGTTCAACGAGGGATACACGGCCACGTCCGGGCCGCGTCTGCGGCGGCCCGATCTGGCGGCCGAGGCGATCCGCCTGACGCGGACGGTGCGGCGGCTGCTGCCCGAGGACCGTGAGGTGGCCGGGTTGCTGGCGCTGATGCTCCTCACCGACGCACGGCGGGCCGCGCGCACGGACGCGCGGGGCGAGTTGGTGCCGCTCGACGAACAGGACCGGGCGCGGTGGGACAAGGCGGCCGTCGAGGAGGGGGTCGCGCTGATGACCTGGGCCCTGTCGGGGGCGAGGGGGAGGGCGGGGCCGTATCAGGTGCGGGCCGCGATCGCCGCGGTGCACGACGAGGCGGACTCGTACGACGCCACGGACTGGCGGGAGATTCTCGGGCTCTACGACGTGCTGGTGGAACTGGTTCCCGGGCCGGTCGAGCGGCTCAGCCGGGTGGTCGCGGTGGCCATGGTGCGAGGGCCGCGGGCCGGGCTCGCCGAGTTGGCGGAGCTGGGGGACGACACGGCCGTGATCGGGCACCGGGTGGAGGCGGTCCGGGGCCACCTCCTGGAGCGGGCGGGGGAGCCACAGGCCGCGCGAGCCGCGTACGAGTCGGCCGCACGACGCACGCTGAGCCTCCCCGAGCAGCGCTACCTGCTGACACGGGCGGCTCGGCTGACGGGGGGTGACGGCGGAGAGGGGCGTGGGTGAGACAGAGGGGTGTGGGTGGGGGAGGGCGTGGGGCCTGGGTGAGGGGCGCCGGCGTCACGCCGTCCCGGTGGGCAGTCCGCCCGTCTCCGGTGATCTTCCCGTCAGGCAGTACGTGCCGCCCGAGGGGTCTCGCATCACTGTCCAGTGCGGGTGGTGGGCGACGACGGTGGCGCCGAGGGACTCGTGGTGGGTGCGGGTGGTGTCGATGTCGGCGCAGGCGAGGTCGAGGTGGGCGGAGGCGGGGCGCGGGGTGTCGAGGCGCTGGACGAGGATACGGATGGGGAGCGGGGCCGGTGGGCGCAGGACATGGAACTCCGGGCGTGAGCCCGGGCGGGAGTCCCAGCCCGACAGGGCCGTCCAGAACGCCACCTCGCCCTCGAAGGCGGCCGGTGCCACGTCCAGGCACACCTGGTCGAGCCGGCTGTCGTCGACCACCGGCGGCCGCACGGACTCCCCGTGCCACGGCACCGCGCAGAACAGGTGCCCGGCGGGCGAGCGCAGCACCGCCCAGCCCTCGTGCGGGGCGGCCACCTCGGCGCCGAGCCGGACCGCCCGGTCGACGAGCGCGGTGACGTCCTCGACGGCCAGGTCCAGATGGGCGCCGCCGGGACCGGCCAGGACACCCTGCGCCTTCACGCACGCGTCGCCCGTCCCGGGCAGCAGGGTCACGAACTCTGCCTGGTCACCGCGTGGTTCGGAGAGCTTCGTCGCCGTGACCGCCGTCCAGAAGGCGCACGCCCGCTCGAAGGCGGCCACCGGCCGGTCGACGAAGGCGTACACCCACCGGATCGCCCCGCCCGCTCCCCCCGAGCCCGCGTTCCCGCTGCCGTTGTCCCCGCTGCCGTCGTTCCCGCCCACTCCACCCACAGCGCCGCTCCCTCTCGCACGGTCCGCCCTCATGGCCGGCCGACTCGTACGGTCTCCCGCCACCGCGCTCCACGCAACGAGGTTTCCGCCCCGCTACGGCCGGCGCTGCATGAAGCGCAGCATGTTGCCCGCCGGGTCGCGGAAGGCGCAGTCGCGGACGCCGTACGGCTGGTCCATGGGCTCCTGGAGGACATCCGCGCCGGAGGCCTCGACGCGGGCGTACAGGGCGTCGCAGTCGGTGGTGGTGAAGTTGACCCCGCGCAGGACGCCCTTGGCGAGGAGCGTGGCGATGGTCTCGCGGTCGGCGGCGGAGATGTCGGGGTCGGCGGCCGGGGGCTCCAGGACGATCTCGACGTCCGGTTGGAGCGGAGACCCCACGGTGACCCAGCGCATGCCCTCGAAGCCCACGTCACCGCGGACCTCCATGCCCAGCACATCGCGGTAGAAGGCGAGCGCCTTGTCGTGGTCGTCCACGGCGAGGAAGCACTGGGCGAGCTTCACGTCGGCGGCAGCTGATCTGCTTGCGTCGTTCGTAGCCATGCCCTCACGCTAGGACGCTTCGCCCGGTTCCGCCGTGCGTATGCGATGCCGGGTCGGCCGGGTCAGGCGCTTCGCCACGCACGCGGGGATCGCCGCGCTCTCCTCGTGCGACCGCGCCCGGTACGCGCTCGGTGTCTCGCCGACCAGCTCGGTGAAGCGGGAGCTGAAGGAGCCCAGCGACGTACACCCCACCTCGACGCACACCTCGGTCACCGTCAGGTCACCCCGGCGCAGCAGCGCCTTGGCGCGCTCTATGCGGCGGGTCATGAGATAGCCGTACGGGGTCTCGCCGAAGGCCGCGCGGAAGCTGCGCTGGAAGTGTCCGGGGGACATCAGCGCGGTGCGGGCGAGGGCGGTCACATCCAGCGGCTCGGCGTACTCGCGGTCCATGCGGTCCCGCGCCCGCCGCAGCCGCACCAGATCGTCCCGGTTCATGCACACAGCATCGCACCGACCACTGACAACGGGGAGGGAGAGCCGGGAGAGAGGGCCGTCACCCCTTCACCGCCGAGCTGGCCACCCCCTGGACGAACCACCGCTGGAAGAAGGCGAAGACGATCAGGACCGGGAGGACCAGGAGGACACCGAAGGCGAGGATCTGGCCCCAGTCCGGGGGCTGCTGCCCCTGGAAGACGCTCATCTCCAGCGGCAGCGGCCGTACCGACGGGTCGGAGACCATCAGCACCGGCCACAGGAACGAACCCCACTGGGTGAGGAAGGTCAGGATCGCCACGGACGCGAACGCCGGCTTCGACATCGGGACGATGATCGCGAAGAACGTGCGCCACGGGCCCGCCCCGTCCAGCCGGGCGGCCTCCTCGATGCTCGGCGGGATCGAGCGGAAGAACGTGTGGAACTGATAGACCGAGAAGGCGTTGGCGATGAAGGGCAGCGCCTGGATGAAGAGGGTGTTCCGCTGGTCGTTGAAGAGATAGAACAGCGGTACGGCCACCGATTCGAACGGGACCAGCATCAGCAGCAGGACCAGGGTGAACACCGCTTCCCGGCCACGCCACTTCAGTCGCGAGAGCCCGTACGCGGCCATCGAGTTGATGAACAGGCCCCCGGTCACGACCACGAACGCCAGCAGCAGCGAGACGCCCATGAACTGCCAGAAGTAGCCGGTGCTGTCGGAGTTCAGGCTGTCCAGGACCGCGGTGTAGTTGTCGAAGGACAGCTGGGTGGGGAGGAAACCGGACAGGCCGTCGAGGACCTCGTCGGACGGCTTGAGGCTGCCCAGGAGGAGGTAGAGGACGGGCAGCGCGAAGACGAACGCCAGGACGGACAGGACGGCGTAGTCGAGGAAGCGGCGCAGCGGTGCGCGGGTCCGGCCGGTCGCGACCGTACCCATGTGATCAGTCCCGATCGTGCTCATGCTCATGTGATCAGTCCCCATCGTGCTCATGCGATCAGTCCTCGTTGTCGGGCCGGACGACGCGGCGCTGGATCAGGGTCAGGACGACGACGATCAGGAAGAAGACGACGGTGATCGCGGACGCCTGGCCGATGTTGTTCTGGTCGAAGGCGGTGGTGACGGCCTCGTACATCACCGTCCGCGCGGCGTCCTCGTCGAGTCCGCCGCCCTTGACCAGGACGTACACCTGGTCGAAGACCCGGAACGACAGCACCGAGGTCAGGAGGGCGACGAAGACGAGGGTGCCCCGGATACCAGGCAGGGTGACGTGCCGGAACTGCTGCCACCGGGAGGCGCGGTCCAGTTCGGCGGCCTCGTACAGCTCGCCCGGGATCTGCTGGAGCCCCGCGAGCAGGATGACCATCTGGAAGCCCACGCCCTGCCACACCGACAGCACGATGATCGAGGCCATCGCCGTCAGCCCGTCGCCGAGCCAGTCGAACGCGCCCCAGTGGCCGAGACTCACCGCGTCCAGCGCGGAGTTGAGCATGCCCTGGTCGCTGCGGGCGAGGATCAGCCGCCAGATCACGGCGACCAGCGCCATCGGGAAGACGACAGGCATGAAGAAGATCGACCGGAACAGACCGATCGCCTTCAGCTTGCGGTTGAGGAGGATCGCGAGGCCGAGCGCGAGGCCCGTCTGGAGGGGTACGACGACCACGGCGAAGGTCAGGTTGTTGAGCAGTGCCCGCAGGAACGGGCCGGACAGGTCGGGGTCGGTGAACAGCCGCCGGTACTGCTCGACCCCGAAGAAGGTGGGCTCCAGCGGGGAGCCGAGGCGCACGTTGTAGAAGGAGAGCACCACGGCGTAGCAGAAGGGGATGCCGACGAAGGCGATCAGCCCGGCGACGGCGGGGGCGGACATCAGCAGTCCGTGCAGCCGGTCGCGGTCGCGGCGGGACGGCCGCGGGGCCGGTGCGTCGGCGGGGGAGGCCTGCTGCCGGCCGGAGGCGGCCGCGGGCGCGGGTTCCACGGTTTTCACGGGGTCCTCTTTCCGGCGGGGCGGGCGGCGGCCACGGGGTGCGCGCCCGCCCCGGCCGATGGGTTCGACCGGGCCCGATGGGTCCGAGAGAGCGCGTCCTTACGGGATCTCGTAGCCGGCGTTGTCCGAGAAGTCCCGGTCGATGGCGCGGGCGGCCTCGGACAGGGCGTCCTTCGGGTCGGCGCCGCCGTAGATCGAGTTGACCGCCTCGCTGAACTTCGCGGTCACCACGGGGTATCCGGCGGTCACCGGGCGGGTGACGGCGACGCAGGACGTGCCGATGTCGCTGTCACCACAGGGCTTGGCGAGCTGGTCGGCGAAGAGCTGGAGCGGGCCGCCCTGCTTGTAGAGATCGCTGGCCGCGAGCGCGGACTTGGTGGCGGGCGGGGCGCCGTTGGCCTTCGTCATGGCGGTGACATTGGCGTCGCCCAGCAGGGAGTCCAGGAACGTTCCCGCGGCCTTGGCGTTCTTGGAGTCGGCTCCGACGCCCCAGGCCCAGGAGCCCTGGCCGGTCTTGGGGCCCTCGCCGAAGTCGGGCAGCGGCAGCACCACCAGGTCGTCGCCGAGCGCCTCGCTGTAGGCGGGGTACATCCAGTGCCCGACCCAGCTGAGCGCGACCCGGCCCTTGGCGAAGGCGTTGCCGTCGGTGTTGGGGTCGGTGTACGCCTTCCAGGACTGGAAGGTCTTCATCGCCGCCACCACGGCCGGGGTGTCGAGGGCGCCCTCCGCCTTGCCGTCCTTGAGCAGGGCGCCGCCGGCCGACCAGACGATCGGGGCGAAGCCGTAGGTGCCCCACTCGTTGGCATAGCCGGAACCTTCCTGCAGGTCGATGACCTTGCCGTCGGAGTCCTTCGCCTTGAGCGCCTTGAGCGCGGCGTCGAACTGGTCCGCCGTCCAGGCGTCGTCCACGCCCTTCGGATACGTCACCCCGGCCGCGTCCAGCAGCTTCTTGCTGCCGTACATACCGAGCCCGGAGTCGAACATGCCCAGGCCGTAGTGCTTGCCGTCGATCTCGCCCTGCGCCTTGCTCGCGTCGGTGGCGTTGTCGAGGGTCTTGGCGGAGACGTAGTCGTCGATCGGGGCGAGCTTCTTGTTGTAGACGAAGTTCGCCATGGTCGGGCCGTCGAACTCCAGGACGTCCGGCAGCTTGTCGGGCGACGTCGCCGTGATCGTCTTGGTGTAGTCGGTCTCCGGTATCAGCTTCAGCTCGACCTTGATCTTGTCCTGCGAGGAGTTGAACGACTTCACCGCGCTCTGCAGCGCCTCCGACTCGCTCTTCTGACCCTGGTGGGCCCAGACGCTGATCGTCCCCTCACCGCTGCCGGCCTCGGCGGAGGTGTCGCCTCCGCCGCCTCCGCCGCAGGCGGCCAGCGCCGCCAGCGGGAGGACCAGGGCCAGTCCCGTACGGGCCGTGCGGCGGAACCTTCTGCTGGTCGAACTGGTGGTCGGGTTCATGGTGTGTGCCTCCGTGCGGGATGAGGGTGCGAAGTGCGGGGGCTTTCCGGAGCGAGGGGTGCGGAGATCGCGGGTGAAGCCGTCGTGATCGGGGGGTGTGGGGTCAAGAGGGGTGCGCGGACGGGGAGTTGCTACCCGTGCGGGCGGGTCGGCAGTGGTGACGGTGGTGGCGCCGGCCATGGCGAGGGCGGTCGTGGTGGTCACTGCGGTCCGCGCGGGCGCGGCGGAGCGGTCGTCTCGCGCAGGACGAGCCGGATGGGCATCTGCACATGGCCGGGCTGGTCGGCGTCCGGCTCGTCCAGCTGCCGCAGCAGCAGCCGGGCGGCCTCCGCGCCCTGTCCGGCGACCGGCTGGGCGACGGTGGTCAGCCCGACCACATCGGCGAGTTCGTGGTCGTCGAAGCCGACCACGGAGACGTCGTCCGGCACCCGCAGCCGATGCCGTCTGAGCGCGCGCAACGCGCCCATCGCCATCTCGTCGGACTGGGCGAACACGGCCGTAGGCGGCCGGGACGCGGCCAGCAGTTCGGTCATCGCCCGCTCCCCGCCGTCGACGGTGTAGTCGCCGTCCGCCACCAGCGCCGGGTCCGGCTCGATCCCGGCCTCGGCGAGGACGTGCAGATAGGCGGTGCGCCGGTCCACGGGCGTGGTCCAGTGCAGCGGGCCGCTGGCTCCGGAGACCATGCCGATCCGGCGATGGCCGAGGTTCACCAGATGCCGTACGGCGCTCTCCGCGCCCGCCCGGTCGTCGATGCCGACCACCGTGAAGCCGGGCCGGGGGCCGCCGACCGTCGAGGCCAGCGGCACCCCGAGCGAGCGCAGGGCGGCCGACTCGTCCTCGTCCGGGATGAGCAGCGACAGCACCGCGTCGACCCGCTTGCGCACCGGCAGCTTGGTGAAGAACCGCTTCCGCGCCTCGGGCGAGCCCAGGTTGTAGAGCAGCACGTCGTACCCGGCGGCGCTGAACACCTGCTCGGCGGCGTCCAGCACGGTGCCGAAGAACCAGCGGCCGATGTACGGGGCGACGACCCCGATCGTGTAGGTGCGCCCACTGGCCAGGCTGGACGCCGAGCGGGAGGCGGTGTAGCCGAGTTGTGCGGCGACGGCCGCGATCTGGGCGCGCACCTCGTCCGAGACGCCCGTCCGGCCCCGCAGCGCGCGGGACACGGTGGACGCCGAGACCCCGGCGGCTCGGGCGACATCGGTGATGCTGACCGTCACGGCGGTTTTCTCCCGTCGGTTTCACGTCGATGTGGTCGGTGGGTGACGTGACCGTAAACCCGGCCTCCTTGTTGCGCAAGCGTTTGCGTTCAGTTTTACTTGCGCTGATTCTCAAGCGAGACCTTCCGTACCCGTGGTCAGCGCACACGTTTGGGCGCTACGAGCCGACAGGAACTGCTGCGCATGCGATACGCCCCGCCCGGCCTCTGCGTGAACGACTTCGCCCTGCTCCGCGACGACGACGGCACCTACACCGTGCTGCATCTCCAGGGCCCCTGGACCACCGAGTTCGACCATCTGCGGATGGAGACCTCCTACGGCCGGGCCACCTCCGCCGACCTGGTCGGCTGGCGGCCCGAGGGCACCGCCTTCGGCAACGGCCCGCCCGGCCGCTTCGACCAGCAGGCGGTCTGGACGATGCACCCCTTCCGCCACGGCACCACCGGTATGGCGATGGTTTACACCGGCGTGAGCGGACTGACGCCGGAGGGCTGGCCGCTGCAGTCCGTGGGCCTCGCGTACTCCGACCGCACGGACGGCACGGGCTGGCGGCGCCACGGCACCGCCCCCGTGGTCGAGGCGGACCCCCGCTGGTACCGGACCGCCGACCGCATGGGCTGGCGCGACCCCTTCGTGGTGCGCGACGACGAGGGCGACGGCTGGGCGATGGTGATCTGCGCGGCCGACGCCTCGCTCCCGGTGGACGTCAGCGGCTGTGTGGCCTGGGCCACCTCCCCGGATCTCGAACACTGGACGGTCCACCCGCCGTTGATCTCCCCGGGCGACGTGGACGAGTTGGAGTGCCCCGTCCTGGAACGCCTGGACGACGGCACCTGGCTCCTCCTCGGTTCCGTCGGCGCCACCCGGGGCTTCGAGGCATGGACGGCCCCCCGGCTGCGCGGCCCCTGGACCCGCCGGGGCCAACTCGGCCCCACCGGGGCGTACGCCCCCCGCGTGATCCCCGCCCCGGACGGCTCCCGGGTCGTTCTGCACACCACCCCCCGCCGGGTGGGCCTCACCGACACCGGCGCCCCCTGCCGGGGCATGCTCGCCCAGCCCAAGTCCCTGGTCGTACCCGCCGACTCACCGCCCCACCTGGCCTGGTGGCCGGGCCTGGACGCCTGGCTCGGCGCCCCGACGACAGCCCCCGCTCTGCACGCGGTCGGCGACATCGACGTCTCCGGCCGCCCCGTGGACATCACCCTCCGCACGGTCACCGCCGGCTCGGACGACCCCGCGCTCACACTCACCTGCGACGGCAAGAACCTCCGCGTCACGGGCCGCTCCGGCACCCCGCTCGCCGAGACGGTCCTCCCCGACCCCCCCACGTCCCTGCGGGTCCTGACGATCGGCGAATACGTGGAGGTCTACGCGGACGGCGTCTTCGTCCTCACCGCCCTCTCCTACTCCGGGCACCCCGCCCCCTGGACGGCGACCACCGAGAACCACACCCGCACCGTCCCCGTCCGCCCCCTCCGCCTCCCGGACCCCACCCGCGACGACGCCTCGGCGATCTGGCCGGGCCCCACCCCGAACTGACCCGCCGCACCCGGGCGTTCGGGACGGCCGCGCACCGCGCCCGAACACGACCGCACCCCCCGAACACGACCGCACCCGGCCCGTCACACCGCCGTTCGGGACGGCGGCATACGGACCGGGTGCGGGCGAGAGAGGCCGGGTCAGGCCTTCTTGGTCTCCCAGAAGATCTTGTCGATCTGGGCGATGTAGTCGAGCGCCTTCTGGCCCGTGGCCGGGTCGGTCGAGCCCTTGGCGGCCGAGAGGGCCTTGAGGGCGTCGTTGACCAGCTGGTGCAGCTCCGGGTACTTCTCGAAGTGCGGGGGCTTGAAGTAGTCGCTCCAGAGGACCGACACGTGGTGCTTGGCCAGCTCGGCGCGCTGCTCCTTGATGACGGTGGCGCGAGCCTGGAAGTGAGGGTCGTCGTTGGCGGCCATCTTGTCCTGCACGGCCTTCACCGACTCCGCCTCGATGCGGGCCTGGGCCGGGTCGTACACGCCGCAGGGCAGGTCGCAGTGGGCGCTGACCTTGACCTTGGGGGCAAACAGGCGGGAAAGCATGGAGCATTCCTTCCTCGTGATCGTCTTCTCAGGTGGGACATTACTCCCTGCGAGAGAGGTTTTCGCGAGTGCCCCCATGGGCTTAGGACAAAAGTCCGGGGTCAGACTGGGACTGGCGGAGCACTGGAGAGGAACGGACCGGGGAGGTGCCGGGTGATGCCGGAGCCGTCGCAGGAGAGCGGGCCGGAGAGTGGGCCGGGGATCGAGCGGGGGAGGGCCCTCCTGCCCTTCGGGGTGGCCGAGGTCACGGGGCCCTCGATGGTTCCCACGCTGCGCCACGGGGACCAGTTGCTCGTCCACTACGGGGCCCGACTCGGGGTCGGTGACGTGCTCGTGCTGCGCCACCCCTTCCAGCAGGACCTGCTGGTCGTGAAGCGGATCGCCGAGCGGCGCGACGGCGGCTGGTGGGTGCTCGGGGACAACGCGTACGCGGGCGGGGACAGCACGGACTACGGCGTCGTCCCCGACGAACTGGTGCTGGGGAAGGTGCGGTTCCGGTACCGGCCCCGGCCCGAGGGTCAGCGTTCGCCGTTCGCGCTCGCCCGCTGGGTGCTCTCGGCCGCCAGGCCCGTGTTCGGCGACCGGTCCGCCTCCAGGCGTTTGCGGGCCCGGTAGGCCGCCACGTTGGCGCGGGTCGCACAGCGGTCCGAACAGTAGCGCCGGGAACGGTTGGTGGAGGTGTCGAGGTAGGCGTTGCGGCACGGCGCCGCCTCGCACAGGCCGAGCCGGTCCACGCCGTACTCGGTGAGGTGGAAGGCGAGACCCATCGCGGCGATGGCGGCGTAGCCCGCCGTCGCGTTGGACGGGTGGTCCGCCAGATGCATGTGCCACAGCGGGCGGCCGTCGTCGTCCCGGAAGTCGTGCCCGGAGATCTGCGGGTTCACCGGGAACTCCAGCAGCAGCGAGTTCAGCAGGTCCACGGCGAGGGTCTCGTCGCCGTCGTTCGCCGCCTCGAAGACCGAGCGCAGCCGGGACCGCACCGACCGGAACCGGGTGACATCGGCGTCCGTCGCCCGCCGGGCCGCCTGCCGGCTGGGCCCGAAGAGATCGCGGACGGCCTCCACCGAGGTGAGCGTGTCCTTGCCCCGAGCCGGTTCCTCGGTGTTGACGAGGCGTACGGCATAGTCCGAGTAATGGGCCAGTTCCACTTGTAGTCCTTACGGGGGCGCTCTATGGTCGTAATGCGGGACAGGTAATGGCTGCTCGTGCTTACAGGGTATTACGCGACTGCGGGAAGTACCGGAAGTACGGGACCACGCGGGACACGGAGGAAGGGGACCTCATGACCACCACGGCCGGCACCGACTGGCACGCCTGGCAGGAGAGCTGGGACCGGCAGCAGGAGATGTACCTGCCGGACCGCGAGGAGCGGTTCCGGGTGATGCTCGACATGGTCGAGGCCTTCACCGGCCCCGAGCCCCGTGTCCTCGACCTCGCCTGCGGTACGGGTTCCATCACGTCCAGACTCCTCGCGCGGTTCCCGAAGGCCGTCAGCACCGGCGTGGACCTCGACCCCGCGCTGCTCACCATCGCCGAGGGCACGTTCACGGGCGACCCGCGGGTCACCCTCGTCACCGCCGACCTCACCGACCCCGCCTGGACGACCCGGCTGCCGTACGACACGTACGACGCCGTCCTGACGGCCACCGCCCTGCACTGGCTGCACAGCGAACCCCTCGCCGCCCTCTACGGTCAGGTCGCGGAACTCGTCCGCGACGGCGGTGTCTTCATGAACGCGGACCACATGATCGACGAGTCGACGCCCCGGATCAACGCGGCGGAGCGCGCCCACCGGCACACGGGTATGGAACAGGCCAAGGCGGCCGGTGTTCTCGACTGGGCCGAATGGTGGCAGCTCGCGGCCGAGGACCCCGTGCTCGCCGCGCCGACGGCCCGCCGTTTCGCGATCTACGGCGAGCACGCGGAGGGTGACACACCCTCCGTCGACTGGCATGTCCGGGTCCTGCGCGAGCGGGGCTTCGCCGAGGCCCGCCCGGTGTGGTGCTCGCCCTCCGACTCGCTGGTCCTGGCGGTGAAGTAGACCACCGGGCGCCGCACGGGTGAGGGGCGGTACGGAATCCCGTACCGCCCCTCACCTGGTCGTGCGACCGCGCTACCGCCCTACAGCACCTTGGACAGGAACGACTGGGTGCGCTCCTCCTGCGGGTTGGTCAGGACGTCACGGGGGTTGCCGGACTCGACGACCACACCGCCGTCCATGAAGACCAGGCTGTCGCCGACCTCGCGGGCGAAGCCCATCTCGTGGGTGACGACGACCATCGTCATCCCGGACTCGGCCAGGTCGCGCATGACGTCGAGGACGTCGCCGACCAGCTCCGGGTCGAGCGCCGAGGTCGGCTCGTCGAAGAGCATCAGCTTCGGCTCCATGGCCAGCGCGCGGGCGATGGCCACCCGCTGCTGCTGGCCGCCGGAGAGCTGGGAGGGGTAGTTGCCCGCCTTGTCGCCGAGGCCGACGCGCTCCAGCAGCTCATGGGCGCGCTCACGGGCCTGGCCCCTGCTGACGCCCTTGACCTGGATCGGCGCCTCCATGACGTTCTCCGCGGCCGTCATGTGCGGGAACAGGTTGAAGCGCTGGAACACCATGCCGATGTCACGCCGCTTGAGCGCGACCTCGCTGTCCTTCAGCTCGTACAGCTTGTCGCCCTTCTGGCGGTAGCCGACCAGCTCGCCGTCGACGTACAGCCGCCCGGCGTTGATCTTCTCAAGGTGGTTGATGCACCTGAGGAAGGTGGACTTGCCGGAGCCGGACGGGCCGATGAGGCAGAACACCTCGCCCGTCTGCACCTCCAGATCGATGCCCTTGAGGACCTCGACGGGGCCGAACGACTTGTGGATGCCCTCGGCCTTCACCATGGCGGTCATGCCGGGGCTCCCTTCGTGCGGCGCACGGGCAGTACGGCCGTCTTCAGACGCTGGATCGGTGTCGGCGGGAGGGACCGCGAGGACCCCTTCGCGTAGTGCCTCTCCAGGTAGTACTGCCCCACGCTGAAGATGCTGGTCAGGATCAGGTACCAGGCGGCGGCGAGGAACAGCATCTCCACCGTGGAACCCGAGCCCTGGCCGATGTCCTGGGCCGCCTTGAGCAGATCCACGTACTGCACCGTCGAGACGAGCGACGTGGTCTTCAGCATGTTGATGACCTCGTTGCCCGTGGGCGGCACGATCACGCGCATCGCCTGCGGGATGACGATCCGGCGCAGCGTCTTGGAGTGGCTCATACCGAGCGCGTGCGACGCCTCGGTCTGGCCCTCGTCGACCGACAGCAGACCGGCCCGGCAGATCTCCGCCATGTACGCGGCCTCGTTGAGACCGAGGCCGAGCAGCGCCGTCAGCAGCGGCGTCATGAAGGACGACCAGTAGTCCTTGTAGATCGGACCGAGGTTGATGTACTCGAAGACCAGGCCGAGGTTGAACCAGACGAAGAGCTGGACCAGGACCGGGGTGCCGCGGAAGAACCAGATGTAGAACCACGCGACGGACGACGTCACCGGGTTCTTCGACAGCCGCATCACGGCGAGCAGGATGCCGCCGACGATGCCGATCACCATGGACAGCACGGTGAGCAGGAGGGTGTTCAGGACGCCCTCGATGATGCGGTCGTCGAAGAAGTAGTCGGGGACCGCGCCCCAGTTGATCTTCTTCGCCTGCGCGAACGCGTAGACGATCGAACCGAGGAGGGCGAGTGCGATGGCCGCGGACACATAGCGCCCCGGGTGCCGGACCGGAACGGCCTTGAGGGCCTCCGGGCCGGCGGGGGGCGTGTCCGAGGGACCGTCCGTCTTGCTGACGTCAACAGTCACGGGTGGAGCCTTTCAGGAACGAGCAGAACCGAGCCGGGATCAGCGGGGATCAGGTGCCGCCGTTGATCTTGGCCTCGGTGATCGCGCCGTCCTCGACGCCCCACTTCTTGATGATCTTCTCGTACTCGCCGCTGTCGATGATCGCCTTCACGGCGGCCTGCAGCGCGTCCCGCAGCTCGGTGTTGTCCTTCGCCACGGCGATGCCGTACGGGCCGGCCTCGACCTGGTCGCCGACGATCTCGAAGTAGTCGCCGCCGCCGGAGGTCTTCACCGAGTACGCGGCCACCGGGTAGTCGGCGGAGACGACGTCCGCGCCCTTGGAGCGCATCCGGGTCTCGGCCTCGGGGTTGGTGGCGAAGTCCTCGATCTTGAGGGCCTCCTTCTTGTCGTCCTTGCACTTCTTCGCCTGGTCCTTGGCGAGGTCGTGCGAGAACGTGTTGCGCTGCACCGCGATCGTCTTGCCGCACAGGTCGTCCCAGGTCTTGATGCCCTGGTCGTCGCCCTTGTTGGTGTACAGCGAGACACCCGCGGTGAAGTAGTCGACGAAGTCGACGCCGGCGCCGACCTTCTTGCCGGTGTCGGCGTCGATGCCCTCCTGGCGGTCCTTGGTGTCCGTCATGGCCGACATCGCGATGTCGTACCGCTTGGCCGCCAGACCACCGATGAGGGTGTCGAAGGTGGCGTTCTGGAACTTGAAGTCCACACCGAGCTGCTCGCCCATCGCGTTCGCGATGTCGATGTCGATGCCGACGACCTTGCCGGAGGAGTCCTTGTACTCCACCGGGGCGTACGCGATGTCCGAGCCGACGTTGATCACGCCCTTGTCCCGGACGGCCGCGGGCAGCTTGTCGGCCAGCGGGGCCGCACTGGTGGAGGTGTCGTCGGAACCGTTGTCCTTGTTCTTGGTCTGGTCACCGCAGCCGGTGAGCAGCAGGGCGCCCGCGACCGCGATCGCTCCGACCGCGGCTGTACGGGAACGCAGGCCGGTCGTACGACAGGTGGTGCTTGCGGTCATGGTGGGTTCCTCCGGCGGGGGTGGTGTGGAGTTGCCGACAGGTCGACGAATAACACGCGTCTTCGAGTGTGGCGACCTCGTGTGATTACGGCATCTTGCCATTCGGGCATGTGCATTCAGATGACCGGCCATGTCAAAATCGGATAACGGGTGACCCCCCGAATGACTCATGAACCGCTGCGGACCAGGTGATCACGCCGGACGCTGTGCGGGAATCCCGCCTTCCGGCCGGAAGATCTTCGGTGCATCTCAGGATGCGGTCGGCCACGAACTCCGCGCACGTGGCTGTACGGGACTTGTCGTGAAGTGTCCCGACTTGTCCGGTCATCCGTCGAAGAGTCGAACCACCCATGATCGTCTTCAAATGACCTTCGAGTTGTGACCTTCGAGGTATGAAGACGTATGGACTCGTCCTCGGCGCCGTCCGTCCGGTAAGAAGGTTCCTTACACCCCTCATCCGGGGCCCAGGGCGCGTGTGCGGCGCGCCCGTCGCGTCTGAGCCCGCAGGCGTCGCCGTACGTATCGGTTGACCTGGGACTTACGCGGTGCCCGCCCGCTCCCGAACCGGGGGCGGTTCACCCTCAAACCATGAAGACCTAAGGGGTACACAAAGTGGCAGCGGAGATTGTCAATCCTCGCACCGACAGCGGCGACGGCAGTACGGGTCAGGAGGGCGGCGGGGAGCCCCTCAATTCCCTGGACTCCTTCGATCCCGCCTTCGCCCTGCACCGCGGCGGCAAGATGGCCGTGCAGGCCACCGTGCCGATCCGGGACAAGGACGACCTGTCCCTCGCCTACACGCCCGGCGTCGCGCGGGTGTGCACCGCCATCGCCGAGCAGCCCGACCTGGTCAACGACTACACCTGGAAGTCGTCGGTCGTCGCCGTCGTGACGGACGGTACGGCGGTCCTCGGACTCGGCGACATCGGCCCCGAGGCCTCCCTCCCCGTGATGGAGGGCAAGGCGATCCTGTTCAAGCAGTTCGGCGGCGTCGACGCGGTGCCGATCGCGCTCGCCTGCACGGACGTCGACGAGATCATCGAGACCGTGGTCCGCCTCGCGCCCTCCTTCGGCGGCGTGAACCTGGAGGACATCTCCGCGCCCCGCTGCTTCGAGATCGAGAGGCGGCTGCAGGACGCGCTGGACATCCCCGTCTTCCACGACGACCAGCACGGTACGGCGGTCGTGACGCTGGCGGCGCTGCGGAACGCGGCGCGGCTGACCGGGCGGGGGCTGGGTGATCTGCGTGCGGTGATCTCGGGTGCGGGCGCGGCGGGTGTCGCCATCGCCAAGATGCTGCTGGAGGCCGGGCTCGGGGACGTCGCGGTCGCCGACCGCAAGGGCATCGTCTCGGCGGACCGTGAGGACCTCACGGCGGTCAAGCGGGAGCTGGCCGAGCTGACCAACCGGGCGGGGCTGACGGGGTCCCTGGAGGACGCCCTCGCCGGCGCGGACGTCTTCATCGGGGTCTCCGGCGGTACGGTGCCGGAGGAGGCCGTCGCCTCCATGGCCGAGAACGCGTTCGTGTTCGCCATGGCCAACCCGAACCCCGAGGTGCACCCGGATGTCGCGCACAAGTACGCGGCCGTGGTCGCCACCGGGCGGTCCGACTACCCGAACCAGATCAACAACGTGCTCGCGTTCCCCGGGATCTTCGCGGGGGCGCTTCAGGTGCGGGCCTCTCGGATCACCGAGGGGATGAAGATCGCGGCGGCTGAGGCGTTGGCGGCGGTGGTTGGGGACGATCTGGCTGCCGATTACGTCATTCCGTCGCCGTTCGACGAGCGGGTTGCTCCGGCGGTGACGGCGGCGGTGGCTGCGGCGGCTCGGGCCGAGGGTGTGGCTCGGCGTTGATGTGTCCGGGGTGGTGCGGGGTGGGTTCTCGCCCCCGCCGCCCCTACCCGTCCCATCCCCAGGGGCTGCGCCCCTTTGACCCCCAGACGTCCGTCCGGTGGGGCTTCTCGCGCAGTTCCCCGCGCCCCTTAAGGGCCTACGGCCCTTTCGGGCCGAAAAAGCAGGGGCGCAGCCCCGCTTTTTCAGGGGCGCGGGGAACTGCGCGACCAGCCCCCACCGAACCCGCACCCGCCGACGAAACCCCCCACCCCCGAGCTATTGGGCGAAGGTTCGTGACGGGACGCGTGTCACAGTCGGTGGCGGTTCCATCGATCCCGGCGTCCCCCTATGGTCAGGCGCATGTTCGCTGCCTATGCCGCCCGCATCGACCGTGACCAACCGCTCGCCGGACTGGAGTTGGGCGACCGCCCGGCCCTGGAGCCGAGGCCCGGGTGGACGACCGTCAAGGTGAAGGCCGCCTCGCTGAACCATCACGACCTCTGGTCCCTGCGCGGCGTAGGCCTCGCGGAGGACAAGCTGCCGATGATCCTCGGCTGTGACGCCGCCGGCGTCGACGAGGACGGCAACGAGGTCGTCCTGCACTCGGTGATCGGCCAGACCGGCCACGGCGTCGGCCCGAAGGAACCCCGCTCGATCCTCACCGAGCGCTACCAGGGCACCTTCGCCGAACTGGTCTCCGTCCCCACCTGGAACGTCCTCCCCAAGCCCGCGGAACTCTCCTTCGAAGAGGCCGCCTGTCTGCCCACCGCCTGGCTCACGGCCTACCGCATGCTCTTCACCAACGCCGGTGTACGACCCGGCGACTCCGTCCTCGTCCAGGGCGCCGGCGGCGGTGTCGCCACCGCCGCGATCGTGCTGGGCAAGGCGGCCGGCCTGCGGGTCTTCGCCACCAGCCGCGACGAGGCCAAGCGCAAGCGGGCCGTTGAACTGGGCGCGGTGGAGGCGCTGGAGTCGGGGGCACGGCTGCCGCAGCGCGTGGACGCGGTCATCGAGACCGTCGGCGCCGCCACCTGGTCCCACTCGGTGAAGTCGCTGCGCCCCGGCGGCAGTCTCGTCATCTCGGGCGCCACCAGCGGCGACCGCCCCTCCCACGCCGAACTCACCCGCATCTTCTTCCTCGAACTCAAGGTCGTCGGCTCCACCATGGGCACCAAGGACGAACTGGAGGACCTCCTCTCCTTCTGCGCCGCGACCGGCGTCCGCCCCGTCATCGACGAGGTCCTGCCCCTGGACCGCGCCCGCGAGGGCTTCGAACGCCTCGCGGCCGGCGACCAGTTCGGCAAGATCGTGCTCACCAGCCCCTGACCGACCCCGCCATCGTGTCAACCAGGATTGACATCGCCATGGTGTCAACGTAGGTTGACATCATGACCGAAGCAACGGATCTCGCCGAGCGCGCGGGCGATCACGACCCCCGGGTCGGACTGCGGGCCGTCGCCGCGCTGCGCAGGCTGCTGGAGCAACTGGAGTCGGTGCAGGTGCGCAGCGCGCGCAACCAGGGCTGGTCGTGGCAGGAGATCGCCGCGGAACTCGGCGTCAGCAGGCAGGCCGTGCACAAGAAGTACGGGAGGCATTGATGTTCGAACGGTTCACGAAAGACGCCCGCGCCGTGGTCCTGGGAGCGGTGGACCACGCCGAACGCGGCGACGCCCGCGACGTCACCGAGGAGCATCTCCTCCTCTCCCTGCTGGACCGCGAGGCCGGCCGCGCCTCGTTCGCCCTGGCCGCGCTGGGGCTGGCCGAGGAGGACCGCCGGGCCTCCGTGCGGCGAGGTCTCGCCGAGGCCCGCCGCCGGGGTGGTCTCTCCCGCGCCGACATGGACGCCCTCTCGGGCCTCGGCATCGACCTCACCGAGATCGTCGATCGTGTCGAAGAGGCCCACGGGGCGGGGGTGTTGGAGTCGGGCGGAAAGCGCGCCCGGAGCGGCCTGGGGCGGCTCTCCGGCCACCGGCCCTTCACCCGTGACGCCAAGGATGTGCTCACCCGCTCCCTCCGCACCGCCCACGCCCACCGTGACCGCCACATCGGTGACGAGCACCTGCTGCTCGCCCTCACCACCCGCCCCGGTGTCCCGGCCGAGGTCCTCGCGGACCACGGGGTGACGTACGAGGCGTTGGAGCGGGTTCTTTATGGGGTGGGGGAGGCCAAGGCGGGGTGAGTCGGGTGGGGCGACGGCAGTGAGGGTGGGTCGGGTACGGGGTGGGTCGGGTACGGGGTGGGGGTGAGGTGCGTCGCGGGGTGTCCGTCCGCCGTGGCTTGTCGCGCGGTTCCCCGCGCCCCTGGAGGGCGGGGCTGCGCCCCTGCCCTCCCTCTATCCCTTCGGCGCTCGCAGCGTCACTCCGATGTGGGCCGCCGCTGTCGACAGGTGGCGGCGGGCGTCCCGGAGTTGCTCCTCGGTGACTCCGTGGTCGCGGGCCGCGTCGCGGATGTCGTCGCGGAAGCGGTCCAGGAGGCGGTCGAGGTCGCGGGCCGGGTCGCCCGTGGGGCTCTCGTGCACCCAGGCGGGTTCGTAGGCGGCCGGGAAGTCCTCCGGGGTCGTCGAGTACTCGGGCTCCCCGAACCCGGCGCCGGGACCCGCCGAAGCTCCCGCCCCAGCCCCAGCCCCTGAACCCGAACCCGCATCGGTCGCCGCCCCCTTCTCCGCCCCCGTCCGCCCGAAGCCGAAGTCCTTGCCGAACTCCTTTCCGAAGTCCTTGCCGAACTCGCCGAACTCCTTGGCCAGTTCGGTCAGGCCCTCGCGTACGCCCGTCGGCCAGTCGCCCCGGGTGAAGTGGTCCTGGACGTGGTCCTGGACCCGCTTGGCGATGCGCTGAAGCTCTTCCTGGGCCTGGGTGCGGGCGTGCTCCTGGGCCTCCTTGGCCTGGCGGCGGGCGCGCTGGGCCTCGTCGCGGGCGCGGCGGCTCTCGTCCTTCGCTCGGCGGGCCTGTTCCTTCCACTCCTGCTTGACGCGGCGCATCTCCTCCTTCGCGGCGCGCCAGGACTCGTTGTCGGCGTAGGCCCCGAACTCCCCGAGCGGGCCCTGCTCCCCTTCGCCGGCCCCGCCCCCCTTGCGTGCCTCGGAGGCCGCCGCCCGCATCTCGCGGCGCAGGTCGCCCGCGGCGCCCCGGACATCGGCCCGGATCTCGGCGGCCAGCTCCGCCACCGACTCGCGGATCTCCAGCTCCAGGTCGGCCAGCTCGCCGCTGCGGTCGGCCAGTTCGGCGCGGCCCGCGTCGGTGATCGCGTACACCTTGCGGCCGCCCTCGGTGGTGTGGGTGACCAGTCCCTCGGCCTCCAGCTTGGCCAGGCGGGGGTAGACGGTGCCGGCCGAGGGTGCGTACAGGCCCTGGAAGCGCTCCTCCAGCAGGCGGATCACCTCGTAGCCATGGCGGGGCGCCTCGTCCAGCAGCTTCAGCAGATACAGCCGCAGGCGTCCGTGGGCGAAGACGGGAGGCATGTCAGAGCACCTTCTTGTCGGTCGTGCGGTCGGTCGCGCCCTCGGCCGGGCTGTGGCCTTCACTGTCGGCCCCGGTGACGTTCGAGGCGTCGCTCGGGCCGTCCTTCAGGCCGTCGCTCGGGTCGTCTGAAGGATTGTCGGTCATGGTCCCAGGCCCGGCGGCCGGTGCGGGCGCCGGCGGAGTGCCCGGCGGGGGCTCGGGCGCACCGTCCGTCGCGCTCGCGCCCGGCGGCTCCCCGGCCTCCCCTGCACCCTCCGGCTCCCCGCTCCACGGTGCCTCCTCCGCCGGGGGCCTGCGGAGGAGGGCGATGGAGCCGGAGACGGTGGTGGCCTTGAGGCGGCCCTTGCCCGTGCCGAGGCGGCCGGTGACCTTGTGGGCGCCCCAGGGGCCGCTGACGCGGAGGTCCTCGAAGGCGTTGGAGATGGTGCCGCCGGCGGTGTTGGCCTCGACCTCCGCGTCGGTCGGGTGGGGGAGGCGGAGGGCGATCTCGCCGGAGACGCTGGTGAGGCCGATGTCGGTGGGGCCGCCCGTGGGGCCGAGGTCGAGGATGATGGAGCCGCTCACCGAGTCCGCCTTCACGGTGGGGCAGGAGCCCTCCACTACGGTCAGGTCACCGGAGACGGAGCTGAGCCGGAGGTCGCCCGTGAGGGCCTGTGCCTCCACGTTCCCCGAGACCGTGGTGGCGCGCACCGGGCCCGACAGGCCGACCAGGGTGGTGTCGCCCGAGATACCCTTCACCTCCGTACGCCCGACCAGTCCGGACACGACGGCCGTGGCGCCGACCACGCCCACCTCGACACGGGTGCCCGTCGGGACGGCGAGGGACACCAGGACGCTGCGTCGCCAGCCCTTGCGGTCGAGCCACTTCAACCAGCCCTTCCAGGGCAGATCGTCGTAGGCCACGGTCAGGGTGCCGTCCTTCTGCGTCACCGTCAGGGGCGGGCCCTCGACGTCCGACACCTCCAGACGGGCGGACGCCTCGTCGGTGCCCACCACGTTCACCGTGCCGTTGACGACCCGCACGTGCAGTGCCGTCACCGGTTCGTCGAACGTGAGCTTTCGCGGCTCGGCGACGGACCACTCGGACATGTGCCGACCTCCTCCAACCAACACGCAACACGCACTATCGCGTCTTTCTCGATTCACGATATATCGCGGTCACGGAAAGTCAATACACCCGTTCTGGTGAACCCGCAGGATGTATAGGGGCAAATCGCCCTAGCGTGGGGGCATGTCGACGGAACGCTCCCAGGGATCGCGTGCCCCGCGGCCCACCCCCGCCCCCGGCGCGCTGCTGCTCTGCCGGGCGGATCCCGACTCCGTCGCCCCCGTCGCGCAACTGCTCCGCGAACGCATGCTGCTCACGCGGGCCGGCCATGAGTGGACCGCGCTCGTGCCCGAGGGAAAGCCCTGGCTGCTGGGTGGAGAGCCCGTGGACCACGTCCTCACCGGCTGGGCGACCGCGCTGGCCGTCGGCGTCCCCTGGCCCGTGCTCGCCCTCTGGTGGGACGCCGACCGCGGCGGCTACACCCTCGCCGCGGGTTTCCGCCGCACCGTCGGCTACGTCTGGCTGGCGAACGGCACCCCGGTCGGCGAGGACGAGGCGATGCGCACCTTCGCCGCCCGACTGGGCCTGGACCCCGTCCTCGACGCGCAGTCCCTGGACGACCTCACCCGACCCGACCCGGCGGCGGACGTCCGCGCCCGGCTGCTGGGCCTGCTCGCCGTCCTCGCCCGCGCCGGGGTCGCCCTCCCCGCCGGACTCACCCCGGGGGAACCCGCGGACCGCCTCCGGGAGGTCGCCCGCGTCCAGCCCGGCGTGCAGCGCATCGAGTGGACCGGCTGGCGCGGGGCGGTCCGCACGGAACTCGACGCCCTCGAACGCGGCCGTCTCGGCCCCTGGCTCCCCTGGGCCGGCACCCCCAGAGCACGCGCCCTCGCCACCGCCCAACTCCTCGCGGGCCTGCCCGTCACCGCCTGGGGCCTGCACCGCCGAAGCCTCGGCTGGCTCGCCGCCGGCGGCCTCCTGATCGGCCACGGGGCCCTGGGCCTGCTCTACGACCTGGCCCACCCGCGCGACTGACCGCCCCGCCCCTCAAGGAAACCCCGGAGCGGCTACTCGTCCTCGTCCTCGTCGTCCAGCCGCGCCAGCCACGTGGCCAGCCGCTCCACCGGCACCTCGAAGTCGGGGTTCAGGTCCACGAACGTCCGCAGCTGCTCGGCCAGCCACTCGAACGTGACCTCCTCCTCGCCACGCCGCTTCTCCAGTTCCTCGATGCCACGGTCCGTGAAGTACATGGGTCAAGGATAAGTGCGCCGCAGCGCCGAAACGGCCGGGCCGCACCCCCTGGAGAAGGGGGTGCGGCCCGGTTCGCGTACCGTCTTCGAGCGCTGTTACGCCTCGAACACCTCACGCACCAGCTGCTCCTGCTCGGCCTGGTGGCGCTTGGCCGAGCCGACCGCCGGCGACGAGCCGTGCGGGCGGGAGATGCGGCGGAGACGCTCACCGTGGGGGACGTCCGCGCCGACCGCCAGGTCGAGGTGGTCGATCAGGTTGAGCGCGATGAACGGCCAGGCACCCTGGTTCGCCGGCTCCTCCTGGGTCCAGAGGTACTTCTCGGCGTTGGGGTACTTGTTGACCTCCGCCTGGACCTCGGCACCCGGCAGCGGGTAGAGACGCTCGATACGGATGATCGCCGTGTCCGTGACGCCGCGCTTCTGCCGCTCGGCCTCCAGGTCGTAGTAGACCTTGCCGGCGCAGAAGACGACCTTCTTGACCGCGTTCGGGTCGACCGAGCTGTCGCCGATGACCGGGCGGAACTCGCCGCTCGTGAACTCCTCCGCCTTCGACGCGGCGGCCTTGAGGCGCAGCATCGACTTCGGGGTGAAGACGACCAGCGGCTTGTGGTGCGGGTTGTGCACCTGCCACCGCAGGAGGTGGAAGTAGTTCGACGGGAGGGTCGGCATCGCGACCGTCATGTTGTTCTGCGCGCACATCTGGAGGAAGCGCTCCGGGCGGGCGGACGAGTGGTCCGGGCCCTGGCCCTCGTAGCCGTGCGGGAGGAGCAGGGTGACGCCGGACGTCTGGCTCCACTTCTGCTCCGCCGACGAGATGAACTCGTCCACGACCGTCTGGGCGCCGTTGACGAAGTCGCCGAACTGGGCCTCCCACAGCACCAGGGACTCGGGGCGGGCCAGCGAGTAGCCGTACTCGAAGCCCATCGCCGCGTACTCGGAGAGCAGGGAGTTGTAGACGTTCAGCCGCGCCTGGTCCTCGGAGAGGTACATCAGCGGCGTGAACTCCTCGCCCGTCTCACGGTCGATGATCACCGCGTGACGCTGGCCGAAGGTGCCGCGCTGCGAGTCCTGACCGGCGAGGCGGACCGGGGTGCCCTCCAGCAGCAGGGAGCCGATGGCGAGGGTCTCGCCCATGCCCCAGTCGATCGTGCCGTCCTCGACCATGCCCGCCCGGCGCTGCAGCTGCGGCAGCAGACGGGGGTGGGCGGTGATGTGGTCCGGGACGTTGACCTGGGACTCGGCGATGCGCTTGACGGTCTCCGCGGTGATCGCGGTGTTCACCGAGACCGGGAAGCCGTCCTGCGGGGCATCGGCGTCGACGGACGCCGCCGGCTGCGCGATGGCCTCGCGGACCTCCGTGAAGACCTTCTCCAGCTGGCCCTGGAAGTCCTGCAGCGCCTGCTCGGCCTCTTCGAGGGTGATGTCGCCGCGACCGATGAGGGACTCGGTGTAGAGCTTGCGCACCGAGCGCTTCTTGTCGATCAGGTCGTACATCAGCGGCTGGGTGAAGGCCGGGTTGTCCGACTCGTTGTGACCGCGGCGGCGGTAGCAGATGAGGTCGATCACCACGTCCTTGTTGAACGCCTGGCGGAACTCGAAGGCCAGCCGGGCGACGCGGACGACGGCCTCGGGGTCGTCGCCGTTGACGTGGAAGATCGGGGCCTCGATCATGCGGGCCACGTCCGTGGCGTACATCGAGGAGCGCGACGACTCGGGAGCCGCCGTGAAGCCGACCTGGTTGTTGATGACGATGTGAACCGTGCCGCCGGTGCGGTAGCCCCGCAGCTGCGACATGTTCAGGGTCTCGGCCACCACGCCCTGGCCCGCGAAGGCCGCGTCGCCGTGCAGGGCCACCGGCAGGACGGTGAAGTCCGTGCCGCCCTTGTTGATGATGTCCTGCTTGGCGCGTGCGACGCCCTCCAGGACCGGGTCCACGGCCTCCAGGTGCGAGGGGTTCGCGACCAGGCTGACCTTGATCTGCTCGCCGTCCAGACCGGTGAAGGTGCCCTCGGCGCCCAGGTGGTACTTCACGTCGCCGGAGCCGTGCATCGACTTCGGGTCGAGGTTGCCCTCGAACTCGCGGAAGATCTGCGCGTACGACTTGCCGACGATGTTGGCGAGGACGTTCAGCCGGCCGCGGTGGGCCATGCCGATGACGACCTCGTCGAGACGGGACTCCGCCGCCGAGTCGATGACCGCGTCGAGCAGCGGGATGACGGACTCGCCGCCCTCCAGGCTGAAGCGCTTCTGGCCGACGTACTTCGTCTGCAGGAAGGTCTCGAAGGCCTCCGCCGCGTTCAGCCGGCGCAGGATGCGCAGCTGCTCCTCGCGCTCCGGCTTGCTGTGCGGGCGCTCGATACGGTCCTGGATCCAGCGGCGCTGCTTCGGGTCCTGGATGTGCATGAACTCGACGCCGGTCGTGCGGCAGTACGAGTCGCGCAGCACGCCGAGGATGTCGCGGAGCTTCATCAGGGACTTGCCCGAGAAGCCGCCGACCGCGAACTCGCGCTCCAGGTCCCACAGGGTGAGCCCGTGCTCGGTGATGTCCAGGTCGGGATGCTTGCGCTGGCGGTACTCCAGCGGGTCGGTGTCGGCCATGACGTGGCCGCGGACCCGGTAGGAGTGGATCAGCTCGAAGACCCGGGCGGCCTTGGTGACGTCGTCGTCGTGGCTGGCGTCGATGTCCTTGAGCCAGCGGACCGGCTCGTAGGGGATGCGCAGGGCCTCGAAGATGTCGTCGTAGAACCCGCCCTCGCCGAGCAGGTAGTTGGCGACGATCCGCAGGAACTCGCCGGAGGCGGCGCCCTGGATGACCCGGTGGTCGTACGTCGAGGTCAGGGTCATGACCTTCGAGATGCCCAGCTTGTTCAGGGTGTCCTGGGAGGTGCCCTGGAACTCGGCCGGGTAGTCCATGGAGCCGACGCCCATGATGACGGACTGACCGGGCATCAGACGGGGCACGGAGTGGACGGTGCCGAGGCCGCCGGGGTTGGTCAGGGAGACCGTGACACCGGTGAAGTCGTCCATCGTCAGCTTGCCGTCACGGGCGCGGCGGACGATGTCCTCGTAGGCCTGCCAGAACTCGAAGAAGTTCAGCGTCTCGGCCTTCTTGATGCCCGCGACGACCAGCTGGCGGTCGCCGTTGGGCTTCACCAGGTCGATGGCGAGGCCGAAGTTGACGTGCGGCGGCTTGACGAGGGTGGGCTTCCCGTCCTTCTCCGCGTAGTGCCAGTTCATCGACGGCATCGTCTTGATGGCCTGCACCATCGCGTAGCCGATCAGGTGCGTGAAGGAGATCTTCCCGCCCCGGGCGCGCTTCAGGTGGTTGTTGATGACGATGCGGTTGTCGAACAGCAGCTTCACCGGGACGGCGCGCACGGACGTGGCCGTGGGCAGCTCCAGGGAGGCGTTCATGTTCTTCGCGACCGCGGCGGCGGGGCCGCGCAGTGTGATCAGCTCCGGGCCCTCGGCGACGGCCGCGGCGGGCGCGGGCTGCTTCGCGGGGGCGGCGGCGGCCGGCTTGGCCGGCGCGGCGGCCGCGGGCTTCGCGGGGGCCGGGGCCGGGGCGGCCGCGGCGGGCTTCGGGGCAGCCGGGGCGGGGGCGGCCTTGGCGGCGGGTGCGGCCTGGGCCGGGGCGGCGGGTGCCGCGGGTGTGGTGGTCGCTGCGGCCCCCGCGGCCGCAGTGCTCGCCGGAGCCGTGGCGGCAGCTGCGCCTGGCTTGTAGTCGGCGAAGAAGTCCCACCAGGCTCGGTCTACCGAGTTCGGGTCCTGGAGGTACTGCTGATAGATCTCGTCGACGAGCCACTCGTTCGGACCGAAGGCCGCGGCGGGGTTCTTACCCGCTTGGTCTGCGTCGGTCGAGATGCTCGAGTTACTGGGGGACTGTGGCGACACGGCGGCAACCGCCCTCTTCCGCTTCACAAGGTGATGGACAGCGGGAATTAAGGCTACGCCCCTGTGGCCGGGAAGGTCAGGCCGAGTCCGCTCTTCGTCGCGTAAGTCACATCGGAAAGCGTGTTTCGGGGGTGGAAATGGCGGGAAACAAGCGTGGTTCCGGCCCGGAATGGGTGTGGGGGCCATCTGTCGGGCATGCGTCGGGTGGGGCCTGCGGGTATGTGTACGCGGCCCTCTGCCTGAACGCACCTGATCACACGTGTCCGGCTGGGCGGATCGGGCGTGGATCTTGTGGCTCCGGTTCGAACTTTACGTCAACTTGGCAGAGATGTAAGCCCCGGGAGAATGAGCGATATTCGGCAATGGTGGGGGGATTCGGCCATGGGCCGGGTGGGTATCAGGGGATTTTTCGCCCCCGCCGCCCCTACCCGTCCCATCCCCAGGGGCTGTGCCCCTTCGACCCCCCTCGTCTGCGCGTCGGAGCTCGGGAGGAGGGGGTGGGTGGGCGAGTGCGGATGCATCGTGGTTGATCGCGCAGTTCCCCGCGCCCCTTGAGAGCCTGCGGCTCCCCGCGCCCCTGCGGAGGCCGCGGTTCCCCGCGCCCCTGGAAGGACCGCGGCTCCCCGCGCCCCAGAAGAGTCCGTGGCCCCTTGCGCCGCTGAACCCCACGGCCCCCGTCGCCGAAGGCGCCCGGAGGCGCCGGTGGGGCTAGGAGGCTGGGGTGCCCTGGGGTTTGGGGGAGGGGCCTGGGAGGAGGACCTGGATGCGGCAGCCTTTGGGGGATTCGGCTACGCCGATGCGGCCGCCGTGGAGGTCTACCGCCCAGCGGGCGATGGCTAGGCCGAGGCCGGTGCCGCCGTCGCTGCCGGGGCCGTGGGGGGAGCTGACGGCGCCGCGGTTGAAGCGTTCGAAGACGCGGTGCCACTCGGATTCGGGGATGCCGGGGCCCTCGTCGAGGACTTCCAGGTCGATGGAGTCCGGGGTCGGCCCCCGGCGGGCCTTCACCGTGACGCGGCCGTGGGCCGGGCTGTGCTTGACCGCGTTGTCGATGAGGTTGGCGACGACCTGGTGGATGCGCTCCGGGTCGGCGTTGGCCGTCAGCTCCGGCGGGTGCACGTCCAGGTGGAGGTGCACGTCCGTGCGGGTGTGCTTGCCGGAGTCCGAGGCGATGCCGCCGCGCGCCGAGGAGACCATCTGGGCCTCCTTGAGGACGCCCGAGAGGTACGGCCAGACCTCGAAGCGGCGGCGGCGCAGCGGGACCACGCCGTTGTCCAGCCGGGACAGGTCCAGCAGGGTCTCGACCAGCCGGCCCAGGCGTTCCGTCTGCTTCAGGGCCGTACGCATCGTCTCGGGATCGGCCTGCGTGACACCGTCGACGATGTTCTCCAGCACCGCGCGCAGGCCCGCGATCGGCGTGCGCAGCTCGTGCGAGACGTTCGCCACCAGCTCCTTGCGCTGGCGGTCCTGGGCCTCCAGCTCGTCGGCCATGAGATTGATCGTGTGGGCGAGGTCGCCCAGCTCGTCCCGGCGGTTCTCGCTGACCCGGCGGGTGTAGTCGCCGCGCGAGATGGACCGGGCGACCGCGTTCATCTCGTCCAGGGGTGCGGTGAGCGAATGCGCCACGAACTGCGTAATCAGGAGTGTGGCGATCATCGAGAACACCGTGATGAAGCGCAGCTCCGTCTTGGTGTGCACCGCGATCATCGACAGACCGGTCGTGATCAGGACCGAGATGACGACGAGCGCGCCGAGCTTCGTCTTGATCGAGAAGGGGCGCACGCCGCTGAGCGGGCTCGCGCCCTTCCGCGGCTGCCCGCCACCGGGAATCCGGTTCCGGGACCTCGGGTCACCGACTCCGCTCATCACGCCACCAGCCCCCTGCGCCTACCTGTCTGCGTGCCTGTGTCCGCCTTGCGCCCTGCGCACGCGGACGGCGGGCACGGGTCAGGGATTCGGGGTCTCCAGGGCGTACCCCACACCGTGCACCGTGCGGATCCGCTCCGCGCCGATCTTCCGCCGCAGCGCCTTGATGTGGCTGTCCACGGTCCGCGTCCCGGACGCGTCCGCCCAGTCCCACACCTCGGCGAGCAGCTGCTCGCGCGAGAGTACGGCACGCGGGGTGTTCGCGAGACATACGAGCAGATCGAACTCGGTGGGCGTGAGGTGCACGTCCTCGCTGCGCACCCGGACCCGGCGCTGTGCGTGGTCGATCTCCAGCTCGCCCAGGCGCAGGATGCCCGAGCGCGGGGTGGTGGCGGCCAGCGCGGCCCGCTCCACCCGGCGCAGCAGGACGTGCACCCGGGCGGCCAGCTCACGCATGGAGAACGGCTTGGTCATGTAGTCGTCGGCGCCGACGCCGAGCCCGACCAGCATGTCCGTCTCGTCGTCCCGGGCGGTGAGCATCAGCACGGGGACGGGCCGCTGGGCCTGGACGCGCCTGCACACCTCCAGGCCGTCGAAGCCGGGCAGCATGATGTCGAGGATCAGCAGGTCGGGCTGCCAGGCCTCCGCGGTGTCCACCGCGGCCGGGCCGTCGGACGCGGTCTGGACGACGAAACCCTCGGCGCGCAGGCGGGCCGCGATGGCGTCGACGATCGTCGGGTCGTCCTCGACCACGAGGACCCGGCGCTGTGCGCCCGGCGTCGCCGTGGTGTTGCTGTGGGTGGTGTGTGTCTGCTCCATCGCCCGCCCCTGTGTTGCTTTCCGGAATCCGTGGGGTGATCCCTTGACTACGCATGGCTGCGCATGACTGCGATTGACGCTTGAATGATCGGCGTCAGGCAAGCAGGGTACGGGCAGTCACCGCACCACGGCTATCCAGGTCGGATCGCGAGGTGCACCACGTCCGGAACTCCTCGGGCAACCGGGATCTCTTCGGTACGCACCTGTTGGAACCCGGCATTCCCCAAGGTTTCCTCGAATTCCGCAGATGGCCGGGCCGACCAGACGGCAAGCACCCCACCAGGCCTCAACACCCTTGCGCAGCTTGCCAGTCCGGCGGGTGCGTAGAGGCCGTCGTTGGACGCGGAGACGGTCCAGTCGGGCCCGTTGTCGATGTCCAGGCAGAGCGCGTCGAACGTGGCGGATGTCTCATTGACGTAGGCGACGAGATCGGCTTCGACGATCTCCGTACGGGGGTCCGCGAGCGCTTCGGCGGACACCTCGGAGAGCGGTCCGGCGCGGTGCCAGTCGATGACGGAGGGTTCGCGTTCGACAACTGTGATCGGACCCCAGCGCGGATCCGCGGCGGCGTGCGCCAGCGAGAACCCGACACCGAGGCCCCCGATGAGCACACTTGGCCGAGAACGGCCGTCCCGGTCGTCGAGGGCGTCGAGCGCGGCGTCGACCAGCAGCCGTTCCGAGCGGCCGTCCGAGGTGTCCATCAGGAAGCAGCCGTTGGCGATGATCTGCAGCAGCTTCCCGTGCCGCCGCAGCACGACCTCGCCGTAGGGGCCCTCGCGCCGGTCGATGACTTCGGGTCGGTCGATGACTTCGGGTTGGTCGACTTCGGGTTCGTCGGTGAGGGGCATCCGCCCATCCTTACCCGTCCGTGGCGCGGGGGCGGACGAATTTCGGCTGCCCGGGGCGGGCGGGCCGTCAGAGCGCCAGGCCGTGGCCGTACGGGAAGACCGGGTCCTCGGTGTCGTTGGGGACGTCCGGGCGGGACGCCTCCACCGCGGCCATGGAGCGCGGGAGTTCGAAGGGCAGCCGGCCCTCGGCGCGGGCCCGGCCGAAGGCCACGTCGAGCAGGGCCGCGTCCGAGGCCCCGAAGTCGGCGACCAGCGCGGCGGCCTTCGCGGCGATCTCCGGGAGGACGGCGGGCCGTTCCAGGTTGACGCAGACCAGTGTGGGCACGGCCTCCAGCAACCTCAGGATCTCCTTCAGTCGCTCCTCGCCGAAGGCCAGTGACCCGGAGTGGAAGAACGACTCGAAGAACCCCGGCCGTTCCTCGTACGGCGTCCGCAGCCGCAGTACGGCCACGTCCGCGTCGGCCGGATCGGCCACGACGTTGCCGTACAGGGACGCCGTCTGCGCGCCCACTCCCTCGACGTACAGGTTGGGGCGGTCGGTGAGCGGGAGGAGGGAGTGGTTGGTGAGGACGGTGAGGGAGCGGCGCTGGGCGGTCTCGCCGAGCGTGGTGAACTCGCCGGCGCCGACGGTCTCCTCGGCGCGGTCGGGGTCGACGTACCGCCGCTCGAAGAGGCCGAGGACGAACTTCTCGCGCAGCAGGCGGCGTACGGAGACGTCGAGCCGCTCCTCGGAGATCCGGCCGGAGCGGACGAGTTCGACGATCACCTCGGGGCAGTGTTCGCCGCCGAACTGGTCGGCACCCGCGTCCAGGGCCTTGGCGGCGCGGGCGGCGACGGTGAGGTGTTCGACGCCCCAGGCGCGGGCCTCGTGTGTCTCGCCGCCGATGGGGGCGTCGTTGAGCAGGCCCCAGTCGGTGCAGACGACGCCGTCGAAGCCGAGGCGTTCGCGCAGCAGGCCGGTGAGGACGTCCCGGTTGAAGCCGAAGCCGACCTCCTCCCAGCCGTCCACGCCGATCGGCTGGCCGTAGTACGGCATCAGCTGCGAGCAGCCGGCCTCGATCGCGGCCCGGAAGGGCGCGAGGTGGTAGTCGCTCATGCCGCCGGGATAGATCTGCTCCTTGCCGTGCGGGAAGTGCGGGTCCTCGCCGTCTCGTTGCGGGCCGCCGCCGGGGAAGTGTTTGACCATGGCGGCGACCGAGCGCGGGCCGAGCCGGGGGCCCTGCAAGCCCCGTACGTACGCTCGGACCAGGGCGCTCGTGACGTCGGCGGACGAGCCGAAGGTGCCGGACTGGCGGGACCAGCGGGGCTCGGTGGCGAGGTCGATCTGCGGGTGCAGGGCGACCCGGAAGCCGACGGCGAGGTACTCGCGGCGGACCGTGTCGCCGAACCGCTCCACCAGCTCCGGTTCGCCGATCGCGGCCAGGCCCAGGGGTTCGGGCCAGGCCGAGAAGGCACCGGAGTCGAAGGACGCGCCCGGGTTGTCGGTGAACGCGTGGCGCGGATCGGTGGAGAGGGTGACCGGGATGCCCAGCCGGGTGTCCGCCGCGAGCGCCTGGAGCCGGTTGGCCCACTCGGCCGTCTCCCGGACCCCGTACTGGCCCAGCAGATTGAAGTGCGTCAGATGGCCGTCCGCGACCAGTTCCGTGGTGCCGCGCCGGAGGAACGGTCCGTCGGCCGCCTCCGCCAGTGACCCGTCGGGGTTCATGGTCAGCATCGCGTGGAAGAGCTGGCCCGCCTTCTCCGCGAGCGTCATCCGGGACAGGAGGTCCCCCACGCGCTCGTCGACGGGGCGGTTCGGGTCGCGGTACGGGAGCATGCGATTCCTTGGACGAGGGCTCTGGTGGGGCTACTTGACCGAGCGGACGAACTGGACGGCGAGGGCGCCCGCGATCGAGGCGACGGCGCCGAACAGGAACAGCGCGCTGTAGTTGGCGCCGGTGCCGCCGACGGCCAGCAGGCCCGGGGCGATGATCGGGACGAGGGACTGGGGGAGGGCGTTGCCGATGTTGAGGACGCCCATGTCCTTGGCGGACTCCTCGGGGTTGGGCAGCACGGCGGCGGCCAGCGCCATGTCGACCGAGAGATAGAGCCCCTCGGCGAAGCCGAAGACGACCATGGCGAGGAGATACCCCCCGAAGGTCTGGGAGGTCGCCACCAGCGCGAGCCCGGCCGCCATCCCGAGCGAGGAGCCCAGGACGTACGGCTTGCGGCGGCCCGAGCGGTCGGAGAGCTGGCCGCCCGCGATCGAGCCGACGACGGTCGCGGCGACCATCACGAGGGTGCCGACGAAGAACTTGTCGGCGACCTCGGTGCCGTCGTAGCCCATGCGGTCCATCAGGAAGTAGACGGAGTAGCTGGTCACACAGGCGGCGCCGGTGAAGACCAGGAAGCGGCCGACGAAGTTCCACATGAAGTCGGGGTGCCGGCGCGGGTTCACCCAGAAGCTGCGCAGGAACTCCCTGACGCCGTACGGCTCGAACGCGCCGGCGCGCGCCGGGCGGTCGCGGTCCTTGATGACCACGGTCAGGAAGCCGACCGAGGCCAGACCGATCAGCCCCGGCACGAGGAACGCGAGGAAGAGCGAGCCGCTGAAGAGCCGGGCGAGGCCCGCCCCGGCGACCAGGGAGAGCGACAGCGTCATGCCGACGATGCCGGAGACCCGGGCCCGCTGCCGGTCCGGGACCAGATCCGGTACGCACGAGGTGAGCGCGGCGAGGGTGGCGTTGATGCCGAGCTGCGCCAGCGCCCAGCCGAGCATCAGGGTGGGGACGCCGCCGCCGAGGGCGACGATCAGCAGCCCCGCCAGACCGGTGACCATGCCGCCGAGCAGCCAGGGGCGGCGCCGGCCGAAACGGCTGGTCGTACGGTCGGACAGGGCGCCGAAGACCGGGTTGCCGACCATCGCCAGCAGGGCGCCGACGGAGAGCACCTGGCCGAGGGCCGCGCCCCGGCTCGCCTCCGGGACGATCTGGTTCACGCGCAGGGCGAGGGTGACGATGACCGGGGTGAGGACCGCGAGATAGGTGCCGAACTGGGCCAGGGCCAGGCCGAGGACGAGTCTGGCGGGGGCGTTCTCGATCTGCCGGGGGAGGTCGGCGGACTGAGGGGGCTGCGGGGGCTGATGGGGGGTCGCCTTGCCGAGCGGGGCGGCGTCCGGGGTGACGGCCATGGGCTCTCCTGGGGGACGAGGGCGGCTTCGTTGCCGCGCAGGCTCGTTCAGGGAAGCAGCAAAACCGAGTGGGTACTAGGTTTTGGTCAAGTGGCCACCATCACGCGGCACATGGCTTGAAAGGGGAGGGTGGTTGACTCGTGTAACTCCGGGTTCGCGAGGGCCTTCGGGGCCGTCCGGCGGGGGGTTATGGTGGCGGACATGGTGCGGAACCGGAGGTCAGAGGGGTCTGCCGACGGCAGGTCGGGGAGTTCCGGTGCGTCGCGTGGCTCGTACGCCGTCGGGGACGAGCGGCGGCTGCGGATTCTCGACGCGGCCGTCGAGCACTTCGCCCAGCGGGGCTTCCACGCCTCCTCCCTCGCCCGGATCGCCAAGGACGTCGGCATCACCCAGGGCGGGCTGCTGCACCACTTCCCCAGCAAGGAGGACCTGCTCGTCCAGGTGCTGGAGCGTATAGACGAGTCCGACCGGGACCGGTTCTTCTCGCGGGAGTTCGGGTCGACGGCCGAGATGTTCGCGGCGCTCGTGAAACTCGCCGAGTACAACAGCGCGCGGCTGGGCCGCACCCGGATGTTCAACGTCCTGGCCGCCGAGGCGGGCGACCCCGGTCATCCCGCCCACGCGTACTTCGTCAAGCGGTACGCCGAGGTCGTGGGCACCGTGGCCGGGATGCTGCGGCGCGGGGTGGACGCCGGTGAACTGCGGGCCGACACGGATGTCGTGGCCGTCGCGCAGGAGTTGGCGGCGGTGATGGACGGGCTGCAGATCCAGTGGGTGCTGGACCCGGAGGGGTTCGACATGGCGGGGCGGTTCCGGGCGTATGTGGAGCGGGTGGCGCGGGGGATCGGGGTGGGAGGTCGGTAGGGGTCAGTAGGGGGGCGTTAGGGGTCGGTAGGGGTCGGTAGGAGGGCGTTAGGGGTCGGTAGGGGCGGCGGGCTGTCGAGTTGCTGTGAATCGCTTCGCGGGTGGCGGGGGTCACAGACACGGGCCAGGCGAGGCGTCGAGGGTGGGGTGAACCGGAAGGAGCGCCTCACCTTGGACGCCGCCGAGATCGACGCCGCCGAGACCGTGGACACCGCGGGGCCCGTCCTCGACGGCATCCCTCGGCAGGGGGGTGCGGCGGCGCCGGCCGAGGTGGTGGAACGCGAGGGGGAGCCCGCGGGGCGCGAGGAACGCGAGGCTGCCTCGCAGCACGTATGTCCCCCGCGCACGCGCTCTTTGCTCCGGCGCTCTCCGCGCCCCCCGCTCCCGCGCTTGCCGCTCCCGCGATTCCTGCACCGGCGCTTGCCGCTCGCGCGCGTCCCGCTGCCGCGCCCTTGGCGGCTGCTCCCCACCCCCGCCGGTACGCCCTTCACCTTCTTCTACGCCGCCGTCCTGGTGGTCACCTCGGTGGTCGCCGAATACGCCGACCCGGCCCTGGTGCACGCGCTGCACCAGGGCTCCAGTACGGATGTGGCGCACCTGGTCCGGAGTCCGGTCTTCGTGCTGCTCGCGAGCGCGCTGTGGGTCGCGGGCGGGGTCGGATCGCCGTACGCCCTGGCCTTTCTGCTGGTGCTGACCGCGCTGGAACGCCGGATCGGCGGGCGGCGCACGGCCGGGGTCTTCCTGCTGGGCCATGTCCTCGCCACCCTCGCGACCGAGGTCCCGGTGGGCTTCGCCGTCCTGGCCGGCCACCTCCCCGACAGCTCCCTCCACCGCCTCGACTACGGCATCAGCTTCGGTGTGGCCGCGAGTGTGGGCGCGCTGGCCGGGCTGCTGTCGCCCTGGCTGCGGTGGCCGATCCTGCTGTGCTTCGGCGGCATGCTCGTGGACGACCTGATCGCGTTCACGGACCCGATGACGAACTGGGGGCATCTGCTGTCCCTGGCGATCGGGGTGGCGACGTGGCCGGTGGTACGGCGGTGGTGGCGAGCGGGGCGGGCGGGCCCGGCCGCGGGCGTCGGGCGGGGTCGGGGCCGGGGTCCTGGTCCGGCGGCCACGACTGTCGCGTAGCCGCGTCCAGCGCGTCCAGCGCGTCCAGCGCGTCCAGCGCGTCGAGGGGGCCGTGGAAGGCGACGCGGCCGGAGGAGAGCCGCCGTACGAGGGTGCGGAAGCCGGTCCGCTGTCACGGGGCGAGTCCGGCCGTGGGCACGTCGAGCGGGGGCGGCGCGGGGAGTTGAGGATGGCCCGCGCAATGCCGACCCGCCGCTTCGTCCCGCCGGTGAGCGTGCGGGGCTTGTGCCCGAGCCGGTAGCCCGGACCCGACCCACCGCCTCCGCGACCCCGCGACCCCTGCGACCACCTCCTGACCCGTCCGGCCGGCGCCCTCGGGGGCGTACGAAGTGGTGAGGGCCCGGAGAAGGGTGGATTTTCCGGCGCCGTTGGGGCTGAGAAGGGCGTGGACGGCGGGGCTCGGGTCGAGGGTGATGCGTTGTACGGGCAGTGGCCGCCGTACGGGCGGGGAGGTGCGCCGGTGGTGCGAGTGTCGCTCGCCGCGGTCACGCGGTCCGGGGGGCACACCGTCAGCGGCTGCCTTCCCATGGGCGCCCCGTGAACTTCGCGCTGGTCAGCGGTGCCTCCACCCTCCATCCCAGTGCCTCGTACAGCGCGCGCCCGTCTGGTGTTCCGCACAGGACCCCGGTCTCCGCGCCCTGGGCGAGGGCCGCGTGGGTGAGGGTGTGGAGGACGGTGGTGGCGAGGCCGCGGCGGCGGTGGCGGGAGGACGTCTCTATCTGGTCGACGACGGCGGTCGCTCCCGTGGGGGCGATCTGGCCGCGGGCGGCGAAGGAGCCGTCCGGGGCGGCGATCATCACCCGGGTCACGTCACCGGCCGACCAGGTGCGGAGCCGGTAGCCGTCGGGGAGGGGGGCGGGGGGGCTCGTGCTGGCTCAGGCGGATCGTCATCAGGCAGCCCGGCTCGGGATCCACCCACCAGCCCTCGCCCAGCCAGGGCTTCACCCTCGACGGCTCCGCGAAGACCTTGAGCCAGACCGCCGTCCCGGTGACGGCGTCCGCGACCTTCCGGACCGTCGCCTCCTCCACCATCTCGTTCGTCGCCGAGAGGACGTGACGGGTGACGTGGTGGGCCATGCCCATGTCGATCGTGCAGCCCCACGGCTCGACCACCGGCGGCGCCGCACCACGCGAGACCACCCATCCGTCGACCCAGGCCCGCACGATTGCGTCCACCATGACCTCCGAGTGTGTAATAGTTGGTAGCGAGTAGAGGCTATTACGTCGAGCCGATCGGGCGCGACCCCGGTCGGCGTTCCTCTGCTCGGGTGGTGATCGCCCAGAGCGAACGTGCCGTCCCTCGGGGAACATTCCTCGGCTCATGTGCATTGAGTCGGCATAGCTCAACTTGACTGCCGAGGGAGAGATCATGGCATCGACGTCCGCACCGCTCACCCTGCCCGTGCTGCCGCTCGACGAGGAGGTCGTGCTGCCGGGGATGGTGGTGCCGTTGGACCTCAATGACACGGATGTACGGGCCGCGGTGGAGGCCGCCCAGGCGGCGGCCCGGGCCGAGCCCGGGAAGCCGAAGGTGCTGCTGGTGCCGCGGATCGACGGGGCGTACGCGAGCACGGGTGTGCTCGGGACCGTCGAGCAGGTCGGACGGCTGGCGGACGGGGACCCCGGCGCGCTCATCCGCGCGGTGCGCAGGGTGCGGATCGGGGCCGGGACCACCGGGCCCGGGGCCGCGCTGTGGGTCGAGGGGACGCGAATCGACGACAGCGTGCCGGAGCCGCTGCCCGGGCAGGTCGCCGAACTCGTCAAGGAGTACAAGGCACTTGCCACCAGCTGGCTGCGCAAGCGCGGCGCCTGGCAGGTCGTGGACCGGGTGCAGGCGATCGACGACGTCTCCGCGCTCGCCGACAACTCCGGGTACTCGCCCTTCCTCACCACCGAACAGAAGATCCAGCTCCTGGAGACGGTCGACCCGATCGCCCGGCTGAAGCTCGCCACCCAGCAGCTGCGCGACCACCTCGCCGAGCAGGACGTCGCCGAGACCATCGCCAAGGACGTCCAGGAGGGCGTCGACAAGCAGCAGCGCGAGTTCCTGCTGCGGCGCCAGCTCGAAGCCGTCCGCAAGGAACTGCGTGAGCTGAACGGCGAGCAGGACGGCGAGGAGTCCGACGACTACCGGGCCCGCGTCGAGGCCGCCGATCTGCCGGAGACCGTCCGGGAGGCCGCGCTCAAGGAGGTCGACAAGCTGGAGCGGTCGAGCGACCAGTCGCCCGAGGGCGGCTGGATCCGGACCTGGCTCGACACCGTGCTCGAACTCCCGTGGAACGAGCGGACCGAGGACGCCTACGACATCCAGGGCGCCCAGCGGGTGCTGGACGCCGAGCATGCCGGTCTGGAGGACGTGAAGGAGCGCATCACCGAGTACCTGGCCGTCAGGAAGCGGCGTGCCGAGCGCGGGCTCGGAGTCGTCGGCGGGCGGCGCGGCGGTGCCGTGCTCGCGCTCGTCGGGCCGCCCGGTGTCGGCAAGACCAGCCTCGGCGAGTCCGTGGCACACGCGATGGGCAGGAAGTTCGTCCGGGTCGCGCTCGGCGGCGTGCGCGACGAGGCGGAGATCCGCGGGCACCGGCGTACGTACGTCGGGGCGCTGCCCGGGCGGATCGTCCGCGCCATCAAGGAGGCCGGGTCCATGAACCCCGTCGTCCTGCTCGACGAGATCGACAAGGTGGGCTCCGACTTCCGGGGCGACCCGGCCGCCGCGCTGCTCGAAGTCCTCGACCCCGCGCAGAACCACACCTTCCGGGACCACTACCTGGAGGTCGAACTCGACCTGAGCGACGTCGTCTTCCTCGCCACGGCCAATGTGCTGGAGGCGATTCCGGAGGCCCTGCTCGACCGGATGGAACTCGTCCGGCTGGACGGGTACACCGAGGACGAGAAGGTCGTCATCGCCCGGGACCACCTGCTGCCCCGGCAACTGGAGCGGGCCGGGCTCGGCGCCGACGAGGTCGTCCTCGACGAGGGCGCGCTGCGCAAGCTGGCCGGTGAGTACACCCGCGAGGCGGGCGTACGGAACCTGGAGCGGTCCGTGGCGCGGCTGCTGCGCAAGATCGCGGCCCAGCACGAACTGGGGCGGCGGGAGCTGCCGTTCACCGTCACCGACGGGGATCTGCGCGGGCTCATCGGGCGCCCCCACCATGTGCCCGAGTCGGCCCAGGACCCGGCGGAGCGGCGTACGGCGGTGCCGGGTGTCGCGACCGGGCTCGCGGTCACCGGCGCGGGTGGTGACGTGCTGTACGTCGAGGCGTCGCTCGCCGACCCGGAGACGGGCGCGGCGGGGCTGACCCTCACCGGGCAGCTGGGTGACGTGATGAAGGAGTCCGCGCAGATCGCGCTCTCCTTCCTGCGGTCGCACGGCGCGGAGCTGGAGCTGCCCGTCGCCGACCTCAAGGACCGGGGCGTGCACATCCACTTCCCGGCGGGCGCGGTGCCCAAGGACGGGCCGAGCGCCGGTGTCACCATGACGACGGCCCTCGCCTCGCTGCTGTCCGGGCGGCTGGTCCGTACGGACGTGGCGATGACCGGTGAGGTGTCGCTGACGGGGCGGGTGCTGCCGATCGGTGGCGTCAAGCAGAAGCTGCTCGCGGCGCATCGGGCCGGGGTCACCACGGTCGTCATTCCCAAGCGGAACGAGGCGGACCTTGATGATGTGCCGGCGGAGGTGCTGGAGAAGCTGGACGTCCATGCCGTGACCGATGTCCGGCAGGTGCTGGAGCTGGCGCTGGCGCCGGCGGAAGCGGTGGCGGGGGTGCCTTTGGCGGCGTGACGGGTGGGGTGCGTTGTCGGGTGCGGGTCGGTGGGGCTTCTCGCGCAGTTCCCCGCGCCCCTGAAAAGCAGGGGCTGCGCCCCCTGCTTTTCAGGCCCGCCGCCGGTCGCCTTTCACGGCTGCGGGGGCCTGGTCCTTCAGGGGCGCGGGGAACTGCGCGACCAGCCCCCGCCGGGCCCGCGGGCGACCTGGACGGTGTCCAGCCCCCACCTGCGAAATACTGACCCGCAGGTACCCGGAATCGGAATCAGGAGCGCTGGCGTGCGGGATGAGGGCGGAAACGGCGACGGCGGCGGGGCCGAGGTGCCGGTGGGCGGTATGGACCAGGCGTACCTCGCGCTGGAGCGGGAGCTGACGGTCCTGCTGCGGCGGGCCCGGGCCAAGTCCGGGGAGATGGCCCGCGCCGTCCACCCCGACCTCGAGTCCGCCGCCTACGGCCTCCTCGCCCGCCTCGACGAGGCCGGCCGGCTGCGCGCCACCGAACTCGCCGCCTACATCGGCGTCGGCAAGGCCACCATGTCCCGTCAACTCCGCGCCCTGGAACACCTCGGCCTCATCGCCCGCGAACCCGACCCCGCCGACGGCCGCGCCTGGCTCGTCCACCTCACGGACGAGGGCCGCGCCCGCTTCCGCGCGGTCCGCGACGCCCGCCGGGTCGCGTACGTACGCCAACTCGCGGGCTGGGACCGCGACGAGGTGGCCCAACTGGCCCACCTGCTGCATCAGTTGAATCGGGGGGTAGAGAACTGAGGGGGGTGTCGCGCTGACCCCCTCAGGGACGGGGGCGCGCCATGGGCTGGTCCGGTGGACGTTGGGCGCATGTGGTGGCGGCGATAGCCCTGCCCGTGGTCGTGCTGCTGGGATGCGTCGTGGTGTGCGACCAGTGGGTGCGCGTGGTGCTGGAGGAGATCGACCGGGCGCGTCCGGCCGAGGACGAGGACGGCACCGAAGCTGGGGCGCCGGACGAGTCGCCACAGCCGGAGGGGGCCGTGGACCCCGTGTTCGTCGCCGCCGCGAAGAAGTACCGAGCGGCCGGTCACCCGGCACGCGCGGGTGCGAGCAGCTTCCGCATCACCACGGATCCCGAATACCCCGGCTACTGGGTGCTCAGGGCCGAGCACCGCTGGGACCTGAGTACCGACGATCCGATGACCGCCGACCTGCGCCGGGGCGAACAACTGCTCGCCGACTGGCTCCCGTTCTCCGTTTTTGCCAGAGGTACGGACGACGACTGTGAGGAGGCCCTCGAGATCGGTTATCCCGAGACGGAGGAACTGACGCAGTCCCCGAAGGAGAAGACCGTGCAGGCCGTCCTCCGTACGAGTGCCCCCTGGTCGGAAGGAGGCCTCGTTTGCTCGCTGGGGGTGGGGCAGATCGAAGCGGACATGGAGATCTCCCTGGATGTCAGGGACGGCATGCTGGGAGAGAAGGCGCTCTACGACCGGTGGAATATCACCTTCGATGCGGGGGAGTACGGCATCGCCGCCGTGTGGGGCGGTACGACCTCGGCGCAGTCCGGAAACCGGGTCGAGATGAGGCTCTCGGCCAAGGAGTCGACACGGTTGTGGTTGCGGTCCGCGCCGGGCAGCGAGATACCGTCCTCGGGCGGCGACGAGATAGCAGTCCTTGCGGAGGTGCTGCAGCACCGCCCCTCCGCTCTGCGTGAACAGATCTGCCTGTTGCTTGCCGTGACAGCCGTGGGTTTCTGCGCCGTGCTCTTCGTACGCCGCTGGGCACCTGCCGCCACCCGCCGACGGTGGACCGTGGCGACTGTCGCGGGAACTGCGATGACCTGCGGACTGCTGCTGGTGACGCTGTCGTACGGACCCGATTGGTGGGAGGACGAGGTCGGTCGGGACGTTCCCCTCCTGGTCTGGTGGTGGGTGCTGCTGCCCTTCGTTGTGGCCGCACTCACCGTCCGAGTCGGAACCGGACGCCCACCGTCCGCACGGCAGTTGCTGCCCGTGTTGGTGCCGAGCGTGTTGCTCCTCGTACCCGTCGCCACGCTCGCCGGGACCAGCCTGTCGCCGTGGGCCCTGTTGCCGGCCGCCGTCGCTTGGGTTCTGGCCGGCGGAGTCGGATGCGCTCTGCGGCGCGGAGTGTGCGGTGTGCCGGGCCGGCGGTGGGCGGTGACCGTCGCGGCGGGGATCTGGCTGGCCGTGATGAGCGCCGGACCTGGGGCGTTGGCGCTGCCGCCACAGGAGGAAATCGGCGTCACGGGTGACCTCTGGGAGCCGTCGGCCCGCGCGGTGGCGTTTTTCCTCGCCTGGATGTGGCCCGCGGCCCTCTGGGCCGTCCTCGTCGCACTCGGTCGGCGCACACTGTTCGCCGCGCTGGTGTCCGGAGCGCTGTGGTGGACTTTGGCCAGGGAGTACCCACCCCTGGCGGCGGAAGCCCATGACTCCGAAGACATCGCAGACCTACCACTCGCCCTTATCCAGACATCGATGTTCCTGGTGACATTTCTGCTGCTGTGGACGCGTGGCCGCGAACGGTCCGGCTGGCCCCGTCATCTCCCCACCGTCGTCGCCGCGCTGGGGATCGCGGCGCTCACCACCGGACTCACCCTGGAGGGTTTCGACGCCCTCACCACGGATTCCTCCGCCAGCGGGCGCTACCTCGCCGTCGCCGTGGCGGCCCTCGGTTTCTCCTGGCTGCTCCCGCGCAGTGCCGAGGACCGGGCCGTCCGGCTGCACCGCACCCCTCCGGCCGCGCACAACCGCCGTATGCACGCCCTGCTGAAGGACCAGGAACTCGCCGCCGGGCGCCGGGAGTTCCTCACCACCTCGCGCACCGGACTGGCGGAGGCGAGCATCACCCCACGTGTGTGGAGCCGGAGATGGCGCGAGTTGGGGGCGCTCGGCCCCCGTGGCACAGCGCCGCAGCACTCCGTCGCGCTGCGCCTCGCCGCTCTCGGCACCTCCGGCGGTACCAGCGCCTGGCGCAACGGCGTCGCGGGCGCCGCGCTGCTCGCCATCCTCAACCTGCCCTGGTTCGTCTACACCCTGCCGCCCCGGATCGTCACGATCGGGTATGCCGCGAGCGATGTCGTCGAGGTGTGGTCGACGGCTCTTCGCTGGCCCGTCTACGGCTTCATCTACGGGTACGCCTATTCCTGGCTACGGGGTGGCAGCCCGATCGGCAAGGCGCTGTGCCTGCTTGCCGTGGTGCTGCCGGCGGAAGTCGTGCAGCTGCTCTACCGGGGCCTGGAGCCCCGCGACTTCGGCACCGCGTTGCTGCTGACCGGCGGCGACTGTCTCGCTGTCTGTCTCATCCTCGGCCTGTACTGGGAAGCCCGTCTGGTCCGCTTCGCCGGGCTGCGCTGGGGGCAGATCCGTAACTTCCGCTCGCTGTCGGCGGCGGCGATCCCCGCCACCACCGTGCTGGTGGCGGCCTCTACCGCGCTCGCCACCGCGGTGGTGGGCGTGTGGGTCGCCCCGAACGCCGACGCGCCCGCGGACCGTCCCCAGGACCAGCCCTCCGTCACCGGTAGCCCGACGCCCGGCGCCGGCACGCCCTGAGCCTCGGTCCCCTGAGCCTCAAGCTCTCCGGACCCTCACAGCTCCACGAACACCGCGCTCGCGTCGTCGTGGGTCTTCGCGTGGCCCAGGAACGCGCGGGCCGTGTCGGTGGCTTCGAGTTCCCGGACCCGCCGTACCAGGCCCCGCGTCCCCGTCTTGCGGGTGAAGGTGAGGAGGTCGGTCCAGTCGCCCTCCCGGAACATCTCCGTCCAGCGGGTCGCGCCGTCCGTCAACGCCAGCAGCGTGCGGACCTCCTCGCGGGGAAGGGTTCCCGTCACCGCGCGGGCGGCCACGGCGGGATCCGCGGCGGCCGTCCAGAAGCCGCCCTCCCTGTTGCGCAGGACCGAGTCGACGTGTGCGGCCGTGGCCAGGGCGGAGCGGGGGAGCCGGGAGAGGCGGTCGTCCAGGACGGCCGTCACCGTGCCGTCCGGCCGCTCGCACAGCAGGGCCGAGTCCGACAACACCAGGTACTCCACGGCCTCCTGGGACCAGCGGGCGACAACCACCGTGGCCTGTGGGGTTCGTGGGTGAGAAAGGTCACAGGTTTGGGCGTGGGCCCCGGCGGTACGGGAAATGGCCTGTGAGAGCACGTCGGACAACGGTGCATCCCGCTCCGAAACGGACAGTTCGGTCAGGGTGCCGCCGAGGCGGGAAGTGAACCATGCGACCGAATGTCGACAGCCGTGGCCCTCGGGCGGCGGGGTCACACCGTCGAGGACGACCAGGGTGCCGCCCTGTCCCCCCGCGGGCAGGGCCACCGACGCGAAGTCCTCGTTGGGGTGGAAGGGGTTCCCGGGCTCCGAGACGAGTTCCGTGCGCATTCGGCCAGTCTGCACGAGCCCCCCACAAGATCGGCGAAAGGCCGACAACGGTCGCCGTACGACCCGGACCCGCCGACCGGGGCGCCGGGTTTGGCATGGAATGATCGTCAGCGGTGAGGCGCGGCGGCGAATACTGTCAAAGCGCGTCGCCGACGTCCAACCGGCCCGCTGGGCGGGGCATCGGCACGAGCCGGAGGAACTTGCCCGCCAACTCCCCGGCGAGGTTCACTCCTTCGGGTGGCGGGACTGTTGATGCGGGACCGTCGCCCACCGGCACTGGGAGGGTCGGGAGCCGTACCGGGGGGACGGCTGTGCACGACATACGACTTTCGACCGACGGCGTTCGACCGGTCGACGGATCGTCACCCCGGCCCATGGGTACACGAGTCAGGAATGCGAGCACCGGTGCAGAAGACGCGGCCTCGGCGCGCAGGCAAGAAGGCAGCTTCGAAGGCCTCGGCGGCCTCTGGGAACCAGCAGGGGACGGCGCAGGCCGAGGCCCCCGCCGTCGGCACCGGGCGGAAGGCGCACGTACGCAACCGGCTCATCGTCGCCGTGGCCGTCGTCGCCGCCGCCATAGCGGGTGCCGGGGCACCCTCGATCCTCGCCGCCTCGGAGCAACTGCACGACACCCAGAGCCTGGTCACCCTCGCCGGGCAGACGCAGGAAGCGCTCACGCTGGCGCACGCGCTGGCGGACGAACGCGACGAGGTCACCGCGTACATCGCGGCCGGGCGGCCCGAGTCGGCCGCGCCCAGCAAGCAGCGCAGCGACCGCGTCGACACCCAGGTCGAGGAACTGAGCGCGGACACCGACACTTCGGCCGGGCTGCGGGAGGACATCGAGTCCATCGCCGGCGTCCGGCAGGCGGCGCTCTCCGGGAAGAGCACCGCGCTCGAAGCGCACACGGCGTACACCGCCGTCGTCACCGAACTCCACGCCCTCGCCGAGGAACTCGCCGCCGAACTGCCGCCGCGCGCGGGCGGTGGCGCCTACGCCCTCGCCGAACTCGACACCGCCGTCCAGCAGGCCGCCGCCGCCCGGGGCCTGCTCGTCGCCGCGCTCAGCGTCCCCACGACCACCCAGACGGTCATCGACCCCGCCACGGGGCTGCCCACGACCACGACCGGCGCCTCGGCCGCCGACGCGAAGCAGCGCGACGCCCTCACCGCCGTCGCCCAGCAGGCCCGGGTCCGCTCCGACGCCGCGCTCGCCCACTTCCGCGAGACCGCGCCCGCCGCCGGCCGCTCCTCGTACGACGCCACGGTCACCGGCCCCGAGGCCGACACCGCCGAGAAGTACCTGGCCGACCTCACCGACCAGCCCACGCTCTCCACGGGCGAGGCGGGCACCAGCGCCAAGAAGGTGGGCGCGGCGCTCTCCGCCCGCGTGGACCTGATGCGCGGCGCCGAGTCCTCGCTCTACGACCGGCGCACCAAGGACCTCGCCCAGCTCCGCGACGAGGACGTCACCGCGCTGGAGATCCGGGTCGCCCTCCTCGGCGCGCTGATGCTCCTCGCCGTCGGTGTCGCCACCGGCATGGCCCGCTCCCTCACCCGCCCGCTCGCCGTGCTGCGCATCGGCTCCGCCCGTGTGGCCGGCGACCCGGCGACCGAGGAGCCGGTCAAGTTCACCGGCCGCAACGACGAGTTCGCCCAGGTCGTACGCTCCGTCAACGCGCTCCACGCGCACGCCCTCGCGCTGCACGAGCGGCTCGCGCCCCTGGAGGGCGACCGCAAGCACCTCATCGGCCAGCGCCAGACCATGGCCGACGACCGCGACCGGCTGCGCGCCGAACTCGCCGCCGCCACCGCGCATCTGACGAAGGTCCAGCACAGCGTCCACGCCACCTTCGTCAACCTGGCGCTGCGCACCCTCGGTCTCGTCGAGCGGCAGCTCGCCGTCATCGAGTCCCTGGAGGAGCGCGAGCAGGACCCCGACCGCCTCGCCACCCTCTTCAAGCTCGACCACTTCGCGACCGTCATGCGCCGCCACAGCGAGAACCTCCTCGTACTGGCCGGCCACGAGCACATCCAGCACCACGCCGGCCCCGTCCCGCTCGTGGACGTCGTCCGCGCCGCGGTCAGCGAGATCGAACGCTACGAACGCGTCCGCATCGCCGCGCTGCCGCCGGGCGCGCACGTCGCCGGGTTCGCCGCCGACGACCTCAGCCATCTGCTGGCCGAACTGATGGAGAACGGCACCTCGTTCTCGCCGCCGGAGATGTCCGTCGAGGTCTCCGGCTGGCTGATGGAGAACGGCGAGATCACCCTCTCCGTCCAGGACGGCGGCATCGGCGTCGCCCCCGACCGGCTGGACCGGCTCAACTCCCGCCTCACCGACTTCGATCCCGAGGCGCCCTACGAGCAGGAGGGCGGCGAGGGCCTCGGGCTCGGCCTGTACGTCGTGGCCCGCCTCGCCCACCGGCTCGGCACCCCGGTCCGGCTCCAGCCGCACGACTCGGGCGGCACCGCCGCGGTCGTCGTCCTGCCCAAGGCGCTGCTGGCCCCCACGCCCGCCGTGCCCGTGGGCACCCCGGCCTCCCTCACGCCCCGGCTCACCCTGCCGGGCGCCGACGCCGAGGCCAACTCGAACGTCCTGCCCGGCCGTTCCGTCGCCGTCCGCGAGCCGGAAGGCGACGGCGACCCGCTCATCGAGGCGGCCGAGCGGGCACTGCTGGCGAGGGAGGCCGTGGGGACGGCCGCCGACGCCGCCGACTTCGCCGACACGGCGGAGGCCGCCGGGACCGTCGTACCGGAAGACGACGGACCCGACGGCGGAACCGGTCCCGGAACCAGTCCCGGGAGCGGGACCGAGTCCGTGTCCGAGACGACGATGGAGCTCTTCGCTCCGGTGGCCCCGGGGAAGGGCGCCGACGAGGACATCGTCGAGGACATCGCCGAGGAGGACCAGGACCCGTACGCGCACGAGAACCCGTACGACGCGCACGAGAACCCGTACACGGGCGATCCCGACACCCATGAGCGGGCCGACGCCGAGGAGGGGAACGCGGCGCGCACGGTGGCGGGGCCACGGGGCGAGGAGCCCCCGCGGCTCACGGACAAGGGCCTGCCCAAGCGCACGCCCAGGATCACCGCGCCCACGCCCATGCCTCCCCGGCCGCGCGCCGGGGGCGTGAACGCCGAGGAACTGCGCCGTAGGCTCGGCGGGTTCCACCAGGGGGCCAGCCAGGGACGCCGTGACGTCGAGGCGGAGATCGCCGAGCAGTCGGGTGAGACGCGGATGCCCCTGGCGCACGAGCACGTGGCACATGAGTACCGGACAGAGGCAGTTGACACCACGGGGGGCACTTCCGAGGAGGAAAGCAGTTGACCGCGCCCATTACCTTCGGACTGAGCAGTGAAGCCCGCAACCTGCACTGGCTCCTGACCAACCTCGTCGAGGAGGTGCCGGGGCTGCTGTCGGTCGCGGTGGTCTCCTCCGACGGCCTGCTGCTGCTCTCCTCCGACCCCGGCAGAAACGCCGAGGCCCGCCAGGTCCGGGAAGAGCGCCCGCAGAGCCCCCGGGGCTCCGCCGCCGACCTGGCCACCATCGTCTCCGGCATCGGCAGCCTCACCATCGGCGCCGCCAAGCTGATGGAGTTCGGCGGGGTCAAGCAGACGATGGTCGCCATGGACCACGGCAGCCTCTTCGTGATGTCGATCAGCGACGGCTCGCTGCTCGGGGTGCACGGCTCACCGGACTGCGACATGAGCGTGGTGGCGTACCACATGGCGCTCTTCGTCGGCCGCGCCGGCCATGTCCTCACCCCGGAGCTCCGCAGCGAACTGCGCAAGTCCCTGGAGGCCGAGTCCCAGAAGGAGACCGAGGCCGCCGGGAGCCGTCGATGAGCGGCCCGCGGCAGAGTACGAAGGGCGCGAAGGGCGGCGCCAAGGGCGCGCAGAGTCACGCCAAGGGCGTGAAGGGAGCGGCGGGCGCGAAGAGCGCCAACAAGCTCCCCGTGCGCGGCGGCGACCGCAAACCCGCCCGCGTACGCCCCTACTCGCTCACCGGCGGCCGCACCCGCTTCGGCCACGTCCTGCACGTGGAGACCTTCGTCGCCGTACTCGAAGCCCCGGCGGAGCGGCGGGAGTTGCCGAATGGTTCACTCAACTCCAAGGTGATGCCCGAGATGCGGGCCATCGTCGAACTCTGCCGCCGTATGCGGACGGTGGCGGAGATCGCCGCGCTGCTGAAGATGCCGCTCGGCGTGGTCCGCGTCCTCCTCAGCGATCTCGCGGACCAGGGAAAGATCCGTGTGTACGGAACAGGTCACGGACCGGGCCAGCCGGACCGCGCTCTGCTGGAAAGGGTGCTGAGTGGACTCCGCCGTCTCTGACGCCGCCTCGGCCGGCGTCACCCCCGACGCCTCGGCCGGCGTCACCCCGGGCGTCAAGGACGACGCCCCCCGCGTCCATGTCGACGCGCACGCCGCCCGGCTCGATGCCGGTTCCCTGCGCGTCGACGTGGACGACGCCCCTCCCGAGGAGGGTGCCGGGGCGGAGCCCGAGGAGGAGCTGAAACCCTGGCAGGCCGACCTCAGCCGGGCCCCCATCGCCACGAAGATCGTGGTGGCGGGCGGCTTCGGCGTCGGCAAGACCACCTTCGTCGGCGCGGTCTCCGAGATCACCCCGCTGCGCACCGAGGCCCTGATGACCGAGGCCAGCGCCGGCACGGACGACCTCTCCGCGACGCCGGACAAGCTGACCACCACCGTGGCCATGGACTACGGCCGCATCACCCTCGACGACGACCTCGTCCTCTACCTGTTCGGCACGCCCGGCCAGGAGCGGTTCTGGTTCATGTGGGACGACATGGTGCGCGGCGCGATCGGCGCGGTCGTCCTCGCCGACACCCGCCGCCTCGGCGACTGCTTCCCGGCGCTCGACTACTTCGAGAGCTGCGGACTGCCGTACATCGTCGCGGTCAACGCGTTCGACGGCAGCGTGCGGTACGAACCCGAGGACGTCCGGGACGCGCTGACCGTACCCGCCCATGTACCTGTCATGATCATGGACGCACGCAAGCGGGCCTCCGCGATGGAGACCCTGCTCGCACTCTGCGGCCACGCGATATCCCTCAGCCCCGAGTAGTCCCCGCGTAGTCCCCGAGCGGGACGCCACGGGACGCCACGGACCAACCAGGAGACCTGTCCGGATGCGGAAGATTCTCGTCGTCGGAGCCGGCCAGTCCGGGCTGCACCTGGCCCTCGGCCTCCAGTCGCACGGGTACGAGGTCACCCTGATGTCCAATCGGACCCCGGACGAGATACGCGCCGGCCGGATCATGTCCACCCAGTGCATGTTCGACTCGGCGCTGCGTCACGAGCGCGATCTCGACCTGAACTTCTGGGAGTCGCAGGCCCCGAGGATCGAGGGCGTCGGTGTCTCCGTCGCCGGCCCGGACGGCGAGCGCGCCGTCGACTGGGTCGGCCGGCTGCGCGGGTACGCCCAGGCCGTGGACCAGCGGGTGAAGATGGCCGGCTGGCTGGAGACCTTCGCCCGGCGCGGCGGCCAGCTGGTCGTGCACGGCGCCGCCGTCTCCGACCTCGACTGGTTCTCCCGGGTCTACGATCTCGTGCTCGTCACCGCGGGCAAGGGCGAACTGGTCCGGATGTTCCCCCGCGACACCGCCCGCTCGCCCTACACCGAGCCTCAGCGCGCGCTCGCCGCGGTCTACGTCCACGGGCTGGGCCCGCGCCCCGAACACCCGGAGTTCGCCGCGGCCCGCTGCAACCTGGTGCCCGGCCTCGGCGAACTCATCGTCCAGCCGGTACTGACCACCTCCGGCCACGCGGACGCGCTCTTCTGGCTGGGCCTGCCCGGCGGGCCGCTCGACGTGTTCGCCGGCGTCCGCGACGCCGAGGAGCAGCTCGCGCTGACCCTGGACCTGATGAAGCGGTACGTTCCCTGGGAGTACGCGCGCACGGCGGGCGTCGAGGTGACGGACCCGGGGGCGGCGCTGACCGGCCGCTACACCCCGGTCGTCCGGAACCCCGTCGGACGGCTGCCCGGCGGCGGGCTGGTGCTGGGCGCCGGGGACGTCGTCGTGGCCAACGATCCGCTGACCGGGCAGGGGGCGAACTCGGCGACCAAGTGTGCGGCCGTCTATCTCGCCGCGATCCTCGACCACGGGGACGGGGAGTTCGACGAGGCGTGGATGCGGCGGACGTTCGAGCGGTTCTGGCGGGTCGTGGGGCCGGTCACCAAGTGGACCAACACGATGTTGGCTCCGCCGGCTGAGCATGTGCTGGGGTTGGTGGGGGCGGCCGAGGGGTTGCCGGTGGTGGCGGATCGTTTTGCCAATGGGTTCGATGATCCGGCGGATTTTGAGAGTTACTTCTATGACGCGGAGAAGACTCGGGCGTATCTCGCGGAGGTCGCGGGGGGTTAGGGGCGGGCGCCTTCCGGGGTGGGGGTGCGGGTCGCTTTGGCGGGTGCGGGTGCGGGGGTTTGTTGGCGGGTGCGGGTCCGGTGGGGCTTCTCGCGCAGTTCCCCGCGCCCCTGAAAGAGCGGGGCTGCGCCCCTGCTCTTTCAGGCCGACAGAACCCCGCGTCCTAAGAGACCTGGGTGTCCGGCGGCTTCGGAGAGTCGGCCTTGGTGCTCTTCTCCGCCTTCTTGATGTCGGCCAGCTGTTCGGGGGTGAGGGAGGCGAGGAGCTTCTCGATCTCGTTCAGGCGGACGGACGCGGTGTCGTGGTGTCTCCTGTGCTGCTCGGCGAGGGTGAGTTGGCGGTCCAGGGCCGCGCGGGCGCGGCGGGCGAGGGTGGCGGTGTCCTGTTCGTTGCCGAGCAGGCGTTCGATCGTGTCGGCGCGTTCCCGGGCGACCTGGTCGATGACGTGGCCCTCCTCCAGGGCCCGGTGCGGATCGCGGGTCATCAGCAGGCGGACGTACGGGGAGAGCGCGGTGCTGCTGTTCTGGTACTGCTGCCGGGCCAGCCGGCCGGCCGCGCCCCGGCTGTCGTACAGGGAGAGGCGGGCCGCCGCGAGGCGGTGGTCGAGGCGGGTCACCTCGGCCCGCTGCCGGGTCAGTTCGTCGCCGGTCACGTCGTAGGCGGCGGTGGCCTCCTCGGCCTCGCGGTGGAGCCGCCGGAGGTCGGTGAGGAGGTCGGCGACCGAGCGGGTTCCGGGGGCCGCCTGGGACTCGGTCTCGGTGTCGCCGGTCATCGTGTCGTCGGCCGCCGGGGGCTTCGGCGCGGCCAGTGCCGGGGCGGGGGGTGTGCCGATGAGGGCGCCGGCCGTGAGGGCCGTGACCGTCGCCGTACCGACCAGGCGGAGAAGCCTTCCTGACACGTCATCACCTCCGGTGCGGAGGTGGGCCGTCCACCTCGCACCGGCAGATTGGGGGGCGTGCGGGGCGGGCGCGCGCCGGGTGGACCGTTCGGCGCCGGAGTGTCACCCGTCGGTGGGGCGCGGCCGGTCGGGCGGCGTGGCGGATTGCCCGCCCGGCGTGCCCGGGGTGCCGGGGGCGGCCGGGGTGCCGGGCTTGGACCACGGCCACTTCAGGCGGCGGCTCGGGTCCGCGTCCGGGGCGTACTCGTACTTCCACAGCTGGTGCAGAAGGCCGCCCCGGCCGGCGTCGACCCGGCGGTAGACGAGGACGGTCGGGGGACCGCCGGCCGCGTCGGGCACCGGGACCCGGTACGTCTTCGGGGGGTGCCCGGTGATGCCGAGCAGCACGGGCAGGACGCGCCCGTCGAGGGGGCCGCCCACGAAGGGGGTGTCTTGGCTCTTCACCGGACCAGTGTCACAGCCGATGGCCCGGCCGGTGTCACAGCAGGTGCCCGGCGTCGCCGACCACGGGCAGGACCCGGCGGGCCAGGGCGGCGACGGCGCCGTCCGGGGTCTCGACGGTGAGGGCGTGCCGGACGGCGGCGGCGGTCTGCGGGTCGCGTCCGGCGGTCGCGGTGAGACAGGCGACGAACTGCTCCACGAGCCAGTCGCGCAGCTCGGCGACGTCCGGCCGCTTGCCCTCGTCGAGCCAGATCAGCGAGGCGGCCTCCACGGAGGTGATCCACATCCGGACGGTCATCCGCAGCGGCAGGCCCGGCTCGGCCACGTCGATGTGGCGCAGGATGTGGTCGGCGGCGGCGCGTCGGACGCCGTCCACGATGGCCGTCGCGCGGGAGGTCTCCACGACGCTGCCGCCCTGGAGGAGGGCGCTGAACCCGGTGTCGTGCCCGTCCACGAAGGCCAGATAACGGTCCAGGGCGCGGGCCAGGCGGCTGGTGAGGGGGCCCTCGGCGGGCTCGTCGAAGCAGTGCTCCAGCTCCTCGGCGGCGGAGCGCAGGGCCGCCTCGTAGAGCTGCTGCTTGCCGCCGGGGAAGTAGCGGTACACGAGGGGGCGCGAGACGCCGGCCGCCTCCGCGACGTCGTCCAGGGACACGTCCTCCGGCGCGTGGTGCGCGAACAGCTCCAGCGCGGCGTCCAGCAGCTGGCCGCGCCGCTCCTCGACGCTCAGTCGGCGGTACGCGCGGGTGGGGGCGTCGGGCGTCATACGGTGCAGGGTAGTCGGGGGCGCGTGAGGGGGTGGGGGTGCGGGGTTCGTCGGCGGGTGCGGGTCCGGTGGGGGCTGGTCGCGCAGTTCCCCGCGCCCCTGAAAAAGCGGGGCTGCGCCCCTGCTTTTTCGGCCCGAAGAGCACGGGGCGCAGCCCCGTGCTCTTCAGGGGCGCGGGGAACTGCGCGAGAAGCCCCACGCACCCGCACCCGCCGACGAACCCCGCACCCCCCACCCCCTCACGCGCCCCCGCCCACACCCCTACGCCAGCAACCCCGAAGACCTCCACATCCGCCGCCCCACACCCCGCAACACCCCGATGTCGTCCAGAAAGTCGGTCAACCGCTTCGCACCGGTCTGCATGACCTCCCGCCGGTGCCCACTCGCCCGCACCTGGGCGACAGCCACCCGCTGGTCGAGGCCGACGTTCGAGTAGACGTCGGGGTTGATGAACGCGACGGCGAAGACGCGGGCGAACTCGCCGGAGGTGACCCGGGTGAAGCTCCGGGACAGCCGCGGAGCGGTCACCATCTGACGGCGCAGCTCCTCACGGGCGTACCGCACATGCCGGGCCTCCTCGACCACATGGATACGGGTGACGCCCCGGATGAGCGGCTGGACCCGCTCGTCCGGGAAGGTCAGCCGCTGCATCCAGTCGAGGATCTCCTCGCCGAGCAGGGTGGAGGTGAAGGAGCCGGGGGTCGTCGAGACCGTCTTGAACAGGCGGCCCAGATTGTGGTGCAGCCGGCTCACCGGGTAGTACGGGGTGTCACCCTTGCTGATCAGCCGGGCGAACATCTTCGAGTGCCGGCACTCGTCCTCGATCTCGGTGAGCGCGTAGCGCACATGCGCGCTGGTCGCGGCCTTGTCGTAGATGTGCCGCACGAGCAGCTGCATGAGGATGATCTCGAACCAGATGCCGAGGGAGGCCAGCGCCGCCGCCTCGTGCTGGGACAGCGCGATCCGCTGCTCCTCCGACATCTTCCGCCACATCGGCGTCCCGTACAGGGAGACCAGCTCCGGCGGCCAGTACCACTTCCCCTCCTCGAAGGGGGCGTCCCAGTCCAGCTCCTTGTCCGGGTCGAAGGAGTGCTTCGCGGAGGACACGAGCAGTCGTTCGGCCACCTGTTCGCGGTCCTTGAGGAGCCCGAGCGCGTCGCGCAGGACCTCCGCCTCCGACACGGGGTTCGTCGAGTTCACCGAGGTCACCGTAGTCATGCTGTCGCAGCTCCTCGTACGGGAGTTCAGGTAGTTACCAGCGGTCACCGCTTATGAGACTACTTGTCAGCAAGGCCGTCAATCCTTTGCGCACCACTTGTGGAGTACCGTGCTGGCGTGTCCATGCCTCCACCGCCCCAGCAGCCCGGCCCCTACGGCCAACAGCCGTACGGTCAGCAGCCCCAGCCCCAGCCGCACCCCCAGCCGGGTCCGTACGGCCAGCCGTTTCCGCAGCAGCAGCAGCAGCCGCCGCCGTACGGTCAGCAGCCGTACCCGCCGCAGCAGCCGTACGGCGGGCCGCCCCAGCCCGGCGGATGGCAGCCCGCGCCGCCGCCGAAGAGCCGGGTGGGGCTGGTCCTCGGGATCGTCGGCGGGGTCGTCGCCCTCGCGGTGGCCGGGGCCGTCGGCCTGTGGGTCGTCGGGACGCAGAGTTCGAGCGGTTTCCCGGAGGCCGAGTACCGGCTCGTGCTGCCCGAGACCGTGCTGGACGGTGAGTACAAGCTGGCCCAGGACCTCTCCGACACCACGGGGAAGCAGGTGGAGGAGGAGGCGGACGGCGCCTTCGACGCGCGTGATGTCACGGCCGCCGTCGCGCAGTACGCGCCCCAGGAGGACGGCACCGAGGGCGCGTTGATCGTCTCGGGCATGTACGGACGGTTCAAGAACACCGACGCCGCCCGCGACAACATGCTCAAGGGCGCGGCCGGGGTCGACTCGATCACGGTGGCCGTGCCGCCCGAGGACTACACCCCGGACGGCTCGGACACCACCATCAGCTGTCAGGTCGTCACCCAGGACCAGGCCGGGACCGAGGTCACGTACCCGATGTGCGCCTGGGCCGACGGCAACACCGGGGCCTCCGTCGCGGAGCTGAGCACCGCGAGCGTCGGGCAGGACCCCGAGAAGGTGGATGTGAAGGCCTTCGCCGAGCGCACCCTTCAGGTCCGCGACGAGATCCGGCAGCCGATCAGCTGACGACGGCGGCGGCGTCCGGTGCCGCAGTCGCCTCCGTACCACTCGCCTCCGCCGGTCCCGCCGGGAACGACGTGCGCAGGGTGAAGGCGTACGCGGTCGGGCCGTGGGCCCGGAGGTGGAGGATCCGTTCCTCCGCCTCCGCGACGGTGGGCTGATGCCCGGCCGGGACCCACCAGAGCGCCGTCGCCGCCTCCGCCAGCCGCTCGAACCACTCCCGCCTGCGGGACAGCAGCTCCCGGTGCTGCCCCTGGTACATGAACGCGGTCAGGGCGTCGGCGTCCCGCCACACCGACATGTTGATGATCAGCCACTCGTCGTCGAGGACGGGGATGTCCGTGGAGTTGCCGGATTCGCTCTGGAGACGCCAGACGAAACCGGGGGAGCGGTCCGCGACCGCGTTCACCGGGTCCAGGGCGTCGACGAAGTCCTTGAGCTGCGGGGAGTCCAACGGGGCTTTGAGACGGGCGATGTTGACCTGGGCGAGTTCGTACGTGGCGGTCGTCATGGGGCGCACGATAAGTCGGAGCGGGGCGGGGGTCACCCCGTTTTCTCAGCTGGTGGTCACGGTTCGTCAGGCGCGCGCCGGCGGGCGTCAGCCGGAGGACTTCAGCACCGCCCGCATCACCTCCCGCGCGATCGGCGCCGCGTCGCCGCCCCCGCTGATGTCGCCCCGTACGGCCTCCGCGTCCTCCACCACCACGGCCACGGCCACCTCGGGCTCGATCGCGTCGTCGGACCGGGCCCAGCCGATGAACCAGGCGAAGGGGGTGCCGGAGTTGCCGAGGCCGTGCTGGGCCGTGCCGGTCTTGCCGCCGACGGTGGCGTGACGCAGAGCGGCGTTGGCGCCGGTGCCGTGCTCGACGACGCCCCGCATGAGGTCGCGCAGCCGCCTCGCGGTGGAGGGGTTCATGGCCTGCCGCAGGGGGTGCGGGCCGGAACCGGCCACCGTGCGGCCGCTCGCCGTGGTGGTGCGCTCGACGAGGTACGGCGAGCGCACCGCGCCCCCGTTGGCGACGGCCGCCGTGACCAGCGCCATCTGCAGCGGCGTGGCCCGGGTGTCGTACTGGCCGATGGAGGAGAGCGCCAGCTGCGCCCGGTCCATCTCCGTGTCGAAGCTGCTGGGCGCGACCGAGAACGGGATGCGCAGGTCCGGGTCGTTGAAGCCGAACGCGCGGGCCGAGTCCGTCATGGCGCCGAGGCCCACGTCCACGCCCAGTTTCGCGAAGACCGTGTTGCAGGACCACTCGAAGGCGTACCGCAGCGAGGCGTTCTCGCAACCGTCGACCTCGTTGGACAGGGACGTCCTGGTGCCCGGCAGGGTGTACGGGTCGGGGGAGCGGGTCGGGGCGTCGAGGTCCGTGACCACCCCGGTGTCCAGCGCGGCGGCGGCCGTCACCACCTTGAACGTCGAACCCGGCGGATAGGTCTGCCGCACCGCCCGGTTGAGCATGGGCTTGCCCGCGTCCCCGTTCAGCCGCGCCCATGCCTCGGCCGCCGCGCGCCCGTTGCCGGAGAGTTCGCCCGGGTCGTACGACGGCCGGGAGACCAGCGCCAGCACGCGCCCGGTGGCCGGTTCGAGCGCGGCGACCGCGCCCCGGCGTGCGCCGAGCCCCAGATAGGCCGCCCGCTGGGCCGCTTCCCGGAGCGTGGTGACGACCTCGCCGCCGGCGTTGCGGTCGCGGGTGATGTCGTTCCACAGCGGGAGGAACGACAGCAGCGGGTCGCTGCCGTCGAGGAGCTGGTCCTGCGCGTGCTCCAGGAACGTCGTCCCGTACTCCTGCGAGGCGAAGCCGGTGACCGGCGCGTACAACGGGCCGTCGCGGTAGGTCCGTTCGTACCGCAGCTGCTCCCCGGTGTCCTTCGAGCCGGTCACCGGGCGCCCCTCGACCACGATGTCCCCGCGCGGCTGGCCCCAACGGGCGATCGCCGGGCGGCGGTTGGCGGGACTGTCGTCGTAGGTCCGGGACTGGACGATCTGGACGCGGGTGGCGTTGACGAGGAGCGCGAGCAGCAGCAGGGCGCACAGGGCGGCGGCGCGCCGGATGTACTTGGTCATGCGCCCTTCCCCTCCCGGCCGTTGCCCGACTCCTCCCGGCTGCCGCCCTGCCCCTCCTGGCTGCCGCCCTGCCCCTCCGGGCTGTCGACCGGCCCTTCCCGGAAGTCGCCCGCCCCTTCCCGGAAGTCGCCCGCCCCCTCCCGGCCGGGGCCGGTGAGTGGTGGTGGCCCGGGGTCGTACTGCCGTCTGGCGGAGTCGCTCATCCGCATCAGCAGGGCCACGATGATCCAGTTGGTGACGACGGAGGAGCCGCCCTGGGCGAGGAACGGCATCGCCATCCCGGTGAGGGGGATGAGGCCGGTGACGCCGCCGGCGATGACGAAGACCTGGAGGGCCACGATCGAGGCGAGACCGGTGGCCAGTAGCCGGCCGAAGGGGTCGCGCAGGGCGAGGCCGGTGCGGAAGCCGCGCTCCACCAGCAGGGCGTACAGCAGGAAGATCGCGGCGAGCCCGGCGAGGCCCAGCTCCTCGCCTGCCGTGGCCAGGATGAAGTCCGACTTGGCGGCGAAGCCGATCAGCACGGAGTGGCCGAGGCCCAGTCCGGTGCCGAGCAGCCCGCCGGCCGCGAACGCGAAGAGGGACTGGGCGAGTTGGCCCGCCCCCTGGCCCGCCTCGATCGACGCGAACGGATGCAGCCAGTCCTCGACCCGGCTGCGCACATGCGGTTCGAGCCGGCCGACGGCCACCGCGCCCACACACGCCAGCAGCAGCCCCACCGCGATCCAGCCGGTGCGGCCCGTCGCCACGTACAGCATGATCACGAACAGGCCGAAGAACAGCAGCGAGGTGCCCAGATCCCGTTCCAGGACCAGGACGCCGACGCTCAGCAGCCAGATGGTGACAATGGGGCCGAGGACGCGTCCGGTGGGCAGTTGGAGGCGCTTGAAGCGCCAGACCTGGCGCCCGGCGTACGCCAGCGCGTTGCGGTTCGCCGCGAGATAGCCGGCGAAGAACAGCGCCAGCAGCACCTTCGCGAACTCGCCCGGCTGGAGGGAGAACCCGGCGATCCGCACCCAGATCCGGGCCCCGTTGACCGGCGGGAACAGGATCGGCAGCGCCAGCAGGGCGAGGGCCGCCACCACCGAGACGTACGCGTACCGCTGGAGCACCCGGTGGTCGCGCAGCAGTGCCACGACCGTGATGAACAGGGCCACCCCGAGCGTCGACCAGTTCAGCTGCGCGGGTGCCGCCTGGTCGGCCGGGGTCTCCAGGTCGAGCCGGTGGATCAGCACCAGCCCCAGGCCGTTGAGCAGCACCGCGATCGGCAGCAGCAGCGGATCGGCGTACGGCGCCCGCAGCCGCACCGCCAGATGGGCCAGCAGCGCGAGCACGCCGAGCCCGGCGCCGTAGTCGGCGGCGCCGGGCGGGACGGTGCCGTTCTTCGCCAGGCCGACGGCGCAGTAGCCGGACACGGAGAGCAGGACGGCCACGACGGTGAGGGTGAACTCGACGCCTCGGCGCCGGAGCAGGCGTACGGCGGGCGGCGGGGACGGGTCCGAGGGATCCGCCGCCAGGGTCGTTCCGGCCTTGGTGGTCATGCCCGGAACTTACCGAAATCAGACCCTTTGGGGATGCCTTGCGCGTCTTGTCGGTGTCTTGTCGCTCAGGCGTCGCACCAGCGCGGCGTCTTGAAGGCCTCGATGTAGCGGGCCGAACCCCAGGCCCAGGTGCCGTTGACGAGCAGGTACCACTGCCCGACGCCGTCGACGACCTGACCGTCGGTCCGGCAGTAGATCTTGACGATCTCGCCGTGGCGCGCGACCCGGATGACCGAGCCGCCACGGGTCGGCGCGCTCCGCAGGATCAGACCGGCAGGGGCGACGACCTCGCCGTCGACGATCTGCTTGCTCTCTCGGGGGTCCTCCTGTCCGACACCGGCGGCGGGCGTCGTGGCCGCGAACGCCACGAGGGCGCCACCGGCAGCCGCTATACCGAACCGCATGAGCAGAATCCGCAGGGACATCTGATGCTCCTCCAGAAGAAAAGGGGGCGAGTCTGACTATTCGCCACGTTAGGAGGAGGGAGGATACGGCGCCTTCCGCGATGGGCCATCAGGGCAGCCCCGCCCTTTTTTGGGGGCGCGAGGCTGTATCCGATATGCGGCTCCGCCGCGTGGGCGCGATCAGCCCCCACTCACCGGAAGTCGCAATACGGCCAACGCACCCCCACCCGGAGCGTTTTCAAATCCCAATCGCGCCCCCAGAACCTCCGCCTGACCCACCGCGATGGTGAGCCCCAGCCCATGCCCCTTGGCGGAACCCTCCGTACGGAACCGCTGCGGCCCCTCAGCCACCAGATACCCCGGAAACCCACCCCCGTGATCCCGCACATAGACGACCGCACCCTCCACGGAAACCACCACCGGAGGTACCCCGTGCTTGTGCGCGTTGGCCACCAGATTCCCCAACACCCGCTCCAGCCGCCGCCGGTCCGTCTCCACCACCGCGTCCTGGACGACCCGCACCTCCGTCTCCCCGCTCGCGTGCGCGGCCACCCGCTCCGCCAGCACCCCGAGCCGGATCGCGTCCACCTCCAGCCGCTCGCTCCCCGCGTCCAGCCGTGAGATCTCCAGCAGATCCTCGGTCAGCGTCCGCAGCGCGGCGACCCGGTCCCGCACCAGCTCCGTCGGCCGCCCCGCCGGCAGCAGCTCGGCCGCCGCGTGCAGCCCGGTCAGCGGCGTCCGCAGCTCATGGGCGACGTCCGCGGTGAACCGCTGTTCGCTCAGCAGCTTCCGCTGCAACGTGGACGCCATGGTGTCGAGCGCGGCGGCCACCGCGGCCACCTCGTCGCGATACCGCTCCGGTTCGGTCGTCCGGGGGTCGCCGACCCGCGCGTCCAGGTCGCCCGCGCTGATCCGCCGGGCCACCTGCGAGGTCGTCCGCAGCCGCCGGGTCACCCCGCCGACGCCGAGCGCGCCCACGACCAGCGTCACCCCGATCGCGAGCGCCGAGGAGCCGATGATGGCCCGGTCCAGGTTCTCGATGGTGGCCGCGCTCTGCGCGTAGTCGATCTGTACGGCGAGGGCACGGCCACCGTCGGCGGGGGCGGCGGCCCACATCGTGGGGTACCCGTCGGCGACCCCGACCATCGTGCCGCGCCGCCCGCTCACCGCCAGCTCGCGCAGCGGCCCCGGCAGCCCGTGGGCGTCGATCCCGGCGTTCGGCGGCAGCCGGTTCCCGGCCTCGTACGCCCGTACCGCCTCGTCGAGCCGGACGAGCGCCCGGGAGCGGGCGTCGCTCACGGTCCGGTTGGTGACGGAGACATGGACGAGGGCGCCGAGCAGCGCGGCCAGCCCGCAGCACATGACCGTGATGAAGGCCAGCGCCTTCCAGGTGAGCGAGGCGGCCCGGCGCGGCAGGCCGAACCGTTTCCGCGACGACCTCGCCGTGCTCACCGCGGATTCACCGAGGCCGACGTGCCGCCCGCGCCACCCGCGCTACCCGCGCCACCCGCGCCACCCGTGCCGCCCACCCGCAGGATCTCGTCCCGGGTGAGCAGCATCGCCAACTGCTCCTCGTCCCAGGTCCACTGGGTGCGGTACTCGTAGCCGACGATCCCCGCGGGCGAGCGGATGATCACCGTCCGTCCGGCCAGTTCGACCGCGATCACGGCGTCGTCGTTGGCCAGCACCTGCACCAGCCGGTCCGCCTGGAACGTGTACATCCGCAGCGCCGTCTGCTTCCCGGGCAGCAGCCGGAACCCGAGCACCATGTCGTCGCGCCCGTCACCGGTGAGGTCCCGGTAGTAGGCCTTGAGGACGGGACACCGGGCACGGTCCCCGCGGTCGCCGTTCCCCCCGCCCCCGCCACCGCCACCGCCACCGCCACCGTCACCGTCACCGCCACCGTCACCGTCACCGTCGCCGCAGTCCGCCATGCGCGCGGCCGTCCCGGCGTAGGGCGCCCCGGACCCCACGTACATGTCGGGGTGCGCCGCGATCTCCGCGCGTACGACGGCAACCGGGTCCACCTCGTGGATGTCCTCGCCGGGGGCCCGGACGCCCTTGACGACCTCGGTCTGTGCCTCGCCGTAGTCGTAGGCGGGGGAGGTGGCGGGCGGCTCCCCGGGCCACAGCCGGGTCGGGCCGCTCGCGGTGGGTGTGGCGCCCGCGCTCGTCAGACCCCCGGAGTCGCCGCAGGCACCCAGCAGCAGGGCGGCGGCCAGGGCGGCCGACGCACCGGCGGCCACCCGCGCGCGGTGACGGAGACGGGGGGACACGGGGGCTCCTGAGGGCGTCGACGCGGTCCCGTCCACCCTATTCGTGCGGAACCGCTCCGCCCGCCCCGTTGCTCCGCCGTCCGGGCGGCGCCGTCAGGTCAGCTCCTCCAGCTCCTCCAGGAGCCGGACCGTCGCCAGACCGGTGTGCAGATACTCCACGAACAGCTCGTTGTGCAGCGCCCACGGTGAACGGCGGGCGCGGATCAGCCGGATCGCCTCCTCGGCGGAGTGCCCGTCACGGATCAGCGCCTGTGCGACGACCAGACCGGACCGGTTGTACCCGCTGTAACAGCGCACGAGGACCCGCTTGCCGTCCTCCAGCGCGTCGCACGCCGCCTGCGCCAGCCGCAGCACGCCCGCCAACTGCGTGCCGTCCAGCGGTCCGTCGGGGATCGGCCACACATGATGCTCGACGCCCTCGTCCGGCCCGTACCCCGGCAGCCGCAGCAGCGTCAGCACCAGGTCGAACTCGTCGTGTACGACCGCGAATTCGATGCCCCCGGCACCGGTCCGCCCCGCGAACTCGTGCCCGCCCATCCACAGTCCGGGCACGATCTCGCTCCACGGTTCCCCCGGAGCGGGAACATCGGCTCGCATCCTGCGCGTCGGCAACGGCGCCTCCCCAAGCCCCTGACGGCAAGCCCCACACGGCAAGCCGCACTCGGCAAGCCCCTGACGGCGGGTCGTCACCCCAAAGGTAACCGGGTTCTTGCCGATGGAGCACCCCGCCTGTTCCCATGGTCGTGGGGTGATGGTGCATGAGCGGACTGCGCGTCATACCGACCTGGCGGCACGGACGGGAGCGCCTGTACGTGTGCCGCACCGACGGGAGGAACATCGCCTGGTACGACCGTGAGGCGGGCCGGGTGAACCTCCTCAGCGAGGAGCGGAGAGAGGAAGTGCTGGCGGTTCTCGGCCCCTTCATCGCGGGCCCGGTCGCGGTGGGCCCGCCGCCCGTGCCGACCCCCGCCGAACTGGCCCGGCTGAGCCTCCACCCGGACGACGACCTGGCCCCCAACCGCCCCGGCGAGGCCCTGCTGATCGCCCTCGACCGCGCCCCCGGACCACCGCGCCGGCTCCGCCCCGACCCGCGCCGCCGCGCCCTGGCCGCCGAGCAGACCGTCGGCGACGCGCTGGACCGGCTGGAGGGCGCCGGCTGGCACACCCTGCACTCCGTGCCGCTGCCCGGCGGCGACCGCATCCACCACCTGGTGCTCGGCCCCGGGGGTCTGTACTGCGTGCGGTCCCTGTACGCCCGCAGGCAGCGGGTCGTCGTCACCGACCCGGTGGTCGCCGTCGGCCGCCACGAGCCCCGCGCGCTGCTGCGCGGGCTGCGCGCCGACGCCGACCGCGCCTCCTACGCCCTCACCGCCGAGGTCCACCCCGTCCTCGCCCTCGCCGAACCCGCCGCCCTCGACATCGCCACACCCCTGCGCGAACTCCGCGTCCTGCGCGACACGGACCTGCCCGAACTCGCCCGCACAGGAGGGGTGTTGAAACCGGCGGACGTCGAGGGCCTGCACGCGACGGCCCGCGACCGGCGGACGTGGACCGGGGTGTAGGCCCCATCGGCGGTGCCGCCTCGGCGGCTACCGGCTCGGCGCCGCCGTCACGGCAGCTCGTGCGCGGCCTCCGGGTCCAGCAGGGGTGCCAGCAGGTCGCCGTAGTCCTGGAGGCGGGGCGCGATGTCGTCGGCCCGGAACACCAGGAGGCCGGGGGAGGCGCACTCCTCGACCTCGGTCCAGGTCACCGGCGCGGAGACGGTCGGCTCGGCGCGGGCGCGCAGGGTGTAGGGCGTGGCGGTGGTCTTGCGGGCGGCGTTCTGGCTCCAGTCGACGAACACCTTGCCGGGGCGCAGACTGCGGGTCATCCGGTGGACGACCCGGCGGGGCAGCGCCTCCTCCGCCTCCACGGCCAGCCTCTTGGCGTACTCCGACACCCGCTCCGAGGACGCCCCGCGCACCGCCGCCAGCAGATGCAGCCCCTTCGACCCGGACGTCTTCGCGTACGCCTCGATCCCGTCCGCCGCGAGCCGCTCCCGCAGCCAGCCGGCCACCTCGCAGCACTCGACGACGGTCGCGGGCGCCCCCGGGTCCAGGTCGAACACCAGCCGGTCGGCCTCGTCGGAGGTACGGACGGTCCACTGCGGGGTGTGGTACTCGGCGACCTGGTTCGACGCCCACATCAGGCTCGCCAGATCCTGCACCAGCACCATCCGGGCCGGGCCCTCCATCCGCCGGACCTCGGCGGTGGTGACCCAGTCCGGGATGCCCGGCGGCACGTTCTTGGTGAAGAAGACCTGGCCGCCCGGCCCGTCCGGGTAGCGGAGGAAGGAGACCGGGCGGTCACGCAGATGCGGCAGCAGGGCGTCCGCCGTGGTGGCGTAGTAGTGCAGCAGCTCGCCCTTGGTGAAGCCCGTCGCCGGGTGGAGGACCTTCTCCAGATTGGAGAGGGCGACCCTGTGGCCCTCCACCTCGGTGATCGGTGTCATGGGAGCCAGAATCCCATGAAACGGTGTGAAAACGGGCGGACCCTATGGCTCTGACGGTCACGCACCCACGTACGCCGCCAAGTGCTCCCCCGTGAGCGTGGAGCGGTCCGCGACCAGGTCGGCCGGGGTGCCCTCGAAGACGATCCGGCCGCCGTCGTGCCCGGCGCCGGGGCCGAGGTCGATGATCCAGTCGGCGTGGGCCATGACCGCCTGGTGGTGCTCGATGACGATCACCGACTTCCCGGCGTCGACCAGCCGGTCCAGCAGCCCGAGCAGTTGCTCCACGTCGGCGAGGTGCAGACCGGTGGTCGGCTCGTCGAGGACGTAGACCCCGCCCTTGTCACCCATGTGGGTGGCCAGCTTCAGCCGCTGCCGCTCGCCGCCGGAGAGCGTGGTCAGCGGCTGGCCGAGGGTGAGATAGCCGAGGCCGACGTCCGCCATCCGCTCGACGATCCGGTGGGCCGCGAGCGTACGCGCCTCGCCCTCGCCGAAGAACCGCTCCGCCTCGGTCACCGACATCGCGAGCACCTCGCTGATGTCCCGGCCGCCGAAGCGGTACTCCAGCACCGACGCCTCGAACCGCTTCCCCTCGCACTCCTCGCACGTGGTGGCCACGCTCTGCATGATCGCCAGGTCGGTGTAGATGACCCCGGCGCCGTTGCAGGTGGGGCAGGCGCCCTCGGAGTTGGCGCTGAAGAGCGCCGGCTTCACGCCGTTGGCCTTGGCGAAGGCCTTGCGGATCGGGTCGGCCAGCCCGGTGTACGTCGCCGGGTTGCTGCGCCGGGAGCCGCGGATCGGCGTCTGGTCGATCGACACCACGCCCTCCTCGGTGGGGACGGAGCCGTGCACCAGCGAACTCTTCCCCGACCCGGCGACCCCGGTGACGACGGTGAGCACACCGAGCGGGATGTCCACGTCGACGTCCTGGAGGTTGTTCGCGCTCGCACCCCGGATCTCCAGCGTCCCGGTGGGCTTGCGGACCGTCTCCTTCAGCGCGGCCCGGTCACCGAGATGCCGGCCGGTGACGGTGTCGCTCGCCCGCAGCCCCTCCAGGGTGCCCTCGAAGCAGACCGTGCCGCCCGCCGTACCGGCGCCGGGGCCGAGGTCCACGACATGGTCGGCGATGGCGATCGTCTCCGGCTTGTGCTCCACGACGAGCACCGTGTTGCCCTTGTCGCGCAGCCGCAGCAGCAGGTTGTTCATCCGCTCGATGTCGTGCGGGTGCAGCCCGATGGTCGGCTCGTCGAAGACGTACGTGACATCGGTGAGCGAGGAACCGAGGTGGCGGATCATCTTCGTCCGCTGCGCCTCACCGCCGGAGAGAGTGCCCGAGGCCCGGTCCAGCGAGAGATAGCCGAGGCCGATCTCCACGAACGAGTCGAGCGTGTAGTGCAGCTTGGCGAGCAGCGGCGCCACCGACGCGTCCTCGATCCCGCGCGCCCACTCGGCGAGGTCGCGGATCTCCATCGCGCAGGCCTCGGCGATATTGATCTTGCTGATCCGCGAGGAACGCGCCAGTTCGCTGAGCCGGGTGCCCTCGCAGTCCGGACAGACGGCGAAGGTGACCGCCCGGTCCACGAACGCCCGGATGTGCGGCTGCATCGACTCGCGGTCCTTGGAGAGGAAGCTCTTCTGCAGCTTCGGGATCAGCCCCTCGTACGTCAGATTGACCCCGTTGATCTTCACCTTGGTCGGCTCGCGGTACAGGAAGTCGTGCCGTTCCTTCTTCGTGTACTTGCCGATCGGCTTCTCCTTGTCGAAGAACCCGGACTCGGCGATCACCCGCACCACCCACCCGTCCCCGGTGTAGGTGGGGATGGTGAACGGGTCCTCGGACAGCGACTTGGACTCGTCGAACAACTGCGTGAGATCGATGTCGGAGACCTTGCCCCGGCCCTCGCAGTGCGTGCACATCCCGCCGGTACGGCTGAACGTCACCTTCTCGGTCTTGGTCTTGTCGGCACCCCGGTCGACCGTCAGCCCGCCGCTCGCCGAGACCGAGGCGACGTTGAACGAGAACGCGCCGGGCGGCCCGATGTGGGGCCTGCCGAGCCGGCTGAACAGGATGCGCAGCATCGCGTTGGCGTCGGTGGCCGTGCCCACGGTGGAGCGCGGGTCGGACCCCATCCGCTGCTGGTCCACGGTGATCGCGGTGGTCAGCCCGTCGAGGACGTCCACCTCGGGCCGGGCCAGGTTCGGCATGAAGCCCTGGAGGAAGGCGCTGTACGTCTCGTTGATCAGCCGCTGTGACTCCGCGGCGATCGTGTCGAACACCAGCGAGCTCTTGCCCGAGCCGGAGACCCCCGTGAACACCGTCAGCCGGCGCTTCGGGATGTCGATGCTGACGTCCTTGAGGTTGTTCTCCCGCGCCCCGTGCACCCGGATCAGATCATGGCTGTCGGCGGCGTGCGGCCCGGGAGACTGCGCCTGCGTCCGCGCCCTCGTGGCCTTGGTCATCGTTCCTCCATCTGTCGGGCGCGGATCCGATCCGCTGGACCGTGGGTGCGGTGGGGGTGCGTGCGGTGGGGGTGGGGGGCAGTGGGAAACAGTACGTGCGGTGGCCGTCCCCTGCGCGTCTTCCGCGCGACTACGGCGAAGGCCGCCAGGGGACTCGTACCTCAGACCTCGTGGACGCGGATCAGGTTGCCCGCGGGATCACGGACCGCGAAGTCACGGACGCCGTACGGCTGCCGCATCGGCTCCTGGACGATCTCGGCGCCGCCCGCCTCCAGCCGCGCGAAGGTGCCGTCGAGATCGGCGGTGGCGAGGAGGACCCGGGCGTACGTCCCCTTGGCCATCATCTCGACGATCACGCGCCGTTCGGCGTCGTCCACGGCGGGGTCGACGGCCGGCGGCTCCAGCACGATGGACGTGTCGGGCTGGCCGGCCGGTCCGACCGTGATCCAGCGCATCCCGTCGTACCCGCCGTCGTTGCGGACCTCGAAGCCGAGGAGGTCGCGGTAGAAGGCGAGGGAGGCGTCCGGATCGTCGTGCGGGAGGAAGCTCGCGTTGATGGTGAGGTCCATGGCCTTCACGCTAGGCGCGCCCGGCCCGCCCGCGCTTCTCGAATCCTGACCGGTCCGGGACCCTGACCGGTCCGGGACAGTGCGGGTCCGTGAGGCGCCCGGCGGCCGACGGGCAGGGGCGGCAGGCCGGAGTTACGGTGTGGACAAACCGGAAGCGGCTACCCGAAAGGTGCGTGCTGCCCGTGCGATCCATCTGGAACGGCGCCATCTCCTTCGGCCTGGTCAGCATCCCGATCAAGCTGGTGAACGCGACCGAGAGCCACTCCGTCTCCTTCCGCCAGGTCCACCTGGAGGACGGCGGCCGCATCCGCTACCGCAAGGTCTGCGAGCTGGAGGACCGTGAGGTGACGCAGGGGGAGATCGGCAAGGCGTACGAGGACGCGGACGGCACGATGATCCCGATCACGGACGAGGATCTGGCGTCGCTGCCCATCCCCACCGCCAAGACGATCGAGATCGAGGGCTTCGTCCCGGCCGAGAGCGTCGACCCGCTCCAGGTGGACGCCGCGTACTACCTCGCCGCGAACGGCGTTCCCGCCGCCAAGCCGTACACCCTGCTCCGCGAGGCGCTCAAGCGCAGCGGCAAGGTCGCGATCTGCAAGTTCGCCCTGCGCGGGCGCGAGCGCCTCGGCATGCTGCGGGTGGTGGACGACGTCCTCGCCATGCACGGCCTGCTCTGGCCCGACGAGATCCGTACGACCGAGGGGGTCGCCCCCGACGCGGCGGTCACCGTCCGCGACAAGGAACTGGACCTCGCGGACGCCCTGATGGACACCCTGGGCGAGGTCGACCTCGACTCCCTCCACGACGACTACCGCGAGGCGGTCGAGGAACTCATCGCCGCGAAGGCCTCCGGCGAGGAGCCCCCCACCGCCCCCGCCCCGGCCCCGGGCGGCAAGGTCCTCGACCTCATGGCCGCCCTGGAGAAGAGCGTCCGGGAAGCCAAGGAATCCCGGGGCGAGTCCGTGGCCGACATCACCCCCCTGCCGCCCCGCCCCACCCCCAAACAACCTTCGGGCAAGAAATCCACCACGACGGCCAAGAAATCCACGGCCGCCCCGAAGAAGACGACGTCCAAGTCGGCCCAGCCCGCCAAGAAGACAGCCACCGCGAAGAAGACAACGGCCAAGAGGACAACACCGACGAAGTCCACATCAACGAGATCGACGGCGACGAAATCGACGGCAACGAGATCGACGGCAACGAGATCGACGGCGACGAAATCGACGGCCACGAAATCGGCGGCGATGGAAAACACCGCGAAGAAGACCCCGGCGAAGAAGACAGCCACCCGCAAACGCTCGGCCTGACCCGCGAGCCCTAGGCTCCGCCTCCATGACGGTTCTGGTCACGGTGTGGGGAGCCTCTCCCGGAGTGGGCAAGTCGACGCTGTGCGCCGGGCTGTCCCGACGGCTGGCTGCCACGGGACTGCGGGTGGACCACTTCCGCGAGGAGGAGATCCTGACCCGACTGCAGTTCGCCGCGGTGGCCGAGGAGTTCAAGGCGACGGGCAGGGTCGGGCGGGGGACACTGATCGCCGCGGCGGCGAGGTTCGTCGACGCGGTCGTGGCGAGCGGCGACGACGTGGTGATCGCGGACGCGCTGATGCCGTTCGTGCCTACGCTGCTGGCCACGGGACACAGCGAAGAGTCGGTCGACGCCTTCCTGACCGACCTCACCGAGGCTCTCGCACGGGTCCGGCCGGTCATGGTCTTTCTCGACGGAAATCCCGAGTCCGCACTGCCCCGAGCCGCGACGCGGGAAGGCGAAGACTGGCTGGACCGGTACGTCGGGAAACTCGCCGGCTCCGAGGTGACTCCCCCCCCGTGACCGACCTCGCTTCGGCGGTGACGTACCTGCGGCACGAACGTGCGGTGACACTCGGCGCGGTCCACCACCAGCACTGGGGCCTCGTCGTGCTCGAACGAGCTGACGAGCGCCCTCCGGACGAGCTCCTGCGGGCCGCCCAGCAGGGCCTGCGGCCATGGCTGAACCGTCCCGGACGGCCCGGGGCTGACTGAAGCGGCCCGAACGGTCCGGGCCTACGCCGCCCGTCGCAGGGCCAGGACCGCGTTGTGGCCGCCGAAGCCGAAGGAGTTGGTGAGGGCGAGGTCGCCGTCGGGTGGGAGGGGGCGGGGGGTGGTGGTGACGAGGTCGAGGGTGATGGCGTGGTCCTGGTCGGCGCAGCCGATGGTCGGCGGGATGACCCCGTGGTGGAGCGTGAGCGCGGTGACGAGCGCCTCCACCGCCCCGGCAGCGCCCTGGAGGTGCCCGAGGTGCCCCTTGAGCGCCGTCACCGGCACCCGCCGCCCCGCCAGCACCACCGCCAACGCGTTCGCCTCCGCCAGATCCCCGTCAACCGTGGCGGTCGCGTGCGCGTTGACATGCACCACATCCGCCGCCGACGCCGCCGCGTCCACCAGCGCCCGCCGCAGCGCGAGCGCCACCCCCGAGCCCGAGGGATCCGGCGCCGCCATGTGGTGCGCGTCGGCCGACAGCCCCCACCCCGCCGCCTCGCAGTAGATCCGCGCCCCACGGGCCCGCGCGTGGTCCTCCGCCTCCAGCAGCAGAAACCCCGCCCCCTCCCCGTTCACGAACCCGTCCCGGTCCGTCGCGAACGGCCGCGACGGGCTCTCCCCGCCCCCGTCCAGCCCGTGCCGCGACAGCGCCCGCATCGCCGCGAAGGACGCCATGATCGCCGGAGTCACCACCGCCTCGGCCCCACCCGCGACCGCCACGTCCACCCGCCCGTACCGGATCCGGTCGACCGCCTGCCCGATCGCCTCCGTACCGGACGCGCACGCGCTCGTGACGGTCCGCGCCTCCCCGGTGATCCCGAGGTCCAGGGAGATCTGCGACGCCGCCTGCGAGGGCACACACATCGGCGTGGTGAGCGGCGAGACCCCGCGCGGCCCCCGGTCCCGTAACTGCCGGTCACCCGCCACGAGCACCGACGCGTCACCGAGGATCGCCCCGGCGGACACCCCCACCCGCTCCGGATCGAGCCCGCTCGCGGCCGTACCACCGGCATCGAACCCGCCGTCCCGCCAGGCCTCCCGTGCCGCCAGTACGGCGAACCGCGCGGCCCGGTTCATCCGCCGCGCCCGGGCCCGGGGCAGCAGCTCGACGGGGTCCACCGGCACCGTCCCCGCGACCCGCACCGGTAACTCCGCGAACTCCGCCCCCTCCAACTCCCGTATCCCGCACCGCCCTTCCAGCAACCCCTGCCACAGCTCGCCCACACCCATCCCGAGCGGTGTGACAGCCCCGAGCCCCGTGACGACCACCCGCCGCCCCGTCGCGTACGACATGCACCATCCCCCAACCCGCCGGCCCCGCCCGATGCCTCCTGTCCCAGAGATGGTTCCCGCTTCAACTGCCTGCTGCACGTAAGTCCGTGCGCCAGTACGCCAGTACGCCCGAACATCCGTACGTAGTGCGCCCGCGCGTCCGTACGAAGTCGGCCCGGCCCCGTCGTACCGCTGACGCTTCCCGCTGCCCGCTCGCTCAGAGCACCTTCGCGCGCACCAGCGCCGAGAGGACGAGCGTGCCGGGGAGGAGCGGGAGCCAGACGGTGAGGACGCGATAGCCGATGACGGTGGTCGTGGCGAGGGTCGCCGGCGCGCCGAAGGCGACGAGCGTGAAGACGAGCGCCGCGTCCATCGGCCCGAGGCCCCCCGGCGCGGGCACCGCACCGGCGGCCGTACTGGCGACGAGGTACACGAAGATCATCTGCACCCACGACACCGACAGCCCGAGCGAGGAGCCGACCGACGCGAGCACCGCCCCCTGGCACAGCGGGAAGGCCGCGGCCCCGCCCCACAGGGAGACCGCCCGGACGGGACGGCTGTGCACGAGCCGGGTGTCGGTGAGCGCGGACCGCAGCCCTCCGATGAGGGGCCGTCGCAACGGCCGTACGGTCGTGATCAGCGTGACCACGGCGGCGAGACCGACACCGGTGATCGCGCCGACCAGGGCGAGGGTCTCGCCCTCCGGGAGCAGCTCGGTCAGGCGGAGCGTGCCCGGGAAGGCGATGACGAAGACGACGATCACCAGCGTCTTGGCGACCGGTTTGACCGCCGAGTACAGGGCGAGCGAGGAGGTGGCACGGGCGAGGGGGATGCCCCGGCGGCGCAGGAAGCGCAGGACGACGGCGTGCGCGCCGATGTTGCCCGGCAGCGCGTGCCCCGCGGCTCCGGCCGCGAACTGCGTCGCCAGCAGCTGCCCCGGCGGCAGCCGCTCCGGCACCGCGCCCTGCCGGATGCACGCGGACGCCACCGAGCACAGGGCCGTGAAGAAGGCACCGGCCAGCAGCCACCAGGGGTTGGCCGACGCCAGCCGTACCGCCCCGTCGTGGACCGTCCGCCAGTCCACCGCCGCCCACACCGCGAGCAGCAGCAACGGCAGCAGGGTGAGGGCGAACCGCAGCCGCCGCGCGTTCCCGGCCGACCGCGCGGGCAGCAGCGCCCGCACCCGCCCCGGCAGCAACGCCAGGAGCCGGGCGACACGGGGTTCCGCGGCCGAGCAGGGAGCGGGGTCACCGGCGGGGGTAGCGGCAGTGGTGGGGGAGGGGTCACAGGGGTTGGTGGGCGGGGAAACGTCGGAGAGGACGGCGGGCGCGGGAAGATCACGGACGCCGGCGGGCGCGGAAAGGTCGCACAGGCCGGTGGTGGCGGCGTCGCCGACCGGAGCGAGGGCGCACGGGGACGCGGACAGCGCCTCCGCCTCGGGGTCGATGACCGGGACCGGGACCGGGGGCGTGGCTGGGGCCGGAACCGGAACTGGGGCCGTGGCTGGAGCCGGACCCGTGGCCTGGCTCGGGCCTCGGGTGAGGTCCACGGGCCGGGCCGGGCTGGGTATCAGGGGGAGCGGATCGGTGACCGGGGACGGGGTGGGCCGCGAGGGGGGCGGCGCGTCGAGCGGGAGCGGGAACAAAGGGCACGTCGTCCTTCCGCGTCGCGTCGGTACGGCGGGGGACCGCACCGACGGAGGCAGGGCAAGTCAAGAACGAAGGGAACCCCAGGACCGTTCCCACCCCAAATGACTCCCCGGTATGCACCACCCGAACTCCTGCCACCGGCAGAACGACGACACCGCTTCCGAGCAGCGACTCTGCCGCCGACACCCGCCCCGCCCCGCCCGTCCCCCATGAGACACAAGTCACCTCCCGCCCCCCTCCGCCCGGCCTCCCCGCCTCCTCTGCCCACCCCCCTCTCCGCTGTTGTGATGCACGTCACCCAAGGTCTAGGGTTGTAGCGCCTGGCAAGCGGCCCCGGGAGCACGTCGGGTGGCGGTGTGCGGCGGGGCCGCCCGCAGGTGAGGGAAGTGATCCCGTTGTCCGTCTCCTGGGACGACATCGGCGGTCTCGTCGATGCCCATGAGCGTTTCCTCGCCGGTGCGCGGGTCGACTCGGATGTCCGCGACCCGGTGCTCGACTCGTGGAAGCGGTGCCGTTCGGCCGGCCTCGAACCCCACCGGCTGCTGATCCCCTACGCGCCCGACCTCGCCATGGACGACCCCTTCCTGCGCGCCGCGGACCCGGTGCTCGACCGTCTCACCACCGCACTGTCGAACGTGAGCATGACCGTGGTGCTCTGCGACGGACAGGCCCGCATGGTCCAGCGCCACGGCGGCGACCGCCGCCTCCGCACCCGCCTCGACGAGGTCAACTTCGCCCCCGGCTTCTGCGCCTCCGAGGCGGCCGCCGGCACCAACGGCGTCGGCACCGCCCTCGCCGAACGCCAGCCCGTCTACGTCCTCGGGCGCGAACACTTCGCCGACTGCCTCTCCCCCTTCGCCTGCGCCGGCGCCCCCGTCCGCAACCCGCTCAGCGGCCGGGTGGAGGCCGTTCTCGACCTCACCTGTCTGCGCGACGACGGCGACCCCACGATGCTGCGGCTGGTCCAGGAGGCCGCCCAAGACATCGAGGCCGGCCTCCTGGAGCAGGCCACGGAACGCGAACGGGCGCTCCTCGCCGCGTACCACCGCGCCGCCCGCACCGGCCCCGGCCCCGGCACCTGGCCCCGCCAGCCCGACGAGCCGCACCGGGCGCGGGGCGACGACGGCCGGTACGGCGATCCCCTCGGCCGCGTCGACCTGGCCGTCCTGCGCGAGAAGGCCGAGGAACTCATCGCCTCCCCCCACCGCACCCTCGACGAGGTCACCCTCTCCGGCGGCCGCGTGGCGACCCTCCTCCGCCGCCCGATCATGAGCGAGTCGGGCGAGTCCGGCGTGGTCGTCGAGGCCCGCATCATCGGCGGCCCCCGCCTGCGCCACACGGAACTCACCTCACCGCCCCCGCTCCCGCCGACACGGCCCACCACACCACCGGCGCCGCCACCCGCCACAGGCCCGACACCACGGCCACCGGCGCCGCCACCCGTCGTCACCGCCACCACAGCCACCACAGCCACCACCGCCCCCACCCGGAGCCCAGCAGCCGCCCCGCCGGGCCCGACCCCCACCGCTCCACCACCGACCGTGCGCCCGCGCACCCGACGTACCCTGCGCGCCCTGCGCACCCTCGTCCCCACCTCCCCGCACCCCCACCCGACCTCGACCCCGCCCCCGACAGAACCCCCGCCGCCCCACCCCGCGCCCCCCGCCTCCCCTTCCGCGGCCTCCGACGCCTGGCTGCTCCTCGTCGGCGAACCCGGCGTCGGCCGCCTCGCCGTGCTCGCCCGCCGCCGGCTGGAGCTGCTGCACGACGCCGGGGTCCGGATCGGCACCACCCTGGACGTCACCCGTACCGCCGAGGAACTCACCGAGGTGGCCGTCCCCCGCTTCGCCGACTTCACGGCCGTCGACCTGCCCGTCTCCGTCCTCCTCGGCGACGAACCCGAGCCCCTCGGCCCCGGTATGCGACTGCGCCGGGTCGCGCTGGCCGCCGTACAGGAGGAATCGCACCTCTACGAGGTGGGGGACCCGGTGCGCTACGTCCCCTCCACCCCGCAGGCCCGCAGCTGGGAGACGGGCCGGTCGGTGCTCGAACCCGTGCTCGCCGAGGCGGGCGGCTGGCTGGCCCAGGACCCGGCCCGGCTGGAGCGCGCCCTCGCGGCCGGCATCCACTCCCTGATCACCGTGCCGCTGCGGGCGCGCGGCGCGACCCTCGGCGTCGTCAGCTTCTACCGCTCCACGCAGCCCGCCCCGTTCGAGGACGACGACCTCTCCCTGGCCCAGGAGTTGGTGGGCCGCGCCGCGATCTGCATCGACAACGCCCGCCGCTACACCCGCGAGCACAACACCGCCCTCGCCCTGCAACGCAGCCTGCTGCCCCGCGGCCGTTCCGAGCAGAGCGCGGTCGAGGTGGCGTACCGCTATCTCCCCGCGCAGGCGGGAGTCGGCGGCGACTGGTTCGACGTCGTCCCGCTCTCCGGCGCCCGGGTCGCTCTCGTCGTCGGCGACGTCGTGGGCCACGGCCTGCACGCCGCCGCGACCATGGGCCGGCTGCGCACCGCCGTCCACAACTTCTGCGCCCTCGACCTGCCCCCCGACGAACTCCTCACCCACCTCGACGACCTCGTCGGCCGGCTCGACCGCGGCGAGGGCTGGGCGGTGGAGAACACCCACCAGGACTCCGGCATCGTCGGCGCGACGTGCCTGTACGCCGTCTACGACCCGGTGTCCCGGCGCTGCACCCTCGCCCGCGCCGGACACCCGCTGCCGGCGGTCGTCGCCCCGGACGGCACGGTGGACTTCGTCGACCTGCCCTCGGGCCCGCCGCTGGGCCTCGGCGGCATGCCCTTCGAGACCGTCGAACTCGACCTGGCCGAGGGCAGCCAGCTCGTCCTCTACACCGACGGCCTGGTCGAGGACCGCCACCGCGACATCGACACCGGCCTGGACGCGCTCCGCAAGGTCCTGGCCCACCCCGACCGCGCCCCCGAGGACACCTGCGAGGCGGTCCTCGACGCCCTGCTCCCGGCCCGGCCGAGCGACGACGTGGCCCTGCTGGTCGCCCGTACGCACACCCTGGGCCCGGAGCGGGTCGCCCAGTGGGAGCTGCCGAGCGACCCGGCGTTCGTCTCCCGCGCCCGTGAGGCGGTCACCGGGCAGCTCGCCGCCTGGGGCCTGCCCGAACTGGCTTTCACCACCGAACTCGTGGCCAGCGAACTCGTCACCAACGCCATCCGCCACGCCACCGGCCCGGTCCAGCTCCGCCTCCTCCGCGACCGCGCCCTGATCTGCGAGGTCTACGACGGCAGCGGCACCTCACCCCGCCTGCGCCGCGCCCGCACCGAGGACGAGGACGGCCGGGGCCTCTTCCTCGTCGCCCAACTCACCGAACGCTGGGGCACCCGCTACACCCCCCACGGCAAGACCATCTGGACCGAACAGCCCTTGCCCCGCCCTTGATGGAACACTCATTACAATTGGCCCCGGACGCCCAAGACACCACGCCGACCAGAGGGGCGGGGCCCACCCGATGACCAGGCCACAGGCACAGCCGCAGGCGGCGACGCGCAAGAAGCGAGCGAACGGAGTGGAGTCCCGTCAACGCATCCTCGACGCCACCGTGGAGATCGCGGGCGAGCGCGGCTACGAGGGCACGTCCATCGCCGCGGTCAGCGCCAAGTGCGGGCTGCCCGCCAGCTCCATCTACTGGCACTTCAAGGACAAGGACGACCTGATCGCCGCGGTGATCGAGCGCAGCTTCGAGAACTGGCTCACGGCCGTAGAACTGCCGAGCGAGGACGCGGGCACCCCCCTGGAACGCATGACCCTCATGTCGGCAGGCGTCGCCAAGTCCCTCCTCGACGCCCCCGACTTCCTCCGCCTCGGCCTGATGCTCGCCCTCGAACGCCGCCCCACCGAACCCCGAGGCCGCACCGTCTTCCTCCAGGTCCGCGACATCGCGAGCCGAAGAATCGCGGACGTCATGACCGAACTCTTCCCGGCCCTGGACGACGCGTCCGTAACCGCCCTCACCACCTACGCGGTCGCCGGCGCCGACGGCCTCTTCATCCAACGCGAGGTCCAGGGCGACAAGATCGACCTGATCGCCCTGTTCGAACTCCACGCCCACCTACTCCACGACGCAGCCCTCCACCTGACCCAGCCAGCCCCCTGAACGCCCCGGAGCCCCCGCCCGGGGTCGAAGACGCGGGTAGCCCATGCCGGAGGGGATGGGAGGGGACGGGGTGAGTCGGGGGACGGGGCGGGGGCAGGCGGGGCAGGACGGGGTGAGGCAGGACGGGCGGGGCGAGGCGAGGCGGGACAGGGCGGAGCCAGGCAGGCCGGGGGGAGGCAGGACGAGGCGAGGCGGGATGAGGAGGGACGGGCGGGGCGGTGCGAGGCGGATTGGACGGGGAGAGGCAGGACGGGGCGGGACGTGGCGAGGCGGGAGGGACGGGAGGGGGCGGGTGACGGCGGCGCGGGCATAAACTCCCCCGGCAACCTCCCCCTTCACGACCCCACGAGGCCCCGGATGACACCCCCCACCCCATCCCGGGTAACCCTCTGCCGAGACTGCTGCTGCGGCACCCCCAAACTCCCCGGCGTGGACCACGAGGCCCAGACCGCCCGCCTCCAATCCCTGGTCCCCACCCGAATCTCCACCTGCCTGGACGCCTGCGACCAGGCCAACGTCGTGGTCGTCCACCCCTCCTCCACAGCCCGAGCCACCGGCGCCCGCCCCGTCTGGCTCGGCCTGGTCAACGACCCCGAAGCCACCGAGGACATAGCCACCTGGATCCTCTCCGGCGGCCCCGGCACCACCCCCATGCCCCCCATCCTCGACCTCTACCTGATCACCCCACAGCCCCGCCGCAACTCCCCCTGACGGCCTGCTCCCACGCCCCCAGCGCCAGAGCACACACAAAAAGACCCCGTCCTCAGCATCCGCTGATTACGGGGTCTTCGGGCACCTCATGCAAGGTGCCCCCGGCAGGATTCGAACCTGCGCACACGGCTCCGGAGGCCGTTGCTCTATCCCCTGAGCTACGGGGGCGTGTCGGGCGCCTTGTTCGGCGGCGACGGGTAGAACCCTACCAGCTCTGCGGGGGAGATCATGAACGGGTTTTGGGGGTGGTGGGCGGGGTCGGGGCGGGGGTGTCGCCCGCAGGGGGTGGAAGTGGGGAAAACCCGGACGCGGTGGTGGGCGCGGACCTACTCTCGAGTTGTGCCAGGCGCGTCCGGCCGGGTGCTTGTTGTGGACGACAACAAGGTCATCCGGCAGCTGATCAGGGTCAACCTCGAGCTGGAGGGCTTCGAGGTGGTGACCGCGGCTGATGGTGCCGAGTGCCTGGACGTGGTTCATCAGGTGCGGCCCGACCTCGTCACCCTCGATGTCGTGATGCCTCGGCTCGACGGCCTCCGTACCGCCGCCCAGCTCCGCGGTGACCCCCGGACGCGACGCCTTCCGCTCGCCATCGTCAGTGCCTGTTCGCAGTACGAGGTCGACGCCGGGCTCGACGTCGGCGTCGACGCGTTTCTCGCCAAGCCCTTCGAGCCCGCTGAACTTGTCGCTCTCGTACGGCAGTTGGTGGAGCGAGGGCGCACCGCGGGCGGCAGCCAAGCCGATGCGGCCACGCACGTCGGCGCCCCCGGCACTGTCACCGACAGCGGGAGCGGGCACCCCGGGCACCCCGAGCGGGCTGAGCGCGCCGGCCGAACCGGCAGCTGACCTCCGGGCGGGCGCCGCCACGACCGCGAGGGACGCCTGCGAGGGCGACGAGGTCCACCGACTGCCGTACAAGAGGGTCCACCAGGTCCGCGACGTCTTCGGAGGCTTGGGCATCGGGCTCCCGCCCCACCCCCGTCCACATCCCGGACGCCGAGGTAAACCGGCTCGCATACCCACCCCCCTCCTCCCATACGCTTGTCCCCGTGACCCCCGTCGAGCTCTCCCGTACCGTGCTGCGCGCGGTGCGTCGTGCTGTGGATGAGGGGGAGCTGAGTGTGGCGGTGCCCGTACGGGCCGTGGTGACTCCGCCGGGGCCCGGGGGGAGCGGGGACTACGCGACGAACATCGCCTTGCAGTTGGCCCGGCCCGCCGGGCGGCCTCCGCTGCAGGTCGCCGAGATACTGCGGCCCCACCTCAGCCGTACCGAGGGCGTCGCCGCCGTCGAGATCACCGGCCCCGGATTCCTCAACATCCACCTCGACCGGGTCGCCGTCACCGCGCTCGTACGCCGGATCGGCGGAGCCGAGGGCAACCGGGACGGGCGAGGTCCAGCCCCTCTTCCGTACGGTCACAGCGACACCCTCGCCGGGCAGGTCCTGCGGCTGCGGATTCCGTACGACATCCGTGCCGAGGTCGTCGCGGACGCGCTCGTACGGATCGTCGGCAGCCAGGGCGGCCGTGTCGAGGTCGATCACGTCCGGGCGCGAGGCGTCGAACGTGCCGCACAAGAGGGAGTGGGGGGACTGGAGGGACTCGGACGCAGCCACCTCGACGGCCTCGTCAGCGAGTCCGACCGCGCCGTTGACCCAGCTCCGGAGCCGACCGCCCTCACCTCCGCCTCCGCCGCCTCCCCCACCCCACCCCTCGACCTCCGCCCCGTCCCCGCCCCGGAAGACCCCACCCCCCTCGGCCCCGACGCCCTCCGCTGGGCCCTGCTGTATCCCGCCGCCCACGACCGGCCCCGGATCAGCGCGGAGCTGCTCGTGCAGCGCGCCGCCAACCCCCTCTTCCGGGTCCGTTACGCCCACGCCCGAGCCCGCGCGCTCACCCGCAACGCCGCGGCCCTCGGGTTCACCGGCGCTCCGGGCGACCTGGGCACCCCCGACGCCCAGCGCGCACCACTCACAGCCGTCCTCACCCTTGACGTGACCAGCCCCGACGTGACCACCCCCCTCCTCACCGCCCTCACCGAGTACCCCTCCGCCCTCGCCCGCGCGGCCACCCACCGCGCTCCCGACCGTCTCGCCCGGCACCTGGTCGTCACCGCCGACGCCCTGCTCGCCTTCCAGCACACGGTGCTGCCGCGCGGCGACGAGAAACCCTCGGCCGCCCACCGCGCCCGGCTGGCGCTTGCCGAAGCCGCCGGGACGGTGCTGGCCGGCGGCCTCTCCCTGCTCGGCATCGACGCACCCGACCACCTCTGAGCGAGCGACCCCGCGGAGCCCGAAGCCCCAAGCCGAAGCCCAAGCCCAAGCCGAAGCCCAAGCCGAAGCCCCCAGCCGACACCGGCAGCCCGGCGTCCACGACAGCCCAGGCACCGGAGCCCGGAGCCCGGACCGTAGCGCCGCACGCCACAGCCCAGAGCGCACACAGAAAGCCCTACAGACATGAGCCGTTCCGCACACCCCGCCGGGCCCCGTCACGCCGACTGGCTTCCCGAGGGGCACTACGCCGCCCCGCCCGCCGACCTGAACACGCTGGACCCGAAGGTGTGGGCGCAGACCGTCACCCGGGGCGACGACGGAGTCGTCAGCGTCGGCGGGATCGATGTGAAGGCGCTCGCGGAGGAGTTCGGCACGCCGGCGTACTTCGTCGACGAGGCCGACTTCCGCGCCCGCGCACGCGCCTGGCGCACGGCGTTCGGGCAGGACGCCGACGTGTTCTACGCGGGCAAGGCGTTCCTGTCCCGGGCGATCGTCCGGTGGCTGCACGAGGAGGGGCTCAACCTCGACGTCTGCTCCGGCGGCGAGCTGGCCACCGCGCTCTCCGCCGGTATGCCCGCCGACCGCATCGCCTTCCACGGCAACAACAAGTCCGAGGCGGAGATCCACCGGGCCGTCGAGGCCGGTGTCGGCCGGATCGTGCTCGACTCCTTCCAGGAGATCGTGCGGGTCGCGCACATCGCCCAGTCGCTCGGCCGGCGGCAGCAGGTGCAGATCCGGGTCACCGTCGGCGTCGAGGCCCACACGCACGAGTTCATCGCCACCGCCCACGAGGACCAGAAGTTCGGGATCCCGCTGGCCGGCGGACAGGCCGCCGAGGCCGTGCGGCGGGCGCTCAAGCTCGACGGGCTCGAACTCATCGGCATCCACAGCCACATCGGGTCGCAGATCTTCGACACCTCCGGGTTCGAGGTCGCCGCGCACCGGGTCGTCGGGCTGCTCAAGGACATCCGGGACGAGCACGGTGTGGAGCTGCCGGAGATCGACCTCGGCGGCGGGCTCGGGATCGCGTACACCAGCGACGACGACCCCCGCGAGCCGCACGAGATCGCCAAGGCGCTCACCGAGATCGTCAACCGCGAGTGCGACGCCGCCAAGCTGCGCGCGCCGCGTATCTCCGTCGAGCCGGGCCGCGCCATCGTCGGGCCCACCGCGTTCACGCTGTACGAGGTCGGCACCATCAAGCCGCTGGACGGGCTGCGGACGTACGTCTCCGTCGACGGGGGCATGTCCGACAACATCCGGACCGCGCTGTACGACGCCGAGTACAGCGTGGCCCTGGTGTCCCGGACCTCCGACGCCGAACCGATGCTCGCCCGTGTCGTGGGCAAGCACTGCGAGAGCGGGGACATCGTCGTGAAGGACGCGTTCCTGCCGGCGGACCTGGCACCGGGTGACCTGATCGCCGTACCGGCCACCGGCGCCTACTGCCGTTCGATGGCGAGCAACTACAACCACGTGCTGCGGCCGCCGGTCGTCGCCGTCAATGATGGAGAGGCGCGGGTCATCGTCCGCCGGGAGACGGAGGAGGATCTTCTCCGGCTCGATGTCGGGTGATCCCGCGCGAATTCATCACCAGCCGAAAGATCTCCGTCTTCCGGCCCTGAGAAAATGAAATACATGTCTCACGATCCGGACGAGGGGCAGAAACCCCCGTCCGGTGAGTGAGACTGGTCCCACCGTATTCGGTAGCGAGTATTCGGTATGTCGGATGTTGAGGAAACGAGGTCGGATGATGCGTACGCGTCCGCTGAAGGTGGCGCTGCTGGGCTGTGGGGTCGTCGGCTCAGAGGTGGCGCGCATCATGACGACGCACGCCGACGACCTCGCCGCACGCATCGGTGCCCCGGTCGAGCTGGCGGGCGTGGCGGTCCGGCGGCCCTCGCGGGTGCGTGAGGGCATCGACCCCGCCCTCGTCACCACCGACGCCACCGCGCTCGTCAAACGCGGGGACATCGACGTCGTCGTCGAGGTCATCGGCGGGATCGAGCCCGCCCGCTCCCTCATCACCACCGCGTTCGCGCACGGCGCCTCCGTCGTCTCCGCCAACAAGGCCCTCCTCGCCCAGGACGGTGCCGCGCTGCACGCCGCCGCGAACGAGGCCGGCAAGGACCTCTACTACGAGGCCGCCGTCGCCGGTGCCATCCCGCTGATCCGGCCGCTGCGCGAGTCGCTCGCCGGCGACAAGATCAACCGGGTGATGGGCATCGTCAACGGCACGACCAACTTCATCCTCGACAAGATGGACACCACCGGCGCGGGCTATCAGGAGGCCCTCGACGAGGCCACCGCCCTGGGGTACGCGGAGGCCGACCCGACCGCCGACGTCGAGGGCTTCGACGCCGCCGCCAAAGCCGCGATCCTCGCCGGTATCGCCTTCCACTCGCGCGTCCGGCTCGACGACGTGTACCGCGAGGGCATGACCGAGGTGACCGCGGCCGACTTCGCCTCCGCCAAGAACATGGGCTGCACCATCAAGCTGCTCGCCATCTGCGAGCGGGCCGCGCACGGCGGCTCCGTCACCGCGCGCGTGCACCCCGCGATGATCCCGCTGACCCACCCGCTCGCCTCCGTGCGCGGCGCGTACAACGCCGTGTTCGTGGAGTCGGACGCCGCCGGTCAGCTGATGTTCTACGGACCGGGCGCGGGCGGTGCCCCCACGGCCTCCGCCGTGCTCGGCGACCTCGTGGCCGTGTGCCGCAACCGGCTCGCGGGGTCCACCGGACCCGGCGAGTCCGCCTATGCCGCCCTGCCGGTCTCGCCGATGGGCGAGGTCGTCACGCGCTACCACATCAGTCTCGACGTCGCCGACAAACCGGGTGTTCTCGCCCAGGTGGCGACCGTGTTCGCGGAGCACGGAGTGTCGATCGATACGGTTCGCCAGCAGGGCAAGGACGGCGAGGCCTCTCTCGTCGTCGTCACCCACCGCGCCTCCGACGCCTCCCTCACCGGGACCGTCGAGGCGCTGCGCAACCTCGACACCGTGCGGGGTGTCGCCAGCATCATGCGGGTTGAAGGAGAGTAACCAGCAATGACCCACCAGTGGCGCGGAATCATCGAGGAGTACCGGGACCGGCTGCCCGTCTCCGACAGCACGCCGGTCGTGACGCTCCGGGAGGGCGGCACGCCCCTCGTCCCCGCGCAGGTGCTCTCCGAGCGCACGGGCTGCGAGGTCCACCTCAAGGTGGAGGGCGCGAACCCCACCGGGTCCTTCAAGGACCGCGGTATGACCATGGCCATCACGCGGGCGAAGGAAGAGGGCGCGAAGGCCGTCATCTGTGCCTCCACGGGCAACACCTCTGCCTCCGCGGCCGCCTACGCGGTCCGCGCGGGCATGGTCTCCGCCGTGCTCGTCCCGCGCGGCAAGATCGCGCTGGGCAAGATGGGCCAGGCCCTGGTGCACGGCGCGAAGATCCTCCAGGTCGACGGCAACTTCGACGACTGCCTCACCCTCGCGCGTGAACTGAGCGACAACTACCCGGTGGCGCTGGTCAATTCGGTGAACCCGGTGCGTATCGAGGGCCAGAAGACCGCCGCGTTCGAGATCGTGGACATGCTCGGCGACGCGCCCGACATCCACGTCCTGCCGGTGGGCAACGCGGGCAACATCACCGCGTACTGGAAGGGCTACAAGGAGTACGCCGCCGACGGGATCGCGGCGAAGACCCCGCGCATGTGGGGCTTCCAGGCTTCCGGTTCCGCCCCGATCGTGCGCGGCGAGGTCGTCAAGGACCCGTCGACGATCGCCACCGCGATCCGTATCGGCAACCCGGCGTCCTGGCAGTACGCGCTCGCCGCGCGGGACGAGTCGGGCGGCTTCATCGACGAGGTGACGGACCGTGAGATCCTGCGCGCCTACCGGCTGTTGGCCGCTCAGGAGGGTGTCTTCGTGGAGCCCGCCTCCGCCGCCTCCGTGGCCGGTCTGCTGAAGGCCGCCGAGGCCGGCAAGGTCGACCCGGGCCAGACCATCGTCTGCACGGTCACCGGCAACGGCCTCAAGGACCCCGACTGGGCCGTCGCGGGTGCCCCGCAGCCCGTCACGGTCCCGGTGGACGCGGCGACGGCCGCCGAGCGTCTCGGCCTCGCGTAGTCCCGTACGACTCTGGCGTATCCTCTCGTCCAGCCGTTCGAAAAGACCTGGGAGCCGCGCGTAGACGCCGGTTCCCGGGGGATAACCCTGACAGGACCCGACAGGGGGTGCACAGGGGGCTTACGACACGCATCGTGCGCCTCCTGTGCGCCCTATGTCGCCACAGAACCTTCCTTCGATAGGCTGTAGTGAACCCGCCCGCCGCATATGCCCCGCAAGGGTGCGGCGCCGCGCCGTCTTGAGCGGCCGCAGGGTCTCACGTACCTGTCGAATGTCCGTCGATATCCATCGAACGTCATTCGACAATCGACAATCGTCAATCTCGCAGTTCAAGGAGAGTCATCGAGCGATGGCCGGTCCAGCGTTCCGCGCCGCCGCCGTACGGGTGCGCGTCCCCGCCACCAGCGCCAACCTCGGTCCGGGCTTCGACGCCCTGGGCCTGTCGCTGGGGCTCTACGACGACGTGGTCGTCCGGGTGGCCGACTCCGGCCTGCACGTCGACATCGCGGGGGAGGGCAGCGAGACCCTTCCGCGCGACGAGAAGCACCTCCTCGTACGGTCCCTGCGCACCGCCTTCGACCTGCTGGGCGGCCAGCCCCGGGGCCTCGAGATCGTGTGCGCCAACCGCATCCCGCACGGCCGCGGCCTCGGCTCCTCCTCCGCCGCCATCTGCGCCGGCATCGTCGCCGCCCGCGCCGTGACCATAGGCGGCGACAACCGGCTCGACGACGCCGCGCTGCTCGAACTGGCCACGGAGATCGAGGGCCACCCCGACAACGTCGCGGCCTGTCTCCTCGGTGGCTTCACGCTCTCCTGGATGGAGGGCGGCGCCGCGCGGGCGATCAGGATGGATCCCGCGGATTCCATCGTTCCGGTGGTTTTCGTCCCCGGGAAGCCGGTTCTCACCGAGACGGCGCGCGGACTGCTCCCGCGCAACGTCCCGCACGTCGACGCCGCGACCAACGCGGGCCGGGCGGCCCTCCTCGTGGAAGCCCTGACCAGGCGCCCCGAACTGCTGCTGCCCGCCACCGAGGACCGGCTGCACCAGGAGTACCGGGCGCCCGCCATGCCGGAGAGCGCGACCCTGGTCGAGCGACTGCGGGCCGACGGCGTCCCGGCGGTCATCTCCGGCGCCGGACCCACGGTCCTGGCCCTGGCCGACGAGGCCAGCGCCGACAAGGTGGCCGATCTCGCGGGTGCGGGATGGGCCGCCAACCGGCTGGACCTCGACGCCCGAGGGGCGTGCGTCCTGCCGCTGACCACGAACGTCGCCGAACCCGGCGCCGGCAGCGGCGTCGAGTAGGGGCGTTCGGTTGCCGGATTTCGAGAGGGGGAATGTTTGTTGGATCCGGTAGTGTTAACCTCAAGTCTGCACCTGCCCCAGCCATGGCGAGGTGCTTATCGTCCCCGTCCGGGACAACCATTCTTCCGGGAGTCTCCCAAGCCGCACTGTGCTTCGTACGTCAAGCTGTACGCCGTACGCAGGCACTGAGCGGTCTGCCGAGCAGGCTCCGGAACCGGCGTTGCCGAGCCGCGTGACACAGACACTCAGTGCCACGGCCCGGAAAGCGCCGAATCACCAGAAATTTTTCCTCCGCCGCCTTTGGCGGACCACCGCCCCGGCACGGTCCACCCGAACAGGGCCGAAGCCGGACAGCACAAACGGTCGCCGAGCCAGAAGGCCGACGTCCGCTCCAGGGAAGGACCCTTCGTGAGCGACACCACCGATCTGATGGGCGCACGTGTCGAGGACACCGCTGCCGCGCCCGCCACGGACGCCGCGCCTGCCAGCGGTGCCGGCTCCCGGCGGCGCCGTGGCACCGGCCTCGAGGGCATGGTGCTGGCCGAGCTGCAGCAGGTCGCATCCGGCCTCGGCATCAGGGGCACCGCGCGGATGCGCAAGAGCCAGCTGATCGAGGTCATCAAGGACGCGCAGGCGGGAGGGGGTGCCCCGGCGAAGGCCGAGGCCGCCACCGAGACCAAGCCGAAGCGCCGTGCCACCTCCAAGGCGCGCACGGGCGACGACGCCGCCCCGGCCGAGAAGGCCCCGGCCAAGAAGGCCGAGGCGCCCGCCGAGAAGGTCGACAAGACCGAGAAGGCCGTGGCCCAGCAGCAGATCGAGATCCCCGGCCAGCCGGCCGGTGGCGACGAGGCGCCCACCGAGCGCCGCCGGCGCCGGGCCACCGCCGACGCGGGCAGCCCCGAGACCGTCACCGCCGAGGCCAAGAGCGAGCCCAAGGCCGAGACGCCCGCCCCGGCCCAGGCCGACGCCGGTGACCAGGGCGCCGAGGGCCGCCAGGGTCGCCGCGAGCGCGGCCGTGACCGCGGCGACCGCACCGACCGTGGCGACCGTACCGACCGCGGTGAGCGCGGTGAGCGCGGCCGTCGGGGCAAGGGCGACGAGCAGCAGGGCGGCGGCGGTCAGCAGCAGCGCGACCGCGGCCAGCAGGGCCAGCAGCAGGGCGGCGGCCGCCAGGACCGTCAGCGCGACAACGGCCCGCAGGACGACGACGACTTCGACGGCGGACGCCGTGGCCGTCGCGGCCGTTACCGGGACCGTCGTGGCCGTCGCGGCCGTGACGAGATCGGCGCCCCCGAGCCGCAGTTCGCCGACGACGACGTCCTGATCCCCGTCGCGGGCATCCTGGACATCCTCGACAACTACGCGTTCATCCGGACCTCGGGCTACCTGCCCGGTCCCAACGACGTGTACGTGTCGCTCGCCCAGGTCCGCAAGAACGGCCTGCGCAAGGGTGACCACGTCACCGGCGCGGTCCGCCAGCCCAAGGACGGCGAGCGCCGCGAGAAGTTCAACGCGCTGGTCCGGCTGGACTCCGCGAACGGCATGGCCGCCGAATCCGGGCGCGGGCGCCCGGAGTTCAACAAGCTGACGCCCCTCTACCCGCAGGACCGGCTCCGTCTGGAGACCGACCCGGGCGTCCTCACCACCCGCATCATCGACCTCGTCGCGCCGATCGGTAAGGGCCAGCGCGGTCTGATCGTGGCCCCGCCGAAGACCGGCAAGACCATGATCATGCAGGCGATCGCCAACGCGATCACGCACAACAACCCCGAGTGCCACCTGATGGTCGTCCTCGTCGACGAGCGTCCGGAAGAGGTCACCGACATGCAGCGGTCGGTGAAGGGCGAGGTCATCTCCTCGACCTTCGACCGCCCGGCCGAGGATCACACGACGGTCGCCGAACTCGCCATCGAGCGGGCCAAGCGCCTCGTCGAGCTGGGCCACGACGTCGTCGTACTGCTCGACTCGATCACGCGTCTGGGCCGTGCCTACAACCTGGCGGCGCCGGCCTCCGGCCGCATCCTGTCCGGTGGTGTCGACTCGACCGCCCTGTACCCGCCGAAGCGCTTCTTCGGTGCGGCCCGCAACATCGAGGACGGCGGCTCGCTGACCATCCTCGCCACCGCGCTGGTGGACACCGGGTCCCGCATGGACGAGGTCATCTTCGAGGAGTTCAAGGGCACGGGCAACGCCGAGCTGAAGCTCGACCGCAAGCTCGCCGACAAGCGCATCTTCCCGGCGGTGGACGTCGACGCGTCCGGTACCCGTAAGGAAGAGATCCTGCTCGGCAGCGACGAGCTCGCGATCACCTGGAAGCTGCGCCGTGTGCTGCACGCGCTCGACTCCCAGCAGGCGATCGAGCTGCTGCTCGACAAGATGAAGCAGACCAAGTCGAACGGCGAGTTCCTGCTGCAGATCCAGAAGACGACGCCGATGCCGGGCAACGGCGACTAGATCTCGCAACGCCAAGAGACGCTGGGGTCACCCTCTTTGTGAGGGTGGCCCCAGTTTTCTGTATGCGACACGTGTACGATCACGGTCTTCTACGATCAGGTTCTTCATGTTCTGATCAACCATTGCACTCCCAGGGGGGAATTGAGTGGCTAGACCTTTGTCCGGAGCCATAGCCGCCGCGATAGCCGGGACGCTGTTGATGTCGTCCGCGGGCGGGGCCACCGCCGACACCGCCTCGACACCCGACGCGCTGGATGTGCGGATCGCCAAGGCGATGGCGGCGGACGACACCGCCCGTGTGGCGACGCGGGAGCCGTCGTCGACCGCGAGCGCGGACGACGAGGGTCCGGGGCGGTCCGCCCAGATCATCGGCGGCTCCGAGACCACGATCGCCTCGGCGCCGTGGATGGCCCAGCTCTGGTACTACGACCCGACCCAGGACCTCGGCTTCTTCTGCGGCGGTACGGTCGTCTCGCCGACGAAGATCCTCACGGCCGCGCACTGCGTCGACAAGAACTACTACGACTGGGCCGCGTACGGCGAGGTCATCACGGGCACCGACCGGCTGCCCACGGCCGTCTACAACGAGGACGGCAGCCTCGACCACGTCGACTACCACGGCGGCACCCGCAGCACGCTGTCGCGCCAGTGGAACCACTCCTCGTGGGACGAGGACGCGATCGACAACGACGTGGCCGTGCTGACACTGTCGGCGCCGGTCAAGGCCAAGCCGATCAGGATGACGTCGTCGGACGACACCGCGTCGTACGCGTCCGGCACCAAGGCCACGGTCTACGGCTGGGGCCGCACCAGCTCCACCAGCAACGACATCTCGGAGACGCTGAAGACGGCCACCCTGCCGATCGTCAGCGACACGACCTGCGGCAACACCTGGGGCAGCTACTTCGTCAAGGGCCACATGGTCTGCGCGGGCAAGCCCTCCGGCGGCACGGACGCCACCACCACGGCCACCTGCAACGGTGACTCCGGTGGCCCGCTCGTCGTCAACAACAAGATCGTCGGCGTCGTCTCCTGGGGCGTCGAGGACTGCGTGTACAAGGGTGCCTACCCGGTCTTCGCGAAGGTCAGCAAGTACGTCGGCGCGACCTACCCGAGGATCGACGACGCGGCCATCACCCGCGACGGCAAGGCCGACGTCTTCCTGCGCAACAAGGAGACCGGCACGGGCTACGTCCGCGCCTCCACGGGCTCCAAGCTCGGCGACCGCAAGGCCCTGACCGCCGAAGGCAGTTGGAAGGGCTACAACCTGGTCCAGCAGACCGACCTGAACCGGGACGGCTACCAGGACTACGTCCTGCGCCGCTCCTCCGACGGTGACGTCTTCTGGCGGCGGTACGTGCCCTCGTCCAAGACCTGGTCGACCACGCAGATCTTCGACAACTGGAAGACCCGCACCCGGATCGTCACCCCCGGTGACGTCACCGGGGACGCCCTGCCCGACCTGCTCTCGGTCGACTCGGCGGGCGCCCTGTGGATCTATCCCGGCAAGGGCACCGGCTCCTTCGGTACCCGCGTCAAGGTCGGCACGGGCTGGAACACGTACAACGCGGTGCTCGGTCACGGCGACTTCACCGGCGACGGCAAGGCCGACCTGATCGCGCGCACCAAGACCGGCTCGAACGTCTACCTCTACAAGGGCACCGGCAAGTCCGGCACGGGCGCCTTCGCGGCCCGGATCAAGGTCCGTTCGGACTGGAGCGCCTACAACACGCTCATCACTCCCGGTGACGTGAGCGGTGACGGCAAGGCGGACCTGCTGGCCCGTACGAAGGCCGGCACGCTGTACCTCTACAAGGGCACCGGCAAGGCCACGAGCGAGATCTTCAGCACACGGGGCTCGGTCGGTACCAGCTACGCCCAGTACGACCTGCTCGGCTGAAACACCAGGTGAGCCCGGTCCCACCGGGCTCATCTGTCACACACGGTGCCCATCGCGCTTTACGCGATGGGCACCGTTCGTCGTGCAACCCTTTCCCGGATTATCCCGTCTGACCGGACGGAGCGGCCGTGGAACGGCATGGCCGTATCCGACCCGACAGGCCTGGGCCTGAGCGCAGGGGGTAACCGACCGGAAAGAGAACCGAGGAGCAGATGTCCGCCGAGAGCACGCCGACACCCGGCACCCCGGGACAGACCGGCACCACCGGACCGCGTCACCGCGCGGCCAAGAGCCGCCGCCGCAGGAACCGCACGACACGCGGCGGGCACAGCAGAGCGGCGGTCGTCACCGCCTGGACGGCCGCGGGCGTCCTGGTGCTGGGCGGCACGGGAACCGGCTTCCTGTACTTCAAGCTCAACGGCAACATCAAGAGCGTCGACATCAACCAGGCCCTCGGCACCGACCGGCCGCTCGACGTCGACAACGGCTCGCAGGACATCCTCGTCCTCGGCTCCGACACCCGCGCGGGCAGCAACAAGAAGCTCGGCGGGGGCGTGGACGACGGCAGCGCTCGCTCCGACACGGCGATGGTCGTGCACGTGTACGAGGGCCACAAGCGGGCCAGCGTGGTCTCCATACCCCGGGACACACTCGTCGAGCGGCCCGAGTGCACCGACGCGAACGGCAAGACGCAGCCGGCGGCCTCGTACGCGATGTTCAACTCCGCGTACTCCACGGGCGGCGCGGCGTGTGCGGTGAAGACCGTCGAGTCCATGACCGGGATCCGGATGGACCACTACATCGAGGTCGACTTCTCGGGCTTCGAGAAGCTGATCAACGTTCTCGGCGGGGTCGACATCACGACCACCAAGGACATCAAGGACCCGGACAGCCATCTGGACCTCAAGGCCGGGGAGCACACGCTCACGGGCAAGCAGGCGCTGGGGCTCGTACGGACCCGGCACGGGGTGGGCGACGGATCCGACCTCGGGCGGATCCAGCTCCAGCAGGCGTTCATCAAGGCGCTGATCGAACAGGTCAAGTCCGTCGGGATCTTCAGCAGCCCCACGAAGCTCTACGATCTCGCCGACACCGCGACGGACGCGGTCACCACCGACTCCGACCTCGACACCGTCAAGTCCCTCGCGTCCTTCGCGAACGGCCTCAAGGGCATCGGCTCCAAGAACATGACCATGGTCACCATGCCGGTCCAGTACGACCCCGCCGACCCGAACCGTGTCCTGGTCGACAAGGACAAGTCCCAGCAGGTCTGGGCCGCCCTGAAGGCCGACAAACCGATCCCGAAGTCGGCGACGAAGGGCACGGCGACGGGGGCGGCGGACGGGGTTGTGGCCGCCGGCTAGCCCCGAGGGGACGTGGTGGCTTCCGGCCCGCCCCTGAAGGGGCGCGGGGAACTGCGCGAGCGGCCACGACGGCCCTGTGGTCGCGTACGGCGGTTACGAGGCACCCCGTAGCGCATGCCGAGCGGGGGAGGTCGCGCGGCCCGGCGCTCACGGGGCGCCGCCTGCGCCCACCCGTGCCGCCCCCAGCGGCACGACTGCCCGCAGCTGAAACGGGGCTGGGGAATACCTGAGCCCACCCCCTGGTTTGGGGAGATGGCACCAGTCCTGGCAGACTGGTACGTCGGCTCCGGTTCACGCTCCCGCATCCCGCGGCAGCGACCCGGCGCCCTCCCGAACCTAGGAGACACCTTGAAGCGCGACATCCACCCCGAGTACGTCGAGACGCAGGTCAGCTGCACCTGTGGCGCGTCGTTCACCACCCGTAGCACGATCGACAGCGGCACCATCCGCGCCGAGGTCTGCTCCGAGTGCCACCCGTTCTACACGGGCAAGCAGAAGATCCTCGACACCGGTGGCCGCGTGGCCCGCTTCGAGGCCCGCTTCGGCAAGGCTGCCGCTGCCAAGAAGTAGCGAGCCCCCAGCGCCGGTCGCCGCGCCCCCTCGGGGGTGTCGGGACCGGCGCTTTGCGGTGCGGCACACAGCTGCGCAGCCCAGGAGTGCAGCCCACTCACAACGTCGTACGTCGTACAGGGAGCCGGAGAAGATGTTCGAGGCGGTCGAGGAACTGGTCGGGGAACACGCCGACCTGGAGAAGAAGCTCGCCGACCCGTCGGTCCACGCGGACCAGGCCAACGCGCGCAAGCTGAACAAGCGCTACGCGGAGCTGACCCCGATCGTCGGCACCTACCGCTCCTGGAAGCAGACCGGCGACGACATCGACACGGCCCGTGAGTTCGCCGCGGACGACCCGGACTTCGCCGCCGAGGTCAAGGAGCTGGAGAAGCAGCGCGAGGAGCTGACCGAGAAGCTGCGGCTGCTGCTCGTGCCCCGGGACCCGTCCGACGACAAGGACGTCATCCTGGAGATCAAGGCCGGCGCCGGCGGCGACGAGTCCGCCCTGTTCGCCGGTGACCTGCTCCGGATGTACCTCCGGTACGCCGAGCGCGTCGGCTGGAAGACCGAGATCATCGACTCCACCGAGTCCGAGCTGGGCGGCTACAAGGACGTCCAGGTCGCCGTGAAGACCAAGGGCGGCAACGGCGCCACCGAGCCCGGCCAGGGCGTCTGGGCCCGGCTGAAGTACGAGGGCGGCGTGCACCGCGTCCAGCGGGTGCCGGCCACCGAGTCCCAGGGCCGTATCCACACCTCCGCGGCCGGTGTGCTGGTCACACCCGAGGCCGAGGAGGTCGACGTCGAGATCAACATGAACGACCTGCGGATCGACGTCTACCGCTCCTCCGGGCCCGGCGGCCAGTCCGTCAACACCACCGACTCCGCCGTGCGCATCACGCACATTCCCACCGGAGTCGTCGCCTCCTGCCAGAACGAGAAGAGCCAGCTGCAGAACAAGGAGCAGGCGATGCGTATCCTGCGCTCCAGGCTGCTCGCCGCGGCACAGGAGGAGGCGGAGAAGGAAGCCGCCGACGCCCGCCGCAGCCAGGTCCGTACCGTCGACCGCTCCGAGAAGATCCGTACGTACAACTTCCCGGAGAACCGCATCTCGGACCACCGCGTCGGCTTCAAGGCCTACAACCTGGACCAGGTCCTGGACGGTGAACTCGACGCGGTGATCCAGGCCTGCGTCGACGCGGACTCGGCCGCGAAGCTGGCAGCCGCGTAAGGCGGTTACGAGCACGACCAGTACGACGGAGGACTTGCGTGAACCTGCTGCTCGCGGAAGTGGCCCAGGCCACCCAGCGCCTGGCCGACGCCGGCGTGCCCTCGCCGCGCAACGACGCGGAGGAGCTCGCCGCGTTCGTGCACGGCGTCAAGCGGGGCGAGCTGCACACCGTCAAGGACGCCGACTTCGACGCCCGGTACTGGGAGGTCATCGCCCGGCGCGAGCAGCGTGAGCCGCTGCAGCACATCACCGGGCGGGCCTACTTCCGCTACCTCGAACTTCAGGTCGGGCCCGGGGTGTTCGTGCCCCGGCCCGAGACCGAGTCCGTCGTCGGGTGGGCCATAGACGCCGTCCGCGCGATGGACGTCGTCGAGCCGCTGATCGTCGATCTGTGCACCGGCTCCGGCGCCATCGCCCTCGCCCTCGCCCAGGAGGTGCCGCGTTCGCGCGTGCATGCCGTGGAGCTGTCCGAGGACGCCCTGACGTGGACCCGCAAGAACATGGCGGGCTCCCGCGTCGACCTGCGCCAGGGGAACGCCCTGGACGCCTTCCGCGACCTCGACGGCCAGGTCGACCTGGTCGTCTCCAACCCGCCGTACATCCCGCTCACCGAATGGGAGTACGTGGCGCCCGAGGCCCGCGACTACGATCCCCAACTCGCCCTGTTCTCGGGGGAGGACGGCCTGGATCTGATCCGCGGCCTGGAACGCACCGCACACCGGCTCCTGCGCCCCGGGGGTGTCGTCGTCATCGAGCACGCCGACACCCAGGGCGGCCAGGTGCCCTGGATCTTCACCGAGGAGCGGGGCTGGGCCGACGCGGCCGACCACCCGGACCTCAACAACCGGCCGCGGTTCGCGACCGCCCGCAAGGCACTGCCGTGAGCAGGCCGACGAGCACGCGCGCGCGCCCGCGCACGTGTTTGATGAGTTCACTTCAGCAGCAGTACGTGTACGAGGAGGCCCGCTAGATGGCACGGCGATACGACACCAACGACGCGACCGACCGCGCCACCGGTCTGCGCGAGGCCGCGTCCGCCATTCGCCGGGGCGAGCTCGTGGTGCTGCCGACGGACACCGTGTACGGCATCGGCGCGGACGCGTTCACGTCGGAGGCCGTGGCCGACCTGCTGGAGGCCAAGGGCCGGGGCCGCAACATGCCCACGCCCGTGCTCATCGGCTCCCCGAACACCCTGCACGGCCTGGTCACGGACTTCTCCGAGATGGCCTGGGAACTGGTCGACGCGTTCTGGCCGGGCGCGCTCACGCTCGTCGCCAAGCACCAGCCGTCGCTGCAGTGGGACCTCGGCGACACCCGGGGCACCGTCGCCGTACGCATGCCGCTGCACCCGGTCGCCATCGAGCTGCTGACCGAGGTCGGTCCCATGGCGGTCTCCTCCGCGAACCTGACCGGGCACCCGGCGCCGGAGAACTGCGACGCCGCCGAGGCGATGCTCGGTGACTCCGTCTCCGTCTACCTCGACGGCGGTCCGACCCCCGGCAACGAGCCGTCGTCCATCGTCGACGTCACCGGCAAGGTGCCGGTGCTGCTGCGTGCGGGCGCCCTGTCGGCGGAGGAGCTGCGCAAGGTCGTACCCGACCTCGAGGTGGCGAATTGACGGCCCCTGACGCGGGGCGTGGCATATGGGACGGGGAAGAGACGCGGACCTTCACGGGGCTGCCGCGGGACACCTTCCGCATCCTCCACGTCAGCACCGGCAACGTGTGCCGCTCGCCGATCACCGAGCGGCTGACCCGGCATGCCCTGGCGGACCGGCTCGGGGACCCGCTGTGGGGCGGGCTGGTCGTCGAGAGCGCGGGGACCTGGGGGCACGAGGGGGCGCCCATGGAGGCGAACGCCGAGGCGGTCCTCGCCCACTTCGGCGCGGACACCTCCGGTTTCACGGGGCGGGAACTGCTGGACGAGCATGTGATCATGGCCGACCTGGTGCTGACGGCCACGCGTGACCACCGGGCCCAGGTCATCTCCATGGGGCACTCCGCCGGGCTGCGCACCTTCACCCTGAAGGAGTTCACCCGCCTCGTCCGCGCGATCGACCCGACCACCCTCCCTCCCCTGGAGGAGGGCATGGTCGTCCGCGCGCGAGCGCTGGTCCGCGCGGCGGCGGCTCTACGCGGGTGGCTCCTGGCCCCGACGGCCGAGGCGGACGAGGTCTACGACCCGTACGGCGCCCCGCTCCCGTTCTTCCAGTCGGTGGGGGACGAGATAAACCAGGCGCTCGACCCGGTGGTGACGGCGCTGACGGGGGTGCCGGCCAGGGCGTAACGCCGGGCGCGCGAGGAGCCGCGGGTCTACATTGGCCGTACGTCACCGTCGACGCCCCGGAGTCCATCATGTCGGTCACCCCTGTTCTCGAGGCCGATGTCCTGCGGCGGCAGGACCCTGAGCTGGCCGACATCCTGCTGGGTGAGGTCGATCGGCAGGCGACGACGCTGCAGCTCGTCGCCGCCGAGAACTTCACCTCGCCCGCGGTGCTGGCCGCGCTGGGGTCGCCGCTCGCCAACAAGTACGCGGAGGGCTATCCCGGCGCCCGGTACCACGGCGGCTGCGAGATGGTGGACGTCGCCGAACGGCTGGCCGTGGAGCGGGCGAAGGCGCTGTTCGGGGCCGAGCACGCCAACGTACAGCCGCACTCCGGGTCTTCGGCCGTGCTCGCCGCCTACGCCGCCCTGCTGCGCCCCGGCGACACCGTCCTGGCGATGGGCCTGCACTTCGGCGGGCACCTCACCCACGGGTCGCCGGCCAACTTCTCCGGCCGCTGGTTCGACTTCGTCGGATACGGCGTGGAGGCCGAGTCGGGGCTGGTCGACCGCGAGCAGGTGCGCACCCTCGCCCGTACGCACCGCCCCAAGGCCATCGTGTGCGGCTCCATCTCCTATCCCCGGCACATCGACCACGCCTTCTTCCGCGAGGTCGCCGACGAGGTGGGCGCGTATCTCATCGCCGACGCCGCCCATCCGATCGGCCTGGTCGCCGGGGGAGCCGCGCCCAACCCGGTGCCGTACGCCGACATCGTGTGCGCCACCACGCACAAGGTGCTGCGGGGGCCGCGCGGCGGGATGCTGCTGTGCGGGAGCGAGCTGGCCGAGCGGGTGGACCGGGCGGTGTTCCCGTTCACCCAGGGCGGCGCGCAGATGCACACCATCGCCGCGAAGGCCGTCGCGTTCGGGGAGGCGGCAACACCGGCGTTCACGGCGTACGCCCATCAGGTGGTCGCGAACGCCCGCGCACTGGCCCGGGGTCTGGCCGAGCAGGGCCTCGTGGTCGTCACCGGCGGCACCGACACCCACCTCCTGACCGTCGATCCCGCGCCACTCGGCGTAGACGGACGGACCGCGCGGGGGCGGCTCGCGGCGGCCGGGATGGTCCTGGACTGCTGTGCGCTGCCTCACGGGGACGCCCGTGGCCTGCGGCTGGGCACGGCCGCGCTGACCACGCAGGGCATGGGCGAGGCCGAGATGGCACGGCTCGCCGTCCTGTTCGCGGAGGCCCTCGGAGACGGCGGGGACGGCAAGCGGACGCGTGAAGAAGTGCGGGACCTGGCCGGAAGATTTCCGCCGTATCCACGCTGAGGTGGGGTAGACGCACCACCAGGCACAGCATCACGTGCAACCATCGTCGCTACCCGGATGTCCTCCACCGTATGCGTGCATCGCCGCGCGCATCGCTAGGGTGTGAGGCTGTGATGGCCAGCGAGACCTGTGGGGAAGCCCGTGCGTGAATACCTCCTGACGCTCTGCATCACGGCCGCGGTGACGTACCTGCTGACAGGGCCGGTGCGGAAGTTCGCGATCGTGGCCGGAGCCATGCCGGCGGTCCGCGCGCGCGACGTACACCGTGAGCCCACCCCCCGCCTCGGCGGTATCGCGATGTTCTTCGGGCTGTGCGCGGGTCTGCTGGTCGCCGACCACCTGACCAACCTCAGCGAGGTCTTCGCCGAGTCCAACGAGCCGCGCGCGCTGCTGTCCGGGGCCGCGCTGATCTGGCTCATCGGTGTCCTGGACGACAAGTTCGAGATCGACGCCCTGATCAAGCTCGGCGGGCAGATGATCGCCGCCGGTGTGATGGTCATGCAGGGTCTGACGATCCTGTGGCTGCCCATCCCCAGTGTGGGCATCGTCGCGCTGACCCAGTGGCAGGGCACCCTGCTGACGGTCGCCCTGGTCGTCATCACCATCAACGCGGTCAACTTCGTCGACGGTCTCGACGGGCTCGCGGCCGGCATGGTCTGTATCGCCTCCGCCGCGTTCTTCATGTACGCCTACCGCCTCTGGTACAGCTACGGCATCGAGGCCGCGGCCCCCGCCACACTGTTCGCGGCCGTCCTGATGGGCATGTGCCTGGGCTTCCTGCCGCACAACATGCACCCGGCCCGGATCTTCATGGGCGACTCGGGGTCGATGATGATCGGCCTGGTGCTGGCGGCCGGCGCGATCTCCATCACGGGTCAGGTCGACCCGGACGTGATGAACCTGTACGGCTCGGAGCGCAGCACGGTCTACTCGATGGTGCCGGTCTACATCCCGCTGCTGATGCCGCTGAGCATCCTCGCGATCCCGGCGGCCGACCTGATCCTCGCGATCGTGCGCCGCACCTGGCGGGGCCAGTCGCCGTTCGCCGCCGACCGGGGGCATCTGCACCACCGGCTCCTGGAGGTCGGACACTCGCACAGCCGAGCCGTGCTGATCATGTACTTCTGGTCGGCGGTCATCGCCTTCGGCACCCTGGCGTACACGGTGAACTCGGCGTCCATGTGGATCGTCCTCGCCATCGCCATGCTCAGCGGGGTCGGCCTCTTCCTCCTGCTGCTGCCCCGCTTCACGCCGCGCGCCCCGCTCTGGGCCCAGCGCTTCGTGCCGCCCCGCTACCGCCGCCGCCGCGTGGTCCCCACCGTCGCCGCGGAGCCCGTCGCCGACTGGGCCCCGTCCTTGAACGGAGCGACGGCGATCGGGGGCAGGACGCACGAAGCGGAACGCAGCCCGGCGGGCGCCCGCCACTGAACCGGGACCGTCCGTCGTGCGGGCGGAGGGTCGGGGCGTCGCGCTGACGGCAAGGTAAGAATCTGACTAACACTTTGCCGATGCCATGCAAGAGCCTGACCGGGCAAACCGGCCTTATACCAGACAAGTCGGCATCGATTTTGCACAGACGGGCAGGTTCACTCTCATGTGTGACGTCTGGCACGCCATTCAGGTAAAGACCTCATCAAATAGTTTGTGATACGGTTCACGAGAACCCGGGACAGAGCCGAAGGGCCGCATTACGACGGTCCGTTGGCGGGAGATTTCCGCTCGCCCCCGGGGTCTACGCTCGTCCATGACGACACCCTGCCCCCTTAGCAAGCGGAGTTGCCGCCATGCCGTCCAATGACGTCCGGATCCTCCTTCAGGCCGCCGTACCCACGGCTGCCGCCGGCGCGATCGCCGCTGTCGTCAGCGGTGTGGTCGTCGGAGGCAAGGGGGCTCTCGGCGCCGTTGTGGCGGCGGTGATCACGATCCTCTTCATGGGAATCGGGCTCTACGTTCTGCAGCGCACCGCCAAATCGCTTCCTCATCTGTTCCAGATGATGGGACTGATGCTTTACGCGGCACAGATTCTGCTGTTGTTCATCTTTCTGTCCGCGTTCAAGAACACCACCCTGTTCCACCCCAGGGCCTTCGCGTTCACGCTCGTCGCCACCACCCTCGTGTGGATCGCGGCACAGACGCGTGCCCATATGAAGGCCAAGATCCTCTACGTCGAACCCGATGCGCCGACGGGCAACAAGCCCGAAAAATCGGGGCACTCGTCGTGAGGAGTAGGGCCGGGATAAGGGCGTGTGCGAACTCCTGCTATCGTCCGGTGCCAACTGCGGCATCGCGGGCGCGGGCATCTGAGCTGACGCCTGCTCAATCGCGAGGCTTGATGCCCCCCAGCCGCCCCCACATCCGTAACACCAGTCCAGTGCCGACCCGCGGCTGCGCGCCGCGCCGACACAACGAGGTTGCCGTACCCATGCGTCACGCCGAAGGAGCCCGTGGTGAGTGCTGACCGGACCCAGCTCGCCTTTGACTGGAGCTGTCGGATCATGTCCGACAACGGCTGTGGCTTCCCGGCTCCGGGCCTGCACTCGTTCCTCTTCAAGCCGATCGCCACGGTCGGCGGGTTCGAGTTCAACAAGGTGATGCTGCTCGCCCTGATCACCACCCTTCTGGTGATCACCTTCTTCACCCTCGCCTTCGGCAAGGCGAAGGTGGTCCCGGGCAAGCTGCAGATGATCGGCGAGGCGGGCTACGACTTCGTACGCCGCGGCATCGTCTACGAGACGCTGGGCCGGAAGGAGGGCGAGAAGTACGTCCCGCTGATGGTCTCGCTGTTCTTCTTCATCTGGCTCATGAACATCTGGTCCGTGATTCCGCTGGCCCAGTTCCCGGTGTCGTCGATCATCGCCTACCCGATGGTCCTGGCCGCCATCGTCTACGTGGTCTGGGTCTCGCTGACCTTCAAGAAGCACGGCTTCGTCGGCTTCTTCAAGAACGTCACCGGCTACGACAAGTCGCTCGGCCCGGTGCTGCCGCTCGTCGTGGTCATCGAGTTCTTCTCGAACCTGCTGGTCCGCCCGTTCACGCACGCGGTGCGACTCTTCGCCAACATGTTCGCCGGCCACCTGATGCTGGTCATGTTCACCGTCGCCTCCTGGTACCTGCTGAACAGCTGGATGATCCCGGCGGCCGGTGTCTCCTTCGTCATGACCATCGTCATGATCCTCTTCGAGCTCTTCGTGCAGGCCGTCCAGGCGTACGTCTTCGTACTCCTCGCCTGCTCGTACATCCAGGGCGCGCTCGCCGAGCACCACTGAGCCCCGCCGCCCTACAAGCCCCTCAGAACGTCCGGTGGCCAACCCCCGCCGGTCCATGAAAGAGAAGGAAGAATCAGCATGGCTGCCATGGAGACCCTTGCCGCCCTCGAAGGCAACATCGGTGCTGTCGGCTACGGCCTCGCCGCCATCGGCCCCGGCGTCGGCGTCGGCATCATCTTCGGTAACGGCACCCAGGCCCTGGCCCGTCAGCCCGAGGCCGCCGGCCTGATCCGTGCCAACCAGATCCTCGGCTTCGCCTTCTGTGAGGCGCTCGCCCTCATCGGCATCGTCATGCCGTTCGTCTACGGATGATCGAGCCCTGACGAGCGAACCTTTCAACGAGAGGCACTGATGTGATCGCCAACCTGGTACAGCTGGCGGCCGGGGAAGAGCAGAACCCGCTCGTCCCGCCCGGCCCCGAGCTGCTCGTGGGCGCCATCGCCTTCGCCATCGTGTTCTTCTTCTTCTGGAAGAAGGCGCTCCCGAACATCAACAAGGTTCTGGAAGAGCGCCGCGACGCGATCGAAGGCGGTATCGAAGAGGCCGACCGCATGAAGGTCGAGGCCCAGAGCGTGCTGGAGCAGTACAAGGCTCAGCTCGCCGAGGCTCGGCACGAGGCCGCGCGGCTGCGCCAGGAGGCGCAGGAGCAGGGCGCCACGCTCATCGCCGAGATGCGTGCGGAAGGCCAGCGGCAGCGCGAGGAGATCATCGCCGCCGGTCACTCGCAGCTGGAGGCCGACCGCAAGGCCGCCTCTTCGGCGCTGCGTCAGGACGTGGGCAAGCTCGCCACCGACCTGGCCGGCAAGCTCGTCGGCGAGTCCCTTGAGGACCACGCCCGGCAGAGCCGCGTCATCGACCGCTTCCTCGACGACCTCGAGGAGAAGGCCGAGGCCGCGCGATGAACGGAGCGAGCCGCGAGGCCCTGGCAGCCGCCCGTGAGCGTCTCGACGCGCTGACGGACTCCACGTCCGTCGACGCGACGGTCCTCGGCGACGAGCTGGCCGCCGTCACCGCGCTGCTCGACCGCGAGGTGTCGCTGCGTCGGGTCCTCACCGACCCGGCGCAGTCCGGCGAGGCCAAGGCCGAGCTGGTCGGCCGCATCCTCGGCGGCCAGGTCGGCGCGACCACCGCCGACCTGGTGTCGGGCCTGGTGCGTTCCCGCTGGTCGCAGCCCCGCGACCTGGTGGACGCGCTGGAGCAGCTGGCCGACGTCGCCGACCTCACCGCCGCGCAGCAGTCGGGCACGCTCGACGACGTCGAGGACGAGCTGTTCCGGTTCGGCCGGATCGTCGCCTCGAACACCGAGCTGCGGGCCGCGCTGACCGACCGTGCCGCCGGTGCGTCCGCCAAGGGCGAGCTGCTGCGCAGCCTGCTCGGCGGCCGCGCCAAGGCCACCACCGAGCGTCTGGTGACGCGCCTCGTGACCGCGCCGCGTGGACGTAGCCTGGAGGCGGGACTCGACTCCCTGTCCAAGCTCGCCGCCGAGCGCCGGGACCGCGTGGTCGCCGTCGTCACCTCGGCGGTCCCGCTGAGCGACGCGCAGAAGCGCCGCCTCGGCGCCGCCCTGGCGAAGCTCTACGGCCGAGCCATGCACCTCAACCTCGATGTGGACCCCGAGGTCCTCGGCGGGATCCGGGTCCAGGTCGGCGACGAGCTGATCAACGGCTCGATCTCGGACCGACTCGAGGACGCCGGCCGCCGACTGGCGAGCTAGCACAAACTTCATAGCAGTAAGTAGCAGTACAGCAGTACGTACGTATGTCTGCGGCCCGGTTGGGCCGTGCAGAGGATTCACCTCTTTCAGGGGGGAGTCCCCATCCCCCCAAAGTGAAACTTCGGGCCCAACAAGGAGAGCAGGGAACCCAGATGGCGGAGCTCACGATCCGGCCGGAGGAGATCCGGGACGCGCTGGAGAACTTCGTCCAGTCGTACCAGCCGGACGCGGCCTCGCGCGAAGAGGTCGGTACGGTCACGCTTGCCGGCGACGGCATCGCGAAGGTCGAGGGTCTTCCCTCGGCCATGGCCAACGAACTGCTGAAGTTCGAGGACGGCACCCTCGGCCTCGCGCTCAACCTGGAAGAGCGCGAGATCGGCGCGATCGTCCTCGGTGAGTTCAGCGGTATCGAGGAGGGCCAGCCGGTCAGCCGTACCGGCGAGGTGCTGTCGGTCGCCGTGGGCGAGGGCTACCTCGGCCGCGTCGTCGACCCGCTCGGCAACCCGATCGACGGCCTCGGCGAGATCGAGACGTCCGGCCGCCGTGCCCTGGAGCTGCAGGCTCCCGGCGTCATGGCCCGTAAGTCGGTGCACGAGCCGATGGAGACCGGCTACAAGGCCGTCGACGCCATGACCCCGGTCGGCCGCGGCCAGCGTCAGCTGATCATCGGTGACCGTCAGACCGGCAAGACCGCCCTGGCCGTCGACACGATCATCAACCAGCGCGACAACTGGCGCTCCGGTGACGTGAACAAGCAGGTCCGCTGCGTCTACGTCGCCATCGGCCAGAAGGGCTCGACCATCGCCTCCGTGCGTGGCGCCCTGGAAGAGGCCGGCGCGCTGGAGTACACGACCATCGTCGCCGCCCCGGCGTCCGACCCGGCCGGCTTCAAGTACCTGGCGCCGTACACCGGTTCGGCCATCGGTCAGCAGTGGATGTACGAGGGCAAGCACGTCCTCATCATCTTCGACGACCTCTCGAAGCAGGCCGACGCCTACCGCGCCGTGTCGCTGCTGCTGCGCCGCCCGCCGGGCCGTGAGGCCTACCCGGGTGACGTCTTCTACCTGCACTCCCGTCTGCTGGAGCGCTGCGCGAAGCTCTCCGACGACCTCGGCGCGGGCTCGATGACCGGTCTGCCGATCGTCGAGACGAAGGCCAACGACGTCTCGGCGTTCATCCCGACCAACGTCATCTCCATCACCGACGGCCAGTGCTTCCTGGAGTCGGACCTCTTCAACGCCGGTCAGCGCCCCGCGCTGAACGTCGGTATCTCCGTCTCCCGAGTCGGTGGTTCCGCGCAGCACAAGGCGATGAAGCAGGTCTCCGGCCGACTGCGCCTCGACCTCGCCCAGTACCGCGAGCTGGAGGCGTTCGCCGCCTTCGGTTCCGACCTGGACGCCGCGTCGAAGTCGCAGCTGGAGCGTGGTCAGCGTCTGGTCGAGCTGCTCAAGCAGCCGCAGTACCAGCCGATGCCGACCGAGGACCAGGTCGTCTCCGTGTGGGCCGGTACCACCGGCAAGATGGACGACGTCCCCGTCTCCGACGTCCGCCGCTTCGAGAAGGAGCTGCTGGAGTACCTGCACCGCAAGGAGCAGGGCCTCATGACCTCCATCAAGGAGGGCGGCAAGATGTCGGACGACACCCTGACCGCTGTCGCCGACGCGATCGCCGAGTTCAAGAAGCAGTTCGAGACCGCGGACGGCAAGCTGCTCGGCGAGGACGCCCCGGCCGTCAACGTCTCCAAGTGACGTAAGGAAGGGACCTGACTCATGGGAGCCCAGCTCCGGGTCTACAAGCGTCGCATCCGATCCGTCACCGCGACCAAGAAGATCACCAAGGCGATGGAGATGATCGCCGCCTCGCGTGTCGTCAAGGCGCAGCGCAAGGTGGCGGCCTCCACGCCGTACGCGACCGAGCTCACCCGCGCGGTCACGGCGGTCGGTACCGGTTCGAACACCAAGCACCCGCTGACCACGGAGGCGGAGACGGCGACCCGTTCCGCGGTGCTGCTCCTCACGAGCGACCGCGGACTGGCCGGCGCCTTCAACTCCAACGCCATCAAGGTCGCCGAGCAGTTGACGGCGCGCCTTGAGGCGGAGGGCAAGGAGGTCGACACGTACATCGTCGGCCGCCGCGGTCTGGCCCACTACAACTTCCGCGAGCGCAAGGTCGTGGAGTCGTGGTCGGGCTTCACCGACGAGCCCAGCTACGCGGACGCCAAGAAGGTCGCCGCTCCGCTGATCGAGGCCATCGAGAAGGACACGGCGGCCGGCGGGGTGGACGAACTCCACATCGTCTTCACCGAGTTCGTCTCGATGATGACGCAGACGGCGCTCGACGACCGGCTGCTGCCGCTCAGCCTCGACGAGGTGGCGGCCGAGGCCGCGCCGAAGGGCGAGATCCTTCCGCTGTACGACTTCGAGCCGTCGGCGGAGGACGTCCTCGACGCCCTGCTGCCGCGCTATGTCGAGAGCCGTATCTACAACGCGATGCTCCAGTCGGCCGCTTCCAAGCACGCCGCCACCCGCCGCGCGATGAAGTCGGCCACCGACAACGCGGGCGAGCTGATCAACACGCTCTCCCGCCTTGCCAACGCGGCCCGCCAGGCCGAAATCACCCAGGAAATCAGCGAGATCGTCGGTGGCTCCGCAGCCCTCGCCGACGCGAACGCGGGGAGTGACAGGTAATGACGACGACAGTTGAGACGGCCGCTGCCACGGGCCGCGTCGCCCGGGTCATCGGCCCGGTCGTCGACGTGGAATTCCCCGTCGACGCCATGCCCGACATCTACAACGCCCTTCACGTCGAGGTGGCCGACCCGGCCGAGGACGGCGCGAAGAAGACGCTGACCCTGGAGGTCGCCCAGCACCTGGGTGACGGCCTGGTCCGCACCATCTCCATGCAGCCCACCGACGGCCTGGTCCGCCAGGCCCCGGTCACCGACACCGGCGCCTCCATCACGGTGCCGGTCGGCGACTTCACCAAGGGCAAGGTGTTCAACACCCTCGGTGAGGTGCTGAACACCGACGAGAAGTACTCGGGCGAGCGCTGGGGCATCCACCGCAAGGCCCCGAACTTCGACGAGCTCGAGTCGAAGACCGAGATGTTCGAGACCGGCGTCAAGGTCATCGACCTTCTCACCCCGTACGTCAAGGGTGGAAAGATCGGTCTGTTCGGTGGTGCCGGCGTCGGCAAGACGGTGCTCATCCAGGAGATGATCTACCGCGTCGCCAACAACCACGACGGTGTCTCCGTGTTCGCCGGTGTCGGTGAGCGCACCCGTGAGGGCAACGACCTCATCGAGGAGATGGCCGACTCGGGCGTCATCGACAAGACCGCCCTGGTCTTCGGTCAGATGGACGAGCCCCCGGGCACCCGTCTGCGCGTGGCCCTCGCCGGTCTGACCATGGCGGAGTACTTCCGCGATGTGCAGAAGCAGGACGTGCTGTTCTTCATCGACAACATCTTCCGCTTCACCCAGGCCGGTTCCGAGGTGTCGACCCTGCTCGGCCGTATGCCCTCCGCGGTGGGCTACCAGCCGAACCTGGCCGACGAGATGGGTCTCCTCCAGGAGCGCATCACCTCGACCCGTGGTCACTCGATCACCTCGATGCAGGCGATCTACGTCCCCGCGGACGACCTGACCGACCCGGCCCCGGCCACCACCTTCGCCCACCTCGACGCGACGACGGTTCTCTCCCGTCCGATCTCCGAGAAGGGCATCTACCCGGCCGTGGACCCGCTGGACTCCACGTCCCGCATCCTGGACCCCCGCTACATCGCGGCGGACCACTACAACACCGCGATGCGCGTCAAGACGGTCCTGCAGAAGTACAAGGACCTCCAGGACATCATCGCGATCCTCGGTATCGACGAGCTGGGCGAGGAGGACAAGCTCACCGTCCACCGTGCCCGTCGCGTCGAGCGCTTCCTGTCCCAGAACACCCACGTCGCCAAGCAGTTCACCGGCGTCGACGGGTCGGACGTCCCGCTGGACGAGTCGATCACCGCGTTCAACGCGATCATCGACGGCGAGTACGACCACTTCCCCGAGCAGGCCTTCTTCCTGTGCGGTGGTATCGAGGACCTGAAGAAGAACGCGAAGGAGCTCGGCGTCAGCTGACGCCCGGCGACTTGTGAACAGTGAGGGGCGAGGCCACACCTCATGGGGTGCGTCCCGCCCCTCTCTGTACTCCCTCTAGAATTGACCCAACACCCGGCCGAGGCGCCGGGTGGTGACCCGAGGAGCCACCTTGGCTGCTGAGCTGCACGTCGCGCTGGTCGCGGCCGACCGAGAGGTCTGGTCCGGCCAGGCCACCCTGGTCGTCGCCCGTACCACGTCCGGCGACATCGGCGTCATGCCCGGTCACCAGCCGCTGCTCGGTGTGCTGGAGTCGGGCCCGGTGACCATCCGTACCAGTGACGGCGGCACGGTCGTCGTCGCTGTGCACGGCGGTTTCATCTCGTTCGCGGACAACAAGCTGTCCCTGCTGGCCGAGGTCGCCGAGCTGGCCGACGAGATCGACGTCCAGGGCGCGGAGCGAGAGCTGGAGCGTGCGAAGGCGGAGGGCGACGCCGCCGCCGAGCGCCGCGCGGATGTACGACTGCGTACGGCGGGTGCGCGCTGAGCGCGTACGCCGTGTGATGCTGTACCTCAGCCGCGGCTGGGTCTGGATGTCCTCATCCCGACCCAGCCGCGGCTGAGGCAAATAGGGGTGTTTTTTACCTTTCATTACCTAGCAGTTCCGTTACCCAGGAGACGAGGAGGTCGGTGTCGATGGTCCTCGCTCTGACTGTGTGCGGGTCGGTGATCGCGCTCGTGGTGGTGGGGCTCTTCGTCTTCGGACTGCGCCGACGGCTGATCCAGCGCTCCGGCGGCACCTTCGACTGCAGCCTGCGCTGGGAGGCCCCGGAGAAACCCGGCAGCGACGAGAACGGCAAGGGCTGGGGGTACGGGGTCGCCCGCTACAACGGCGACCGTATCGAGTGGTACCGCGTCTTCTCGTACTCGATCCGCCCCCGCCGGGTCCTGGAGCGCTCGGCGATCGAGGTGGCCGGGCGCCGCACCCCCGAGGGCGAGGAGGAGCTGGCGCTGCTCTCCGACGCCGTGATCCTCGCGTGTCTGCACCGCGGGACCCGGCTGGAACTGGCGATGAGCGAGGACGCGCTGACCGGTTTCCTTGCCTGGCTGGAGGCAGCCCCGCCCGGTCAGCGCGTCAATGTCGCCTAGTCGTTCCTGGTAGTGGCTACTTCAGCCCGTTGCTGATCGCGTTCACCAGCTCTCCGTTGCCGGTGTCGCCGCTGAACTCCCAGAAGAAGGCGCCGCCGAGGCCCTGGTTCTTGGCCCAGGTCATCTTTCCGGCGATGGTGGCCGGGGTGTCGTAGCTCCACCAGTTGGCGCCGCAGTGCGCGTAGGCCGTGCCCGCGACGGTGCCGGTGGCCGGGCAGGAGTTCTTGAGCACCTTGTAGTCCTCGATGCCCGCCTCGTAGGTGCCGGTGGCCGCGCCGGTCGCCGTGCCGCCGGGGGCGGACCGGGTGACGCCGGTCCAGCCGCGGCCGTAGAAACCGATGCCGAGCAGCAGCTTCGAGGACGGGACGCCCTTCGCCTTCAGCTTGGCGATCGCGTCGGCCGAGTTGAAGCCGGCGGTCGGGATGCCGGAGTACGAGGTCAGCGGGGAGTGCGGAGCGGTCGGGCCGGTGGTCGCCCAGGCGCCGAAGTAGTCGTACGTCATCACGTTGTACCAGTTCAGCGAGGCCGCGGCGCCGCCGTAGTCGGCCGCGTCGATCTTGCCGCCGGAGGAGCCGTCGGCGGTGATCGCAGCGGTGACCAGGTAGTTCGAGCCGAACTCGGTGCGCAGGGCGGACATCAGGTTCTTGAAGGCCGCCGGTCCGCTGGTGTCACACGTTAGACCGCAGGCGTTCGGGTACTCCCAGTCGATGTCGATGCCGTCGAAGACGTCGGCCCAGCGCGGGTCCTCCACGACGGCCTTGCAGGACTTGGCGAACGCGGCCGGGTTCTGCGCGGCCTGGCCGAAGCCGCCGGAGTAGGTCCAGCCGCCGAAGGAGTACAGCACCTTGATGTGCGGGTACTTGGCCTTGAGCTGGCGGAGCTGGTTGAAGTTGCCGCGCAGCGGCTGGTCCCAGGTGTCGGCGGTGCCGCTGACGGACTGGTCGGCGGTGTACGCCTTGTCGGTGGCGGCGTAGGCGTCGTCCAGCACGCACTGGCCGTTCTTGACGTTGCCGAAGGCGTAGTTGATGTGGGTGATCTTGGCCGCGGAGCCCGAGGAGACCAGGTTCTTCACGTGGTAGTTGCGGCCGTAGACGCCCCACTCGGTGAAGTAGCCCAGGTTGATCTTCGCGCCGGGGTTCGGGTCGGTTCCGCCGCCGGTGGTCCGGACGGAGGCCGCGCCGCTCACCGGGCCGGTCTGGTCGGCGGTGTCGCGGGCCTGGACGGTGTACGAGTAGTCGGTGCCGGCGGTCAGGCCGGTGTCGGTGTAGGTGGTGCCGGTTACGGTGGCGACCTTGGTGCCGCCGCGCAGGACGTCGTAGTTCTTGACGCCCTTGTCGTCGGTGGCCGCCGACCAGCTGAGCTTCACCGAGGTGTCGGTGACGGCCGAGGTGGTCGGGGTGCCGGGGGCGGAGGGGGCCGCGTCACCCGGGACGGACGGGCCGCCGTCACAACTGCCGCCGTTCAGCTTGCAGTTCGAAGGGGAGCCTGAGCCGCTCCCGTTGAAACCGAAGGAGACGGAGGCGCCGGGGGCGAGGGTGCCGTTCCAGGACTTGTTCTTGGCGGTCCAGTGGGTGCCGGAGGAGGTGACGTCCGCGTCCCAGGCGGAGGTGACGGAGGTGCCGGAGGGGAAGTCCCACTCGACGGTCCAGGAGCTGATGGTGGTCGTCCCGGTGTTCTTGACGGTCCACTTGCCTTCGAAGCCGGAGCCCCAGTCCTGGGGTTTGGCGTAGGTGGCGGTCGCCGAGGTGGCCGCTTGGGCGGGGGTGGCGAGACCGACCAGTCCGGCCAGGGGGAGGAGAAGGGTGGCGAGACCCGCTATGGCGCGTTGCCTGAAGCGCATGTGCGCCTCCTTGTGGGGTGTCTTGTGCTGCGAATGAGCATGAGCATGAGCATGACGTGGCGCAGTGCGGCTGAGAATAGAAAGGTCTGGACCATAGGTCAATGGGTCTGGACCAGTGTGCTCATGCGGGACACCCCGGGTGGGGCGGCTGCGGTCAGGCCCCCAACTCCTGGGCCAGGACGGCCGCTTGCACCCGGCTCCGGAGATCGAGCTTCCCCAGCAGTCGGCTGACGTGCGTCTTCACCGTCGCCTCGGCCATGTCCAGCCGCCCGGCGATCTCCGCGTTCGACAGTCCCTCGCCCAGACAGGAGAGGACCTCCCGCTCCCGCCGGGTCAGGGAGTCGAGGACCGCCGGGTCGACGGTGGGCTCGCGTACGGGCTTGGCGGCGAACTCGGCGATCAGCCGCCGGGTGACCGCCGGGGCGATCAGACCCTCGCCGCGCCCCACCGCCCGTACCGCCTCGATCAGGTCCCTCGCCTCCGTGTTCTTCAGCAGGAAACCGGCGGCACCGGCCCGCAGCGCCCCGAACACATACTCGTCGAGGTCGAAGGTGGTCAGCACGAGGACGTCGGCCAGCCCCTCGGTGACGACCTGACGGGTCGCCGACACCCCGTCCAGACGCGGCATCTGTACGTCCATCAGCACCAGGTCGGGCCGCAGCTCCCGGGCGAGCGCCACCGCCCGCTCCCCGTCCGCCGCCTCACCGACCACCTCGATGTCCGGCGCGCTGCGCAGGATGAGCACCAGCCCGGCCCGTACGGCGGACTGGTCCTCGGCGACGAGGACACGGATCATGCGGGGTCTCCTTCGGTGACGGGGAGGGTGACGCGGACCCTCCAGATCTTGCCGCGCCCCGAGCCGTCGGGGCCTGTGCTCTCGGGGCCCGCGCCCTGGGGTCCCGCGCTCTCGGGTCCCGCGCTCTCGGGGCCCGCCTCGAACGTGCCGCCGAGCAGGGCGACCCGCTCCCGCATCCCGACCAGACCGGCGCCGGAACCGGGCGCGCTCGGGTGGTCGCGGTCGCCGTACGGGCTGGTCACGGTGATGCCGAGCGAGCCGTTCGTCTGCCGCAGCGCGACGGTGACCCGGCCGGGGCAGGCGTGTTTGAGGGCGTTGGTCAGCGACTCCTGGACGATCCGGTAGGCCGCCATTTCGACGGGCGCCGGGAGGGTGTCGCCGTGGTCGGTGTCGAGGGTGACGTCGAGGCCGTTGGTGCGGGCGGTGTCCACGAGCGCGCCGAGCCCGTCGAGGGTGGGCGCGGCGGCCGGCTCGGTGTCGTCGTGCGAGTCCCGCAGGATGCCGATCAGCCGGCGCATCTCGGCGAGCCCCTCGACGCTGTTCTCCCGGATGACCCCGAGGGCCTCCTTGGAGGTGTCCGGGTCGTCGAGGGAGAGCGCGGCCGTGGAGTGGATCGCGATCGCCGAGAGGTGGTTGGCGACCATGTCGTGCAACTCCCGTGCCATCCGGGCGCGTTCGGACACGACGGCCTGGGCGCGGTCCATCTCCGCGAGCAGGGTGGTCTGCTCGGCGCGCAGCCGGGCGGCCTCGGCGGCGTCGCGGTGGTTGCGGACGATCCAGCCGGTGGCGGCGGGCATCAGCGAGACCAGCCCGACGACCAGCCCGATCAGCAGGGCGTCCGGCTTCCGGAAGGCCCAGAGGGGCACCACCGTGAAGGCCACCGTGACCAGTCCGGCGATCCAGGGGATCCGGCGGGCCGTGGCGGCCGGGCCGTACAGCACGGCCGCGTACACCAGGTCGGTGAACATCAGCACCGTGAGCAGACTGCCCCGGGTCATGGTCTCCAGGGTCAGGGCCGCCCATCCGACCAGCAGGGCCGTGCGCGGCATGGTGCTGCGCAGCGCCTCGCAGCCGGCGGTCACGACCAGCGGCGGCAGCACCCACCAGTAGCCCTCGAACACCACGATCCCGTCGTGGGCCGTGCGCGTGGTGAGGCCCAGGCCCCACAGCAGCAGACCGCCGAGGAGACCGGCGACGGCGATGGACACGTCGATGCGGGGCGGGCGGGGGAGTCGTACGGCCATGCCCTCCATCCAACACGGGACGGGACCCCGCCGCCTGATGCCCGGGAACGGTCCTGGACTGCATCGTTCGATGTACCGCGACTTCGTCACCGCCGACGACGACTCCGGCGCCGGGGCCCGGGAGCCTGGAAGCGTGACCGAAAGGAGTGCGTCGTGATCGTCGCGTTGATCATCGCCTGTGAGGTCGGCTTCTGGGTGCTGCTGGCGCTGGCCCTGGCCGTCCGCTACCTACTGAACAAGCGCCGGGCCAGTGTCGTCCTGCTGCTCTGCGAGCCCGTACTCGAACTGGTGCTGTTCGTCGTGACCGCGATCGACCTGAAGAACGGCGCCGAGCCCAGCTGGGAGCACGGCGTGGCGGCGCTCTACATCGGCTTCACCGTGGGGTACGGCCACTACCTGATCAAATGGCTGGACGGCCACGCGGCCCACCGCCTGGCCGGCGGACCCAAGCCGCAGGGCCCACCGAAGTACGGCCTGGCCCGCGCCCGCCACGAGGGGAAGCTCTGGACCCGGACGCTGGTGGCGACCGGGGTGGCACTGGCCCTGCTCCAGCTGGCCGTCTGGTACGTGGGCGCCGACGGGAACGTCGACTCGCTGAGGTCGTTCCAGTGGACCGCGCTACGGATCGCGGGCATCCACGGCCTGATCGCCCTCACGTACACGATCTGGCCGAAGAAGGCGCCGGAGCCGGAGAAGGCCCCGGCACCCGAGAAGGTGTCCCGCTGATCGCAGGGACCGGGGGAGCGCTGGGCGAGCGGGTCAGCGCTCCCCGCCCGGCACCCACAGCACGTCCCCGACCTCCTTGTTCGCCGTCCTCGCGAGGATGAACAGGAGGTCGGAGAGGCGGTTGAGGTAGGTCGCGGTGAGCGGGTTCATGGTGTCGCCGTGGACCTCCAGCGCCGCCCAGGTGGAGCGCTCGGCCCGCCGTACGACCGTGCAGGCCTGGTGCAGCAGGGCCGCGCCGGGGGTGCCGCCGGGCAGGATGAAGGAGCGCAGCTTCTCCAGCCGCTCGTTGAAGCGGTCGCAGTCCGCCTCCAGCTTGTCGACGTAGAACTGCTCGACCCTGAGCGGCGGGAACTCGGGCTTCTCGACGACGGGCGTGGAGAGGTCGGCCCCGACATCGAACAGGTCGTTCTGCACCCGCACGAGCACCTTGACGATCTCCTCGTCCAGCCCGCCCAGTGCGATCGCGGTGCCGAGCACCGCGTTGGCCTCGTTGGCGTCCGCGTACGCCGAGATCCGCGGATCGGTCTTGGCCACCCGGCTCATGTCCCCGAGGTGGGTGGTGCCCTTGTCGCCGGTCCTGGTGTAGATGCGCGTCAGATTGACCATGGCGCCAATGTAGACGGTTCATTGCTGTGCATTTGTTCTTGCATCGCACCCGCGTCCTGGAGCTGGGTGGTGTCGTTGTGCAAATGACGATCGGCTGGTGTCCAGCGGAAGGGGTGGGGTCGTGCTGGTCGGCAGGAAATACCGGCTCACACTCACGCCTGGGCAAGCCGAACAGGCCGAGGAGTACGGGAGTATCTGCAGGGCGGTCTGGAACATCGGGCTCGAGCAGCGCAGGGAGTATCGGCGCCGGGGTGTGAGCATCGGGTATGTGCAACAAGCTCGTGAGATGGCCGAGGCCAAGGCGGAACACCCATGGCTGAGAACCGCGCCGTCGCACATTCTTCAGCAAACCCTGCGTGACCTGGACACGGCATGCCGAACGCACGGCACCTACGGAGTGCGCTGGAAGTCCAAGCACCGATGGCAGCCTTCGTTCCGATTTCCGGATCCGAGGCATCTCTCCGTGGAGCGACTGGGACGCAAGCGGGGCCGGGCGCACGTGCCGAAGCTCGGCTGGGTGGCTTTCCGCTGGTCCCGCCCGCTAGGTGGTGCGGTGAAGTCGGCCACTGTGTCCCGTGACGGCAAACATTGGTACATCAGCTTCCTTGTGGAGACCGGGGTGCCGGAGCCCAAGGTCTCGTTGGAACGCGGCAGGATCGGAGTGGATCGAGGGGTGGTCATCATGGCCGCTACGAGTGACGGCCGTTTCTTCGACCGTGCCTTCATGACCCCTGGCGAGGCTGAACGCTATCGGAGGCTCCAACGCCAGTTCGCCCGTACGAGGAGAGGATCCGAGCGACGCAAGGCCTGCCGGGTGAAGATGAGGGCCATGATGAGCAGGCTCCGCGAACGCCGGCGGGACTTCCACGCGCAGACGGCTCGGCGGATCGTCAACGGCAATGCCCTCGTGGTGGTGGAAGACCTCAACATCACGAGCATGACGTCCACCGCTAGGGGAACGGTGACCGAGCCCGGGAGCCGCGTACGCCAGAAGGCGGGGTTGAACCGTGCCATCCTGGAAAAGGGTTGGCATGCCTTCGAGTTGGCAGTGCGGAGTCGTGCCCGGCACAAAGGGACCACCGTACGTACCGTGAACCCGGCCTACACCTCACTGACGTGTTTCGCCTGCGGGCACGTGCACCCGGACAACCGCGAGAGCCAAGCGAAGTTCGTGTGCATGGCCTGTGGTCATCGCGAACACGCCGATACAGTAGGCGCGAAAAACACACTGGCCCGCGGGCATGCGGGTCACAGGACGTGGAGACCTCGGCGTAAGCCGGTCTGTGAAGCGTCAACCAGCGTGAACCCGCAAGGTATTAGCGCGCCATCCTCGGAGGATGGAATCCTGCGGCTCCGGCTGCCGGGAGGATCGCCAAGTCCGTCAGTTGAGACGTGACCACTGTCTCAGGCCTTGAGACGTGACACGCATTACTTCCGGGTCACATGCCCCCTCACGAGCGCTAGTGTCCGCCGGAGAGGCCAGACATCAACAGCGTGTACCAGGGGAGTCGCACAGTGGCACGGAAGCTCGCCGTCATCGGAGCCGGACTCATGGGGTCCGGTATCGCCCAGGTGTCCGCGCAGGCGGGCTGGGACGTCGTCCTGCGCGATGTCACCGACGAGGCGCTGAACCGTGGCATCGGCGGCATCGAGGCGTCGTACGACAAGTTCGTCAGCAAGGGCAAGTTGGCGGCCGGGGACGCCGAGGCGGCGCTGGGCCGGATCACCGCCACCACCGATCTCGACGCGGCGGCCGACGCGGACATCGTCGTCGAGGCGGTGTTCGAGAAGCTCGAAGTGAAGCACGAGATCTTCCGGGCCCTCGACAAGGTCGTCCGCGAGGACACCGTGCTCGCCTCGAACACCTCCGCCATCCCGATCACCAAGATCGCGGCGGCCACCGAGCGGCCCGAGCGCGTCGTCGGCGTCCACTTCTTCTCACCGGTGCCGATGATGCAGCTGTGCGAACTGGTCCGCGGCTACAAGACGAGTGACGAGACGCTCACCGCCGCACGGGAGTTCGCCGAGTCGGTCGGCAAGACCTGCATCGTCGTCAACCGCGATGTCGCCGGCTTCGTGACGACCCGTCTCATCTCCGCCCTCGTCGTCGAGGCGGCGAAGCTGTACGAGTCGGGCGTCGCCACCGCCGAGGACATCGACCTCGCCTGCAAGCTGGGCTTCGGCCATGCGATGGGACCGCTGGCCACGGCCGACCTGACGGGCGTCGACATCCTGCTGCACGCCACGAGCAACATCTACACCGAGTCCCAGGACGAGAAGTTCGCCCCTCCGGAGCTGATGCGCCGGATGGTGGACGCCGGTGACATCGGACGCAAGAGCGGGCAGGGCTTCTACACCTACTGACGCGGACCCGGCGGACGCCGGCGCACGCTTCACGGGCGGCCCTTCCCACGCATGTGAACGCATGAGCCTCTCCGACCTCACCCCTTGAGGTGAATTCGGTATCGGTTCGCTCACAGACGGCAACCTGTCGGTGTCAAACACCGTCAGACGTTGCATCACACATCACGGAGTACGAGACGCACTCACGGGGAGCGCTTATGTACATCAGGGGCGACCACGCCGAGCTGGTCGTCGGGGGCCGCCTCGACGTACGCAGCGCGGCGGACGCCCGTACGGTCCTGCACTCGGCCGTCGACGACGGAGCCGGCGACCTGGTGCTCGACCTGTCAGAGCTGGACTCCTGGGACGCCACCGGACTCGGGGTGATCATGGGAGCCCACCGGCGGGCGGGACGGTGCGGACGGCGGCTGGTGCTGCGCGATGTGCCACCGCAGATGCAGCGGCTGCTCGTGGCCACCCGGCTGCACCGGATCCTGGCGATCGAGGGCGGTATCGGTCTGGAGTCGTTGCCCAGAGTGTGAACGCGTGTACGGGCCCGTACGTATGGGTCTGTGTGTGCGGGCCACCCTGGGGAACCGTCGGCGACCACCTGGGGACCATGGGGGCGAAACGCACCACACGGCCAATCCTCACGAGACTGTGACGTCTCGGACGGCGCGGGACCCCGGACTGTCGGAGATACTGTGCGAAGGTTTAGGGTTCGGCTGCCCGCTGCCAGCTACCCTCACGCGGGTTCCGGACCAGAAGCGACAGCGCGGTGTGCGACACGGCCGGGAGGGGCTCCAGCACACGAGACGCTTTTGGGGGGCTAGAACCGATGGACCCGAACACCCGGGGACCCGAAGAGTACGGCCAGGACGACGGACAGGCGCCGAACAAGCGGTCAGCACGTGATGCGCTGACGCAGGACTTCGACCGGCACGCCCCGGCACTCGCCCGCACCGTCCAGCTTGTCTCCGGCGACTTCCTGCTCACCGTCAACCCCGTCGACGGCAGCGAGATCGAGACCTGCCCACCGGGCGAACTGCCTGGTCAGCCCATGAAGCACCTGCCCTCCGAGCGCGCCGCGATCGACCGCGCCGCCCGGCCGCCGGTGCCCCCGGGCCCCTCGCTGCCCCGGCTGCCCCTGCTCCACCGCACCGACGAGAGAGAGCGGCTCGTACGGCTCCTCGCCCGCGGCCGCTCGGTCCGCCTCAGCGGAGCCGCCGGTTCCGGACGTACCGCCCTCCTCGACGCCGTCGCCGAGGACTGCGCGGATCTGGCACCCGACGGTGTCGTCCGGCTGAGCGGTTTCCGGCGCACGGTCGACGACCTGTTGTACGAACTGTTCGCAGCCGTGTACAGCACATCCCTGTTCCGGCCCGGCCGGCAGCAGATGCTCGACATCGTCCGGGACATCGGCGCGGTCGTGGTCCTGGACGACCTGGAGTTCGGCGGCATCGCGCTCGACGAACTGCTCGACGCGACCCCCGAGTGCGCCTTCCTGATCGGAGCCACCCCCGACGTCCCCCTGCCGTCCCCCGACGCTCCCCTGGAGGAGGTCGTGCTCGGCGGCTTCGACCGGGCCGGCAGCGAACAGCTCCTGGAACGGGCCGTCGGGCGGGTGCTCACCGAGGACGAGTCGAACTGGGCCGGTGACCTCTGGTTCGAGTCCGAGGGACTGCCGCTGCGCTTCACCCAGGCCGGGGCCCTGCTCCGGCAGCGGGACCGGCAGCGGGCCGGCGCGGACGCCGTCGACGAGTTCGGAGTCTTCCAGGACGCGCCGCCCGTCGACGCCCCCTTCGACCCGCCCGCGGACGCCGTCCCCGACGAGCACGCCATACCCCTGCCCTCGCTCGCCGAGGGCGCCGCGCCCGCCGCGCTGCTCGCGTCCCGGCTGAGCCCCTCGGCCCGCGAGACCCTCCGGTTCGCCGTCGCGCTCGGCGGTGAGGTCCCGCACCAGGCGCATCTGCCCGCCCTCGTCGGCGACACCCACGCCGACGCGGCCCTCGGCGAGCTGGTCGGCTGCGCCCTGGTGACACCTGTCGGCGCCCGCTACCGGCTCGCCGCCGGGGTACGGACCCAGCTGGTGGCCGCCGGGTACGCCGACGACGCCGAGACCCGCGCCCACACCGCCGCCCAGCACTACGCCTGGTGGGCCGGGCACCCCTCGGTCACCCCCGAGCGGGTCGCGGCCGAGGCGGACGCCGTCCTGGCCGCCCTCACCGCGCTGGTGCCCGTCACGGCACCGGTCGGCGAGGACGAGGAGAGCGCCGCGGTGGTGCTGGCCCGGCAGGCGGCGCCCGCGTTCGCGGCGGGGCTGCGCTGGAGCGCCTGGGAGCGGGCGCTGCGGGCCGGCGCGGAGGCGGCCGGGCTCGCCGGGGAGACCGGCGAGCAGGCCTACTTCCACCATGAGCTGGGCGTCCTCGCGCTCTGCTGCGGGCAGCTGGAGCGGGCCCGGGCCGAGCTGGAGGCCTCCATCGGGCTGCGCAACGTCCTAGCCGACAAGCGCGGCACCGTCGCCGGCCGCCGGGCCCTCGCCCTGGTCGCCGACCGCTCCGGGGCGACGCCGCCCGGCGGGCGTACGGCGGCGGGGGAGGAGGTCCCGGACGCCCGGCACGAGGAGTCCGCGTCCCCGCCCGGCGGTGTCCCGTCCGCGTACTCGTCGACGGGCTTCGGCGGGGCGGGCGCGTCTGCGGAGAACGGTGAGACGACGCTGGTCGGTTACCGGCCGGGGGCCGGTGCGCCCGCGCACAAGGCCGGTGGTCTCAAGGGCGTCATCGGCAGTGCCCGGCGCAATCTGGTGGCCGTGGGAGCGGGTGCGCTGCTCGCCGCGGTCTTCGGCACGGTCGTCACCCTCGGCGCGACCTCCGACGGCAACGGGGGCGCCCCGGCGGACAAGGTCGGCGTCAACCCCTCCGCGAGCGAGGGCGTCGACGACGGCGGCCTCGTCGCCGACCGCCCCAAGGCAGGCGACGACGACAACACCCCGGGCACCGTCCCCGAACCGACCGACCCGGGCCCCGACGGCACCTACGGCACATCGGACGACCCGACGCCTACGGACTCGGCGGGGCCTTCGGAGAACCCGACCGGCACGGAGGGCCCGACGGGCAAGCCGTCGCCGACCCCGACGAAGACCTCACCCAAGCCGACGCCGTCCGACGACCCGTCCACGGACCCCACCGGCGAGCCGACCGACGACCCGACCGGCGAGCCCACGGACGACCCGACGGGTGAGCCGACGGACGACCCCACCGGGGAGCCGACGGACGACCCGACGAACCCGACCGACCCGGGCACCACGAACACCGCCGGCGCGCCCACCGCCAGCCAGCCCGCCGAGTCCAGCAGCACGGTGGCCTGACGCGGAAAACAGGGGGCGGGCGGCGCGGCCGTACGGCCCTAGAACAGGCGGAGCTTGTCGTCCTCGATGCCGCGCATCGCGTTGTAGTCGAGGACGGTGCAGCCGATGCCGCGGTCCGTGGCGAGGACGCGGGCCTGGGGCTTGATCTCCTGGGCGGCGAAGATGCCGCGGACCGGCGCGAGGTGCGGGTCGCGGTTCAACAGCTCCAGGTAGCGCGTGAGTTGCTCGACCCCGTCGATCTCCCCGCGCCGCTTGATCTCGACCGCGACGGTCGCGCCCTCGGCGTCCCGGCACAGGATGTCGACGGGCCCGATGGCGGTCATGTACTCGCGGCGGATGAGCGTGTAGCCCTCGCCGAGGGTCTCGATGCGGTCGGCCAGCAGCTCCTGGAGGTGCGCCTCCACGCCGTCCTTGATCAGGCCGGGGTCGACACCGAGTTCGTGCGAGGAGTCGTGGAGGACCTCCTCCATCGTGATGATGAGCTTCTCGCCCGCCTTGTTGATGACGGTCCAGACGCCCGCAGTGCCCTCGGAGTCTCCCGTCTCTTCCTTCAGCGTGCAGGGCGGCGACATCCAGTTGAGGGGCTTGTAGGCCCGGTCGTCCGCGTGGATCGAGACGCTGCCGTCCGCCTTCACCAGGATCAGACGGGGAGCCGAGGGGAGATGGGCGGTGAGCCGGCCCGCGTAGTCGACGGAGCAGCGGGCAATGACGAGACGCATGGTCGGCAACGCTACTCGACGCCGACGTGTGCGCGCGATTCGACCTCGGTCGCCGTCGCCGCCGCCGTCGCCCTGCGTCACCCCCTCCCGCCCCTCCCGTGGCGCTCCGTCGTCCCCCCGGCATGTGCCGCTGTCAACTCTTGTTCGGCATTGGCTGATTGTGTGCGTCACGCGCCCTGTCGGTGCGCGCAATCTCCTGGTGCGGTCACGTTCGGTTGCATACCGTAGAAACTGGAGGTCGCGAAGCGTGCACTCTGCGTGTTCGCCGACCCGATCTCCGACCTTGTCCGTCAACCCCTGTTGTTGTGGGGGTGCGAGAGGAGAACCCATGTCGCTCGACGTCTCACCGGCCCTACTCGAACAGGCCGAGCGAGGCGAGGTCGACGAAGCCGCCTTCGTCGACTGCGTCCGTACCTCCCTGCCCTTCGCGTGGGAGATGATCAGCTCCTTGGTGGCCCAGCTGAAGGTCGACGGCGGCGAGTTCGCCGACAACCAGACGCCGCCGCCGGACGAGCAGGCACGCGGACAACTGCTGCGCGCGCTCGCCAGCGACGCGATTCGCGGCGCGCTGCAGCGGCACTTCGGTGTACGGCTGGCCTTCCAGAACTGCCACCGGGTGGCGGTGTTCCCACTGGACCCGTCCGTGGACGACAGGCTGGCCCGCTTCACCTCGATCCGCGGCCAACTCCTCAACCAGTCCCCGGAACTCCGGGACTGCTGAGGCCATGACGCGGCACGGCTTGCCGCTCCGACCGCGGGAGGTGCATCAGTAATCGGGGCGGCAAGCTCCCCGGCACGACACGGCGTGGCTCAGCCGAGGTGAGGCAGCACCTCGGCACCGAGTCGCCGTACGTTCTCCTCCGTCGCCGCCAGATCGCCGGAGCCCTCGACGAGCAGGGCGAAGCGGGAGATGCCGGTCCGCTCGCTGGTGGCCGCGAGCCGGTCGGCGCACAGTCGGGGCGTCCCCACCGGGTGCAGTCCGCAGAGCAGTTCGGTGTACGCCAGCGGGTCCCGCATGGCGCGGGCGCGGCCGTCGACGGTCACATGGGCGTCGAGGCCCTGCTTCAGCCAGCCCGGCATCGCCTTGGTGAGCGCCTCCACGGCGTCGGTGCGCCGGTCCGCGATCTGGCAGACCCCGGCCGACACATGGGCCGCGCCGGCGATCTCCTCCGGCGAACGGCCCGCCGCCCGGGCGCACTTGCGCCACAGCGCGACCATCTCGGCCTTCTCCTCGTCTCCGACGTGCATCCCGAGCAGCATCGACAGCCCGCGCTCGGCGGCCAGCCGCACGCTCGCCGGGGAGGTGCAGGCGACCACGACCTCGGGGCCGGGCGTCTCGTCCAGGTCCTCCGCTGGCCGGGGGACGACGGGGACCTCACGGAAGCTGAATCGTTCCCCCGACGCCGACACCGAGGGCTCGCGCAGCCAGCGCACCAGCAGATCGAGTGATTCCGGGAACCCCTTCTCGTACGCGTCGAGTCCGGTGCCGAAGACCTCCAGATCGACCCACGGGCCACCGCGCCCGACCCCCAGCGAGAAGCGTCCGCCGGAGGTCACATGGAGCAGGGCGGCCTGTTCGCCCAGGGCCACGGGATGGACCGTCGGCAGCACGCTGACCGCGGTGCCGACCCGGATGCGCCGGGTGCGTCCCAGCAGTAACGCGGCGAGGGTGATCGCCGACGGGCAGGTGCCGTACGGCACGAAATGGTGCTCGGCCAGCCAGACCGCGTCCAGACCGGACTCGTCGGCCACTTCCGCCGTCCGTACCGCCCGGTGGAGCGCCTCCCCCTGGCCCTGGCCGGGGAACTGGGCGCCCAGTACAAATGTTCCTACGTGCATCGCTCTTCCTGCTTCCTCGGCTCCGACTCGGGAGCTCCCCCACCGGCATAACCGCCTGACACGTGCCGAAGTCACGGCCTGGCGGCGAGATTTGCCGATTGTCTGCAGAATGCGCCGGGCGGGGGGCGATCTGAGCGGATTGGTGAGGTACGCGTACCCCCACCGAGCCCGCGTAGGCTGGACACCAACCCTGCTCCCTGTATAGCCCCGTGAGGTGTCCCGTGTCCCCGCGTCGCAACCGCCCCAAGGACTCTGCCTCGTCGGGCCAGTCGGGTTCGGCAGGCCGCAGTGCGGAGGAGGACCGGTCGGACCGGTACGGCGGCTGGCAGACCAGCGAGCCCTGGCAGGGCGAGGAGTGGAGCGTGCGGCATGTGGCGGGCGCGAGCGCGGCGGGCAAGACCTACCGCTGCCCCGGCTGCGACCAGATGATCGCCTCCGGGGTGCCGCATGTCGTCGCCTGGCCCGAGCACTCGGGCGTCGACGAGCGCCGGCACTGGCACAAGGCCTGCTGGAACGCGAAGGACCGCCGCACCTCTCGGGTGCAGCGGTCCCGTAACGCGCCGAGGTTCTGAACCCGGCGGCTCTCGCGCTCATTTGGCTCTCGCGCCTACTCGCTCCTCGCGCTCACACGTCCCGCTGCTCCAGCAGCGCGTACGCGCCGACGAACGCCGCCGCCACCAGGCCGAGCATGATCCACAGTGGCTCCCAGCCGGACGGGCCGGACTGGCTGAGCTCCGAGCCGTAGAAGACGCTGAGCTGGCTCGGGATCGAGTACTCCAGCAGGAATTCCTGGACCTCCCTGAGCGACTCCGAGAACATGAAGATCGCGATGACCAGCGGGGCGAGGAAGACACCGAGCATGATGGTGATCGCGCCGGCGGAGTGCCGGATCAGTGAGCCCATCAGCAGCGACAGCAGCCCGAAGAGCGCGAGGTACAGGCTCACGCCCACCGTGGCCTTGAGCCACTCGTCGGCGTCCGGGCTCGCGGCGCCGTTGCCCTCCAGGATCGCGACCTGGGCGAAGCCCACGAACGCGGTGGTGACCAGGGTGACCGTGAAGGTGAGCGCGAAGAACACGATCGCCTTCGCGAGCAGCACCCGGCCGCGGCTCGGGCACGCGGTCATCGTGGTCCGGATCATGCCCGTGCCGTACTCGGAGGCGGTGGTCAGCACCCCGAGCGTGATGACGCAGACGCTGCCGATCATCAGACCGAACAGGCCCAGCACCAGCGGTGACTCGCCCTCCAGGCTCATGTCCGTGGAGGCGCCGATCAGGGCGAAGAGCAGACCGAGGCCGACCACCAGGGCGACGAAGACGCCCAGCGTCCACATCGTCGACCGGACCGACTTGATCTTCGTCCACTCGGAGCTGATGGCGTGCCCGAGATGGGTGCGCACCACCGGGATCGGCGAGGTGTACGAAGTGCCCGGCGCCGCCTGCCAGTTGGGGGCGGGCGGCTGCTGCTGGGCGACGGGCGGCTGGGGCGTGCTCATCGGGCGTCCTCGGACTTCGTCAGGTCGGCGGCGGGCGCGGGTGCCGCGGGAGCGGGGGAGGAGGCCGGCGCGGCGGCGGGCTGCGCGGGGGCCTGGGGCGCCGGGGGCGCGGTCTGGGCGTACGGGTTCGGCTCGGGCTGCGCGGGCGCCGGAGCCCCGTACGGACCGGCGGGCGGGACCGGCTGGCCCTGCGGGACCGGCTGGCCCTGTGGCGCGTACGGCTGGCCGCCGGGCTGCTGCGGGGCGGGCGGGGCGTACCAGCCCGGCTGGCCCTGGCCGGGCACCGGCATCGGCGGCTGCGCGCCGGGCGGCAGCGGCTGCTGGAGACCGGCCTTCTGGTCGGCCGTGGAGCGGTAGTCGACGGCGTTCTGCGTCATCCGCATGTACGCCTCCTCCAGCGAGGCCTGGTGCGGCGACAGCTCCCACAGCCGTACGTCGGCGCCGTGCGCGAGGTCGCTGATCCGGGGGAGCGGGAGCCCCATGACACGCAGTGCCCCGTCCTGCTCGGGCAGCACCTGGCCGCCCGCCTCGGTCAGCGCGGCCGACAGCTTCTCGCGCTGCTGCGGCTCGCTGTCCGGGGTCCTTACGCGCGCGAAGTCGGCGGAGTTCGCCGAGATGAAGTCCTTGATGCTCATGTCGGAGAGCAGCTGCCCGCGCCCGATCACGATGAGGTGGTCGGCGGTCAGCGCCATCTCGCTCATCAGGTGCGAGGAGACGAAGACCGTACGGCCCTCGGCGGCCAGCGCCTTCATCAGGTTGCGCACCCAGAGGATGCCCTCGGGGTCGAGGCCGTTGACCGGCTCGTCGAAGAGCAGCACCTGCGGGTCGCCGAGCAGGGCGGCGGCGATGCCGAGCCGCTGGCCCATGCCGAGCGAGAAGCCCTTGGAGCGCTTCCTGGCCACGTCCTGGAGGCCGACGACGCCCAGCACCTCGTCCACCCGGCGGGCCGGGATGCCCGACAGCTGCGCCAGCGACAGCAGATGGTTCCGGGCGTGCCGGCCGCCGTGCACCGCCTTGGCGTCGAGCAGCGCGCCGACCTGCCGGGCCGCGTTCGGCAGCCTGCGGTACGGATAGCCGCCGATCGTCACCTGCCCGGAGGTGGGGTTGTCCAGGCCGAGGATCATGCGCATCGTCGTCGACTTGCCCGAGCCGTTGGGCCCGAGGAAGCCGGTGACGGCCCCCGGCCGCACCTGGAAGGAAAGGTTGTACACGGCCGTCTTGGCGCCGTAGCGCTTCGTCAGGCCGACTGCCTCGATCATGCTCCGCAACCCATCGAACGGTTCGGGACGTCCCTGGACGTCCGCCGACGTCGGGGCGCACGCCCCCGTAAGGATTAGGAGCTTAGCCGGGCGTTGACGGTTCCGGCCAAGAGGAAGTAAAACCACGCAGGTCACCGCGGGATCGGCTTGGCATGTACGTCATCGCTGGTCAGGTGGCTGATCGAGGGTCGAGGCCGTCCGGCACGGTCACGCGTCCCGCCTCTTCAGCATCAGATATCCGCCGAGCAGGGCCGCCGCCACCCACAGCGCCATGATGGCGAGGCCGCCCCAGGGACCGTACGGGGTGTCGTCGTCGATTGGGGTGACGACCTGCATGATCCTGCTGCCGGCCTGGTCGGGGAGATAGCGGCCGACCTTCTCGGTGGCGCTCACGTTGCCCAGGATGTTGGAGATCAGGAAGAAGAACGGCATCAGGATGCCGAGCGACAGCATCGGGCTGCGCAGCATCGCCGCGACGCCCATCGAGAACATCGCGATGAGGGTCATGTAGAGCCCGCCGCCGAAGACCGCGCGCAGCACGCCCGGGTCGCCGATCTCGGCCCGGTGCGAGCCGAGCATTGCCTGCCCGAGGAAGAACGCCACGAAGCTGGTCGCGAGCCCCACCACGAAGGCGAGGGCGGTGGCCACCACGATCTTGCTGAAGAGGAACGTGCCCCGCTGCGGGACCGCGGCCAGCGAGGTCCGGATCATGCCGGTGCTGTACTCGTTCGACACCACCAGCACCCCGAACACGATCATCGCCAGCTGGCCGAGGGTCATGCCCGCGAAGCTGATGAACGTCGGGTCGAAGGAGAGCCGGTCGTCGCGGCTCAGGTTGTCGAACTCGTGCTTCGACAGCAGGGAGATCAGCACGCCGAGCGCGATCGTGACGATCCCGGCCAGGGACAGCGTCCACACCGTGGACGCCACCGACCGGATCTTGGTCCACTCCGAGCGGACGACCTGGGTGGCGGCCATGGTCAGCCCTCCCGCTTCCAGCCGGCGCCCCAGTCGGGGGCGGGGACAGGGGCCGGTGCCGGGCTCGTCGGCGGGGTGCCGTCGTGGGCGTGGTACTCCACCGACTCGGCCGTCAGCCGCATGAACGCCTCCTCCAGCGAGGCCTGTTGGGGGCTCAGCTCGTGCAGCACGACCTGCCGCCGGGCCGCCAGCTCACCGATCAGCTCCGGCTTACCGCCGTCCACCTCCAGCGCCCCGTCGCCCGCCGCCACGACCATCACCCCGGCCGCGTGCAGCGCGTCGAGCAGTTGCTCGCGCTGTGGGGTGCGGATCCGTACGTACGACCGGGAGTTCTGCCGGATGAACTCGGCCATCGAGGTGTCGGCGAGCAGCCTGCCCTGGCCGATGACGACGAGGTGTTCGGCGGTCAGGGCCATCTCGCTCATCAGGTGGGACGAGACGAAGACGGTACGGCCCTGCGCGGCGAGGGACTTCATCAGGTTGCGGATCCAGTGGATGCCCTCGGGGTCGAGGCCGTTGACCGGTTCGTCGAACATCAGGATGCGGGGGTCGCCGAGCAGCGCGCCGGCGATGCCGAGCCGCTGGCCCATCCCTAGCGAGAATCCCTTGGCCTTCTTCCGGGCGACCGAGGTCAGGCCGACCGTGTCCAGCACCTCGTGCACGCGGGTTCTGGGGATGCCGTTGCTCTGCGCGAGGCACAGGAGGTGGTTGAAGGCGCTGCGGCCGCCGTGCATGGCCTTGGCGTCCAGGAGGGCGCCGATGTAGGTGAGCGGGTCCCGCAGGCCGTCGTAGTGCGTGCCGTCGATCCGTACGTCGCCCGCGGTCGGGCGGTCCAGCCCCAGGATCATCCGCATCGTCGTCGACTTCCCGGCCCCGTTGGGCCCCAGAAAGCCGGTCACCATCCCGGGCCGCACGGCGAACGTCAGATTGTTCACCGCCACCTTCTCGCCGTACCGCTTGGTCAGCCCGTCCAGCTCGATCATGCGGCCACGCTAGAACGGCCTCGGGCGCCCTGCCACCGGAGCACTTGTGACCACACCCCAGCCCTCCAGGGGCGCGAGGAACTGCGCGAACAACCACGTACGGCGGCCGGTCGCGCCACCAGGGAAGCCCCCGAGCTACTAGGCGGAGGGGAACCGCACACCAAAGGCCCGCGCCCTCCGGAGGGGAGACGCGGGCCCGTAGGTGCCTCTTCCGGCTGTTGCCGTCAGGTGAGCGAGTTACCGGGACTGCTGGGCCGGGACGCCGCGGGAGATCGGCTCGTCGTCGGTGACCGGCGTGCCGGCCGCGGCGACGGCCGCACCCGTGAGGGTCGCCAGCATCTCGCGCACGTTGGTGAGCTGCGCGTTGATCGAGTCGCGGCGGTTGGTGAGCGCCGCCAGCTCCCGCTCGGATTCCGAACGGATCCGGTCCGCCTTGGCGTTCGCGTCCGCGACGATGTCCTCGGCCTGACGCTGCGCGGTCTCCACCGTCTGGCGGGCGCGGCGCTCGGCGTCGGTGCGCAGCTTCTCCGCCTCCAGCCGCAGCTGCTCCGCGCGGTGCTCGATCTCCGCGAGACGCTTCTCGGCCTTCTGCTGACGCGACGCCAGGTCCCGCTCGGACTGCTCGCGACGCTTGGCGAGGTTCGTCTCGAAGTCGGCGGCGGCCTGCGCGGCCTTCGCACGGGTCTCCTCGAAGAGGGCGTCCGCCTCCTCGCGCTTGGACTGCGCGTCCTTCTGCGCCTCGGCACGCAGCTGCGACGCGTCGCTCTTGGCCTTCTCGACGATCCGGACGCCCTCGTCCTCGGCCTTGGCCTTGCGCTCCGCCGAGAACGACTCGGCGTCGTTGCGCACCTGCTGGGCCGCGGACTCGGCCAGCTCACGGTGCTGCTCGGCGGCGCGCCGGGCCTCCTCGCGCAGGTCCTTCGCCTCCTCCTCGGCGAGGCGGAGGATCTTCTCGACGCGCGCGCCGAGACCCGCGTACGACGGCTCGGCGTCGGTCACGGCGGCCTGGGCGTTCTGCGTTTCGAGGTGGAGCTCCTCGATGCGCTTTTCCAGAGCGGTGATGCGGGCGAGAGCGGAGTCACGGTCGGAGACGAGCTTGGAGATACGTTCGTCCACCTGAGCGCGGTCGTATCCACGCCGCACAAGCTCGAAGCCGTAGGGGGAAGTGTCGCTCATGGGGTTCCTGTCGAATGAGACCGGTGAGGTGATAGGTGGAATCCTAGGGGGCGAAGCGGCGTGTCATCGAGCAGATGCACGTTTGATCTGGAGAATGACACCCCTTTTGAGTGGCCGACCATCGGAATACTTGCCAGAAACTTTGCGTAAAGGCCCTGGAAGCACGGACGGCACAGATGGCAAGCACAGAACGAGCACAAAAACGAGCACAAAATGATGTCCGTAGCGCCGGGGCGGCGCGGGAAGATACCCGCAACACCCCGACACCGCTAGCCGTCTGACGACTTGCCACCCGAACGGGTCGCACCCGCCGCAGCACCCGTCTTGACTCCACCGTCCTTGCCGCCCGACGGGGCCTCAAAAGACTCCAACGCCACCAGGACGTCCTGGACACGGGAAATCTCCGCATTGATGTCCTCGCGGCGGCGGACCAGCACCTCCAGCTCGCGCTTGCCCTCCTCGACCGTGCGCCGCGCCTCGCGGATCGCCTCGGCCTTCAGCTCCTCGGCCTCACGGACGAGCGTGGACTTCTTCTGCTCGGCCTCCTTCAGGAGACCCTCCGCCTTCTTCACCGCGGCGATACGGACCTTGCCCGCCTCGGAGTTGGCCTCGGAAACGATCTCCTTGGCCTTCGTCGTCGCTTTCTCCAACTGCTCCTCGGCGGCCTTGATGAGCGCGTCACAGCGGTCGCCGGTGGATTTCATCGTCTCGGCGGCCTCACGGCGGGCCCGGGTGTGCAGCGCCTCGATCTCGGCGGTGATCCGGTCCCGCAGCTCCTCGGCCCGCTCCCTTATGGCGGTCGCGTCCCGGCGCGCCCCGACCAGCAGCTCGTCGGCGTCCGTACGGGCCTGCTCCACCATGGAGTTGCCCTCGACGGTCGCCTCGGAGACCAGCCGGTCGGCCTCCTTGCGGGCCGCGCCCACCATGGAGTCGGCCTGTCCCTCGGCGTCCGCGGTGGTCTGCAGGGCCTGCGTCTGCGCCTCGGCGAGCAGCTTGTCGGCCTCCGCCGCCGTCTCCGAGATGAGCTTGTCGACCTGCTCGGCGGCCTCGGAACGCCGTTTGTTGGCGTCCTTGCGGGCCCCGTCGAGGGTGTTGTCGGCCTCCTCGCGGGCATGCGCCATGAGCCGGTCGGCCTCCGCCTCGGCGGCGGCCCGCGCCCGCTCGGCGTCGGCCCGCACCCGCTCGGCGTGCTGCTGCGCGGAGCCCACCGTCTCGGCGGCCTCGGCCCGCAGCCGCTCGGCCTCGTCGGTGGCCTCGCCGACCAGCCGGTCGGCCTTGGCGACGGACTCGGCCCGGACCCGCTCGGCCTCCTCGTTGGTCTCCCGCGTCAGCCGCTCCGCCTCGGCCGTCACCTCGGTGATCAGGGTGTCGGCCTGGGTGGCCGCGTCCGAACGCATGCGGTTGGCGTCCTCGCGGGCCTCCGCCCGGGTGCGCGAGGCGTCCTGGTCGGCCCGCGCGACGGTGTCCGAGGCCTCGGTACGCACCCGCTGGGCGTGCTCGGAGGCGTCCGAACGGATGCGCTCCGCCTCGGCGATGGCCTCCGCGACCGTGCGCTCGGCGAGCGACTTGGCGGCGTCCGTCTCGTCCCGGGCCTCGCGGCGCACCCGGCCCGCGTCCTCGGCGGCCCGCTCCCGCTCCGCGTAGGCGTCGGCGCGGACCCGGTCGGACTCCTCCTCGGCCTCCCGGCGCATCCGGTCCGCCACATGCTCGGCCGTGTTGCGCAGCCCGGCGATCTCCTCCTGGGCCTGCTCGTGCAGCCCGGCGACGGAGTCCCGCACCTGCTGGGCGTGGGTCTCGGCCGCCGACACCATCTCGCCGGCCCGCCGCTCGGCCTCCTCGACCAGCCGTACGGCCTCGGTCTGGGCCTCCTCCACGCGCTTGCGCGCCGAGGCCAGCAGCTCCTCGCTCTGCTCACGGGCCCGCAGCCGCTCCTGGTCGGCCTCCTGCCGGGCGGAACCGAGGAGGTCCTCGGCCTCGCGGCGGCGCCGGGCGGCCTCCTCCTGCGCGGCGGCCAGCGTCTCCGAGGCCTCGGTCGACAGCCGCTCGGCCGCGGCCTGCGCTTCCGCCCGTACCCGGTCGGCGGTGTCCTGCGCCTCGGACTTCAGCCGCTCCGCCTCGGCCGCGGCGTCCGACCGTAGCCGTACGGCGATGGCCTCGCCCTCGGCGCGGGACGCGGACGCGTCGGACGCGGCCTCGTCGCGCAGCCGCTCCACCTCGGCCTCGACCTGCGCCTGGAGCGTGCGGATGCGCTCGGCGGCCTCGGAGCGCAGCCGGTCGCTCTCCTCGCCGGCCTCGCGGCGGATCCGCTCGGCCTCGGCGCGGGCGTCGGTCAGTGCCTCCTCGGCGGTGGCCAGCCGGGACTCGGCCTCGGTGTGCAGCCGGGTCAGCTCCTCGGCCGCCTCGGCCTTGCGGGCCTCGACACCGCGCTCGGTCTCCTCGCGCAGCTCCTGGGCGGCGCGCTCGGCCTCGGCCTTCAGCTCCTCGGTCTGCTCGGCGGCCTCCGCGCGGTACCGCTCGGCCTCCTTGCGGGTGCGCTCCAGCGTCTCCTCGGCCTGGCGGCGCAGCGTCGACGCGCGTTCGATGGCCTCGGTGCGGACCTTCTCGCTGTCCGCGGTGGCCGTCTGCCGCAGCTCGTCGGCGTCCGTGCGCGCCTTGGCGAGCAGTTCCTCGGCGGTCTTGGCCGCCTCCTCGATCTGCTGGACGGCCTCGCGGCGGGCCTCGGAGCGGATCCGCTCGCCCTCGGCGACCGCGTCGGAGCGCAGCTGCTCGGCCTCGCCGCGCAGCCGGCGCGCCTCCTCCTGCAGCTCGACGGTCTTGGCGCGGTACTCCTCGGTGTCGTCCTTCGCCGTGCCCTTGAGCTGCTCGGCGAGGTCGTGCGCCTCGGCGCGCAGCCGGTCCGCCTCGGCCTCGGCCTCGGCGCGGATACGCTCGGCCTCCTCTATGGCGGCCTTGGTGGTGCTGCGGGCCTCCTCGGACGCCTTGTTCAGCACGTCCTCGGCGGTCTTGGCGGTCTTGGCGAGCGCGGAGGCGGACTCCTCCGCGGTGATCGAGCGGGCCTTCTCCGAGGCCTCGGCGACGATCTTCTCGGCCTCGGCCCTGGCGTCGGCGACGACCTCCTCGGCGGACGCCTTGGTGGCCTCGGCCTCCTTGGTGGCCTCCTCGACCAGCCGGGCGACCTGCTCCTTCGCCGTACGGGTGCGCTGTTCGTTGGTCGACTCGGCGCCGGCGACCGACTTGGCCGCGTTCTCCTTCGCCTCCGTGACCAGCTTCTCGGCCTCGGCGCGGGCCTCGCGCAGCGCCGTCTCGGCCTCCGTCATGCGCTGCTCGGCGGCCCGGCTCAGCTCGGAGGCCTGGCGGCGGGCGGAGTCCGACTCGGTGGCGGTGGAGGTACGCAGCTGCTCGGCGTGCTCGGTGGCCTCCTGGGCCTGCGTGGACGCCGCGTTCAGCAGCCGCTCGGCCTCGGCGCGGGCCCGGCGCAGGATCTGGTCGGCCTCGCCCCGGGCGGCCTCGGAGTCGCTCTGGAGGCGCTGGCGGGCCTCGGTGGCCAGCCGCTCGGCCTCGGCGCGGGCGGCGGCGAGCGCCTGCTCGGCCTCCGCGCGGGACTCGTCGACGAGCCGGCGGGCCTGGGACTCGCTGCGGGCGCGCAGCTGCTCGGCCCACGCCACGTTCTCGTTGACGTGGCTCTCGACCGTCTGCCGGCGCTCGGACAGCTCCTGGTCGAGCTGCTGGCGGCGGGTGACCGCCTCCTGATGCAGCTCCGCCTGGAGCCGCGCGGCCTGCTCGGCGTGCTCCTGCAGGATCCGCTGGGTCTGCGCCCGGGCCTGGCTCAGCTCCCGCTCGGCGTCCGCCCGCAGCTGGTCGGCCTGCATCTGGGCCTGGCGGAGCATCTGCTCGGCCTGGTACCCGAGGTCGCCCCCGCTGTCGTAGGCGGGCCGGGACATGAGGGTGCGGCGCGCCTCGTGCAGCTTGGCGCGCAGCACCTCGACCTGGTAGCCGAGGTCCTCGGCGTGCTGAATCGCCTTTTCCCGCTCGGTCTTCAGCCGCTCCATCTCGGCCTCGAACCGAGAGAGGTGGTCGACGTCAGCCGCCGGCTCTCGCTCCTGGCGTTCGTAGCCCCGCACTGCGCGGTCCCATCCGTCCCCTGGTCGCAACCTCTGGCAAACGAGCTCCGTCCAACCGCCGAACGGTGCCCCCGGGGCATGGTGTCAGATCAACGGCGGAGCACGGGCTGCCGCCCTCACCCTCGTCCCCCGAAACCTGGACCCCGGCCCTGGGACAGCCGCTGATGGATCGCCGCGGTGCCCCTGGATCCCACTCGTCGGAAGGCGGCAGGACCCGGGCCGTCACCCCGAAAGGGGACGGCCGACCCCAACCCTACCGGCCCATATGTACGGGGGTCAGTGCTCAGGTGACTCAACTGGCGCCGAAGTGACCAGTTCTGTCAGTACGCCATGACAATCCTTGGGGTGCAGAAACGTGATCCGTGACCCCATGGAACCGACTCGCGGCTCCTCGTACAGGACGCGTACGCCCTTGTCCTTGATCGCGGCCGCCTCGCCGTCGACATCCGCCGTACCGAAGGCGATGTGGTGCACGCCCTCTCCGTTCTTGGCCAGCCACTTCGCGACGGTGGAGTCCTCGCGGGTCGGCTCCAGAAGCTGCAGGTAGGAGGCGCCTCCGTCGTCCGTGGAGTTGATCTTGAGCATGGCCTCGCGCACGCCCTGCTCCTCGTTGACCTCGGAGTGGTACACCTCGAAGCCGTAGGTGGCCCGGTAGAACTCGACGGTGGCGTCGAGGTCGAAACAGGCGATCCCGATGTGGTCGATTCGCGTCAGCATGGAGTCAGTGCAGCGCTCATACGACGGTTACGCAACGTGCGCGCGATCACACCGACGGCCCGGTGACGGCACGGAGTGCCACTCAGTACATTCGAAGTAAACCCTCGTTCACTCACTCCTCGGCCGTGCAGGCTGGAAGGGGATCGCACCTCATGACTGGAACGAACGGCACGACCTCGGTGATCGTCGCGGGCGCCCGTACGCCCATGGGACGGTTGCTCGGTTCGCTGAAGTCCTTCTCCGGAGCCGACCTCGGCGGCTTCGCGATCAAGGCCGCCCTGGACCGTGCGGGGATCGGTGGCGACCAGGTGCAGTACGTGATCATGGGCCAGGTGCTCCAGGCCGGGGCAGGGCAGATCCCGGCACGCCAGGCCGCGGTCAAGGCGGGCATCCCGATGAGCGTGCCCGCGCTCACGATCAACAAGGTGTGTCTCTCGGGTCTCGACGCCATCGCGCTGGCCGACCAGCTGATCCGCGCCGGCGAGTTCGACGTGGTCGTGGCGGGCGGCCAGGAGTCGATGACCAACGCCCCCCATCTGCTCCCGAAGTCCCGTGAGGGCTACAAGTACGGGGCGATCCAGATGATCGACGCGATGGCGTACGACGGGCTCACGGACTCCTTCGAGAACATCGCCATGGGCGAGTCGACGGAGAAGCACAACACCCGTCTCGGCATCGGCCGCGAGGAGCAGGACTCGGTGGCCGCCCAGTCCCACCAGCGGGCCGCCGCCGCGCAGAAGAACGGCCTCTTCGACGCCGAGATCACCCCGGTGGAGATCCCGCAGCGCAAGGGTGAGCCGGTCGTTTTCAGCCAGGACGAGGGCATCCGGGGTGAGACGACCGCCGAGTCGCTGGGCAAGCTGCGTCCGGCCTTCGCCAAGGACGGCACGATCACGGCCGGTTCCGCCTCGCAGATCTCCGACGGCGCCGCCGCCGTGGTCGTCATGAGCAAGGCCAAGGCGGAGGAGCTGGGCCTGACCTGGCTCGCCGAGATCGGCGCCCACGGGAACGTCGCGGGCCCGGACAACTCGCTCCAGTCCCAGCCGTCGAACGCCATCCAGCACGCCCTGAAGAAGGACGGGCTGGAGGTCGCGGACCTCGACCTCATCGAGATCAACGAGGCCTTCGCCGCCGTCGCCGTGCAGTCAATGAAGGACCTCGGCGTGTCGCCGGAAAAGGTGAACGTCAATGGTGGTGCGATCGCTCTCGGGCACCCCATCGGCATGTCCGGCGCCCGTCTCGTCCTCCACCTCGCTCTGGAGCTGAAGCGGCGCGGCGGCGGGGTCGGCGCGGCGGCGCTGTGCGGTGGCGGCGGGCAGGGTGACGCGCTGATCGTGCGGGTGCCCAAGGCCTGAGGGCCGCCTTCGAGTTCGGAACGGAGCCGTGATGCAGGACGTCCCCACGCTGGTGGCCCAGGCCAGGGAAGGGCGGCCCCGGGCCGTCGCCCGGCTGATCTCCCTGGTGGAGGGGGCGTCCCCGCAGCTCCGCGAGGTCATGGCGGCGCTGGCCCCGCTCACCGGCGGGGCCTACGTCGTCGGCCTCACGGGGTCGCCCGGGGTCGGCAAGTCCACGTCCACGTCGGCGCTGGTGACCGCGTACCGGAAGGCCGGGAAGCGGGTCGGGGTGCTGGCGGTGGATCCGTCGTCGCCCTTCAGCGGGGGCGCGCTGCTCGGTGACCGGGTCCGGATGTCGGACCACGCGTCCGACCCCGGGGTGTACATCCGTTCGATGGCGACGCGGGGGCATCTGGGGGGTCTGGCGTGGGCCGCCCCGCAGGCGATCCGGGTGCTCGACGCGGCGGGCTGCGACGTGATCCTGGTCGAGACGGTCGGGGTCGGGCAGTCCGAGGTGGAGATCGCCTCCCAGGCGGACACGTCCGTGGTGCTGCTCGCCCCCGGGATGGGGGACGGCATCCAGGCCGCCAAGGCCGGGATCCTGGAGATCGGGGACGTCTACGTCGTCAACAAAGCGGACCGGGACGGGGCCGACGCGACCGCGCGCGAGCTGAACCACATGCTGGGGCTGGGGGAGTCCCGCAAGCCCGGGGACTGGCGGCCGCCGATCGTGAAGACCGTCGCCGCGCGGGCGGAGGGGGTCGACGAGGTCGTGGCGGCGCTGGAGAAGCACCGGGCGTGGATGGAGGAGCGGGGGGTGCTCGCCTCGCGCCGGCGGGCGCGCGCGGCGCACGAGGTGGAGGCCATCGCGGTCACGGCACTGCGGTCGCGGATCGGGGACCTGCACGGTGACCGGCGGCTGTCCTTGCTGGCCGAGCGGATCGTGACGGGGGAGCTGGATCCTTACGGGGCGGCGGACGAGTTGGTGGCGGCGCTGACGGAGGGCTGACGGGGGCTTTTTTGGGGTGCGTTGTCGGGTGCGGGCGGGTGGGGGCTGGTCGCGCAGTTCCCCGCGCCCCTGAAGGGCCTACGGCCCTTTCGGGCCGAAAAGCACGGGGCGCAGCCCCTGCTTTTCAGGGGCGCGGGGAACTGCGCGAGAAGCCCCACCGGGCCCGCACCCGCCAGCGCACCCGAACCCCCAACTCCCGTCGCGGACTGCTAGCTTGGCCTCATGTTCCTTCACTTTGCGTAGAGGCGGGCCCCCACACCGGCGCCCCCTTTCCGCCTCCGAGTGAGGAACTTCCCGCATGTCCGCGACCTCCCCGCGGCCGTCGTACGCCGCGGTGCTCCGCATCCCGTACGCCCGCCGCACCTTCGCCGCCGTACTCGTCGGCCGCCTCTCCTACGGCATGGTGCCGATCGCCGTACTGCTCGCCGTCAGCCGCGCGACGGGGTCGTACGCCGTCGCCGGGACGGTGATGGCCCTGTTCGGGGCCACCAGTGTGTTCCTGTCGCCCGCGCGGGCGGCGCTCGTCGACCGGTACGGCCCGCGCCGGGCGCTGTTGCCGATGGCCTCGCTGTACGCCGTGCTGCTCGGCGTGCTGGCGGTGGCGAGTTGGCGGCCGGGCGCGTCGGGCCCCGTGCTGGGGGCGGTCGCGGTGGCGGCGGGTGCGTGTACTCCGCCGCTCGGACCGACGATGCGGACGGTGTGGAGTGAACTCGCCGCCTCGGACCCGGGGTTGCTGCGGCGCGCGTACAGCCTCGACGGTGTCGCCGAGGAACTGCTGTTCGTGTCGGGGCCGTTGGTGGTCGGCGGGGTGGTGCAGTTCGCCGCTCCGGCCGCCGCCGTGGGCCTGGGTGCCGTGCTGGTGGTGGCCGGGACCTTCGGGTTCGTGACCTCTCCGGCCGTGGCGCGTATGCCGGGCGGTGGCGCGGCGCCGAAGGAGCGCGCGGGGCCGCGGGCGCCGCGCGTGGCGGCCGGGATCGTGGCGCCCGTGATCGCGGCCGGTGGCGTCGGGCTGGCGCTCGGCGCGCTCGACCTGCTGGTGCTGGCCTTCGCCGAGCAGCGGGGGCACGGGGACGACGCCGTGGCCTGGGTCTTCGCCGCGCTGTCCGCCGGGAGCGCGGTGGGCGGCCTGGCGTACGGCGCGGTCGAGTGGCGCTCCGGGGCCCGCGTCCGGCTGGCGCTGCTGACGGCGGGCCTGGGTGTCGTGCTCGCCGGTGCCGGGTTCGCCCCGGACCTGGCCGTGCTCACCGGCGCCGTCGTCTGCGCGGGCCTCTTCGTCGCCCCGGCGCTGACCACGGCCTATCTGGTCGCCGACGCCGCCGCCCCGCTCGCCGCCCGTACGCGCGCCGGCGCCTGGGTCAACACGGCCGTCAACGCGGGCATCTCGGCGGGCGCGGCGACCTCGGGCCTGCTGGTGGCCCACTTCTCACCGGCCCTCGGCTTCGCCCTGGCCGGTGGCACGGCCCTGCTCGCGGCGGTCGCCGTGGTCACCGTGGTGGCTCCGGAGGAGCCGTACGCGCTGCTGAAACGGCGGTAGGGCACCCGGTGCCATGCGCCGGGTGCCCTACCTGTGGGGGGAGAGAAAGGCTTCTTCCGTCCGAGGCCGCAGGAGGTGCGTCAGTCGTTCGAGCGGTCGGCCGTGAGCTTGCCGGAGTCGAGGTTCACCCTCCAGTCGCTGCCGGTGCCGTCCGCGGCGGTGGTGTCGGCCTCCCAGGCCTGGTCGGCGCTCTCCTCGTCGAGGTCGACGGAGGTCACCGTGCCCTTGGCGGCGGCGGCCTCGGCGGCCGCCGCGGCGGTCACGGAGCTGCCCTTGAGGGCGGCCCGGATCTGCGCGGTCTCGGCGGCGTCGTCACCGTCGTCGTCCCGGTCGGCGTGCGTGCCGAGGACCTTGCCGGTGGCGGGGTCGACCTGGACGCTGAACCACTTGTCACCGGCGGTCAGCACGTCGACGTCCCACACCAGCTTCGTGCCCTCGTCGTCGAGGTCGGCGGAGACGGCCGTACCGGACTTGGCCTTCAGCGCGGTGGTGATCGCCTCGGCGGCCGTGACCTGGCCGGCCTTCGCCTCGGCCGCGTTCTCGGCCTTGTCGTCGGCGTCCTGGTCCGTGTCCCGGGCGGCCCGGTCCTCGGCCTTGTCCTCCGCCTTGTCCTGGGCCGTGTCGTCGGCGTCGTCGGCGTCGGTGTCGTTCACGTCGTCGCGGTCGCTGTCGTCGTTCGACACCGACACGCTCTTCTTCGCGGGCGCCTCGTCGTCACCGGAGACCGCGATGGCGGTCGCGGTGCCGCCGCCGATCAGGGCGACGGCCGTGATGGTGGCGATGACGATGTTGCGCTTCATGGGGTTCCTCCAGTGACGGATGCTGTTCGCTTTCGACGTGGACCAATCTGGCCGAGGGACGCTGAAGCCGACCTGAAGCCCCCTGAAGACCGCTTCAGGTTCGGTTTGCCAAGCTGAACGCATGCGCCTGTTGATCGTGGAAGATGAGAAGCGGCTCGCGGTGTCGCTGGCCAAGGGGCTGACGGCCGAGGGCTATGCCGTGGACGTCGTCCACGACGGAGTCGAGGGCCTGCACCGGGCGAGCGAGGGGTCGTACGACCTCGTGATCCTCGACATCATGCTGCCCGGCATGAACGGCTACCGCGTCTGCGCCGCCCTGCGCGCCGCCGGCCACGACGTGCCGATCCTGATGCTGACCGCCAAGGACGGCGAGTACGACGAGGCCGAGGGCCTGGACACGGGCGCCGACGACTATCTGACCAAGCCGTTCAGCTACGTCGTCCTCGTCGCCCGGGTGAAGGCCCTGCTGCGGCGGCGCGGCGCGGCGGGCGGGGCCTCGCCCGTGTACGAGGTCGGCGCGCTGAAGGTCGACACCGCCGCCCGGCGGGTGTTCCTCGCCGAGGACGAGATCACCCTCACCACCAAGGAGTTCTCCGTACTCGAACAGCTCGCGCTGCGGGCCGGTGAGGTCGTCTCCAAGGCCGACATCCTGGAGCACGTCTGGGACTTCGCCTACGACGGCGACCCGAACATCGTCGAGGTCTACATCAGCACCCTGCGCCGCAAGCTCGGCCCCACGCTCATCAAGACCGTGCGCGGGGCCGGTTACCGGCTGGAGGTCCGCCCGTGAAGCGCCGTCTGGGCTCGGTGCGGGCCCGCGCGACCCTCGCCGCGACCGTCGTCGTGGCCGTCGCCCTGGTCGCGGCGGGCGCCGCCGTGCTGATCTCGCTGCGGTTCAGCCTGATCGACAAGGCGGACGCGGAGGCCGACTCCGTGGCCCGCAACGCCGCCTCGGCGCTGGCGAACGGGTTCGCGTACGACAAGCTCGTGCTGCCGGACGGCGACGAGAACCCCGTGGAGGTTCTGGACCGGGACGAGAAGCCCGTCGCGGTCGGTGAGGACGTCGAGGGTATGGACGTGACCTCCGTCGACTCGGACCGGCTGAACTCCGAGACCAACGACGACGCCGACGACTCGGCGGAGGGCGACCGCGACGCGGAGGACGCGGGGACGCTCCGCGCCGGGCAGGTCGCCGACGAGACCTGGTACGGCGAGGGCTCCGCGACCGTCGAGGGGGAGACGGCGGACTACCGGTTCGCCGGGGTCGACGTCGTCACCCCGAGCGGAGTGCCGCTCACCGTCTACGCGGGCGCCCCGCTCGCCACCGAGGAGGACGCCGTCGGCACCGCGCTGACGACGATGCTCATCGGGCTGCCGCTGCTGCTGCTGACCGTCAGCGGGGTGACGTACGTCGTCACCGGTCGGGCGCTGCGCCCGGTCGAGGGCATCCGTTCCGAGATGGCGGCGATCACCGCCTCCGAGGACCTCTCCCGGCGCGTCCCCGAGCCGGACACGCACGACGAGATCGCCCGCCTCGCGCGGACCACGAACGAGACCCTGGCCGCGCTGGAGACCTCGGTGGAGCGGCAGCGCGCGTTCGTCGCCGATGCCTCGCACGAGCTGCGCAGCCCGATCGCGTCTCTGCGCACCCAGCTCGAAGTGGGCGCCGCCCACCCCGAGTTGCTGGATCTGGAGGGCGCGGTCGAGGACACCGTACGGCTGCAGAGCCTCGCCGCCGACCTGCTGCTGCTCGCCCGGCTGGACGCGGGGGAGCGGCCACCGCCGGACGCGCGCTTCGACCTGGCGAGGGTCGTACGGGAGGAGGTGGCGTCCCGGGAGGGGGTCGCCCTGGAGAGCGTCGGCTCCGTGGAACTGCGCGGCTCGCGCAACCAGATCTGCCGCGTCCTCGGCAACCTCCTGGACAACGCCGCCCGCCACACCCACGACCGCGTCGAGGTCACCCTGCGCACCACGCCCGGCTGGGCGGTCCTCCAGGTCACCGACAACGGCGCCGGCGTCCCGCCCGCCGACCGCGACCGCATCTTCGAACGCTTCGTCCGCCTCGACGAGTCCCGGGCCAGGGACGACGGCGGCGCCGGCCTGGGCCTGGCGATCGCCCGAGACATCGCCGCCCGCCACGGAGGCACCCTGACGGTCGCGGACGCCCCGGGCGGAGGCGCACTCTTCGAGCTGAGGCTGCCACTATCTTGAGGGCGCCGGGAAACCGCCGGTTCCTCAAGGGGCGCGGGGAACTGCGCGACCAGCCACAACGAACCCGCGGCCGAAAACCGACCCCGCAGTCCCCCAACCCCTACGGCTTACCCCGGTGGCTTCGGAGGTGATCCGCGATCGGCCCCAAGGACTTGTGCAGCTCCTCCAGCCCCTCCTCCGGCAGCAGATCGATGAAGTGCCGCCGCACGGAGGCGACATGATGCGGCGCCACCCGCTGCATCGTCTCCATGCCGTGGTCCGTCAGCACGGCGAACAGCCCGCGCCGGTCGGACTCGCAGTTCTCCCGGCGCACCAGATCCCCGTTCTCCATCCGGGTGATCTGATGCGAGAGCCGGCTCTTGGACTGCAGCGTGGCGGCGGCGAGGTCGCTCATCCGCATCCGCCGCCCCTCCGACTCGGAGAGGTTCACCAGGATCTCGTAGTCGTTCATTGTCAGGCCGAACGGCTGCAGGTCCCTTTCGAGCTGGTGAGTCAGCAGCCTGTTGACGTCCAGATGGGTGCGCCAGGCGCACTGCTCCGCATCGGTCAGCCAGCGCGTGGCCGTTTCGGTCTCCATGAATGAAGTCTACCTAAAATGTTGAAAGTCGAACTAGTGAGGGTTCTTACGGGTGGAGCATGACAACGCGCACACGTTCGATGTCACACTCCGCAGACTACCGCTCACAGCCCGAAGCGACGCTGGAGGTCCCCCAGCTGTCCGGGAAGGCGCGGTGCGCCCGCCGGCTGTCCGTGGTGACCGGGTACCCCACCGCCACCGGGTACGCCCGGCTCGTGCGGGACCGCGCCCGTGGCCTGCTCGGCCATGAGGGTCTCGGAGGACTGGAGCAGCACCGTGCCCGCCCCGACGAACTCGAACTGGTGCTCCTCCCCGGAGGCGCCGCCCAGGCCCGTCATCGCACGTAGGCCGCCCATCAGACCCTGCATGTACCCGTGGTCGTAGTGGTGGCACGGCGAGGGGCAGTCGGCCCAGCCGACCAGGGCCTGCGGGTCGACCCGGATGGGGGGTTCCATGAACACCACCGGGCCGTTGGAGGCGGCCACGAACTTGCCCGTGCCGATGAGGGTGAGGAAGCCCGGGACGATCGACTGCTTCAGCGCGAGACTTGGCTGAAAAGCGAGGAGGTTGCCCGAGCGAATGGTCAGGTTGCCCTCCTCCAAGTCATACGAATTGACGTCGAAGGCCCGGTCGGCGAGGAGCATCTTGCCGGAGCCCTCGGCCACCACCCAGTCGCTCGCGTGCAGTGGCGAATGGAACGACGAACGCACCAGACGGTCCAGCCGGCCGTGCCCGATGCCGTTGAACTCCATCTGGCCGTAGTAGGCGATCATCTTGCCCTTCTGCAGGAACCACTGGCTCCCCTTGAGCTCCACGCAGAAGGTGTAGTTGTTGACGTTGTCGTCGGACGGCAGCGTCATCGGGTCGTGGACGGTCGGTCCGGCGACCGGAGCCCCGTACATGCTCACAGCTTCTCCTCCGAGGCCTGGACGTACACCGCACCACTGCCGCTCAGCTCCAGTTGGAACGCCTCGCCGGAGCCCCGGCCCACCATGTCGCGCCAGCCGAGCGCGGTGGAGAGCTTGTTGCGTACGTCGCCGTGGTGCGCCACGTACGCCTGCGGGTCGACATGGACCGGGCGCTGAGGGGTGATCGGGACCTCGATGACTCCGCCGTGCGCCATGACGGCGACCGCCCCGTGACCCTTCAGGGTGGTGGTGAACAGGCCCTGGCCCGTCACCTGGCCCCGGACCATGCCCATGACGCCGCCCTGCGAGCCCATGAACATCGTGCCCTGCTGGAGGGTGCCGTCGAAGGCCAGCAGGCGGTCGGCCTCGACGTAGAGCGTCTCGCCGGTCAGGTTGATCACCTGGATGTGGTGGCCGCCGTGCCCGAACAGCACCGTGCCGCTGCCCTCGACGGTCATCAGCGGGGTCGCCTCGCCCGCCACCCGGCGGCCGATCATCGAGGCGATACCGCCCTGGCCGCCCTGCATGTTCGGGGTGAAGGCGACCTCGCCCTTGTAGGCGAGCATCGCGCCGCGCTGGCTGAACAGCCGCTGGCCCGGCATCACGGTCGCCTCGATCATCTTCGAGTTGATCTCAAGGAAGGGCATGTCAGACGTCTCCCGCCACCGTGTTGCGCTCGCTGGGCTGGACGTAGACGAGTCCGTCGCCCTCGAAGCGGATCTGGAAGGCCTCGCCGCCGCCCTCGCCCATGAACGTGCGGAACGTCACACCGGACTGGAAGGACTGCTGGAGGTTGCCCTGGTGCGCGATGTACGCCCCCGGGTCCACCGTCAGCGGGTACTGGTGGCTCACCCGCAGCACCACCGCCGGGCCGTCGGACATGATCGCCGCCTGGCCGTGGCCCTCGATGGTCGTGGTGAACAGGCCGTTGCCCTGTGTCGCGCCGCGCAGCCCCGTGAAGCTGGTGCCCGTGCGCAGCCCGGAGTCCGTCGCGAGCAGATTGCTCGACTCCACGTACAGCTTGTCCCCCTGAAGACTCACGAGGTTGATCTCGGAGGCCCGGTCCGCGAACCAGCAGGTCCCTTGCCCCGTCACCTCCATCAACGTCATCTGCTCACCCGTGAGGCGCCGCGTCACCATCCCACGCAGGCCCTCTCCACCGCCGCTCAGCTTCTTGAACGACATCTGACCGTCGTACGCGACCATCGAGCCGTTCTTCGCCTTCACGGCGTCCCCGGTCATGTCGACGGCCAGCACTTTGCTGCCTTGAAGTCGGAACATTGCCACGGGAGGAAGGTAACCGGCAGATGCCCGGACAGGACAGGTCCCAGAGGGGGATCTCGACCCTGAAGGGACCCCTAGAGCGTTCGGCGGGTTGACGGATGCCAGAATGGGCGGCGCTTGTGCTTCCGTTCACAAAGATCGACCGGCACAGGTCCACCACACAGCTCGACCGGCACAGCTCGACCAGCGGTGCGAGGACTCGCCCCGCCGACCCCACCGAAGGTGACCCGTGGACATAAAGACCGCCTCCGCCCTCCGCCGCCTGCGCCTCGTCTCCGCCCCCGAGGCCGTCTCCTTCCTGCTGCTGCTGGTCTGCTCGGTGCTGAAGAGGACCACGGAGTTCAACGCGGTGCCGGTGATGGGCATGATCCACGGCGTCCTGTTCATCCTGTACGTGATCTTCTGGGCCGACGCCTGGAACCGCGCCAAGTGGTCCCTGAAGACCGCCGCCCTCTACTTCGTCCTCTCCGTCCTGCCCACCGGTGGCTTCTTCGCCGACCGCAAGCTGCGCCGCGAGGCCGAGGACGCGGTCGGCGCGACGTTCGCGTCCCGCGCCGGCGACGCGAACGAAGGGGCCGTGAAAGCGTGATCGTCGCCTTCTCCGTGACCCCGCTCGGCGTCGGTGAGGACGTGGGGGAGTACGTCGCCGACGCCGTACGTGTCGTCCGGGAATCGGGCCTGCCGAACCGGACCGACGCGATGTTCACCTCGATCGAGGGCGACTGGGACGAGGTGATGGACGTCGTACGACGGGCCGTCGCCGTCGTCGAGGAGCGCGCGCCCCGTGTCTCCCTCGTCCTCAAGGCCGACATCCGCCCCGGCGTCACGGACGGCCTCACCGCGAAGGTGGAGACGGTGGAGCGCCACCTGTCGGCGTAGCCGAGCGCGCCCCTCGTCGCCTTCCTCGAGAACCCCGGTCCCTCTGGACCGGGGTTTTCTCGTACCCCGTGTTTGAGCGGTCGCTCAAATCGGGTACGGTCGGGAACGTGAGAGTTGAGCACTCGCTCAAAAAAGGTCGCCGACCTGGGGGAACGCGCATGGGGCTCTACATCGAGGCACGGGTACGGGCGGACCTGGAGGAGGTGTGGGTCCGCACCCAGGACCCGGCCCTCCATCAGCGCTGGGACCTCCGCTTCACCGAGATGTCCACCTCGCGCGCGTGGAGGGCGAACCGCGGCGCTTCCGGTACGCCACCCGCGTGCTCCCCGGTTTGACGGTCGCCGGGACCGGGATCGCGGCCGGGGAGAAGGAGCGCCCGGACGGCACCCGCACCTCGGCCCTGCGGTTCACCTCGCCGCACCCGCTCTCCCTGATCGCGGAGGGCAGCGGCTACTGGCGGTACGTCCCGGACGGCACGGAGGTCCGCTTCCTCACCGGCTACGACTACCGCCCCCGCTGGGGCCGCCCCGGCGCGATCGCCGACCGGCTGCTGTTCCGCCCGCTCATGGGCTGGGCCACCGCCTGGTCCTTCGACCGCCTGCGCCTGTGGCTGGAGCGGGACATCACCCCCGAACGGGCCCTGCGCCGCTGGCTCGCCGAGGCGGCCGTACGCGCGCTGACGATCGTGGCCGCCTGCGCGGGGCTCGCCTACGGGGCGCTCGTGGACCCGGCGGGCCCGCTGGCGCCGCTGGCCCTGTTCGCGACACCGGTCCTGGCCGTCGCGGCGGTTCTGGCCGCCCTGATCGTGCCGCCGCTGCCCGGCACGCCGTCCGCCCGCCGTTGTCTGCGGACCCCACCGGCACGCGCGCGTGCGCCCCGACTGCTCGCGACGCTGAAGGGATGACCCGAGCGACATGGACCAGCTGATTATGGACCGGCTGATTCCGGGGGCCTTTCCGGCCTCGATCTTCCGGACCGTCATGGGCGCCGACTTCGAGCGGCTGCACCCCGAGCTGCGTCGCCGCTTCTCCGTCGGACTGGCGAGCGGCGAGGCCTGTACCGGGCGGGGCACGATGGACCGCGTGTGGCACGGGCGGGGACTGGTCAAGCCGTTCCTCGCGCTGGGCGGCACCCGGAACATCCTCGTCCCGCGCGAGGGGCGGGACGTCCCCTTCACCATCGAGAACGTGCCGTACGCCGACGGCTTCGGCCGTGAGACGGTGACGTTCGTGCGTACCTTCGATCTTCCCGGCCGGGCCCGCCGGTTCGACGCCCAGATGGTGCTGAGCCCCCGGGGCGACCGCGTCCTCGACTACCTCGGCACCCATCAGCACCTCGCCAGCGATCTGTACTTCGGCGCGGAGGCCGACGGGTCGCTGCTGATCCGCTCCGGCGCACACCGGTTCCGGGAGGGGCCGGTGGACGTCCGGGTCCCCGAACTCATCGGCGGTCAGGCGGAGGTGCGGGAGCGGTTCGACGAGCGGACCGGGCGTTTCCGGATCCGGGTGCGGGTGGTGAACCGGTACGTCGGGCCGCTCTTCGGCTACGAGGGCTCCTTCACGGCGTCGTACCAGGACGTCCGGGTGTGCGGGGTGCGGCCCGGGCTGCGGCCGGTCCGTGAGGAGGCGCGGGCGTGAGCGAGGCGACCCGGGCGAAGCTGCTGGAGGGCGCGCTGCGAACGCTCGTCGAGCAGGGCATCGCCAAGACCTCCGCGCGGTCCATCGCCGCGACCGCCGGGGTGAACCAGGCGCTCGTCTTCTACCACTTCGGATCAGTGGACGAACTGCTGGCGGCGGCCTGCCGGTACGGGGCCGAGCAGCGGGTCGCCCGGCATCGGGAGCGGCTGGCGACGATCTCCTCGCTCTCCGAACTGCTGGCCTTCGGGCGGGAGATGCACGAGGAGGAGCGGGCGGCGGGGCATGTGGCCGTGCTGGGGCAGCTGCTCGCGGGGGCGCAGACCCAGCCGCGGCTGGCGGCGGCCACGGCGGCGGGGCTGGAGCTGTGGATCGACGAGGTGGAGGGGGTGCTGCGGCGGGTGCTCGCGGGCTCGCCGGTGGGGGAGTTCGCGGATGCGCGGGGGCTGGCGCGGGCAGTGGCGGCCTCGTTCGTGGGGCTGGAGCTGTACGAGGGGGTCGACGCCGAGGGGGCGGGGGCGGCGCTCGCTGCTCTTGAGCAACTCGGGGTACTGGTCGCCGCGCTCGACGGCCTGGGGAGCGTGGCGCAGCGGGCGGTCCGGCATCAGCTGCGGAAGGCCGTGGGGCGCTGAGGGGGTGGGGCGGTTTTCTCGCCCCCGCCGCCCCTACCCGTCCCATCCTCAAGGGGCTGCGCCCCTTCGACCCCCCTTTCGCGCTCCGCGCGGGGGGTTCGTCGTCTCGTGCGGGTTCGTGGGGGTTCTCGCGCAGTTCCCCGCGCCCCTTCGGGGCGGGGGTGTCGCTCTCTCGTTCGGGCTAATGCGGGTGGACTTGCCACTCCATTGGTCCTTTCGTGGACGTATCGGGTCGTTCGACCGCTGGAGGGCGCCGTGGGGCTGGAGGGATACGACTACGAGACGTACAGCAGACTCGCCGGGCCGCTCACGGAGGTCACCGGGCCGGCGTACCGGGTGCGGTACCGCAGGCTCCTTGCGAAGGAGCCGCATCGAATACGGGCCGTGCTGCTGATGACGCTGGCGCCGCTGCTCACCGGCGCCCTGCTCGTCTATCTGGTCTGGCCCAGCCACTGGGTGGAGCGCGCGGGCGGGGCGGCCTGGCTGGTGGCGCTCGACCTCGTGATGCTGGTCGCCATCGGGCTGATCGAGCTGTTCATGCTGGTCAACGTCGTGTCCATCGCCCACGCCACGATGGTCGCCCGTGATCCCGTCCCCGTCGTCCCCGAATCCGGCATCCGCGTCGCCTTCCTCACCACCTACGTCCCGGGCAAGGAACCCCTCGCCATGGTCCGGGCCACCCTGGAGGGCGCCATCCGGCTCCGGCACGACGGCCCGCTCGACGTCTGGCTCCTGGACGAGGGCGACGACGACCGGGCGAGGGCCCTCTGCGCGGAACTCGGCGTCCGGCACTTCACCCGCCGCGGGGTGCCCGAGTGGAACCGGCCGCGCGGTGTCCACAAGGCCCGCACCAAGCACGGCAACTACAACGCCTGGATCGCCCGGCACGGCGACGCGTACGAGTTCTTCGCCTCCGTGGACACCGACCACGTCCCGCTCCCCGCGTTCCTGGAGCGGATGCTGGGCTACTTCCGCGACCCGGACGTCGCCTTCGTCGTCGGCCCGCAGGTGTACGGGAACTACGTCACCGCCGTCACCAAGGCCGCCGAATCGCAGCAGTTCCTCTTCCACGCCCTCATCCAGCGCGCCGGGAACCGCTACCGCGCCCCCATGTTCGTCGGCACCAACAACGTCGTACGCGTCGCGGCCGTACGACAGATCGGCGGGCTGTACGACTCCATCACCGAGGACATGGCCACCGGATTCGAACTGCACCGGCACCGCAATCCGGCGACGGGGCGGCACTGGCGGTCCGTGTACACGCCGGACGTGCTCGCGGTGGGGGAGGGGCCGGCGTCCTGGACCGACTTCTTCGCCCAGCAGACGCGCTGGTCGCGCGGGACGTACGAGACGCTGTTCAAGCAGTACTGGAAGGCGCCCTTCACGATGCCCCCGGGGCGGCTCTTCTCGTACACGCTGATGCTCGTGTACTACCCGATGACCGCCCTCAACTGGCTGCTGGGCATCGTCAGTTGTGTGCTGTTCCTGTGGTTCGGGGCGTCCGGGACGCAGGTCGCCGCCTCGGTCTGGCTGATGCTGTACAGCGACGCGGCGGCGCTCCAGGTGGGGCTGTATCTGTGGAACCGCCGGCACAACGTCTCGCCGCACGAGCCGCAGGGGTCGGGCGGGCTCGCCGGGATGGCGATGTCGGCGCTCTCCGCGCCCGTCTATCTGAAGTCCCTGGGGGCGGCGGTGCTCCGGCTGCCCTGCCGTTTCGTCGTCACGCCGAAGGGCGGGGGCGCGAGCGCGGACCGGCTGGCGACCTTCCGGATCCATCTGTTCTGGGCGGCCGTGCTCGCCTCGTCGCTGACCGCGTCGTTCTTCCTCGGCCACACCCATGCGGCCATGCGCACCTGGGCCGTCCTCGCCCTGCTGATCTCGCTCGCGCCGGTCGGGGTGTGGGCGGTCACCCGGTTCGCGGCCGGGCGGGAACCGGGTGCGGTCGCCGCCGCTCCCGCTCCCGCTCCCGAGCCCACCGGAGGCAACTAGCCCATGGTCGACAAGCTTTCGGGCCGGGCCGACGGGACCGACCGGACCAAGAAGTACAAGAAGTACCTGCTCGGGATCGGTGCCCTCGTGCTGCTCGCCGGGCTCAACGCGCCGGCCGCCATCGGGTTCGCGCGGGAGCGGTATCACGCGTGGAAGATCGCGCAGCCCTGGTACCGGGCCGAGTACGGCTCGTGGAGCGAGGTGGCCATCCCGGAGGCGTTCCGGACGAACGCCATCCACGCGGCGCTGCTGCACACCGGCAAGGTGCTGATCGTCGCCGGGTCGGGCAACGAGCAGAAGAAGTTCGACCGGGGCTCCTTCGACACCGTCCTGTGGGACCCGGTGCGCAACACGTACAAGAGGATCCCCACCCCCGTCGACTTCTTCTGCGCCGGACACGCCCAACTCCCGGACGGCAGGCTGCTGGTGGCCGGCGGGACCGCCCGCTACGAGCTGCTGGAGGGCGAGGTCGAGCGGGCCGGCGGCGGGATGCGGGTCAAGAACGAGAACCCCGACAAGGCGGTGGTCCTGAGGAAGGGGACCCGGTTCCGCTCGCCGTCCGGTGTCGAGTACGTCAGCCGGTTCGACGTCACGGTGCCGAAGGCGAAGCGGGACTTCGACATCAGCTACGACGCGGCCGGGGTCATGCGGCCGTGGAAGACGAAGGTCGTCGCCAGCGAGGCCCGGGTCTTCGTCGAGGCCGTGAAGAAGGGCGCGGGGTCCGTCACGCCCGGGCGGGCCCAGTACGAGATCCTCGGGCTGGCGGGCGAGGACGCGGCCAACACGTACGGTCTCGCCGAGAAGATCACCCTGGACAAGCAGGACTTCCAGGGGATCAGGGAGGCGTACGAGTTCGACCCGGTGGCCGAGCGGTATGTGCCGGTGGCGCCGATGGCGAAGGCCCGCTGGTACCCGACACTCGTCGGGCTGGCGGACGGGCGGGTGCTGGCGGTCTCCGGGCTGGACGACGTGGGGATCGTCGACCCCGGGGACAACGAGATCTACGACCCGGGGACGAAGAAGTGGAAGCCCGGCCCGAAGCGGTACTTCCCCACCTACCCGGCCCTCTTCCTCACCCGGGGCGGCAAGCTGTTCTACCCGGCCTCGAACGCGGGGTACGGCCCCGACGACCTCGGCCGTGCGCCCGGCATCTGGGACCTGCGGACGAACACCTTCGAGAAGGTCCCGGGGCTGACCGACCCCGACCGTACGGAGACCTCGGCGTCCGTGCTGCTGCCGCCCGCGCAGGACCAGAAGGTGATGATCCTCGGCGGGGGCGGGGTCGGCGAGTCCCGGAAGTCGACCTCGCGCACGGCCGTCATCGACCTGAAGAAGGAGAACCCGGCCTTCGTCGACGGCCCCGACCTCCCGCAGGGCACCCGCTATCTGAACAGCGTGCTCCTGCCCGACGACACCGTCTTCACCTCCAACGGCTCCGGCGACTACCGGGGCCGCAGCGGCAGCAACATCCTCAAGGCGCAGTTCTACGACCCGGGGTCCAACTCCTTCAAGGGCGCCGCCGCCCCCAAGGTCGGCCGCAACTACCACTCCGAGGCCCTGCTGCTGCCCGACGGGCGGATCGCCACCTTCGGCTCCGACCCGCTCTACGACGACCGGCGGAACACCAAGCTGGGCCACTTCGAGCAGCGCATGGAGATCTTCACTCCGCCGCTGCTCCACCGGAACGGCGGGAAGCGGCCCGTGCTCGGCGACGGGCCCGCGGAGACCGACGCCAAGGGGCGCGCCACCTTCGCCACGGCCCACCCCGAGCGGGTGGCCGCCGCGCGGCTGATGCGGCCCAGCGCGGTCACCCACAGCACGGACGTCGAGCAGCGGTCCGTCGCGCTGGAGGTGACGCGGACCCGGGACTCGGTCACCGTCGACGTACCGGACGACCGGACCCTCGTGCCGCCCGGCTGGTACATGCTCTTCGTGACGGACGCGGAGGGGACGCCGTCGAAGGCGAAGTGGGTCCAGGTGAGGTGAGTCGCGGCCCGGGGGTCTCCCTCGTCGTCCCGGGCCCCGATATCGAAAAGCGAGACAGGGCTGACCGGCATGTGACCGGCCGGTAAGGTCGTTGCCGTGCCGAAGCCGCTCAGCCTCTCCTTCGACCCCATCTCGCGCGCCGACGAGCACTGGAAGCAGCGCTGGGGAAACGTCCCGTCCATGGCCGCGATCACGTCGATCATGCGTGCGCAGCAGATCCTGCTGGCGGAGGTCGACGCGGTGGTCAAGCCGTACGGGCTGACGTTCGCGCGCTACGAGGCCCTCGTGCTGCTCACCTTCTCCCAGAAGGGCGAGCTGCCGATGTCCAAGATCGGTGAACGGCTCATGGTGCATCCCACGTCCGTGACGAACACGGTCGACCGCCTGGTCAGGTCCGGCCTCGTCGACAAACGCCCCAACCCCAACGACGGCCGCGGCACCCTCGCCTCCATCACCGACAAGGGCCGCGAGGTCTGCGACGCCGCCACCCGCGACCTCATGTCCATGGACTTCGGCCTCGGCACCTACGACGCCGAGGAATGCGCGGAAATCTTCGCCATGCTCCGGCCCCTGCGGGTGGCGGCGGGGGACTTCGAGGAGGGGTGAGCCGGCCGCCGAGGGGCGCTCGAAGATCGTTCGAAACCGGTGGTTACGCTCGTCTCCATGAAAAAGAGCGTCCTGACCCGCTACCGCGTGCTGGCCTATGTCACCGGTGTCCTGCTGATCCTGCTGACCCTGGGCATGATCGGCAAGTACGCGCTGGAACTGGACGGGGCCGCGGACTTCACGTACGTCGTCAGCCTCGCGCACGGCTGGCTGTACGTCCTGTACCTGGTCTTCGCCTTCGATCTCGGTTCCAAGGCGAAGTGGCCGGTCAAGAAGCAGCTGTGGGTGCTGCTGGCGGGCACGATCCCGACGGCGGCCTTCTTCGTGGAGCGCAAGGTCAGCCGCGAGCTGGAGGCGAAGATCGCGGACAGCTCGTTCGCGACCGCCAAGGCATAGAACCTCCCGCCGTACGGACGCGTACGGCGGTTTGCCTTCGCCGTTTACTAGGACGTCCTAGTAAATTGGGGTCATGGACGCTGACGCGGTCGAAGACGGACGCCGACGCTGGCAGGCGCGGTTCGATGCTGCTGGGAAGCGGGAGGGGGACTTCTCGACGCTGTCCGGGGACCGGGTGGAGGCTGTGTACGGGCCCCGGGCCGGGGACGTGTATGAGGGGTTCGAGCGGATCGGGTGGCCGGGGGAGTATCCGTTCACGCGGGGGCTGTACTCCACGGGGTACCGGGGGCGGACGTGGACCATTCGGCAGTTCGCGGGGTTCGGGAACGCGCGGCAGACGAACGAGCGGTACAAGAAGATCCTCGCCGACGGGGGCGGCGGGCTGTCCGTGGCGTTCGACATGCCGACGCTCATGGGGCGGGACTCCGACGATCCGCGGTCGGTCGGTGAGGTCGGGCACTGCGGGGTGGCCGTCGACTCCGCCGCCGACATGGAGGCGTTGTTCCACGGGATTCCGCTGGGCGATGTCACCACGTCGATGACGATCAGTGGGCCGGCCGTGCCCGTGTTCTGTATGTATCTCGTCGCCGCCGAGCGGCAGGGGGTCGATCCGGGGGTGCTCAACGGCACGCTCCAGACCGACATCTTCAAGGAGTACATCGCGCAGAAGGAGTGGCTCTTCCCGCCCGAACCGCATCTCCGGCTCATCGGGGATCTCATGGAGTACTGCGCGGCCCGGATTCCCGCCTACAAGCCGTTGTCCGTCTCCGGGTACCACATCCGTGAAGCCGGGGCCACGGCCGCGCAGGAGCTGGCGTACACGCTCGCGGACGGGTTCGGGTATGTGGAGCTGGGGCTCAGCCGTGGGCTGGACGTCGATGTGTTCGCGCCGGGGCTGTCCTTCTTCTTCGACGCGCACCTGGACTTCTTCGAGGAGATCGCCAAGTTCCGCGCGGCCAGGCGGATCTGGGCCCGGTGGATGCGGGACGTGTACGGGGCCCGGACCGACAAAGCGCAGTGGCTGCGCTTCCACACCCAGACCGCCGGGGTCTCGCTGACCGCGCAGCAGCCGTACAACAACGTGGTGCGTACGGCGGTGGAGGCGCTGTCGGCCGTGCTCGGCGGGACCAACTCCCTGCACACCAACGCCCTCGACGAGACCCTGGCGCTGCCGAGCGAGCGGGCGGCGGAGATCGCGCTCCGAACGCAGCAGGTGCTGATGGAGGAGACCGGGGTCGCCAACGTCGCCGATCCGCTGGGGGGTTCGTGGTACGTCGAGCAGCTGACGGACCGGATCGAGGCGGACGCGGAGCGGATCTTCGACCGGATCAAGGAGCGGGGGGTGCGGGCGCGGCCGGACGGGGTGCATCCGATCGGGCCGATGACGTCCGGGATTCTGCGGGGGATCGAGGACGGGTGGTTCACCGGGGAGATCGCGGAGTCGGCGTTTCGGTATCAGCAGGCGTTGGAGAAGGGGGAGAAGCGGGTGGTGGGGGTGAATGTCCACGAGGGGTCGGTGACCGGGGATCTGGAGATTCTGCGGGTGGGGCATGAGGTGGAGCGGGAGCAGGTTCGGGTGTTGGGGGAGCGGAGGGTGTTGCGGGACGAGGGTGGGGTGCGGGGGGCGCTCGGGGGGTTGGTGAGGGTCGCTCGGGGTGGGGGGAATGTGATCGAGGTGATGCTTGAGGCGGTGCGGGCCGAGGCTACGTTGGGGGAGATCTGTGGGGTGTTGCGGGAGGAGTGGGGGGTGTATACGGAGCCGGCCGGGTTCTGAGGGAGGTGGTTGTCTCGTTGATTCTTTCTCGCCCCCGCCGCCCCTACCCGTCCCATCCCCAGGGGCTGCGCGCCCCTTTCCACCCCCGTCAAAGATCGGGGCTCCGCCCCGGACCCCGTTCGCGCAGTTCCCCGCGCCCCTGACCCAGACGCCGTTCGCGCAGTTCCCCGCGCCCCTTAAGGGAGCAGGCCGTGCAGGAGGAGGGTGGTGAAGGCTCGGACCCAGTTTTCGTCTGCTTGTTCCGCGCTGACCAGGGTGCGGTGGACTACCGCGCCTGCGACCACGTCGAAGATGAGGTCGACGGTGTGGGTGGCGGTGGTGGGGTCGGGTTCCGGGGGGAGTTCGCCTCGGGTGAGGGCGCGGGCCCGGCCTTCCAGGACGAGGCGTTTCTGGCGGTCGACGATGGAGGCGCGGATGCGTTCGCGCAGGGCGTCGTCGCGGGTCGACTCGGCGATGACCGCCATGAGGCCGCTCTTGGCCTCCGGACGGGCCAGGATCGCCGCGAACTGGAGCACCACGCCCTCGATGTCGGCGGCCAGGCTGCCCCGGTCGGGCAGCCGGAGTTCGTCGAAGAGTTCCGCGACCGCGTCCACGACGAGTTCGTTCTTGCCCGCCCAGCGGCGGTAGAGGGTCGTTTTCGCGACGCCGGCCCGGGTGGCCACGTCGCCCAGGGTCAGCTTCGACCAGCCGAGGTCGACCAGCGCCTCCCGGGTCGCCGCCAGGATCGCGGCGTCCGCGGCGGCGTTGCGCGGGCGTCCGCCCGTGGCGCGGGAGGCGGGGATGCGGCTCTGCATCCGCCGACCATATCCGGCCGTTCCCGAAGTCCCGGGGGACATCGTGAGGCAGATCACCGGGGAGTGGGTAAGGAGGGGTGCAGAGAGCCGCCTGGGGCCGTTACGCTACGAGTCGTAGCGAAAGTCGGGGGTCGGGTCGGTGCCGGCCGGGGTCTGGCTCTCGGGACGCTTTTCACGTGCGTGCTCGGAAGGGGGAGGATGTACTCATGCAGCCACGGAACATGTCCATGAGCGGAGTCGTCGACCTCGCCGCGGTGAAGGCGGCCCAGGAGGCCAAGGCGAAGGCGGAGCAGGCGCGCGCCGAATCGGCCCGGCAGGGCGGCGGAGGGGCGGTCTCCCCGGCCGACCTGGTCATCGACGTCGATGAGGCCGGGTTCGAGAGCGAGGTTCTGCAGCGCTCCACCGAAGTGCCCGTCGTCATCGACTTCTGGGCCGAGTGGTGCCAGCCCTGCAAGCAGCTCAGCCCGGTGCTGGAGCGGCTCGCCGTCGAGTACAGCGGCAAGTTCGTCCTCGCCAAGATCGATGTCGACGCCAACCAGATGTTGATGCAGCAGTTCGGGATCCAGGGGATTCCGGCCGTCTTCGCCGTTGTCGCCGGGCAGGCGCTGCCCCTCTTCCAGGGGGCCGCCCCCGAGCAGCAGATCCGCGCGACCCTCGACCAGCTCGTGCAGGTCGCCGAGGAGCGCTTCGGGCTCACCGGCCTCGTCGTGGACCCGGACGCCGAGTCCGCCGCCCCCGTCGAGGCGGCCCCGCAGATCCCGGCCGGCCCCTACGACCACCTGCTCGAAGCAGCCGTACACGCCTTGGACGCGGGCGACTTCGGCGGCGCGGTGCAGGCGTACAAGAACGTGCTGAGCGACGACCCGGGCAACAGCGAGGCCAAACTCGGGCTCGCGCAGGCCGAGTTGCTGCAGCGGGTGCAGGGCGCCGACCCGCAGGACGTGCGCAAGGCGGCGGCCGAGAACCCCGGGGACGCGGGGGCGCAGATCGCGGCGGCCGACCTCGACCTCGTCGGCGGGCATGTGGAGGACGCGTTCGGCCGGCTCATCGACACGGTGCGGCGCACCGCGGGCGACGACCGGGACGCCGTACGGCTGCGGCTGCTGGAGCTGTTCGACGTGGTCGGCGGTGACGATCCGCGGGTGGCCGCGGCTCGCCGCCAGTTGGCGCGGGCGTTGTTCTGACGTTGTTCTGACGCCGTTCTGACGTCGTTCTGAGCGCCTGCGCCGGGTGCTGGGGCGTGTGGTGCGCGAGTGAGAGATTTGGCGACACAGCGACACCGCGGCCGCGTTTTACCAAATCTTGGTAAACGCGGCCGCTGTTACTGGAAGTTACTCGCAGTAAGAGAAACCCGTCGATCTGTCGGACTCTGTCCGGCTGTCGTCCGTTGTGTCGCCTCACTCGAAAACACCCAGGGTCGCTGGCCGATGCCGATGGGTCGTTGTTCGGTTATCCGTCCGTTACTAGCCAGTAACGACCCCCCTTGCGGGGGCGGCGAGAATGCACCACGATCGGCGACGCTCGGTCCTGTCCCGTACCCCGCCAACCAGTCGGGTCAACGGGTTTTCTGGGTCCCCACCGAGTAGAGCGGGCGACAGTGGCGCCCGCTCTTGGGCAGGGGGGTCTCCGCTCGACGGCGGAGCCTGTCCAGCAGGTTGTGCGTGATGCGTGTCAGGCGCGACCAGTGGTTGTCGCTCGGGGGTGATCGCCGGTGAATCGGGCGCTGTTCGCGCCCGAAGGGTACGGGCGCTCTCCTTCCCGAGGACGTAGCACTTCTCCCATCCCTGCCCGGCCGAGCCGCCGTTGAGGGGCGAGCCGGTGACAGGAGATGTACGTCCGAGAAGGAGGAAATATGGAGTCCCAGGTGCGTGGCGGGACCAGATGGAAGCGGTTCGCTGTGGTCATGGTGCCCAGCGTCGCCGCCACGGCAGCGATAGGTGTCGCCCTCGCGCAGGGTGCTCTCGCAGCGTCGTTCAGTGTGTCGGGCCAGTCGTTCAAGGTGACGGCTGACCAGCTCGACGGCACGGGCTTCTCGCAGTACGGCGCGCTCGACGAGGGGTACACCCTCAAGGGCGAGAAGACGGTTCACCCCGTCGCCGTCTCGGCGTTCAAGTCCGCGTCGATCACCAACATGTGCCAGTCGGTCGTCACCCCGGGCGTCCCGTTCCTCGGTAGCGTCAGCCTCAAGCTGACCGCCGGTACCGGTGGCAAGAAGGTTGAGGCCGAGAACCTCTACATCGACGTCGAGGACCTCTCGGCGGATGCCGTCTTCCGCGGCATCGACATCGGTGTGGCGGCCAAGGACGCCACCAAGGGTCCGGGCATGAAGGGCGGCTCGGAGCAGGCCAACCCCTACGGGTTCGCCCAGCAGGCCGATTCGGCCACGCTGACCAACGTGAAGCAGACGGCGTGGGCCACCACTGCCGGAACCTTCAAGCTGAGCAATCTGAAGATGTCGCTCCACAAGGGCACCGTGGAGTGCTACTAGGCACTCCCTGGGCGGGTGAGGGGGCCTGCCTCCTCACCCGCCCGTCCCCACCGCCGTGCGCCTGACCGCGCAACGGCACTCCGTACGTGAATTCCGTACACGCGCCCCGTACGTGTTCGTCAGCGAAGACGGGTCGTGGACGTGGTGTACGTGAACTTGTCACAGCAACACCGTTCCAGGGAGCTGTTGTCCATGAGCGCCGAGTCAACGGGGCAGAACGAAGACTATCTCCGCGTCCTCCGGCGGCGCTTCCGCGACTGGAGGGGCAGCCGCCCCTTCTGGGCGGGCCTGTTGGTACTGCTCAGCGGCTTCCCGATCATGTACTTCCCGTACGCGAACCTGCAGATCGGCCACCTCACCCTCGCCATGGCGACGACGGGCGGCTCGGGCTCCCTCATCATCGGCGTGCTGCTGGTGGTGCTCGGTGTGAGCCTGTGGTTCCAGCGGCATGTACGGACCTTCGCCGGTACGGCGGCGATCCTCCTGGCGCTCGTGTCCATCCCCGTCTCCAACCTCGGCGGCTTCGGCTTCGGTTTCCTGCTCGCGCTGATCGGCGGTGCGCTGGCCATCGCCTGGGCGCCCGCTCACGACGAGGCGGCGGTGCCGTCCACCTACCGGACCCCTTCGCAGGCGCAGCAGACGCAGCAGGCGCAGGCGACGCAGGACACGGCCCCCCAGGCCACGACTTCTGAGAACACGGCACAGCAAGGCACGGTCCTCCTGCACAAGGGCGACGCCCCGGAGCCCGCGACAGCGGGTTCGGTCAACGGGGCGGCGCACGGCGAGGTCGACGACCTGACAGGTACCACCCCCACGAACGGGACGAACGGGAGGCACAGTGCCGGCTGACGAGGTGACCCACGGGACTTCGGTGGGAGAGTCCCGTGCGAGATCCGGACCGCGGCACGCGGCGCCCAAGAAGCCCCTTCTCACCCGGCTGAACATGCCGGCGGGCAAGGCGATAGCCCTGGCGGCGATGCCGACGGCGGTCCTCATGGGCATGGGCTTCACGCCCACGGTGACGCTCGCCCGCGCCGAGGACCCGGCGAAGCTGAGCCTGACGGCCGACGAGTACAAGGACTGCGTGGAGGCCCTGGAGGCCGCCGAGGAGGGCACGGACAGCTCCGCCTCGCCGACCCCGACGCCGTCCGCCACCGCCTCCGAGAGCGCCGACTCCACGGACGACGGCGCCAAGGACGAGGACACGTCCACCGGGGACGACTCCACGGGCGACTCGAACGACTCCGGCGACTCGGGCAACTCCTCGGGTGACTCCGCCTCCGACGGCACGTCCTCGGGCTCGGACTCGGATTCGAGCGGCTCCTCCTCGTCGGATTCAGGTTCCGACGACAAGGAGGCGACGGACGAGGCGGACGACTCCACGTCCACCGACACCGCCGACAAGACGGCCACGGACACCGCCACGGAGGAGTCGAGCGGCAACGTCCTGGAGGACATCGGCAGCGCGCTGGAGGACATCTTCACGCCGGACGACGAGGAGACGGAGAGCACCACGCCGTCCGAGTCGACCACCAGCCCGTCCCCGTCGCCCTCGGACTCGGCCACGGAGGACACCTCCGGCTCGGACGAGGGCACCGACTCGGGCACGGACTCCGGCAAGGACACGCCGGACACCACCGACAAGGTCGAGGACGCCGCCAAGGACGTCACCGGCACCGCCGACGACGCCAAGGACACCGAGGAAGCCGCCGAGGACGCCGCCGACGACACCGCGGACGACGCGACCGCGACGCCCAGCCCGTCGCCGAGCGAGAGCGCGGACACCGAGGGCTGCCCGGTCGCCACGGACGACGAGAGCGGCGTCGAGAAGGGCATCCCCGCGCTGCCCGACGACCCCTGGTACCTGAACGCCAGTTCGCTGCTGCTGAAGGGCGCCGACTACAAGGGCGTCGTCAAGGTGAAGACCGCCGACGGCACGGTCAAGGAGGTGCTGAAGTACGTCATCTCCGACGGCACCGACATCGGCGACCTCCACCAGACGGTCGACGACAAGCAGGCCGGCGTCACCTACCACGTGCAGGCCGGCGCGGGCACGACGTCCACCATCCGTGACGGTCAGACGGTCATGTACACCGAGAGCATCTCCGGCAACCTGCTCGGTCTGATCCCGGTGACCTTCGACCCGAAGCACCCGCCGCCGCTGAACATCCCGCTGATCTACTTCACCAAGGTGAAGGTCGTCCAGGCGGGCCAGTTCGGCGGGACGCTCACCGTGCCCGGGCTGCACCAGTACACGACCGACTGATCGGCCGGTCACCCCAGAACCCGTCCGGGAGCCGCACCACACAGTGAGGGCACCCCCTGTCCACAGGGGGTGCCCTCACTGTCGTAGGGACGAACTCCGGGCGTCAGTCGCGGGCGCCGCCGCCCAGGTGGTGCACCCGGACCATGTTGGTGGTGCCCGGGACACCGGGGGGCGAGCCGGCGGTGATGACCGCGATGTCGCCCTCCTGGAAGCGCTTGAGCTTGACCATCTCCTGGTCCACCAGGTCGACCATCTCGTCGGTGCTGTTCACGAACGGGACGACATGCGACTCGACACCCCAGCTGAGCGCCAGCTGGTTGCGGGTGGACTCGTCCGTGGTGAACGCGACGATCGGCTGCGAGGCGCGGTAGCGGGACAGCCGGCGGGCGGTGTCACCGGACTGCGTGAAGGCCACCAGGGCCCGGCCGCCGAGGAAGTCGGCGATCTCGCAGGCGGCACGGGCGATCGAACCGCCCTGCGTGCGCGGCTTCTTGCCCGGCACCAGCGGCTGCAGACCCTTGGAGAGCAGCTCCTGCTCGGCCGCAGAGACGATCTTCGACATCGTCTTCACGGTCTCGATCGGGTACGCGCCCACGCTGGACTCCGCCGACAGCATGACCGCGTCCGCGCCGTCCAGGATCGCGTTGGCCACGTCGGAGGCCTCGGCGCGCGTGGGGCGGGAGTTGGTGATCATCGACTCCATCATCTGGGTCGCCACGATCACCGGCTTGGCGTTGCGGCGGCACAGCTCGATGAGCCGCTTCTGCACCATGGGGACCTTCTCGAGCGGGTACTCGACGGCCAGGTCGCCACGGGCGACCATCACACCGTCGAACGCCATCACGACGTCCTCCATGTTCTCCACGGCCTGCGGCTTCTCCACCTTGGCGATGACGGGGACCCGGCGGCCCACCTCGTCCATCACCTTGTGGACGTCCCGCACGTCCTCGGCGTCCCGCACGAAGGAGAGCGCCACCAGGTCGCAGCCCATCCGCAGGGCGAACCGCAGGTCCTCGACGTCCTTCTCGGACAGCGCGGGGACGTTGACGGCCGCGCCGGGCAGGTTGATGCCCTTGTGGTCGGAGATGACACCGCCCTCGATGACCTCGGTCCGCACCCGGGGACCGTCGACCTCGATGACCTTCAGCTCGACGTTGCCGTCGTTGATGAGGATCTGGTCACCGGCCGTGACGTCACCGGGCAGTCCCTTGTACGTCGTACCGCAGATCTGCTTGTCGCCCGGCACGTCCTCGGCGGTGATGGTGAACTCGTCACCGCGCACCAGCTCCACCGGACCCTCGGCGAAGGTCTCCAGACGGATCTTCGGGCCCTGCAGGTCGGCGAGGACACCGATGGCCACACCGGTCTCGGCGGAGGCGGCCCGGACCCGGTCGTAACGGCCCTGGTGCTCGGCGTGGCTGCCGTGGCTGAAATTGAAACGGGCCACATTCATGCCGGCCTCGATGAGGGCGACCAGTTGCTCGTGGGAGTCGACCGCGGGGCCGAGAGTACAGACGATTTTCGAACGGCGCATGGGACGATCCTATCGGTTTGTTTCGCTCCGGAATATTCCGTCTGGCGGAATGCTGCAATTCATATGGGCGGCTCTGCGCTCAGTCGTGTTACCGGCGTGTATTCCCGGCCGTGCTCTGCTCTGTCTGCTCATTTGTCGACCGAGGCGTACGTCTGTGCCGCGATCTCCAGTTCCTCGTCCGTCGGGACGACCGCGACGGCGACCCGCGCACCGGCCGGCGAGATCAGCCGCGGCGCGTCGCTCCGTACGGCGTTGAGGTCGCCGTCCACGGCCAGGCCCAGCGTCTCCAGGCCCGCGACGGCGGCCTGGCGCACCGGCGCCGCGTTCTCGCCGACACCCGCCGTGAACGCGATCGCGTCCACCCGGCCGAGCACCGCGTAGTAGGCGCCGATGTACTTCCTCAACCGGTGAATGTAGATGTCGAAGGCCAGCTTCGCCCGCTCGTCGCCCTCGTCGATACGCCGGCGTATTTCCCGCATGTCGTTGTCGCCGCACAGCCCGATCAGACCGCTCTTCTTGTTGAGGAGAGTGTCGATCTCGTCCGTGGACATTCCGCCAACGCGCATCAAATGAAAGATGACGGCCGGGTCCATGTCTCCGGACCGCGTACCCATCACGAGCCCCTCCAAAGGCGTCAGCCCCATGGAGGTGTCCACGCACCGGCCGCCCTCGACCGCCGAGGCCGACGCCCCGTTGCCGAGGTGCAGCACGATGACGTTCACCTCCGACGGGTCCCTGCCCAGCAGTTCGGCGGTCGCCCGGGAGACGTAGGCGTGCGAGGTGCCGTGGAAGCCGTAGCGCCGGATGCGGTGCGCGTCGGCGGTCTCCACGTCGATCGCGTAACGGGCGGCGGACTCCGGCATGGTGGTGTGGAACGCCGTGTCGAACACGGCGACCTGCGGGAGGTCCGGGCGCAGCGCCTGTGCCGTACGGATGCCCGTGAGGTTGGCCGGGTTGTGCAGCGGCGCCACCGGGATCAGCCGCTCGATCTCGGCGAGCACGGCGCCGTCGATCACGGTCGGCCGGGTGAAGCTCTGCCCGCCGTGCACCACGCGGTGCCCGATGGCGGCCAGTTCGGGGGAGTCGAGGCCGAGACCGTCCTGGGCCAGCTCCTCGGCGACGGCCTTCAGGGCGGCCTCGTGGTCGGCGATCGGCCCGGTGCGCTCGCGGGAGACACCCCCGGTGGCGAGCGGGGTGTGCTTCAGCCGGGAGGTCTCCTCACCGATGCGCTCCACCAGCCCCATGGCGAGGCGGCTGCTGTCGCGCATGTCGAGCAGCTGGTACTTCACCGAGGAGGAGCCGGAGTTGAGGACGAGGACACGGGTGGCGGTCACGGTGGGCTTCCTGACGGGGGTCGCGGGCTTCACGGGACGGGGGTCGGGGCCGGGGCCCGGTCGGCTGTGTCGGCCGGTGCCCGGTCGGGGCTCTGGGCCTGGATCGCCGTGATGGCGACCGTGGTGACGATGTCCTGGACGAGGGCGCCCCGGGACAGGTCGTTGACCGGCTTGCGCAGGCCCTGGAGCACCGGCCCGACCGCGAGGGCGCCGGCCGAACGCTGCACGGCCTTGTAGGTGTTGTTGCCGGTGTTGAGGTCCGGGAAGATCAGCACCGTGGCCTGGCCCGCGACGTCGGAGTCCGGCAGCTTGGTCGCCGCGACGCTCGGCTCCACGGCGGCGTCGTACTGGATCGGCCCCTCGATCAGCAGGTCGGGCCGCCGCGCGCGCACGATCTCCGTCGCCTCCCGCACCTTGTCGACGTCGGCGCCCGAGCCGGACGTCCCCGTCGAGTACGACAGCATCGCGATCCGCGGCTCGACCCCGAACCGCTGTGCCGTGGCGGCGGACTGGACGGCGATGTCGGCGAGCTGCTCGGCGTTCGGGTCCGGGTTGACCGCGCAGTCCCCGTACACCAGCACCTTGTCGGCGAGGCACATGAAGAAGACGGACGAGACGATGTCGGCGTCCGGCTTGGTCTTGATGATCTCGAAGGCGGGCCGGATGGTGGCGGCGGTGGAGTGCACGGACCCCGAGACCATGCCGTCCGCGAGTCCCTCCTGCACCATCATCGTGCCGAAGTAGTTCACATCGGAGACGACGTCGTACGCCAGCTCGACACTGATGTTCTTGTGGGCGCGGAACTCGGCGTACTTCTCCGCGAAGGAGTCCCGCCACTCGGAGGTCGCCGGGTCCACCAGCAGGGTGTCGCCGAGGTCGATGCCCAGGTCGGCGGCCTTCTTGCGGATCTGCTCGACGGGCCCGAGGAGGGTGAGGTCGCAGACGTTCCGGCGCAGGATCACCTCGGCCGCGTGCAGCACCCGCTCCTCCGTGCCCTCGGGGAGCACCACGCGGCGCCGCTCGGCGCGGGCCTGTTCGAGGAGGGTGTGCTCGAACATCATCGGCGTGATCCGGTCGCTGCTCGGCGCCGAGACCCGGCTCCGCAACTCGGCGGTGTCGACGTGCCGCTCGAAGAGGCCGAGCGCGGTCTCCGCCTTGCGGGGCGTCACCGCGCTCAACTTCCCCTCCATGGAGAAGAGTTCGGAGGCGGTGAGGAACGAGCCGGACTCGACGGTGACGACGGGCGTACCGGGCGCGAGCCGGGCGGCGAGGGTGAGGATCTCCTCGCTGGGCCGCTCGTTGAGGGTCAGCAGCAGCCCTGCGATCGGTGGGGTGCCCGCGCTGTGGGCGGCGAGGGAACCGATGACGAGGTCCGCGCGGTCGCCGGGGGTGACCACCAGACAGCCCGGGGTCAGCGCGTTGAGGAAGGTGGGCAGCATGGCCCCGCCGAAGACGAAGTTCAGCGCGTCGCGGGCGAGGCCCGAGTCGTCGCCGAGGAGGACCTTGCCGCCGAGCGCGTGGGTGATCTGGGCGACGGTGGGCGCGGAGAGCGCGGGCTCGTCGGGGACGACGTAGCAGGGCACGGGCAGCGGCAGCCGGGAGTCCCCGAGCCGCTCGGCTATCTCGGCGCGGTCGGCGGGCGCGACCCGGTTGACGACCATGGCGAGCACATCGCAGCCGAGGCCCTCGTACGCGCGGAACGCGTTGTGCGTCTCGGCGGCGACCGACTCGGCGGTCTGCTTGCGCCCGCCGACGACGGAGATGACGGACGCCCCGAACTCGTTGGCGAGCCGGGCGTTGAGGGACAGCTCGTCCGGGAACTGGGTGTCCGCGAAGTCGGTCCCCAGGACGAGGACGACGTCGTAGTCGCGGGCGACGGCGTGGAACCGGTCCACGAGCGTGGACACCAGTTCGTCCGTGCCGTGCTCGGCCTGGAGGGTGGACGCCTCGTGGTAGTCCATGCCGTACACGGTCGCCGGGTCCTGGGTGAGGCGATAGCGGGCGCGCAGCAGATCGAAGAGCCGGTCCGGTCCGTGGTGCAGCAGGGGCCGGAACACCCCCACCCGGTCGACCTGGCGGGTCAGGAGCTCCATCACCCCCAGCTCGACGACCTGGCGGCCGTCGCCGCGGTCGATCCCGGTCACGTACACGCTGCGCGTCACGTGTGCTCTCCGTTTCGTGTGGGACGTGTAGGACGTGTGATTCGGTTGGGTGATTCGGTTGGTGGGGGACCGGTCAGCCGGGGTGAAAATCACTGCCGCGGCGGACGGAAACCCTCTTGACAATACCCCTGACCATGGATAAGGCGCCCATCAGCTCGGTGTGGTGCCGGGCGGTGTGGACGGGCGCGGCGCCCCCCAGTCGGCCGTGAAACAATCGGACTGACGCATAAGTACCGGCAATCACCAATAATCACCGCACGAGCAGGACGATCAGGACGAGCAGGAGACACAGCACGATGCGTATCGGAGTTCTCACCGCAGGCGGCGACTGTCCGGGCCTGAACGCAGTGATCCGGTCGGTCGTGCACCGAGCGGTCGCCCAGTACGGCGACGAGGTCATCGGCTTCGAGGACGGCTACGCGGGCCTCCTCGACGGCCGCTACCGCACCCTCGACCTGGAGTCCGTCAGCGGCATCCTGGCCCGCGGCGGCACCATCCTCGGCTCCTCCCGCCTCCAGCGCGACCGCCTCCGCGAGGCCTGCGAGAACGCGCAGGACATGGCGCACCAGTTCGGTATCGACGTACTGATCCCGATCGGCGGCGAGGGTACGCTGACGGCGGCGCGGATGCTCAGCGACGCGGGCCTGCCGGTGGTCGGCGTCCCCAAGACCATCGACAACGACATCTCGTCGACCGACCGCACCTTCGGCTTCGACACGGCCGTCGGGGTCGCCACGGAGGCGATGGACCGCCTCAAGACGACCGCCGAGTCCCATCAGCGGGTGATGGTCGTCGAGGTCATGGGCCGGCACGCGGGCTGGATCGCGCTGGAGTCGGGCATGGCGGCGGGCGCGCACGGCATCTGTCTGCCGGAGCGGGCCTTCGACCCCGCCCACCTGGTGAAGATGGTCGAGGAGCGCTTCTCGCGCGGCAAGAAGTTCGCGGTCATCTGTGTCGCCGAGGGCGCGCACCCGGCCGAGGGCTCCATGGACTACGGCCACGGCGAGATCGACCAGTTCGGCCACGAGCGCTTCCAGGGCATCGGCACGGCACTGGCGTACGAGCTGGAGCGCCGCCTCGGCAAGGAGGCCAAGCCGGTCATTCTCGGTCACGTCCAGCGCGGCGGCACCCCGACCGCGTACGACCGGGTGCTCGCCACGCGCTTCGGCTGGCACGCGGTCGAGGCCGCGCACCGCGCCGACTACGGCCGGATGACCGCGCTCCGCGGGACGGACGTGGTGATGGTGCCGCTGGCGGAGGCGGTCACCGAGCTGAAGACGGTGCCGAAGGATCGGATGGACGAGGCGGAGTCCGTGTTCTAGGCCGTCTCTGTCTGTCTGGGGTGTGGTGGGCCGGGGTCAGTAGGTGGCCGTGCGCTGGACCAGTGACCAGAAGTGGTCGGTGATCCGGTTCAGGTAGTCGCGGCCGGCGTCGCCCGAGTCGGTGGCGGCGGTGCCGTTGGCCCAGGTGAGGGTGGCGGCCATCAGGCCCTGGTAGTCGGTGTGCATCTCGCGGAGGACGTCCTCCAGGAGACGGCGGTCGAGGGACAGTAACTTGGCGGCAGGGCGCACATGGGCCTGCCAGCGGGTGGTCACCGCGCCGTGGAGGAGTTCCCTGAGCTTCGGTTCGCGTCCGGTGACGGTGATCAGGTCGGGCAGGGAGAGGCCGAGCGTGGTGGCGAGGGCGGCGCACTGCCGGTCGGTGCCGCGCCACTCCCCGCTCTCCTCCGTCCGGAGATACGCGGAGAGTTCCAGCCCGACCGCGCGGGCGACGTCCTCGGCGGCGATCCCCTGCGCCATGCGGTGCTCGCGCAACGTCCTGGGGGAACTGATCAGTTCACCCACCGAGCACCACAACACGCCCGCGAGTGCGGTGAGTTCGGGGCCGGTGGGTGAGACGGTGCCGCGTTCCCAGGCGGCGACCAGGTCCGGGGTGACGTACGGGAGCCCGTACGAGGATCGCATCCCGTAGGCGACGTGTTCCGGTCCCATCCCGAGGGCGGTACGGAGTTTCCGGGCGGCGGGGGCGTTGAAGGGCGGGGTCGGGGTGTCGGTTGTCCGAGCGTCCAAGTACGGCCGCGGGAGCTGCCGTTCGGGTTCGTGGGCTGAGCTTCGGTGCACGCGCACAACGTAGGGCTGCGGGGCGGTGGTGACTACGAGCTGTTCAGCCACAATCACGGATTGTAGGAATCTACGGTGGGTGGGGGTGGTGTGTTCCGAGTGATCGGAGTGGCCCGCTGGGTAGGGGTGACCGCATGACGAAGCTGAACGAGCACATACGCGAGCGCCTACTGGCCCCGAATTTCTGGCACTTGGCGACGGTGGGGGTGGACGGGGCGCCTCAGGTGTCACCCATGTGGGTGGACATCGAGAGCCGTGACGGGAGTGAGTACGTCATGGTGAACACGTCGGTGGGGCGGGTGAAGGAGGAGAACCTGCGGCGCAACCCGGGTGTTTCTCTATCGCACATAGATGCGGAGAACCCTTACGACCGGGCCGAGATCCGGGGCCGAGTCGTCCACTTCGTCGAGGGCGAGGAGGCGGAGCGCGCGATGGACCGCCTCACCCGGAAGTACATCGGGGAGGAACGCTATCCGTGGCTCCTCCCCGGGGAGCGACGCCTGATGATCCTGATCGAGCCGGTGCGGGTGCGGCGGGTGGTGGGGGTGGAACCGTTCCGGCCCGGGGTGTTGCCGGAGGGTGACTAGAGCAGGGGCCTGGAGATCGTCCTCTACGACGGGCATCGGCGGCACGGGCATCCCCGGCTGGTGGCGGCCTGCGATGCGCGGCGGCGGGCGGTGTTGCGGGTGTTGGGTGCGTGGTGCGGGCGTGCGAGGGGGAGTGGGGGTTCGGGGAGGCGCGGGAGCCGGGGGGTGGGACGCGGATGTGGGTGGTGTTGCCGGGGTGGGGGGCTTTGGGGTTTGGGTAGAGTGGGTGAGGGGTGAGTCAGGACAGTTCTTCGGCCCAGGATCGCGCCTGAAGCGCTTCGGCGGGGGCCTCGGCGCGGGTGTAGGCGTCGGATGCCTGGAGAAAATAGGCGCGTGCTTCGGCATAGCGGTTGGTGGCGGTGTGGGCGGCGGCAAGGCGCTGTGATGCCTGCCCTGTTCCATACCAGTCCTCGGACTCCTGATAAGCATCCAGCGCCCTGCCGTACGCCTCGACAGCCCCCTCCACCCGATCCGCTCTCATCAGGACCAGACCGAGGTTGTTCCACGCCGTGGCTTCACCGTGGCGGTCTCCCACGGCCTGATACAGGACGCGGGCCTGGGTGAGGGCCTCGATCGCCTGCTCCATCCGGCCTGCCCGCTGGAGCGCGCCGCCGAGGTTGTTCCACGCGATGGCCTCGTCGTGGTGGTTCCCGGCGGCCCGGAAAAGGTCGCGGGCACGGATGTGGGCCTCGATCGCCTCCTCCGTTCGGCCGGCGTCCCCCAAGGCGTTACCGAGGTTGTTCCACGCGATGGCCTCTCGTTGGAGATGCCCGGATGATCGGTACAGGTCGCGGGCGCGGATGTGGGCCTCGATGGCCCTTTCCGGCTGGCCCACCACTTGCAGGGCGCCGCCGAGGTTGTTCCACGCGATGGCCTCGCGGATGGTCTCCCCGGTCCAGTGTGCGGCTTCTTGCGCAGCCCCGCATACCGTGATCAAGTCGCCGAAGTACCGCCGCCATTCGAGATACACCGGCAAGCATTCGGCCAGCCACACCGCCGTACCCGCGAACTGTTCCTCCCGTCCCCACGACACCGCCGCCACCAGCCCGGCACGCTGCTCGTCGAACCACCCCAACGCCTCCCCCCGGTTGGCGAACCGCTCCGGTACCGGAGCACCTGGCAGCCACCGCAACCGGTTATCCGCCGCATTCGCCCACCAGTAGTAGAACCCCAGCACCCGCCCCCGAGCCTCCTCCCCCTCCTCCCGCAACCCCTCATCCCCCGCCACCACACCCACCCCGTACACCCGCACCAAGTCGTGCAACCGCCACCGCAGGCCTGCATCGCCCCGGACCGGCGTCACCAGGTACGCGGCAGCCAAGCTCTCCAGCAGGGACAAGGCGGTCTCCTCGTCCAGGGCTGCCAGCGCCGCCACTGCTTCCGTGCTGGTGTCCGCCCCCGGAGCCAGGCACAGCAACCGCAGCAACCGGGCCTGCTCGTCCGGCAGGCGGCCGTATGAGGTCTCCAGTACCGGCCGCAGGACCAGCGAGCGGCCGTACAGGTCGGTGCCGGGGCTGCCGTTGTCCAGCGTGGCTGTCGGGTCCCCGGCTGCCTTGATCTCCTCCACCAGCGACGCGATCTCCCGGTGACGGCGGCGTCGTAGCATCGCGGCGGCGATCTGGAGAGCGAGGGGCAAGTGGCCGCAGAGCGCCGTGAGTTCGCGTAAGGCGTCCGCTTCCCGGGCGGGGCGGTCGTCCCGTTCGTCGGCTTCGTGCAGCGCGTGGGTGATGAGCGCGGTGGAATCGTCGGGGACGAGCGTTTCGAGGTCGATGACGCGGACCGGGAGGGAGTCCGGGCGGTCGCGGGACGTGATCAGCACCCGGTGGTGGTCCGTGCCCGGGATGAGGGGCCGGTACTGGGACGGGTCGGAGGCGTTGTCCAGGATCAGCAGCGTGCGATCGCGCCGCTCGGTGAGGAGCGTGCGGTAGGCGTCGTACTGGCGGGCTGTCGTGGACGGCAGGTCCGCGCCCTGTACGCCCATCGCGTCCAGCAGGGCGAGGACCGCCTGGTCCGCTGTCGCCGGGTTGTCGTCGTAACCGCGCAGGTCCACGAAGAGGAAGCCGCCGGGGAACCAGCCCTCCGACCGTGCCCGGTGCGCCGCCTCCACCGCCAGCGCCGTCTTGCCGATGCCGCCCATGCCTGTGACCGCCGACATGAGGAGCAGCGGGGTGCCCTCGTTCGAGGTGGGGGCGAGGCGGGGGAGGAGGCGGTCCAGCTCCGCCGAGCGGCCGGTGAAGCCCGGAGGGCGGGGCGGGAGGGTGGTGGTCGCGACCGGGACCGGGCCGTGGACCAGTTCCCGGCCTTGCGGCCGGTGCTCGGGCTTGGAGCTACCGTCCGTCCGACTTCCCGGTGACGGGCCCGTGGAAGGTTCCGCCCCGGAAGTCGATGTGGTCGCCGCCGTACGTGCCCCTGTCTCCGCCCCCGCCGCCTTTGTCTCCGCGCAAGGGACCCTCCTGGGAGTCGGAGGAACCGCCGCCGCGTGGTCGGTGTTTACGGAGGACGGCCATCGCCACGGCCGCGGCCTTCCTGGACGCCAGCTCCTGGGAACCCGAGGCGTCCGCCCTGTGCTTGTCGCGGTTGGCGCGGTCGCTGATGCCTCGGACGACCAGGGCGTCCAACTGGCCGTTGAGATGGGCCGCGTGGGCCGCGCCCGAGCCCTCCATCTCGATCGCGCAGGCGTCGTTGTAGTGGTGGCGGATCTGCTTGGCGAGCGCGGACCTGTCGTCGGCCAGGACGACGTCGCCGCACGCGATCGGCTTCAGATGGCCCCGCACGTCCGGCAGATCGCGGAGCGCCGAGCGCGCCGCCGGTACCAGCCGGCCCGATCCGTGCCAGACCTCGGGCCGGGCCTGGAAGCCCTGGGAGGTCACCTTGCCGCCGTGGATGCCGTACACCTTCGTACCGACCACCACGTCACCGATCTCGATGTCGTCCTTCAGCCCGCCCGCGACCCCGACGAAGAGCAGCGCCTCGGGACGGAGCCAGCCGACGAGCTGCGTGGCCCGCGCGGCGGCGTGCACCGCGCCCTCGCCCAGTTCGGAGATCGCCACGGTCCAGGACGTGCCCTCGATCCGGCCCACCTCGACGCGGGCGCCGTCGTCGTGGACGCGTTCGTCGGGCTCCAGGTCCGTCAGGAGCGCGCGTACGGCGTCGTACTCGACCGGGAGCGCGGTGAGGACGAGGGCGGATACGGGGCGGGTGTCAGGTTTGGGCACCTGTCCACGGTACTGCCAAGTCGATGATGGAGCCGGGCTGTTGGCCCGCGTCGAAGGATCAGCCGCGCCTCGCTCCGAAGCCGTACCGTTGACTTCCACGGTACGGAACGGGAAGCGGACGGGCGTATGAAAACGGCGTTGCTGACCGCCCTGACCGAGGGTGCGTGTGGGGATGATGGGCGCCGGGCGGTCCAGTCGCTGGCGCGGGCCGTCGGGCTGGAGGCCGGAGCGTCGGTCGCGGACGTCACAGAGGCGGCTCGGGATGCGGTGCGGGATCCGGTACGGCGGGATGCCGTACGGGAGTGGGGTGAGGGGTTGGCCAGCCTGCTCGCCGGGGATCCGGCGGTCGCGGGTGCCGTCGCGGCGGCTATGGAACGGCACACGCCGGGGAGTGGGTCAGGCTGGTACGGCGGTGATCACTCCGACTTCCGGGGTGGTGTCTTCCTGCGGGAGGCGATCGGAATCCAGATCGTGATCCAGTTCGGTGGTGCCGCCGCGCCGGAGGCGATGGCCTCGCTTCCGCCGAGGCCCGGCGGGTTCACCGGGCGGGATGACGAAACGTCCGCATTGCTGCGAGCGTTGGACGGCTCGGCGGCGGTTCTCGTCAGCGCCGTGTCCGGGCTCGGCGGCATCGGGAAGACCGCGCTTGCCGTCGAGGTCGCGCATCTGGCGTGCGAGCAGGGCTGGTTCCCGGGCGGGGCGCTCTTCGTCGATCTGCACGGGTACGACGAGGAGCCCGTCAGCGCCGATCAGGCGCTGCAGTCGCTGCTGCGGGCGCTCGGGGTTCCGCCGGAGCAGATCCCGGCCAGGGCCGACGACAGGGCGGGCCTCTATCGTTCGGTGCTCGTCGAGCGGGGCAGAGTGCGAGGGGCGGTGCTGATACTGGCTGACAACGCCTCGTCGCCGGAGCAGGTACGGCCACTCCTGCCGGGCGACCACCGGCATCGGGTGCTCGTCACCTCCCGCGACCGGCTCACCCAACTCGGTGCCCGGCTCGTACCGTTGGACCAGCTCACGCCGGAGCACGCACGGGGGCTGCTCGACCTCGCCCTGCGGACCGCCGAACCCGAGGACAGCCGAATCACGGACGATCCCGACGCGGCCGGACGGCTCGCTGATCTCTGCGGGCACCTGCCGCTCGCCCTTCAGGTCGCGGTCGCGCTGCTGGTGGAGGACCCGGGCATGCCGGTCGCGGAACTTGTCGATGAGCTTGCGGCATCGCGTGACCGGCTCGACCGGCTCGACGACGGGGAGCGCAGTGTCCGCGCGGCCTTCGACCTGTCGTACCGGCGGCTGCCGGACGAACAGGCCCGGCTGCTGCGGCTGCTCGCCCTCGCGCCCGGGCCCGAGGTGAGCGACGAGGTCGCCGCCGCGCTGGTGGGGGGCGAGGCGCCGCCGCTGGGAGATCTGCGGGCGCTGGCCCGTGCGCACCTTGTCGAGCGAGGGAGTGGGCGCGGGTGGTGGCGGCTGCATGACTTGGTGCGGGTCTTCGGTGCGGGTGTGGTGGCAGGTGACGTGGGGTGGCGTGAAGAGGGACAGGCGGCTCGAGAACGAGTATTGGGGTTCTACTGGCGGTGGGCGAGGGAGGCGGATGCCCGATTGCGGTGGTTGCCGGGTGCCCCGGTACCGGAGTTGTTCGCCGATCGTGGGGAGGCGCTGAGGTGGTTTGACAGAGAGCGAGCGGGACTGGTGGCTGCGGTGATGTGGGGGCGAGAGGAACGGTTCGCGAGCACGTCCGAAGGGCTGGCCGCACGCTTGGGGGTGTATTTCGACTGGCGGCGGTACTTCGACGACTGGATCACGGTCTGCAGCGCTGCGCAGGAAGCCGCCCATCATGCCGGGGACGCCCTTGGAGAGGCGAGTGCGTGGAACCATCTCGGAGCCGCGCTGCTGGGGGCGGGCCGGGCGCAGGTGGCGGTCGAGGCCCTCACCCGCGCCCGCGACCTGTTCGAGGCTGCCGGGGACCACTACGGCGAGGCCAGCGTCTGGAACAACCTCGGTCTCGCCCTCCGGAAGGCGGACCGGGTGGAGGAAGCGGTTCATGCCTTCACCCGCGCCCGCGACATCTACCGGACTGTCCAGGACCGCCTTCTTGAGGCCATGGCGTGGAGCAACTTGGGCCTGGCCCTGGGGGAGGCGGGCCGGGTGGAGGAGGCGGTCGAGGGCCTCACCCGGGCCCGCGACATCTATCGGACTGCAGGGGACCGCCATGGCGAGGCTGCCGCGTGGCACGGCCTTGGCGTCGCTCGGGAGGAAACGGGCCAAGCAGAGGAGGATGTGGTCGGGGCGTTCGGCATGGCCCTCGAGATCTACCGGGAGTTCGAGGACCACTACCGCGCAGGCCAGGTCTTGCAGAACTTGGCGCGGGTCCACGACGTTGCCGGCCGCCCCGCCGAGGCTCGCACCCTCTGCCTCCAGGCAGCCGACGCCTACGCGCGAGCCAATGCCCCCACAGAAGCCGCCCAGGCGACCGCGGCAGCCCAAGCCCTCACCCCTTGACCGCCCCACCCAAGGCGAACCCCCCTCCCAGCCGCCTGGCCACTCCCACATACAACAGAATCACCGGCGTCGAGTAAATGACCGAGAACGCTGCCAACTGCCCATAAATAACCGTCCCCCTATTCCCGAAGAACTCGTTGATGCTCACCGCCGCCGGCATCTGTTCCGGGGTGAGGAGCAGCATGAACGGGACGAAGAAGTTGCCCCACATCATGACGAATGAGAAGACCGTCACCACCGCCACGCCCGGGCCCATCAGTGGTAGTACGACCCGGATCAGGGATTGGAAGGACGATGCGCCGTCCGTCCAGGCCGCTTCTTCCAGTTCCTTCGGGACGCCGTCCATGAAGTTCTTCATTAGCCAGATGGCGAAGGGGAGTTGGGAGGCGGCGAAGAAGAAGATTGTGCCTTGCATGGTGTCGATCAGATTTACCTGGACGAAGAGTGCGTAGACCGGGACCATGATCGCCGTGATCGGGAGGCTCGTCGCGAAGAGGATCGTGAGGAGGAAAGGGCGGTTCAGGCGGGAGCGGAAGCGGGAGAGGGGGTAGGCCGCGAGCGCCGCGAATATCACCGTCAGTGCAGTGCCTCCGCCGCACAGCAGCAGGCTGTTCAGGAGCGGCGTGAACGTGATGTCCGGGGTCAGGACCGCGTCGAAGTTGTCCAGGGTCACGCCGTCCGGGACTTTTACCGTCAGGTTCGCCTTTGGGTCCACCGACGAGAGGATGACCCACGCCAGGGGGAGGATGAATGCCGTGGCTATGACGAGCAGGCCCGCGTCGGCCGCCAGCCGTCGGGTGTTCACAGCGGGCACGGCACTCACACCTCCGTCCGCAGAAGCCGCAGATAGACCACCGAGAACAGCGAACCCACCACCAGCAGCAACAGCGCCACCGCCGTGCCGTAGCCGATCATGCTTTTCTGGAACGCCTCCTCGTACATGAAGAGGGGGAGGGTTTGGCTTTTGCCGCCGGGGCCGCCTCTCGTCATCACCCAGATCAGGCCGAAGACCGACAGGGTCTGGAGGGTGATCAGCATCAGGTTCGTGCCGATCGAGCGGCGGATCATCGGGAGGGTGATGTGCCACATGCGGCGCCAACCACCCGCGCCGTCCATTTCCGCCGCTTCCGTGATTTCCTTCGGGATTTCGTTCAGGGCCGCTGAATAGACGAGCATCGAGAAGGCTGTTCCTCGCCAGACGTTCGCGAAGGACACCGCCAGGATGGGGAGTGTGTACAGCCAGTTCTGGGTGGGGAGATGGAGCCAGTCGAGGACGGCGTTCAGGGTGCCCTCGCGGCGGAAGAAGGCGTAGAGGAGGAAGCCCGCCACCACCTCCGGGAGGACCCACGCCGTGACGACTATTCCTCCCACCAGCGTGCGGACGGGTTTTGAGGCGCGTTGCATCAGCGCCGCCAGTGCCAGGCCCAGCGTGTTCTGGCCCAGCAGCGCCGAGACGACCGTGAAGACCAGGGTCAGCCAGACCGCGTTGAGGAAGGCCTCGTCGCCGAAGGCCGTGCGGAAGTTCTCGAAGCCGATGAAGGAGTCCTCGGCCTGGCCGGTGAGTTGGAGGTCGGTGAACGCGATGTAGGCGCAGTAGGCGATGGGGCCGGCGAGGAAGAGGAGAAGGAGGAGGGTGGCGGGGGTGAGGGGGAGGAGACGGGTGGCTGTGCGGAGTGCGGGGTGAGGCGGTCCCGCAGCAGGCCCCTTCATATGCGGGCGCTCATTCCTCGATCACCTGGTCGTCCGTCGCCGTTTTCAGTTCCTCGTCGTAGTTCTTCGCCGCCTCCGCCACTGACGCGTCGCCCGTCGTCACCGATTCCATCGCCTCCTGGATGGCCGTGGAGACCTTGGGATACGCCGGGTACGCCGGGCGGTAGTGCGTGCTCGACACCAGGTCGGTGAAGAACTTGATGCCGGGTTGGGCCTCGGCGTAGGCGGGGTCGGAGGCCACGTCCTTGCGGACGGCGATTCCGGAGTTGGCGATGTACCACTTCTGGGCGTTCGCCTTCGTCTGCATGGTTTCGATGAACTTGAAGGCCAGGTCGGGGTTTCCGGCCTTGTCGGGGATGGCCCAGGTCCAGCCGCCGGACATGCTCACCTTGCCGGGGGACTGGCCGTTCTGGGTGGGCATATGGGCGAGGCCGAGTTTCTCCGACCATTCCGGCCATGCGTGGCCGCTGCCGGGCAGCCAGTCCTGGGGGAGCCAGGAGCCGTCGAGGTTGATGCCGAGTTTGCCCTCGGGGAGGAGTTCGCCGCGGACCCGGGTGGAGATGTTGGGGTCGAGGGCGTCGGAGACCTCCGGGCCCAGTTTCTCCTTGTAGACCGTCTCCACGAAAGTGAGGGCGTCTTTGAAACCCTGGGTGCCCGCTTTCCATTTCTTGGACTTCTCGTCGTACAGCGGGTCGGCGCCATTGCTTGTGGCCCCCTCCGTGCCGTACAGGAGCATTTCGAAGCCCTGCATGGTTGCGGCCTCGCCGGCGGGTTTGCCCGTGTAGACGTTCAGCGGGATGACGTCCGGGACCTTCCGTTTGATGGCGCGGGCGGCGTCGAGCACGTCGTCCCACGTCTTGGGCTGCCAATCCGCAGGCAGGCCCGCCTTCTCGAAGATCGCCTTGTCGAACCAGAGACCACGTGTGTCCGTGCCGTCCGGAATGCCGTACGTCTTTCCGTCCTCGGCCTTCGCCGCGGTCTTGGCCGTGTCGATGAACTGGTCCCAGTCCGTCCAGTCGGCCAAGTAGTCGTCCAGCGGCTTCAGATAGCCGCTCGTGATGTCCGAGTTGATGAGGAACGTGTCCTCGTAGACCAGGTCCGGAGCCGTTTTCGGGGAGCGCAGCATTTGCTGGACCTTGGTGTAGTACTCCGAGTCCGGGGCCTTGATCGGGACGAGTTTCACCTTCTTGCCCGGATTCGCCTTCTCGAACTGCTTCTTGACGTCGGCGAGGAAGGTGTCCATCACACGGACCTGGTTGTCCGTGGACTGTTTGTAGGAGACCTCCACCGTGTCCGGGTCACTGCCGGAGCCGCTGCCGCACGCGGCGAGCGCGCCCGGCGCGGTGATCGCCAGCGCGGCGGTGAGGAGGAGGCGTAGGGGCGATCGACGAGGGAATCGGCGGGGGTGGGGTGCGGTGGGGCGCACGGGCACGACCTCCTGCTGGCTACGTCGTTGTGGCCTGGGTGGGTGCCCGGTGACGGTACGAGGAGTGGTCTAGTCAGGTCAATGCGTCTGCACCGGTTCCCCGTAAGGTGCTGGGTAACTCGCCTGAGCAGCGGCTCTGTTGGCGCGGGGTAGGGGTAGGGGTAGGGGGCACGGGTGTCGGACCGGGGCGACGTCACGATCGGGCAGTTGCTGCTCGTCGAGTATCAGACCGTCAAGGACGAGCAGAAGACGCGGATCGGGTTCCGGGACAATCTGCTGTACGTCACGCTCACTGTTCTCGCGGCGGTCATCGCCGCCTCCGCGCAGGCCGGGCAGCCCGCGATGCTGCTGGCGCTGCCGCCCGTGTGTGTCGTGCTCGGGTGGACCTACCTCGTCAACGACCAGAAGATCTCGGCGATCGGGGCGTATGTGCGGGGGGATCTCGGGCCGCGCCTCGCGCAACTGGCCGGGGCGGAGAAGGTTTTCGACTGGGAAGTGGCCCACCGTGCGGACACCCGGCGGCGGTCCCGTAAGGCCATACAGTGCGGGATCGATCTGCTGGCCTTCTGTGTCGTGCCGTTCGCCGGGCTGGCGGTGTACTGGGTGAGTGGTGGGGCCGGTGTGGGGCTCGTGGTCCTCTCCGGCGTCGAAGCGCTCACGGTCGTCGGGCTCGGGGTGCAGATCGTTCTCTACGCCATGCCCTTCAGCCGGCCCGCCACTCCCTGAGGAGCGCCGCGGTCTCGGGGTGCGGGCCGTGGTTCGCCCAGGCCAGTGGGGACCAGCCTGTGCCGTGGTCCTCGCGGAGGTGGGGGTCGGCGCCGTGGGCCAGCAGTTCACGGACCGTCGCGGTGTGGCCCCAGCAGGCGGCCGCGCACAGGGGGGTGCCCTCCGCGCCGGGGCCCCTGCTTTCCGTGTCGGGGGAGGCGCCGGCCTGCAGGAGCAGGCGGGCCACTTCGGCCTCGCCCTGCACCGAGGCCAGGTACAGCGGAGTGGTGCCGTCCGGGTCTCCGCGCTCCGGGTTCGCTCCACCGCGCAGCAGGGTTTTCGTGCGGTCGGCGTCACCGGACAGGATCGCCTCGAAGAGGTGGCGGGAGAGCTTCTTCTGCCGACGCTGCTTCATGGCCGGTGAGGCCGGCGTTCCTGCTCGGGGAGTCGCGCGATGGCCCCCCGCACCGCTTCCAGCAGCGCCACCAGGCCGGGCGCCTGCTCCCACTCCGCCGCCGTGTAGTGCCAGGTGGTGTGCGTCCCCGGGCCCTCGATCTCCACGGTCCGCCTCCCCTTGCGGTCGGGGCCGGTGATCCGTAGGTCCAGGTGCCGGATGTGGAAGCGTTGGGGATGGCTGCCGAAGATCTCCAGTATCCGGCCGTCGAACGAGTACAACTCATGCCCGACCGTGGCCAGGATCTCGTCGTTCATGGCGGAACCCTATGCACGGTGACATGCACGGTGATCAGCCGGGGCCAGGCCCCGGCTGGGGACCGGGCTGGCCCTTCACCCAGCGGTACTGCAGCTCCGGCCGCCCCACCTGTCCGTACTGCGGGCTGCGGGCCGCGCGGCCCGCGTCCACGAGGTGTTCCAGGTAGCGGCGGGCCGTGATGCGGGAGATGCCGACCGCCTCGGCGACCCCGGCCGCCGTCAGGCCCTCGCCCGCGTCCCGGAGGGTGACCGTGACCCGTTCCAGGGTGGGGGCGCTCAGGCCTTTGGGGAGGGCGGCCGGGCCCGGGGCGCGCAAGGTCGCCAGGGCGCGGTCGACCTCGTCCTGGCCGCTCGCCTCGCCGGCCGCCGCGTGGAACTCGGCGTAGCGGACGAGGCGGTCGCGGAGGGTCGCGAACGTGAAGGGCTTCAGGACGTACTGGACCACGCCCAGCGAGACGCCCTCCCGCACCACCGTCAGGTCCCGCGCCGACGTCACCGCTATCACGTCCGCGTGGTGGCCGGCCGCGCGCAGCGAGCGGGCCAGCTGCAGGCCGTGCACATCCGGCAGGTGGAGGTCCAGCAGCAGCAGGTCCACCGGCATACGGTCCAGCGCGCGCCGCGCCTCCGCGCCCGTGTGCGCCTTGCCGACCGCCGTGAAACCGGGGACTCGGCCGACGTACATCATGTGCGCGTCGGCGGCCACGGGATCGTCCTCGACGACCAGGACTCTGATGGGGTCACCGGACCCGGCCTTCGTCATACGTCGTCGCCTCCAGCCACTGTGGCCCGAGGGGCCCGGACATCGTCGTCGTTGTCCCGCACCGCGGCATCATGCCCCACGGAGCCCCGCGCCCCGGAGTCCCCCTCCCCCGTGTCCCGCCCCGACGGACCCGCCCCGTCGCCGCCGCTGGTGCCCAGCGGCAGCCGTACCTCGAACTGGGCCCCGCCCCCGGCCGCCTCCGCCACGGTCAGCGTGCCGTCGTGCCGGCGCGCGGTCTGCCGTACGAGGGCCAGGCCCAGGCCCCGCCCGCCCGGCCCCGCCGGCTTCGTCGAGAACCCGCGCTCGAAGACCGCCTCCGTGTGGGCCGGGTCCACCCCGGCCCCCGTGTCCGCCACCCTCAGCACCAGCACGGAACCCTCTGTCACACGCTCGTCCGTGTACGCCGTCACCGTCACCCGCGCCCCCCCCGACCCCTGGGCCGCGTCCACCGCGTTGTCGATCAGGTTGCCCAGGACCGTGACCAGGTCGCGGGCGGGGAGGGACTCGGGGAGGAGGCCGTCGTCGATACGGCTGTCCTCGGAGACCACCAGCTCCACGCCCCGCTCGTTGGCCTGGGCGGCCTTGCCCAGCAGCAGGGCGGCGAGGACCGGTTCGCTCACCGCCGCGACGACCTTGTCCGTGAGGGCCTGCGCCAGTTCCAGTTCGGCCGTCGCGAAGTCGATCGCCTCGTCCGCGCGGCCCAGCTCGATGAGGGAGACGACGGTGTGCAGACGGTTGGCGGCCTCGTGCGCCTGGGAACGCAGCGCCTCGGTGAAGCCGCGTTCGGAGTCCAGCTCGCCCGTGAGGGACTGCAGCTCGGTCACGTCCCGGAGGGTGACCACCGCGCCCCGGCGCTGCCCGCCCGAGACCGGGGAGGTGTTCACCACCAGCACCCGTTCGGCGGTCAGGAGCACCTCGTCCACCCGGGGCTCGGAGGAGAGCAGGGCGCCCGTCAGCGGCGCGGGCAGGCCCAGGTCGGCCACCGAGCGGCCGACCACGTCGTCGGTCACGCCCAGCAGCTCCCGCGCCCCGTCGTTGATGAGCGCCACCCGGTACTGGCCGTCGAGCATCAGCAGACCCTCGCGCACGGCGTGCAGCGCGGCCTGGTGGTAGTCGTGCATGTTGCTCAGCTCGGCGGCGTTCATGTTGTGCGTGTGGCGGCGCAGCCGGGCGTTGACGATGTACGTGCCCATGCCGCCGAGGGCCAGGGCGCCGGCGGCCACCCCGACCAGGGCGGTCAGCTGCTCCTGGACGCGGTCGCTGATCGCCTGGACCCTGATACCGGCGCTGACCAGGCCGATGACCTTGCCGTCCTCCATGATCGGGACGACCGCGCGGACCGACGGGCCGAGGGTGCCGGTGTAGGTCTCGGTGAAGGACTCGCCGTTCTGGGGCTTCTCTATGTGGCCGAGGAAGTGCTCGCCGATCAGGTCGGGGTTGGGGTGCGTCCAGCGGATACCGTCCCGGGTCATGATCGTGACGAAGTCGACGCCGGCGTGCCGCTGCACCTCCGTGGCGTACGGCTGGAGCTGCTTGGTCGGTTCGGACGTGTGGATCGCCGCCCGGACGGAGGGGGAGTCGGCGACCGTGACCGCCACGGCCATGGCCTGGCGGGTCCCCGCCTCCTCCGCCTGGCTGCGGTCGCTGACGTACGTGAACAGCGCGTATCCGGCCACGACGGCCGCGATCAGCACCGCCTGCACGGCGAAGAGCTGACCGGCCAGGCTGCGGGGACGGAGGAGGGACGGGACGCGCATGGCCCCAGTCTGCATCGACGTGTAGGCGTGAACTAAATGAACGGAAGGGTGACCGCCCTCACAGGGCGAGACATAGTCACACCATCGACCCGTCCAGCACATGGACAGCGACAGGGAGTACGACTCCCGCACCGGGACCCCACGACCCGAGCCGCCGGGAGCCCGTCTCCCACCCCCGGGAGGCACCTCTCCCACCACTGGGAGCCAGTCTCTCCGCACCGGGAGCACCCCAGCTCCCACCACCGGAGGCCCCCAAGCCTCCGGCCGGAAGCCCGCCGGCTTCCACCGCCGGGAGCCCCGGCTCCCACACCCCCGGGAGCCCCGCTCCCACCGCCGGAAGTCCCCCAACTCCCGGCTCCGGGAACCCGCCGGTTCCCGACCCGGGAGCCGGTCTCCCACCGGAAGCCCCAGCGCCTCCACCCGGAAGCCCCAGCGCTTCCACCGGGAAGCCTCAGCGCTTCCACCCGGGAACCCGCCGGTTCCCACCTGGGAGACCGTCTCCCGAATTCCCCCGGACGTGAGCCGCACGCCGGAACAGCGAGCCGACGACGTCGTCGACGAGGAGGGCAGCCGTGGCCAGCACCACCCATACGGCACCTACCGCACCCGCCAAGCGGGACCGCACCCACTACCTGTACATCGCCGTGATCGTGGCTGTGGCCCTCGGCATCGCCGTGGGTCTCATCGCCCCCGACTTCGCCGTCGAGCTGAAGCCCATCGGCACCGGCTTCGTGAACCTGATCAAGATGATGATCTCCCCGATCATCTTCTGCACGATCGTGCTGGGCATCGGCTCCGTACGGAAGGCCGCGAAGGTCGGCGCCGTCGGCGGTATCGCCCTCGCCTACTTCACGGTGATGTCGCTGGTCGCCCTCGGTATCGGCCTGGTCGTCGGCAACATCGTCGAGCCCGGCACGGGTCTCGCGGTCACCGACGCGATCAAGGAGACCGGTCAGGCGCAGGTGTCGGCCGAGGCCAAGGACACCACCGAGTTCCTGCTCGGCATCATCCCCACGACGATCGTCTCCGCCTTCACCGGCGGCGAGGTCCTCCAGACGCTGCTCGTCGCCCTGTTCGCCGGCTTCGCGCTCCAGGCCATGGGTGACTCCGGTCAGCCGATCCTGCGCGGTGTCGAGCACATCCAGCGCCTCGTCTTCCGCATCCTCGCGATGGTGATGTGGGCCGCCCCGATCGGCGCGTTCGGCGCGATCGCGGCCGTGACCGGTTCCGCGGGCCTCGACGCCCTCAAGAGCCTCGCCGTGCTGATGCTCGGCTTCTACGTCACCTGCTTCCTCTTCGTCTTCATCGTGCTCGGCGCGCTGCTGAAGGCCGTCGCGGGCATGAACATCTTCACGCTCTTCAAGTACCTGGGCCGTGAGTTCCTGCTGATCCTGTCCACCTCCTCCTCCGAGTCGGCGCTGCCGCGCCTCATCGCGAAGATGGAGCACCTGGGTGTCAGCAAGCCCGTCGTCGGCATCACCGTCCCGACCGGCTACTCCTTCAACCTCGACGGCACCATGATCTACATGACCATGGCGTCCCTGTTCATCGCCGACGCCATGGGTACGCCGATGTCGGTGGGCGAGCAGATTCCGCTGCTGCTCTTCCTGCTGGTCGCCTCCAAGGGCGCGGCGGGTGTCACCGGTGCGGGTCTTGCCACCCTCGCGGGCGGCCTCCAGTCCCACAAGCCGGCCCTGGTGGACGGTATCGGCCTCATCGTCGGCATCGACCGCTTCATGAGCGAGGCCCGCGCCCTGACGAACTTCGCGGGCAACGCGGTCGCCACGGTTCTCATCGGTACGTGGACCAAGGAGATCGACAAGGAGCGGGTGAGCCAGGTTCTCGCCGGGCAGGCGCCGTTCGACGAGGCGACGCTGCTGGACGACGGCCACGGGGCGGCTGCGCCGGCTTCGGTCGCGGCTGAGCCGGAGGGTGAGAAGGAGCTGGCCAAGGCCTAGGCCGTCTTGTGGCTGCGGGCTGAGTGTGGCTGGTCGCGCAGTTCCCCGCGCCCCTTAGGGGCCGGGGGCCCCACAACCGAATATCCCCAGAACCCCGAGTGGCCAGGTCCTCCCCCTATTGACCTGGCCACTCGGCTTTTTCGGTTCGTCGGTCGGCCCGGGTCCGTGGGGCTTCTCGCGCAGTTCCCCGCGCCCCTGACGGGGCGCGGTTGCCTTGACGTCGGCGTCAAGGCATACCGTCCTTGTATGCGGATCGGGGAGCTGGCGGAGCGGGCCGGGACTACGGCGCGGGCGTTGCGGTATTACGAGGCGCGGGGGCTGTTGCCCGCGCGGCGGGCCGGGAACGGGTACCGGACGTACGACGAGGCGGATCTGAAGCTGTTGCGGCAGATCCGGACCTTGCAGGACTTCGGGTTCGACCTGGAGGAGACGCGGCCGTTCGTGGAGTGTCTGCGGGCGGGGCACCCGGAGGGTGACTCGTGCCCGGCGTCGCTGGCGGTGTACCGGCGGAAGCTGGACGAACTCGACGCGCTGATCGGTGAGTTGGCGGCGGTGCGGGCGTCGGTCGGTGCGCAGTTGGCGCGGGCCGAGCGGGCGCGGGAGCGGCTGGCGGCCGAGGCGGAGGTTCCGGGTGGTCCGGAGCCGGTGTGCGAACTGGGTGTGGGAGGCGGAGAGCTGTGATCAGGGCGGCTGGTGTGGCCGAGGTGACGGACGCGGACTTCGCGGCGGAGGTGATCGGGGCGGAGCTGCCGGTGCTCGTGGAGTTCACCGCCGACTGGTGTCCGCCGTGCCGGCAGATGGGACCGGTGCTCAGCGCGCTCGCCGCGGAGGAGGGGGAGCGGCTGAAGGTGGTGCAGCTGGACGTGGACACGAACCCCGAGACCACCAACGCCTACAAGGTGCTCTCGATGCCGACGTTCATGGTGTTCCGGGGCGGTGAGCCGGTGAAGGCCATGGTGGGCGCCCGGCCCAAGCGGCGGCTGCTGGCGGAACTGGACGACGTGCTCTGACATCGGCGAGAGCAGGACAAGAGCAGGAAAAACCCCCGAGCGTAATTGCGCTCGGGGGTTTTTCCTGCGTATATTTAATGGTTCGCGACTTCCGAAGAATGGAGTCGCAAAGAAGCATCAGTGAACACAGTATATCCGGGCGGGAGTGGAATTGTCAAACACCGGCTTTTCGCATGATGCACACGATGATGAATTGCGGCGCGAGCAGGAATTCATCGACGGGGTGTATGCCCGTGTGGACGCCCTGCGCGGTGAGACCGAGGGGTCCGTCACGGACGCGCTCGCCCAGGGGAACACGCCCATGCAGGCCCGGCTGGAACGGGACATCCTGGTCGCCGAGCGCTCGGGGCTGCTGGCCGCGCTGAACTCCGTCGACGGTTCGCTCTGCTTCGGCCGGCTCGATCTCGCCGACGGGGCCGTCCACCACATCGGCCGCATCGGGCTGCGCGAGGACGACACCGAGCGCACCCCGATCCTGATCGACTGGCGCGCCGACGTCGCCCGGCCCTTCTACCTCGCCACCGGCCACACCCCGATGGGCCTGCGCCGCCGCCGGCACCTCACCACCGAGGGCCGCACGGTCACCGCCCTGCACGACGAGATCCTCGACCTCGGCGACGAGACCCGCACCGGCTACGAGGACCCGACCGGTGACGCCGTGCTGCTGGCCGCCCTCAACTCCGCCCGCACCGGCCGCATGGGCGACATCGTGCAGACCATCCAGGCCGAGCAGGACCGGATCATCCGCGCCCCGCACCAGGGCGTGAGGGTCGTCGAGGGCGGCCCCGGCACCGGCAAGACCGCCGTCGCCCTGCACCGGGCCGCCTACCTGCTGTACGAGCAGCGGGAGTTGCTGGCCAAGCGCGCCGTTCTCGTCGTCGGCCCCAACCCCGCCTTCCTCGGCTACATCGGCGAGGTGCTGCCGTCGCTGGGCGAGACGGGCGTGCTGCTCTCCACGGTCGGCGAGCTGTTCCCCGGCGTACGGGCCACCGCCACCGACACCCCCGAGGCGGCCCGGGTGAAGGGGAGCGCCGCCATGGCCGACGTCCTCGCGGCCGTCGTACGCGACCGGCAGACGCTGCCCGACCCGGTGATCGCCATCGAGCACGACCGGGAGATCCTGATGCTCGACGACGACCTCGTACGGGTCGCCCGCGAGCGCACCCGCGAGGCGAAACTCCCGCACAACGCGGCCCGCGAACACTTCGAGGGCTACATCCTCAACACGCTCACGGAGATGGTCGCCGAACGCATCGGCACCGACCCCTACGACGGCTCCAACATCCTCGACGCCAGTGACATCACCCAGATCCGCGACGAACTCGCCGAGAACCCCGAGGTCTGGGCCGCCATCGGCGCGCTGTGGCCGCGGATCACCCCGCGCCGGCTGATCGCCGACTTCCTCGCCGAGCCCGACGCGTATCTGCCGCCGGAGGACGCCGACGCCGTACGCCGTCCCGTCACGCGCGCGTGGACCGTCGCCGACGTGCCGCTGCTCGACGAGGCGGCCGAACTGCTGGGCGAGGACGACCGGGTGGCACGGGCCCGCGCCGAGCGGGAGCGGGAGACCCAGATCGCCTACGCGCAGGGCGTGCTGGAGGTGTCGTACGCGTCCCGGACGTACGAGTTCGAGGACAAGGAGGAGGACGACCCCGACGGGTCGGAGGTGCTGTCCGCGCACGACATCATCGACGCCGAACGGTTCGCGGAGCGGCACGAGGAGGAGGACCACCGCAGCGCCGCCGAGCGGGCGGCGGCCGACCGGACCTGGGCGTTCGGGCACATCATCGTCGACGAGGCGCAGGAGCTGTCGCCGATGGCCTGGCGGCTGCTGATGCGCCGCTCGCCGACCCGCTCGATGACCCTGGTCGGCGACCCCGCCCAGACGGCGGAGGCCGCGGGCGTCGGCTCCTGGGCCGACATCCTCGCCCCGTACGTCGAGGACCGCTGGGAGCACACCCGGCTCGGCGTCAACTACCGCACTCCCGCCGAGATCATGGCGGTAGCGGCCGGTGTCGTCCGCGCCGAGCGGCCGGACTTCGAGCCGCCGAGTTCCGTACGGTCCACGGGCGTACGGCCCTGGGCGCGCCGCGCGGCGGCCAGGGACCTGCCGGTGGAGGTGGCCAAGGCGGTCGCCGAGCTGACCCCCGCCGAGGGGCGGCTCGCGGTGATCGCGCCGCGCGCCCTGCACCGGGCGCTGGCCGCCCGGCTCGACGGGGTGACGGCGGGCGCCGAGCCCGATCTGACCCGGACCGTCGTCCTCCTCGACCCCCGGCAGGCCAAGGGGCTGGAGTTCGACTCCGTCCTCGTCGTCGAGCCGGCGCGGTTCGGCACGAGCGATCTGTATGTCGCGCTGACGCGGGCGACGCAGACGCTGGGTGTCGTGCACGCGGAGGAGCTGCCGGCGGCGCTGGGGGAGTCGTTGGGGGAGGTGTAGGGGGAGGCGTAGAGGGAGGTGGAGGAGGAGCCGTCGGTGTTGGCCTGAAGGCGATGGGCGGAGTGCCAGTCGGAGGGGCGTCTGCCGGTTACCCGGCAGACGCCCCTCCCGCCACCGTCACCACAGGTGCATCGGGGATCACCAACCCGTAACAGTTCCCGTCATCGTCACTGCTCGTGCATGGTTCCTACGGTATGCGTGTCGGTCATGGAAACACATCCGTTCGCGGCCGCCCCGTCCGGCGGCCCCGGTCTGGAATCGCTGCCCGTGGAGCCGTTGCTGACCTCGGAGTTCGACGTGGATCCGGGCGGCGTCTACGAGCGACTGCGCAGAACGCACGGACCCGTGGCACCCGTGGGGCTGATGGGGGTGCCGGCCTGGCTGGTTCTCGACTACCGCGAGGTGCTGGAGGTCCTGCGCAACGAGAGCGTGTGGCGGCGCGACGTACGGCACTGGCGGGCGCGGGCGGAGGGGCGGCTGCCGCAGGACTGGCCGCTGCTCGCCGGGTACGAGGTCCGGCAGACCATGTTCCTCGACGACGAGGAGCACCGGCACGCCCGGCTGAGCTACCACTCGGCGATGCGGCCCTTCCAGGACGGGCACTCGCCCGAGGGCTGGGAGCTGCGAGCGGCCGTCACCCGGTACGCCGACGAGCTGATCGGCGTCCTCGCGGCCGAGTCCGGCACCACCGGGTTCGCGGACCTCGCGGCGCAGTACACCCGGCCGCTGCTGCTGATGGTCACGACCAAGCTGTTCGGCTGTCCTGTGGAGCTGGGCGACGAACTGGTCATGGACCTGTGGCGGATGCTGGACGGCGGGCCGGACGCGGGGGCGGCGACCGGGCGGGCCTCGGAGACGATGACCCGGCTGGCGGCGCACCGGCGGTCGCGTCCCGGGGAGGATCTGACCTCCTACATGCTGTTGTCCGATCCGACGCTGAGCGACGAGCAGTTGGGCCGTGAGCTGTTCATGAACGCGGTCTATCTCAACGACATCACCGGGAACATGGTCTGCAACACGCTCCTCGAAGTGCTGCGGGGGAACGCGACCGTGCGGCGGAGTCTGTCCAACGGGCAGCTCGGGGAGGCCGTGAACCGGGCGGCGCTGGTGAATCCGCCGACGGCCAATCTGTGTTTCCGGTTCGCGGCGCGGGACGTACGGCTCGGGAACTATTGGATCCGGGCCGGGGACATCGTGTCGCCGTCGGTGGCGGCCGCGCATCGGGATCTGCTGTCGATCGGGACCTCGCATCTTGTGGACTCCGCCGTCAGTACGCGGGCGCATCTCGCGTGGGGGGCGGGGCAGCATCAGTGTCCCAGTGCGGCGCGGGAGTTGGCGGGGACGATCGTGACGACGGCGGTGGGGCGGGTGTTCGAGCACTTCGCTCGGGCGGAGCTGACGTTGCCGCCGGATCAGTTGCCTTGGCGGTCGGGGCCTGTGGTGCGGGGGTTGCGGTTGTTGCCTGTGCGGTATGAGTTGGCGGCGCGGGGTGGGGTGGGGGGGCCGGTGGTGCCGGGTGCGGTGCCTGGCCCTGTGGCCGACTCCGGTTCGGTGGTGTCGTCCGGTGGGGAGCGGGTGGGGGGTGGGGTGTTGGGGGTGTTGCGGCGGATGATGTCCCGGGGGCGGAAGGGCGTCTGACCGCCGCCGGTCGCCTTTTCTCGCCCCCGCCGCCCCTACCCGTCCCATCCCCCAGGGGCTGCGCCCCTTCGACCCCCAGGCGTCCGTCCGGTGGGGCTTCTCGCGCAGTTCCCCGCGCCCCTAAAAGCAAAAAGCATGGGGCGTAGCCCCTGCTTTTTGAGGGGCGCGGGGAACTGCGCGACCAGCCCCCACCGGGCCCGCGGATGAGATCAGGCGGGGCGGAGCCAGACCGTGGTGAGTGGGGGGAGGGTGAGGCGGATGCTGGCGGGGCGGGCGTGCCAGGGGTGGGGGTCGGGCTTGATCGGGTCGGGGGTCGTGGTGTCGGTGCCGCCGTATGTCGCCGCGTCCGTGTTCAGGAGTTCCCGCCAGGCCGGGATCTCCTCCGGGACCCCCAGCCGGTAGTCCTCGCGGACGACCGGGCTGAAGTTGGAGACCGACAACAGGGGCGTGCCGTCTTCGGCCAGGCGCAGGAACGCCAGGACGTTGTCCTCCGCCGAGTCGCCCGTGATCCAGGAGAAACCGGCGGGCCGGGTGTCCTGCTCCCAGAGGGCCGGTGTGGCGCGATAGGCCGTGTTGAGGTCACGGACGAGGTCCCGCACCCCCCGGTGGTCGGCCTCGGCGCCGTACGCCGGGTCGAGGAGCCACCAGTCGGGCCCGTGCGCCTCCGACCACTCCGCGCCCTGCGCGAACTCCTGCCCCATGAACAGGAGTTGCTTGCCGGGGTGGGCCCACATGAAGCCCAGGTAGGCGCGGTGGTTCGCTCGCTGCTGCCACCAGTCGCCCGGCATCTTCGACACCAGCGAGCCCTTGCCGTGCACGACCTCGTCATGGGAGATCGGCAGCACGTAGTTCTCGCTGTACGCGTACACCATCGAGAAGGTCATCTCGTTGTGGTGGTGCTTGCGATGGATCGGGTCCTTGGCCATGTAGCCCAGCGAGTCGTGCATCCAGCCCATGTTCCACTTCAGCCCGAAGCCGAGCCCGCCGAAGCCGCCCGGTCCGGTGTGGTGGGTGGCACGGGTGACCCCGTCCCAGGCCGTGGACTCCTCCGCGATCGTCACGACCCCCGGGACCCGCCGGTACACGGTCGCGTTCATCTCCTGGAGGAAGGCGACCGCGTCCAGGTTCTCCCGGCCGCCGTGCTCGTTCGGCGTCCACTGGCCCGCCTCGCGCGAGTAGTCGAGGTACAGCATCGACGCCACGGCATCCACCCGCAGCCCGTCGATGTGGTACTCCTCGCACCAGTACAGGGCGTTCGCCACCAGGAAGTTGCGCACCTCACGGCGTCCGTAGTCGAACTCCAGCGTCCCCCAGTCGGGGTGCGCCGCCCGCAGCGGGTCCTCGTGCTCGTACAGCGGACGCCCGTCGAACTCGGCCAACGCCCAGTCGTCCCGCGGGAAATGGGCCGGCACCCAGTCCATCAGCACCCCGATCCCGGCCCGGTGCAGGGCGTCGACCAGGTACTTGAAGTCGTCGGGGGTGCCGAGGCGGGCGGTCGGGGCGTAGAAGCCGGTGACCTGGTAGCCCCAGGAGCCGCCGAAGGGGTGCTCGGCGATCGGCAGCAGTTCGACATGGGTGAAGCCGAGGTCGGCGACGTACGCCGGGAGCTGCTCGGCGAGTTGACGGTACGTCAATCCCGGGCGCCAGGAGGGCAGATGGACCTCGTAGACGGAGAACGGCGCCTCGTGTGCGGGGACCTCCGCGCGCTTGGCCAGCCACTCCTCGTCCGTCCACTCGTAGTGCGAGGCGTGGACGACCGACGACGTGAGGGGCGGGACCTCCGTGCGGCGGGCCAGCGGGTCCGCGCGGAGTGTCTTCGAGCCGTCCGGCCGGGTGATCTCGAACTTGTACAGCTCGCCCTCGCCGATCCCGGGCACGAACAGCTCCCACACGCCCGAGGAACCCAGCGAACGCATCGGGAAGCCGGAGCCGTCCCAGAAGTTGAAGGTCCCGGCGAGGCGTACGCCGCGCGCGTTCGGCGCCCACACGGTGAACCGGGTGCCGGTGACGCCCTGGTGGGTCATCGGCTCGGCGCCCAGCGCCCGCCACAGCTCCTCGTGCCGGCCCTCGCCGATCAGATACAGGTCCAGCTCACCGATCGCGGGCAGGAAACGGTACGCGTCCTCCGTCTCCTGCTCCGTCCCCTCGTACGAGACCAGCAGCCGGTACGCCCCCGGCACCTCCCGCAGCGGCAGCAGCGCCGAGAAGAACCCGCCCCCGTCGTCGTGCAGCTCCGCCCGCAGTGAGCCTGCCACGACGCTCACCCCGAGCGCGTACGGCCGGAACGCCCGGAACACGACCCCGCCGGGCGCGGGATGGGCCCCCAGCACGGCATGCGGCGCGTGATGCGTCCCGGCCAGCAGCCGTTCGCGGTCGGCGCCGTCCATGGCGGGGGTGAAGGCGGGCTGGGTGGGGGTGGGGGGCGGTACGGGCTCGGTGGTCGCCTGGTGGGGGAGCACCGGGTCGGGGCCGGTCGGGGGAGTGGTGGCCTGGTGGGGGACCGTCGGTTCGGGGACGGTCGCCGGTTCGGTGGTGGTCTGGTGCGGGACCGCCGGTTCGGAGGCCGTCACCGACTCGGTCAGGACCGACCCGGAAGCGGCCGGGTCAGGGGCGACCCCGGCCACGCCCTGCGGCGCCTGCGCCGCCTTCACCGCCTTCACGGGCTTCCTCGCGGAGGCCTTCTTGGCCACGGCCTTCTTGCCCACGGCGCCGGCGGTGGCGGCCTTGGTGGGGGTGGCCTTGGCGGCGACCGCCTTCTCGACCACGGCTTTCTTGGCTACGGCCTTCTTCGATACGGCCTTCTCGGCCACCGCCTTGTCGGCCACGGTCTTCTTGGCCACGGCTTTCTTGGCTACGGCCTTCTTTGCTACGGCCTTCTTCGCGGCCGTCTTCTTCGCCGCGACCTTCTTGGTGGCTGTTTGCTTCGCGGCCGTCTTCGTCGTCTTCTTCGCCAGGGTCTTCTCGGCCGGTGTCTCCGCCGCCGCCCCCTCCGCCACGGTCACCTTTCGCGGCGCGGCCTTGCCGCCGCCGGCGGTCTTCTTCGCGGCGGTCTTCTTGACCGCCGGCGCCCCCTCGGCCGGCTTCTCGGCCGCCTTCGCGGCGACGGGTTCGGCCGTGCGCTTCGCCGTTGTCTTCTTGACCGCGGTCTTCTTCGCCACAGTCGTCTTCGCCGTCGTCTTCTTCGCCACGGCCTTCTTCACGGCCGTCTTCGCCGCCGTCGCCTTCTTCGCGGCCGTCTTCTTCTTCGCGGCCGTCTTCTTCGTCGTGGCCGTCTTCTTCGTCGTGGCCGTCTTCTTCGCGGCGGCCTTCTTCACCGAAGCGGGTGTCTCGGTCACCGCGGCCGGGGCCTCGGCCGGGGTGTCGGGGTGGGGCGTGCTGTCGTCGGACGGCGGGCGGGGAGTCACAGGGACGGTCTCCTCGGGTGGGGCGGGGTCAGGGGGTGTCGGTGCAGGGGTCCGTGGCCAGGCGGTGGACGGCGGCCAGGGGCACCGGCAGCCAGTCGGGGCGGTGCCGGGCCTCGTAGAGGACCTCGTACACCGCCTTGTCGGTCTCGTACGCGCGCAGCAGCACGGGATCGGTCCGGGGATCGGCCCCGGCGACGTCCGCGTAACCGGAGCAGTACGCGGCCCGGCACGCGGTCGCCCAGCTGTCGGCCGGGGGCCGCAGCGAGTGCGCGGCGTAGTCGAAGGAGCGGAGCATGCCGGCGATGTCGCGGGCGACGGGCTGCGGCATCCGCCGCTCGGCCAGCGGCTTCGACGGCTCGCCCTCGAAATCTATGAGCGACCACTCCCCAGAGGGGGCGCGCAGACACTGCCCCAGGTGGAGGTCGCCGTGGATACGCTGCGCGGTCCAGGTACGCCCCTCGGCGGCCAGGTCGGCCAGCGCCTCGAACGCCGTGTGCAGACCGGGGGCGTACGGCCGCAGCGCGGGGACGGCCTGCGCGGCGGCCTCCAGGCGTCCGGTCATCCCGTCGACCAGCGCCTCCAGTTGCGGCCGGCCGAGCGTGACCGTGGGCAGCGCCCGGGTCAGCGCGGTGTGCACCTCGGCGGTCGCGCGGCCCAGCGCCCGTGCCTCGGCGGTGAAGTCCTCGCCCTTGGCCAGCACGCTGAGCGCCAGCTCCCAGCCGTCGGCCGCGCCGTGCAGGAACGGCTGGAGGACGCCCAGGGTGTGGGCGTCGCGTTCGGCGGGGGTGCGGCCCAGGTCCGCCAGCATCCAGGCCACCGGCGCCGGGACCCGGGGGCAGTTCTCGCGGGACAGCGTCAGGGGCAGTTCGAGATCGGGGTTGGCCCCGGGGACGACCCTGCGGAACAGCTTGAGGATGAACGTATCGCCGTAGACGATCGACGAGTTGGACTGCTCCGAGGTCAGTACACGCGGCACCAGGCCCTCGGGAATCTCGCTCCGCGTGTCCCGTTCGCAGCGCAGCTCTCCGACGTGTGCCTGCGAGCGCAGCGCCTCCAGCAGCACATCGGCGAGCCGTGGATCGTGCAGCGCCTCGTACACCGTCCGCCCCGCCAGCGGCCCTTCGGCCACATGCCCGATGAGCGCGGGTGCCAGCCGGGGCGGCAGGGTCTCGCGTACGCCGAGCAGCAGCTGGTAGCAGTCGCCGGGGTGGGCCGGGGCCCCCTGGGACGGCACCAGCGGCTGGTGGGCGCGGACGAGGAGGTGCAGCAGCCCGGCCTTGGCGGCTCCCACCGGCAGCAGCTCGGTGGCCGCCACCAGACTGAACCCGGTGACCGGCCGCCCTTTCCCGGCGAACCAGCGCTGCCGGGGCAGCCACTCCCGCAGCAGCGGTTCCAGGGAGACGAGCAGCCCGGGACCCGGCTCCGCGGCGGGCGGTGGAGCGGGACTTGTCGCGGTGGAGTGCGCGGCGGCTTCCGACTGCGTGGCGGCTTCCGACATGGCCTCGCGTCCTTTCCCCGGGGGCGGGGTGTTCCTGTCTGCGTGCCCCGGGCGGGCCGGGGGAAACCGGCCCGCCCGGGGTTCCGGGCGGGCTTACACGGCGTCCTTGCGTAGGCGGAACCAGTAGAAGCCGTGGCCCGCGAGGGTGAGGAGATAGGGCAGTTCACCGATGGCCGGGAAGCGCACTCCGCCGATGAGTTCGACGGGGTGACGTCCTTCGTAGGCGCGCAGATCGAGTTCGGTCGGCTGGGCGAAACGGGAGAAGTTGTTCACGCACAGCACCAGGTCGTCCCCGTGTTCACGGAGGTAGGCGAGCACGGAGGGGTTGGACGAGGGGAGTTCGGTGTAGGTGCCGAGGCCGAACGCCGGGTTCTGCTTGCGGATCTCGATCATCCGGCGGGTCCAGTGCAGCAGCGACGACGGGGAGGACATGGACGCCTCGACGTTCGTCACCTGGTAGCCGTAGACCGGGTCCATGATCGTCGGCAGCGACAGCCGTCCCGGGTCGCAGGAGGAGAAGCCCGCGTTGCGGTCGGGCGTCCACTGCATGGGGGTGCGTACGGCGTCGCGGTCGCCGAGCCAGATGTTGTCGCCCATGCCGATCTCGTCGCCGTAGTA